>NZ_JAYMRT010000009.1:0-315059 GCF_038900515.1 Burkholderia sp. JPY481
ATCGATGAGCTCCTCTGGAATCGCGGGCAGCTCAGGCGGGGGCGCAGACCCTGCTTTTGGTTTGCTTGGCATACATGCTCCTTTGGGTACATGTTATGCCTTGAACACAAAATTTCTGACAGGCTCACACAAGAACAAAAACAAAAAAGCGCCCCGCCCTGCAAAAAGGACAATCCCGCACCGTCAATGATCCACAGCGCCCGTGCCGCCAGGCACATCAGTAGCAACGACATCCACCACATCCTGCGGGCCAGCGCTCCCCCCCTCATGAGCCGTCTCAACATCGGCCCCACTCTCGAGCCGATGCAACCAGGCCAGCAACTCGGCAACAGCCTGATAAAGCTCCGGAGGAATCCGCGCATCCAGATCGACTTGCATCAACAGCGACACCATCTCGGGCGCTTCGTGCACATACAGCCCTGCTTCCTTCGCGCGCTGCACGATCATGTCGGCAAGCAGCCCATACCCCTTCGCGACCACACGCGGCGCGGGCTCCCCGCCATGAGCGTCATAAACGAGCGCAGCCGCGCTGCGACGATGGGTGCGGCTCATCAGATATCCCAATCGAAGTCGTCGCGCGGAGCGGTGCTCGCCGCCGCCGACTCGGTTACAGCCGCCGACGCCGACCGTGCATACGCGCCCGCCGCCTGCGCCCCAGCCGCCGAGGCGCCAGCCGCAGCAGCACCTGGCGCACCGCCGCCAATCTCCCGAATCGTCAATCCCTGCAACTCGATCCCGGCCGCCGCGAGCCGCTGACGAAAACCGTCCCCCTGCGTCGCGAGCCGCGCGGCGCCCCGCGGGCTCGCCTGCACGCGCGCGCTCAGCCGCGTGCCGACCAGCGTCAGCTCGGCATCGACGGTGCCGAGCGACGGCAGCGACAGCGTCAGGCGCGTGCGCCACGGCTGATCGTCCTCGCTCGCGAGGCCGCCGCCGCTGCGGTCCCATTCGTCGCCATCCTGCTCGATGGTCCAGTCCAGACGCGCGCCGGGCCACGCCTCGCCGGTCCAGCGAAACTGTCCGGTCGCAAGCAGATCGAGCTGCTGGCGCACGAGCGACGCCGTCGCCGGATGCACCGCCGCCGCCATCGCCTGCGCGCTCTGCGATGGACCGGCATCGGCCGCCTGCGACGCCGCGCCGTGCGGCGCCGTATGCGTGGACTGGCCGTTCAGATCGGACACCGAACTGGCCAGCAGCTCGCCCGCGACGAGGCGCGCGGCCTGCGCGGTCAGGATCGACGGCATCGCGTGCGAGGCAGGGTTGTTGTCGGCAGCGTTCGGCGTGCCAGCCGGTGTGCCGTTCGGTGTGCCGGTCGGCGCGCCGCGTGGCGTCGCCTCGGAGGCTCCGTTCGCCGAAGCGGACCGCGTGCTCGCATCGCCAGCGTCGGCGCTCCAGCCGGGGGGCAATTGAGAATCTGCGACGAGCTGATTCTGTGCCTCGTTCGCCAGTTGAGCCGGCGAACGCTGGCCGACCAGCCACGCCGCGAGATGCGCCTCGTAGAACAGGCCGCTGTCAGCCACTGTCTTTTGCAGCGCGGCCGCGAGCGCCGCGACCGGCACTTCGGTGGCCGCCACGCTCGCGGTGGTAGCCGCGGTTGCGTTGGCAGCAGCGTTGGGGTTGGTATTGATATTCGCGGAAGCGGCGGAATCGCCAGTAGCGGCGCCCGCATTGGTCAGCGGCAAGCTCTCGATGGCGACGTCGAGCGCCGGCGCGGCCGCCCAGATCGGCTCGCGGCCGAGCACCGCCGGTGTCGCCTCGCCGCCCGAGTGCGCGATCGCATTCAGCGTCAGCGCGACAGCCGACAGCGCGGTTTGCGCGGACGACTGCGGCGCGGGCGTCGCGTTCGCTGGCGCCGCGGGAACCTTGGTATCGACGCCGGCTGCGCCGGTCTGCGAGGTGGTCGCGGTTCCCGGCGCGATGTTGAGCAGGCTGTCGATCCGGCTCGACAGCACCGAAGCGAGGGCCGAATCGATTCCGTTCATACCGGTTCCTTGGTCGCATCGGCGGCAACGCGCGCGATGCTCTGATTGCTGCGATCCTTCAGATGCGCACGGTGTGGCGCCTGCTCACCCGCGTGCCCGCGCGCACTCAGCGCGCCCCGTACAGCTCCTTGAGCACACGCGTCGGCCGGCCGGCGAACAGCGCCGACAGATGCGCCATGGTCGGATTCGCGAGGTCGCGGATCGCGGCGTCGTCGGCGAGGATCTGGCGGATCAGCGCGTACTTGCGCAGGCGCTCGGCCTCGTCGAGCTTGACGCCCACGTCGGCTTCGCGCAGCGCTTCGACCAGATGCCGATACTCTTCCTGCAAGTGCACCAGGTCGTCCCACAGTGCACGGCGGGCCGCGATCAGCATGCGGCAGGACAGCGCGGCGACCGCTTCATAGCGGGCAAAATATTCTGCGTTCGATGTCATCTCAGGCTTTCCGCGGCTGGCTGTGCCGCCATCCGCGCGATCTCCGGGGCAATCCCGATCCATGCCTCTTCGAGCGTCGCGAGCAGTCGGTCCACTTCCACGAGCATCGCCTCGCTCTGATTGATATTGGCTTGCAACAGCCGACGCGCCATATAGTCGTACAACGCATTGAGCCGTTCGGCGATTTCGCCGCCTACCTCGAGGTTGAGCGACGCCTGCAGCCCGCTTTCGATGATCCGGATCGCCTTGCTGATCGCCATGCCACGCTCTGCCACGTTGCCCTGCTGCAAATGCAGGCGGCTTTGCGCGATCGCCTGGCGTGCACCCTGGTACAGCAACACGATCAGACGATGCGGACTTGCGCCCATCACGGATGTCTCGATACCGACACGCGCGTACGCGTTGGCTCCAGCGTGTCCTTGGGAAAACATCGGCGCTCCTCCTCTGATACTGGCTGCGGTTAAGTCGTGGCGTGGCCGCGCTGGCGCGTCGCCGCGCCAATCGCTGACATGTAATTTGGTTATCGGATGCGCGACGACAAAGCTTTAGTCCGGTGCAAGGAGGATCGAAAGCGCCGCTGGGCGGGCACGGAAGACGCGGCGCGAAGCCGTCGGCGCAAGCGCCGGCAGCGGCTTGCCGGATCGTCGGACGGGACTCATGCGGACCTTCGGGCAATCCTTCATGCAGTCCCAGGCGATCCCGCTCAGATCGACATCTGCGCGATGTCGTTGTACGCGGCGACCAGCTTGTTGCGCACCTGCAGTCCGAACTGGAAGCCGACGTTCGCCTTCTGCATATCGACCATCACGTCGTTCAGCGACACATTGGACGCGCCGAGTTCGAACGCCTGCGACTCACCGATCGCCTTCTGCTGGTCGCTGCTGATCTTGTCGAGCGAGGCCTTCAGCGCCGCCGCGAAGTTGGTCGGCGTCGCCGCGCCGGATTGCTCCGCCACGGGGCTCGCGCCGCCGGCCGCCTGCGCCGCCATCGCCTGCATCTGTTGCAGCGCCGACGATAGCGCGTTCACGGGCATGGTCATCTTTTTCTCCGTTGGATAGGCGATCGGAGCACCGGAAGGTGTATCGATCTGGACGAAAGCATAGCAGCGGCCCCTCGCGGAAAGTCCCGAAACTAGGGGGGAAACCCGGCTCTATTCAAGCAATCGGGTTGAGCGGCGCTGCGGATAATTTCAAAGGTGAAAGTCTCTGTCCGTCCGCCGAGCCCCGGCGCGGCATCACGGCAGAACGCCAAGGCATCCCCCGGAGAAACCCGACGCATGGATTCGTCAGCCAACTCGTTGATCAACCCCGACGCCCGCATGGGGCTCGCCGGCGCGCAGCCCGCAGCCGCTCAGACCGCGAGCGGCCCGGCCGGCGGCACGGCCGACCTCGGTGGCCTCGGCGGCCTCGGAGGTCTCGGCGGCAATTTCGGCCAGCGTCTGTCCGGACTCGCGCAGATGCGCGGCAACCCGCGCGCCCCGCTCGTGTTCGCGGTCGCGCTGCTGGTGGCGGTCGTCGCCGGTCTGTTCCTGTGGTCGCGCGCGCCTAGCTACAAGGTGCTCTACAGCAATCTGTCCGACCGCGACGGCGGCTCGATCATCGCCGCGCTGCAGCAGGCCAATATCCCATACAAGCTGTCCGAAAGCGGCACCGCGGTCCTCGTGCCGGCCGAGCAGGTCCACGAGACCCGCCTGCGCCTCGCCTCGCAGGGACTGCCGAAGAGCGGCTCGGTCGGCTTCGAGCTGATGGACAACCAGAAGTTCGGCATCAGCCAGTTCGACGAACAGATCAACTATCAGCGCGCGCTCGAAGGCGAACTCGAACGCACGATCGGATCGATCTCGAGCGTCAAATCGGCGCGTGTGCACCTCGCGATTCCGAAGCCGAGCGTATTCGTGCGCGACAAGGAACCGCCGTCGGCGTCGGTGCTCGTGAACCTGTACCCGGGCCGCGTGCTCGACGAAGGGCAAGTGGTCGCGATTACGCACATGGTGGCGTCGGCGGTGCCGCAAATGCCGGTGCGCGGCGTGACGATCCTCGACCAGGACGGCAACCTGCTCACGCAGCCAACCAACGGCAGCGGCCTCGATGCGACCCAGCTGAAGTTCCGCCAGCAGATCGAACGCAACACGCAGCAGCGCATCGACACGATCCTCGCGCCGCTGTTCGGCGCCGGCAACGCGCGCTCGCAGGTCAGCGCCGACATCGACTTCTCGCACAGCGAGCAGACTTCGGAGAAGTACGGCCCGAACGCCAATCCGCAGGACGCTGCGATCCGCAGCCAGCAGACGAGCAGCGCCACCGAAATGTCGCAGGGCGGCGCCTCGGGCGTGCCGGGCGCGCTGTCGAACCAGCCGCCGCAGCCGGCCTCCGCGCCGATCGTGGCCGGCAACGGCGCGAGCTCGGTGAGCACGACGCCGATCAGCGATCACAAGGATTCGACCACCAACTACGAGCTCGACAAGACCGTGCGTCACATCGACCAGCCGATGGGCGGCATCCGCAGGCTGACGGTCGCGGTGGTCGTCAACTATCTGCGGGTCGTCGATCCGAAGGGGCACGTGACGATGCAGCCGGTCAGCGCCGACAAGCTCGCGCAGATCACGCAGCTCGTGAAGGACGCGATGGGCTACGACGCGTCGCGCGGCGACTCGGTCAACGTGGTCAACAGCGCGTTCACCACCGACCTCGATCCGAACGCCGACCTGCCGTGGTGGCGCACCCCGGACATGCTCGCGCTCTACAAGCAGATCGCGACGTACCTCGGCATCGGCGCGGTGGCCCTGTTCCTCTACTTCGTGATGGTGAAGCCGGCGCTGCGCCGCGCCTTCCCGCCGCCCCCCGAGCCGGTGCCCGCGCTGATGTCGCCCGACGAGCCGGTGCTGCTCGACGGCATCCCGGCCGAGCAGCGCGACGGCGCGGTGGTCGAAATCGAAGCGGATAGCGAGAAGCTCGCGCTCGAAAACGCGAAGCACAAGTACGAGCGGAACCTGGAGTTCGCGCGCAACATCGCGCGTCAGGATCCGAAGATCGTAGCAACCGTCGTCAAGAACTGGGTGTCCGATGAGCGCTGAAGGCGTAGTGAAGAGCGCGCTGCTGCTGATGTCGATCGGCGAGGAAGAGGCGGCGCAGGTGTTCAAGTTTCTGGGCCCGCGTGAGGTCCAGAAAATCGGCGTCGCGATGGCCGCGCTGAAAAACGTCACCCGCGAGCAGATCGACGAGGTGCTGCAGGAGTTCGTGCGCGAGGCCGAGCAGCACACCGGCATGTCGCTCGATTCGAGCGATTACATCCGCTCGGTGCTGACCAAGGCGCTCGGCGACGACAAGGCCGGCGCGATCATCGACCGGATCCTGCAGGGCAGCGACACGAGCGGCATCGAAGGCCTGAAGTGGATGGACTCGTCGGCGGTCGCGGAACTGATCAAGAACGAGCATCCGCAGATCATCGCGACGATCCTCGTGCATCTGGACCGCGATCAGGCCTCGGAGATTGTGTCGTGCTTCCCGGAGCGCCTGCGCAACGACGTGCTGCTGCGGATCGCGACGCTCGACGGCATCCAGCCGGCCGCGCTGCGCGAGCTCGACGACGTGCTGACCGGCCTGCTGTCGGGCAGCGACAACCTGAAGCGCAGCCCGATGGGCGGCATCCGCACGGCGGCCGAGATTCTGAACTTCATGTCGAGCAACCACGAGGAAGGCGTGATCGAGAACGTGCGCCAGTACGACGCGGAGCTCGCGCAGAAGATCATCGATCAGATGTTCGTGTTCGAGAACCTGCTCGAACTCGAAGACCGCGCGATCCAGCTGCTGCTGAAGGAAGTCGAATCCGAGGCGCTGATCATTTCGCTGAAGGGCGCGGCGCCCGCGCTGCGTCAGAAGTTCCTGTCGAACATGTCGCAGCGCGCGGCCGAGCTGCTCGCCGAAGACCTCGACGCACGCGGCCCGGTGCGCGTGTCCGAAGTCGAAACGCAGCAGCGCCGCATCCTGCAGATCGTGCGCAACCTGGCCGAGAGCGGGCAGATCGTGATCGGCGGCAAGGCGGAAGACGCATATGTCTGATTCGAACGCCCCGGCAAAGGACAGCCTCTCGGCTTACCAGCGCTGGGAGATGGCGTCGTTCGACCCGGCCCCGCCGCCGCCCCCGCCGGCCGAACCCGAGTTCGACGAGCGCGCGTTCGAAGCCGAACTGGAGCGCCGCCGCGAAGCCGCGCATGCGCAGGGCGTCGCGTCCGGTCACGTTGCCGGCCAGGCGCTCGGCTATCAGGCGGGGTATGACCAGGGGCACGCGCAGGGTTTCGCGCAGGGCCAGACCGAGGCGCGCGAAGAAGCGATGCGGCTCGCCGCGCTCGCCGAAACTTTCAAGACCGCGCTCGATGGCGCGCAGCACGCGATCTCCGAAACGCTGATCGCACTCGCGCTCGACATCGCGCAGCAGGTCGTGCGCCAGCACGTGCAGCACGACCCAACCGCGTTGATCGCGGCCGCGCGCGAGGTGCTCGCGGCCGAGCCCGCGCTCTCCGGCGCGCCGGCGCTGATCGTGAGTCCCGCCGATCTGCCGGTGGTCGAGGCATATCTGCTTGAAGAATTGCAAACGCGCGGCTGGACCGTGCGCACCGATGCAGCGGTGGAGCGTGGCGGTTGCCGCGCGCAGGCCGGCACCGGTGAGGTCGACGCGGGCATCGACACGCGCTGGCAGCGCGTCGCCGCCGCGCTCGGCAAGGTGAGCACGTGGTGAAGCCGACACTCGACGAGATCCGCGCGAGCGACCTGACGCCGCTCGAACGCGAGCTCGCGTTGGCGTCGTTCGGCGCCGAGGCGCTGGCCGATGTCGATTCGTCCGGGTTTCCGGAGCCACCGGATGCGGCATTGCACGCTCCCGCGAGTGCGCATCTCGCAACAGGCGCGGCGGTGAGCCGCCCGTCCGCCGCGACGGACCACGCCGCTCACGCCCCGCACGCACCGTCCTACGATCCCGCGCTCGACAGCAATCCGCACGTGCAGGCATGGCGCGGCCAGCTCGACGCGCTGCGCGCGCGCAACGCGATCGCCAAGCCGCTGCGCGCGTGCGGACGTCTGACGCGCGCGGCCGGTCTGGTGCTCGAAGCGGTCGGGCTGCGTCTGTCGGTCGGCGCCGAAGTGATGATCGAGCTGCCGCCCGGCAGTTCGCTGCCGATGGCCGAAGCCGAAGTGGTCGGCTTCTCCGGCGACAAGCTGTTCCTGATGCCGACCACCGAGGTGATCGGCCTGTTGCCCGGCGCGCGCGTGTTTCCGCTCGAAAGCGCGCCGATCGCCGACCCGCTCGCCGGCGCGAAGCGTCTGCCGGTCGGCTGGGAATTGCTCGGCCGCGTGCTCGACGCATCGGGCCGTCCGCTCGACGGGCTCGGCCCGCTCGGCACGCAAACCGATGCGCCGCTTTCCGCGCCGGTCATCAATCCGCTCAATCGCGAGCCGATTCACAAGGTGCTCGACGTCGGCGTGCGCGCGATCAACTCGCTCTTGACCGTCGGCCGTGGTCAGCGCATGGGGCTGTTCGCGGGTTCGGGCGTCGGTAAATCGGTGCTGCTCGGCACGATGGCGCGCTACACCAGCGCCGAGGTGATCGTGATCGGCCTGATCGGCGAACGCGGCCGCGAAGTGAAGGAGTTCATCGAACAGATTCTCGGCGAGGAAGGTCTGGCGCGCTCGGTCGTGATCGCCGCGCCGGCCGACGTGTCGCCGCTGCTGCGGATGCAGGCCGCCGCGTACTCGACCTCGCTCGCCGAATACTTCCGCGATCAGGGCAAGCACGTGCTGCTGCTGATGGATTCGCTGACCCGTTACGCGATGGCGCAGCGCGAGATCGCGCTGGCAATCGGCGAGCCGCCCGCCACCAAGGGCTATCCGCCGTCGGTGTTCGCGAAGCTGCCGGCGCTGGTCGAGCGCACCGGCAACGGACCGGCGGGCGGCGGCTCGATCACCGCGTTCTACACGGTGCTCACCGAAGGCGACGACCAGCAGGACCCGATCGCCGACTCGGCGCGCGCGATTCTCGACGGCCACATCGTGCTGTCGCGCTCGCTCGCCGAAGCCGGCCACTACCCCGCGATCGATATTGAAGCGTCGATTAGCCGGGCAATGACCGCGTTGATCGACGATAACCATCTGAATAAAACGCGTATGTTCAAGCAGATGCTGTCGCGCTATCAGCGCAACCGCGATCTGATCAACGTCGGCGCCTATTCGGCCGGGCGCGACGCGCTGCTCGATCGCGCGATCGCGCTGTATCCGCGGATGGAAGCGTTCCTGCAGCAAGGCTTTCGCGAGTGCGCGAACTTCCAGCCGAGCATCGACATGCTGAACGCGCTGTTTGCTTAGGGCCGAGGAGGCTGACGATGTCGAAACACTTCCCGATCAAGACGCTGATCGGTCTCGCGCAGGACGACGTGGACGCCGCCGCGCAGCGGCTCGGCCGCGCGCAGCGCGAGCGCAACGACGTACAGGCGCAACTCGATGCACTCGTGCAGTACCGCAACGAATACTACGCACGCTTCACCGAGAGCGCGCAGTCGGGCATGCCCGCCGGCAACATGCGCAACTTCCAGGCGTTCCTCGACACGCTCGACGGAGCGATCGAGCAGCAGCGCAACCTGCTCGCGGCGGCGAGCGCGCGCGTCGAGATGGCGAAGCCCGACTGGCAGCGCCAGAAGCAGAAGCTCGGCTCGTACGAAGTGCTGCAGGCACGCGGCGAGGCGGCCGAGGCGAAGGTTGCGGCGCGGCGCGAACAGCGCGACGCCGACGAATTCGCGGCGCGAAGTCTGCGCATGCGAGCCGACGGCGCGTGAGGCCTCGCCTCACGGTTAATGCCTGACGGCACACCCGTTTGACCGATTCACAGGATTCTTTATGTCGCTTCTTTCACAGATCGGTTCGCAACTGAGCACGCTGCTCGACGCGAGCAGCAATGGGTCGAGCAACGCAGCCTCGAACGCCGCCAGCTCGACCCCGTTCGCGCAGACCTTGCAGCAAAGCATCGACCAGCAGAACAGCGCGAATCAACAGCAAACCAGTTCAGCGACGGCATCGCAAGCCTCGGCACCGCGCGCGCCCAGCGGACCCAGCGCAGCCGCGCCCGCTCCTTCGCGGCAGAGCGCGAGCAGCAGCCAGAACGCCAGCGGCACGACGAGCAACGCGTCGAGCAGCAGCGCGTCATCGTCGTCCACTACGTCGACCACGCCCACGCAGCAGGCATCGAACAGCCAGTCGACCACGACGCAGACGAAGCAGCAAGACACCAAGGCGCAGACCGACGCCGGCGCGCTCGCCGCCGCGGCGGCTGCCGCCCAGGCCCAGGCGCAAGCGCAAGCGCAGGCACAGGCCCCCGTCAACAACGCCGATGCGAACGCGACCACCGCGACCGATGCCGCAAGCTCCGCGGCTGACGCGGTGAGCGCGCTGGCCGGCACGGCCACGAGCGCGCTCACGGCCGCCACGGCGAGCGGGAAAGGCGCGGTCGATCCGAAGTCGCTGCAGGATGCGTTGCAAAGTGCGCTGTCCGCGCTATCGAGCGGCCAGGGCGCGGTGCCTGGGGCGGCGCTCGCAAGCGGCGCGGCTGCGAAGGCCGCGAGCGTATCGAGCGCGGTACGCGGCCTTAGCAACCCGAAAAACGACCTGAACGGCACCGCGGACGACAAGACGCCCAGCACCGGCAAGGGCGCCTCGACCACCCATACGACGCCGGCGACCGCAACGGCCGCCGCGACCGCGCTGGCCGATCCGTCGACAGCGAAGTCGGCCGCCGACGCAATGAGTGCCGCGGCCGCGACGAACGGTCAGGCGGACAACGTTGCCTCGGCGCGCAGCGCGTCCGAGGCGGCGAACACCGCGCTGGCCGCGGCGCAAGCGGCAGCGAACGCCGCCAGCACGACGGCGGCGGTGCAGACCACCGGCAACGCGAGTGCTGCCGCAGCCGCGAACGCGTTGACACCGCAGGTCGGCACGAGCGCGTGGGAAGAAGCGCTGAGCCAGAAGGTGGTGTTCTTGTCGAATGCGCATTCGCAGAGTGCTGAGCTGACGCTCAATCCGAAGGATCTGGGGCCGTTGCAGGTCGTGTTGCAGGTGGCGGATAACCATGCGCATGCGCTGTTCGTGTCGGAACACCAGTCGGTGCGGGAGGCAGTGGAGGCGGCGTTGCCGAAGCTTCGCGAGGCGATGGAGTCCAATGGGATTGGGCTTGGCAGTGCCAGTGTGAGTGATGGGTTTGCCCGGCAGAGCGGGCAACAGCAGCAGCAGAGCGCTGGCGCGGGTGGGGGGAATGGGAAGGGAGGCGGTGGTGGTAGTGGTGGCTCCCTTGCAGGGGACGGCTCGGGGGACTCCAGCGATGCCATCGCTAATGTTGCCGTGCGGCAGCAGGTTGGATTAGTCGATACGTTTGCCTAGAGCGAGGCGGGCGCTTCTTTTTCGTTGTTCTGGCTTTCTTGGCCTTTCCTTGCTTTGTTATCGGTCTATTGGCGTTGCCCCTGTGCGGGGCGGCACCTACTTTCTTTGCTGCTGCAAAGAAAGTAGGCAAAGAAGACAGCTCAAACCGCAAGCTCATAAGCGGGTCCCCTGGCTTGGCAGGGGTAGTGGTGCATCTGGAATCCGTGCCCCCGCACATTCCCCGTTCGTGACAAAGCATCATCCTTCCCACTCCGCACTACGTGCGTCGCGGACGAGTCTGCCTGGGAAACCAATGGTTTGGCCCGCGCAGCGGGGCCGTTGGCTGCGCCTCGGCGATGCGCTGAAACAACCGGTGATTTTGGAGCGGGGCTTCGGCGCGCATGACGCCGCCGGAAGAATGACTGCCTTGTCACTAGCGCGGAATGTGCGAGAGCACGGATTCCAGATGCACCACTACCTCACGCACACCGAGGGACCCGCTTAAGAGCTAGCGGTTTAAAGCTGTCTTCTTTGCCTACTTTCTTTGCAGCAGCAAAGAAAGTAGGTGCCGCCCCGCACAGGGGCAACGCTAATAGACCGATAACAAAGCAAGGAAAGGCCAACAAAACAAAGAACAAAGCCAAGAAAAACAACCAAAAACTAGAAACAGCCAGAAATAGCCAGAAATAGCCCTTCTTTTCGACCCATAGCGCCGCAGGCAAATCAACAACAATCACCCTAACCCTTACTACGCCAGCACCAGGCTGGCAAACCAAATGGCAACCACGACCGCCCCGCAACAAGCCGCGCCCGCCTCGCCGGGCCCCATGAAGCGCATCATCCTGATCGTCCTCATTGCGCTGATCGCAGCGGGCGCTGCCGGTGCCGGCATGTGGTTCTTCATGTCGAAGCGCGCACCCGTCGCCGTTTCGGCCGAAGCCGCGCCGGCGCTGTCCGCCGCGCCGCTGTTCTTCCCGCTCGAATCGATGACCGTCAACCTGCAATCGGACGACGGCCAGCAACACTTCCTGCGCATCGGCCTCACGCTGAAGCTCGGCGACGCCGGCACCCAGCAGGCGCTCACCGATCACATGCCGGAAGTGCGCAGCCGCATCCTGCTCGCGCTGTCGAACAAGCACCCCGAAGAACTCGCGCCGCTCGAAGGCAAGCGCGCGCTCGCCGAAGAGCTAAAGACGCTGATCACCGAGCCGACCGAGCGGGGCGCCGCACCGATCCGCGTGCAGGACGTGCTGTTCACCGAGTTCGTCGTGCAGTGACGTGACCTTGTCCAGCGCTGCCATCATCAATCGCCACGGGACGCACGAGGAAAAGCAATGAGCCACGAAGAGTTCATGTCCCAGGAGGAGGTCGATGCCCTTCTGAAGGGCGTCACCGGCGAATCCGACACGGAATCCGAGCAAAACGATCGCACGGGCGTACGCCCGTACAACATCGCGACGCAGGAACGCATCGTCCGTGGCCGGATGCCGGGCCTCGAAATCATCAACGACCGCTTCGCGCGCCTGTTGCGCGTCGGCATTTTCAACTTCATGCGGCGCTCGGCGGAAATCTCCGTCGGCCCGGTGAAGGTGCAGAAGTACAGCGAATTCACGCGCAATCTGCCGATCCCGACCAACCTGAACCTGGTCCACGTGAAGCCGCTGCGCGGCACGTCGCTGTTCGTGTTCGATCCGAACCTCGTGTTCTTCGTGGTCGATAACCTGTTCGGCGGCGACGGGCGTTTTCATACGCGCGTCGAAGGACGCGATTTCACGCAGACCGAGCAGCGCATCATCACGAAGCTGCTCAATCTGACGTTCGAGCACTACACCGCGTCATGGAAGAGCGTGCGCCCGCTGCAGTTCGAATACGTGCGCTCGGAAATGCACACGCAGTTCGCCAACGTCGCGACGCCGAACGAAATCGTCATCGTCACGCAGTTCTCGATCGAGTTCGGCTCGACGGGCGGCACGCTGCACATCTGCATGCCCTACTCGATGATCGAGCCGATCCGCGACGTGCTGTCCTCGCCGATCCAGGGCGAAGCGATGGACGTCGACCGCCGCTGGGTGCGCGTGCTGTCGCAGCAGGTGCAGGCTGCCGAAGTGCAGCTGACCGCCGACCTCGCGCAGGTGCCGGTCACGTTCGAACAGATCCTGAACATGCGCAAAGGCGATGTTCTGCCGATCAACATCCCCGAGCACATCACTGCGAAAGTCGACGGCGTGCCGGTGATGGAATGCGGCTACGGAATTTTCAATGGTCAGTACGCGTTGCGGGTCCAGAAGATGATCAGCGCAGCCGACACGATGAAGGAAGGTGGATATGAGTGACCTGAACGCAAAGCCCGAGAGCGATCTCGAGGCCGCCGAGCAACTCGCCGCCGGCGCGCTGTCCGCCGCGGAAGACGACGCGGCGATGGACGACTGGGCCAGCGCGCTCGCCGAGCAGAACGGCAACGCCGAGGTCAACCCGGCCGCGGCCGGTGTGTTCCAGCCGCTGTCGAAGGTCGAACCGACCACGACGCACAACGATATCGACATGATCCTGGACATCCCCGTCCAGATGACGGTCGAGCTCGGCCGCACCAAGATCGCGATCCGCAATCTGCTGCAGCTCGCACAGGGCTCGGTCGTCGAGCTCGACGGCATGGCGGGCGAGCCGATGGACGTGCTCGTCAACGGCTGTCTGATCGCGCAGGGCGAAGTGGTGGTCGTCAACGACAAGTTCGGTATCCGGCTGACCGACATCATCACGCCGTCCGAACGCATCCGGAAACTCAATCGATGAAACGTTTGGCAGGTCGCGGCGTGTTGCTCGCGGCGCTCATCGCGTCCAGCGTCGCGCACGCCGCCGACATGAACGCGGTCAACAACGCCGCGAAGATCGCCTCGGGTGTCGGCGCGGGTAGCGCGGTGCCGGCGCTCGGCGTCGGCGCGGTGCTGCAAACCTTCGTCGGGCTCGCGGTCGTGATCGGCCTCGTGTTCGGCTGCGCATGGCTCGCGCGACGCTTCGGCCTGCAACCGGGCCAGCGCGGCGGCCTCGTGAAGACGGTCGGCGGCGCTTCGCTCGGCGGCAAGGAGCGCGTCGCGGTCGTTGAGATCGGCGATACGTGGCTCGTGCTCGGCGCCGCGCCCGGCAACGTGCGGCTGCTGCATACGATGCCGGCGGGTTCCGTCGCAGCCGATACGGTTGTCCCTTCGGCCGCGCCGCTTTCCGGCACCTTTGGTCAACGCTTTCGCGACGCCCTGAAGGGCGAAGTGGGCAAACGTTTCAACGCGCACCGCGGCGGGGATCGGTAATGCAGGTCAGTTTCAGGCAGTCAGGTTGTTTCTTCACGCTAATGCGCGGTGCGGCGCGCGCGCTCCCCGCAGCGCTTCGACTCGCGCTGCCGGCACTGCTGGTCGCGCTGCCGACGCTGTCGTTCGCGCAAACCGCCGGCCTGCCGGCCTTCACGACGAGCCCCGGCCCGAACGGCGGCACGACCTACTCGCTGAGCGTGCAGACGATGCTGCTGCTCACGATGCTGTCGTTCCTGCCCGCGATGGTGCTGATGATGACGAGCTTCACGCGCATCGTGATCGTGTTGTCGCTGCTGCGCCAGGCGCTCGGCACGACCACGACTCCGCCGAACCAGGTGCTCGTCGGTCTTGCGCTGTTTCTGACGTTTTTCGTGATGTCGCCGGTGCTCGATAAGGCCTATAACGAAGGCTACAAGCCGTTTTCGGAAGGCACGCTGCCGATGGACCAGGCGGTCTCGCGCGGCGTCGCGCCGTTCAAGACCTTCATGCTGCGTCAGACCCGCGAAAGCGACCTCGCTCTGTTCGCGCGCATCTCGCACGCGGCGCCGATGCAGGGGCCCGAAGACGTGCCGCTGTCGCTGCTGGTGCCGTCGTTCGTGACGAGCGAGTTGAAAACCGGCTTCACGATCGGCTTCACGATTTTCATTCCGTTCCTGATCATCGACATGGTGGTCGCGAGCGTGCTGATGTCGATGGGTATGATGATGGTGTCGCCGGCGACGATCTCGCTGCCGTTCAAGCTGATGCTGTTCGTGCTCGTCGATGGCTGGCAGTTGCTGCTCGGCTCGCTCGCGCAGAGCTTCGTCTGATTATTTTCGACTCCTCGTTCTTGAGGTACCCACGATGACACCCGAAGCAGTCATGACGCTGGCCCACCACGCCATGTACATCGGCCTCATGATGGCCGCCCCGCTGCTGCTCGTCGCGCTCGTCGTCGGTCTGGTCGTGAGCCTGTTTCAGGCGGCCACGCAGATCAACGAGAGCACGCTGTCGTTCATCCCGAAGCTGCTCGCGATCGCGGCCACGCTGGTGATCGTCGGTCCGTGGATGCTGACCACGATGCTCGACTATCTGCGCCACACGCTCACCAGCATTCCGACGCTCGTCAACTGAGCGCCGCTCGCACGTCCGCCCTCCCCGCTCCATGTTCACGGTCACCTACGCGCAACTGAACGTCTGGCTGACCGCGTTCCTGTGGCCGTTCGCGCGCATCGCCGCGCTGATCGCGACCGCGCCGGTGTTCGGAAATACGTCGCTGCCCTCGCGCGTGAAAATCGGCCTCGCCGCGTTCACGACGATCATCGTCGCGCCGACGATCGGCGCGCTGCCGCAGGTCACCGTGTTTTCGGCGGACGGCGTGTGGATTCTCGCCAACCAGTTCCTGATCGGCGTCGCGCTCGGCGTGACGATGCAGATCGTGTTCCAGGCGATCGACGCAACCGGCTACTTCATCGGCCTCGGCATGGGTCTCGGCTTCGCGACCTTCTTCGACCAGCAGGCGACCGGCTCGGGCGTCGTGATCTCGCGCTATATGACGACGATCGCGACGCTGGCGTTTCTCGCCGTCGATGGTCATCTGCAGATGATCGCCGCGCTCGTCACGACGTTCCAGTCGGTGCCGGTGTCGGCCAACCTGCTCGCGCCGCACGGCTGGCAGACGCTGGCGAACTGGGGCAGCTCGATCTTTTCGGCGGGGCTGCTGCTGTCGTTGCCGGTCGTCGTCGCGCTGCTGATCGCCAACCTGGCGCTCGGCATTCTCAATCGCGCGGCGCCGCAGATCGGCGTTTTCCAGATCGGCTTTTCGCTGACGATGCTGGTCGGTCTGCTGCTCGTGCAACTGATGCTGCCGAACATGATCCCGTTCTTCGTGCGGCTGTTCGATAGCGGCATCGATGAGATGGGACGGGTCGCGGCGGCGCTGAAATAACCCGGAAAATCCCGGACATAAAAAAAACCGGCTCGAGTTCATCGCGCCGGTTTTTTTTATTGCGCCGCCGAAGCGGCATCAGTTGTTGATGTACTGGAACAGCGACATGTTCTGGATTTGCACGAACGCTTGCTGCGAAGCCTGCAAGGCCGCCTGCTGCATCGTGTACTTGCTGATCGTCGAGACCATGTCGGTCTGCGTCAGGTCCGCGAGATTGCTTTGCGTTTGCAGCGAGTTGGTCTGCGTGACCGTTTGCAGCGCCTTGACTTCCTGCTCGCGGCCGCCCACCGATGCCTGCACCGCGGTGATGTTGTCCAGCGTGTTGCCGAGCTGCGACAGGCCCGTGTTCAACGCGTTCTGCAGCGTCGCCGCGGCCGCGGGGTTGCCGTTCACCGGCTGCTGGAGCGCGGTGATCATCGCGTTCAGGTTCGCGAATACGTTGGTGCCCGCCTGGTTGGCCGGCTGCACGGTGAATGTGTCGTTGGCGGCCGGTGTGCCTGTGATCTGGACCTTTTGGCCGGCGATCGTGATGTCCGAGCCTGACGTGTATGGCTGGGCCGTAGCAACCGGGGCGTTGGTGGTCGTGTCGGTGATCGTGTACGTGAGCGAGCTGCCGCTGCCGCTGAACTGGATCTGGTAGGCGTCCGCATTCCCCGCGTTGGTCGGATCGTTGACCGACACCGCGCCGATCACGCCGCTGCCCGTATTGGCCGAATTGCCCGAGGCGATCGACTGCGCGTTGGTCGCGCCGACGCTCATGAACACCGCCAGCCCATTGTCGCCGGTCGCGACCGCGTTGCTATCGGTGACCTGCACGGTGCGCGAGCCGGTGTCGCCCGTATAGGTGACGTTGCCGGCCGCATCGGTCGTGAAGGCCTGGGTCGAATTCTGGAAGCCGGCGAACAGCGCATTTCCGGAGCCGTCGGTCGCATTCGCGTAGGTGAGGAGCTGGTCGCGCAGCGTGGTCAGCTGCGCGGCGATCGCCGTGCGGTCGGCGTCGTTCAAAGCGCCGTTGCCGGCGCGCAGGCCCAGCGTGTTCGCGCTTTGCAACGTCGTGATGACGGTGGACAGCGTCGAGTCCTCGGCCTGCAACGACGTGAGCGCCGCGGTCTGGTTCGTCGTGTACTGCGACAGCGCGGCCGCCGTCGAGCTGAGCTGCACGGCCTGCGCGGCGCCGAGCGGATTGTCGGCGGGCGTGGTGAGGCTCTGGCCGCTCGAAATTTCCTGATAGATCTGCGACAACTGAGCCTGCTGATTGCTCATGTTCGCGACGTTCATGCTGAAGTACTGCTGGGAAGAAATTCGCATGGTTCAACGCCTTACGAAAAGATGCCAAGCAAAGTCTGGAACAGCGTCTGCGCCGTCTGGATGACCTTGCTGTTAGCCTGATAGAGCTGCTGGTATTGAAGCAGGTTAGCCGCTTCCTCATTGATATTGACGCCCGACACCGACTGCTGCGCCGACGTGATCTGCGTGACGAGCGAGGTTTGCGTCGTCGCCATCGCCTGGATCTGCGTGGCCTGGTTGCCGATGTTGTTGACGTAGCTCGCGTACGCGCTCGTCAGGGTCGCGGTGCCGCCCGCGAGCACCTGTGCCTTCGTCAGGTTCGACAAGAGTTGCGCGTTGCGGCCGTCGTTGGTCGCGCCGGTGTTCGGTCCGATCGTGAACGAGTCGCCGTTGGCTGGCGTGCCGCTGATCGTGACCGTCACGTTGTTCATCACGCCCGCGTTCGTCGAGTTGGTCGGGTTGGTGATGGTCAGCGTCGCGCCCGAATTCGGCGAGTACGGCACTGCGTCCGCTGCCGTGTTGATCGTGTACGACGTGGACGGCGAGCCGGCGACCGTCACCACCGAGCCGATCGGGAAACCGGTGAGGCCGGTGCCCGCGGTGTAGATGATCTTCGACGCGCTGGTCGGCGCGCTGTAGCCGGCCGATACCGTACCTTGCGTAATCGTCGCGCTGCCGGTGTTCGACGTCGACGCCGACGCGAGCACCGGCGCCGCGGCCGCGATCGCCGAGCCCGCCGTGGTGGTCAGCGCGAAGCCGTTCAGCGCGCCGCGGGTCGGCTCGACAGTGAACGAGTCGCCGGCGTTCATCGTGCCGCTCGCGACCGAGAACTGCAGGCCGCCGATCGGGTTGGTCAGGGCCGCCGCCGAACCGACGATGCTGCCCGTCTGGTTGTCGGTCAGCGTGTAGGCGCTGCCGTTGTACGACAGCGTGTAGTCGCCCGTGGTCGGCTGGCTCGCGTTGGCGAACGAGACGCCGAGCGTCGCGGTGCCGCTGTTCTGCGAGTTCGCGTACACGGTCGGCGAGCCGACGGTGAACAGCGCGCCGCCCGCGGTGCCGTTCAGCGTCAGGCCGAGTTCGTTCTGCGCATTGACCTGCGCGGCGAAGCTGGTCGCGATCGCACCGAGTTGCGCCTCGGCCGGATCGAGCGTTTGCGAGCGGAATTGCACCAGGCCGCCCAGCGTGCCGCCGGACACGCTGCTGTCGGACAGCGTCTGCGGAGTCGGGGTGGGCTTCGCGCCAACCTGGCCGAGATACTGGACCGACAGCTCGGTCGGATCGGCCGACGAAGTCGCCGTGCCGAGGTTGAAGCTGTTGCCGGCCAGCACGAGCGGCTGTCCGTTCGACATGAACAGGCTATAGCTGCCGTTGTCCTGCACGACCGACACGCCGATCAGCTGCGATAGGTTCGACACCGCCAGGTCGCGTTGGTCGAGCAGCTGGTTCGGCGGTTGGCCCTGGCTGCTCGCCTGCGTGATCTGCGTATTCAGCGACGCGATCTGCGCCGTGAAGGTGTTGATCTTCGTGACCGCGTCGCTCATCTGCGTGTTGACGCTCGCGCGCAACTGGTCGTATTGCTGGCCAGCCGCGTTGATCTGGTTCGCGAGCGTCTGTGCGTCGCTGATCGCGGTTTGTCGCGTCGCCACGCTCGACGCGTCGTTGGCGACGTTCTGCAGCCCCGTGAAGTAACCGCTGATCGCGCTCGCGATCCCCCCAGTCGGACTGCCGACGAGGTTGTTGAGCTGGCTGATCATCGTGTTGTACGTGCTGAGCGAGCTGCTCCACGACTGCGCGTTGTTGAGCTCGGTCGTCAGGTACTGGCTATACGCGCGCGTTATGGTGTCGGTGGAGACGCCCATCGGCATGTAGCCGGAGCCCGTATAGTTGCCGCCCACCTCCGAATACACCGGAGTTTCCATCGTATAGCCGGGCGTCGACGCATTGCTGATGTTCTCACCAGTCGTCGTCAAACCCCATTGGGCCGCGTTGAGTCCGCTAAGGCCGATATTCAACAGATTGCTGGACATGCGTCATCCTGAAGGGCGGCATCGCAGACATGCCACCGTGTTAGTGGAACATCCTCTTTAACGGCCCGTGGTGCGAAAAATTGAGGGCCATTCCACCTCGTTTGCGCTCGCCGCGATGTTGCCGCGCGATTGCGTCCACTGCTTGTGCAACGTTTGCTTCGCCGGCCAAAAAACGTTCGCGCGGTGCCGCGCGTCTCGCGCACGGCCGCCGCGCGTTCGGCTCGCGGCTCAGCGCGCGAGCGAGCGGCGCTTCATTTCGAGCTGGGTGATCAGCCGCTGCAGCGTGTTTTCCGCGCTGCCCGGCAGCGACAGGAAACGGAAGCCGAGCTGATAGCGCTGCGTGCCGTTCGGCATCGCGAGCGAGCGATGCGACACGAGCTGCAAATCGAGCGACAGACGGCCGAGCGCGCCCAGCGTGAGCTCGCAGTCCATCAGGCGGGCGCCCATCGGCAGTTCGGCAACGCGCAGGTCGGCCGTGCGCATGCCGACGCCGCCGAGCGACAGGTCGTGCACCTCGAAGCGGAACGTGTCGCCGTCGGGCAGACGGCCCGTACACATGAACGGGTCGAGAATCGGCGCGGCGACGCGGAAGTATTCGCGGCGCTGCACGTAGAACAGCACCTCGGGGAAGTCGGCCTCGAACGCCGGCATTCCTTCGAAGCGCGTCTCGCGCGGCGTCGGCGTCGCGAACTCGACGCGCACGCCGTCGGGCGACGCGTGGAACTGGCAACGCGGGGCGCTGAGCAGCCCCTTGTTCTGCTCGGGGAGCGCGCCCCAATCGAAGGTGAAGGTGCGCTCGCGCACGTCGACATCGAGCAGGCGCGTGACGAGCTGGCCGCCCGCATATTCGACCGTGAGGAAATCGCCGCGATTGACGATATTGCGCAGCTGCACGCCGATTTCCAGCGGATTGCGGCGGCCGAAATCGGAAGGGCTCTCGTCTTGCGGGACGTGCGGCTGACCGTTCGTGTCAATCAGGCCGTTCGACTGGTTCATATCCATGGGCTTGCCGGTAAGCATGTTCTTGCGGGCACGTGCCAGGGCCTAGCCATCGACTCTGAGGGTCTTCATGCAAAGCCGCAGCACACGCGTTCGACCGGACCTTGCAGCGCTGTTCCGGTATCGGGTCTAACTCGTTAGCGGCAGCATGGAGCCAAAATTTAGGGGCTCAATTTAAATATTCGCCGGAAAAGTTCGCGCAAACGTTAAAAGCGTATCCGCCCCATTTCCGGCGTTCAATCAGCCCATTTTCTGCATGATTGACAGCAGCTTTTTCGCGTAATGCGGGTCGGTCGCATAACCGGCGCGCTGCATGCCGTTCGCGAAACCGTTCACGTCGCGCGACGAATTGAGCACCTGTGCGTAACGCGGATTGTTCTTCAACAGGCGCGCGTAATCGGTCATCGCTTCCTCGTACGAGTCGTACGCGCGGAATTTCTCGACCGTGCGATGCGGCTTGCCGTTCACGTATTCGGTCGTGGCCGTCGACACGGTCTTGCCGGTCCAGTCGTTGCCCGCCTTGATGCCGAACACGTTGTGGCTGGTCGAGCCATCGGCCTTCTTGATCTCGCTCTTGCCCCAGCCCGATTCGAGCGCGGCCTGACCGATGATGAAGCGCGCCGGAATGCCGGTCGCCGCGCTCGCGGCCTGCGCCGGCGCGGCGAGCTTGTCGACGAACGCATCGACCTTCGGCGAGCTGCCGTCGCCGCGCGTCGGCGGCGTCAGCGCGCTATTGGCCGAGTAGCCGCGGCCCAGCGCGAGCTGGCCGTTGGCTTGGGCGTTGCCGTACGCGCGCGCGAGCGCGTTGAGCGCGGCGCTCTGGCCTTCGTCGCCGCCGCCGCCGACGCCGCCGACGCCGCCGACGCCGCCGCCGAGCGCGTTGGCCATGCCGGCGAGACCACCCGCCGCGCCCGCGCCGTTCGCGCCACCCACCTGCATGCCCTGGTTGCGCATCAACTGCTTGAGCATCGCGTCGGCGACGCCGATGCCTCGCTTGGACAGCTGTTGCGCCATCTGCTGGTCCATCATCGACGTGAAGGTCGCCGTGTCGTGCGAATCGAACGGGCTGTCCTGCGGCGTCGCATCGCGCATGCTCTTCAACATCATCTGCGTGAACACGGCGTCGAACTGCTGCGCGGCCATCTTCATGCCGGCTTGCGGCGAAGCCTTGGCCTGCGCGCTCAGTGCGCCGAAGCCTTGGACGTCGAGCGCAAACCGGCTGGTCAGGTCGCCGGCGGAGTTGATGCCATTGGTCGGATCGGAATTCATCTCGTGTGCTCCTTAGATGATTTCAAGCTCGGCGCGCAAGGCACCGGCTGCTTTCATGGCTTGCAGGATCGACATCAGATCCGCGGGCGTCGCGCCGAGCGCGTTGAGCGCCTTCACCACTTCGGCGAGGTTCGCTCCGGCGTTCACGAGTTTCAGCGAGCCGTTGTCCTGCTTCATCTGGATCTGCGACTGCTGCGCGACCACCGTGCGGCCGTTCGAGAACGCGCCCGGCTGGCTCACCACCGGCTGCGTATTGATCACGACCGACAGATTGCCGTGCGCGACCGCGCAGCTTTGCAGCGTGACCATCTGGTTCATCACGATCGAGCCGGTGCGCGCGTTCAGGATCACCTTCGCGGCCGCCTGCCCGGGGCGCACTTCGAGGTTCTGCAATTGCGCCATGAACGACACCTGCTGCTGCGGATCGGCCGGCGCGCGCAGCTGGATGGTGCGGCCGTCGAGCGCGGTCGCGGTGCCGCTGCCGAACGCGTTGTCGATCGCCGCGACCACGCGCTGCGTGGTGTCGTAGTCCATGTCGTTCAGGTCGAGCTGCATCATGCCCGCCTGCGACACCGCGGTCGGCACCGCGCGCTCTACGATCGCGCCGCCGGTGACGCGCCCCGCGGCCAACTGGTTGACCTGCACCTTGCTGCCGTTCGCGCTCGCGCCCGCGCCGCCCACGGCGACGTTGCCCTGGCCGAGCGCATACACCTGGCCGTCGGCGCCCTTGAGGGGCGTGAGCAGCAGCGTGCCGCCGCGCAGGCTCTTCGCATTGCCGAGCGACGACACGGTGATGTCGATCGCTTCGCCCGGCCGCGCGAACGGCGGCAGCACCGCGGTCACCATCACGGCGGCGACGTTCTTCAACTGGATGTTCGACAGCGACGACTGCGAGTTGCTCGAGCCGGCCGCCTGGTTGTTGATCGAGATGCCGAGGTTCGCGAGCATGTTCGCGAGCGTCTGCGTCGTGAACGGCGTCTGCGTGGTCTGGTCGCCGGTGCCGTCGAGGCCGACCACGAGGCCGTAGCCGATCAGCGGGTTGTCGCGCACGCCCTGGATTTGCGCGAGGTCCTTCAGGCGCTCGGCATGCGCGGGCGTCGCGGCCGGCAGCGCCGCGCAGGCGAGCACGACGAACATCAGTGCGCGGCCCGCGCGCGACAGCGTGTTGAAAACAGTACCCATGATCACCACGGCGCCACGTTGAGGAAGAACCGCTGCAGCCAGCCCATGGTCTCCGCTTCGTTGATGTAGCCCTTCGCGGAGTATTCGATCTTCGCGTCGGCGACCTGGGTCGAGTACACGGCATTCAGGCTCGAAATCGTGTTGGGGTTGACGACACCCGAAAAGCGCACGAACTCGTTGCCCTGATTGATCATCATCTGTTTCTCGCCGCTCACGATCAGATTGCCGTTGGCCTGCACGCCGGTCACAGTCACGGTGATCGTGCCGTTGAACGTGTTCGACGCGTTCGCGCCGCCAGTACCGGCAAAACCGTTGGCGCCGCTTGCGCTCAGGTTGGTCTTGGCGAACAGCCCGCTGAGAAAGCCCGCGGTCGGCACGCTCAAGTTCGTGCTGCCATTGCGACTCGCATTCGCGCCCGAGTTCTTCGTTGCGTTGATGTTCTCGGCGATGACGATCGTGATGATGTCGCCCACGTTGCGCGGCCGCTGATCTTCGAATAGCGGACGGCCCGCGAAGCCCGGGTTGTAGATCGAGCCCGGCGCCTGTGCCTGCGGCGGCACCGGCGGCAGCGCGGTCATCGGCTGCTGGATGATCGGTTGCTTCGGCACGAGCGCGCAGCCGCCGAGCGCGGCGAGCAGCGTGAGCTGCACGAGCGCGACGGCCGTGCGCGAATGAACCGGAGTGCGAGTGGAATGCGACATCATCGTTTACCGCCTTAAATTTCCAGTCCTCAAACCGGCATCTGGCTCAAGGTCTGCAGCATCTGGTCGGAGGTCGTCACGGCCTTGCTGTTGATTTCGTACGCGCGCTGCGTCTGGATCATGTTCACCAGCTCCTGCACGACGTTCACGTTCGACGCTTCCACGTAACCCTGGTTGAGCGTGCCCGCGCCGTTCAGACCCGGTTGCGCCACGTTCGGCGCGCCCGAGGACGCCGTCTCCGCGAACAGGTTCTCGCCCTTCGAGTCGAGGCCGGCCGGGTTGATGAAGGTCGCGAGCTGCATCGTGCCGAGCTGCTGCGTATTGCTCGATCCGGCCACGGTGATCGACACCGCGCCGTCGCTGCCGATCGTCAGCGAGGTCGCGTTGGCGGGAATCGTGATCGCCGGAATCACCTGGTAGCCGCTCGCCGTGACGAGCTGACCCTGCGCGTTGGTCTGGAACGAGCCGTCGCGCGTGTAGGCCGTCTGGCCGTCGGGCATCTGCACCTGGAAGAAGCCCGCGCCGTTGATCGCGACGTCCTTCGAGTTGCCGGTCTGCTGCAGGTTGCCCTGCGTGTACAGACGCTCGGTCGCGACCTGTTGCACGCCGGTGCCGAGCTGAATGCCGGACGGCAGCTCGGTTTGCTGCGTCGAGTTCGCACCCGGCTGGCGGATGGTCTGATACAGCAGATCCTCGAACACCGCGCGCGAGCCCTTGAAGCCGTTGGTGCTGACGTTCGCGAGGTTGTTCGAGATCACGTCCATCTGCGCCTGTTGCGCATTCATGCCGGTGGCGGCGATATAGAGTGAGCGGTTCACTTATGGTTCTCCTGGTCTCGGGGCGAGCCTCGTAGGGCACCCCGTGGCAATCCGTTAGCTGAAGCTGAGAATCTGGTTGGCGGACTGATCGTTCTTGTCGGCGTTTTGCAGCAACTGCGTCTGCATCTGGAACTGGCGCGCGTTGGTGATCATCGAGACCATCGCGCTCACCGGATTCACGTTGCTGCCTTCGAGCGACGCCGGCGCGAGCGTCACGGTCGGATCGGCGTCGGCGGGGTTGCCGTCGGCGGTGCGAAACAGACCGTCATCGCCGCGCGTGATCGACTGCGGATCGGGATTGACGAGCTTCAGCTGATCGATGGTGACGACCGCGGTGGGCGGATCGCCCGGCGTCAATGCCGTCACCGTGCCGTCCTTGCCGATCGTGATCTGCGCGCCCGGCGGCACCGATACCGGCCCGCCGTTGCCGAGCACGACCTGATTGGTCGCGTTCACGAGCTGGCCGTTTTCGTCGATGTGCAGATTGCCCGCGCGCGTGTAGGCCTCGTTGCCGTCGGCGGTCTGCACCGACAGCCAGCCGGCCCCCTGAATCGCGACGTCGAGCGGATTGCCGGTCTGCTGGATCGGCCCCGGCGTGTAGTCGGCGCCCGGTGTCGACGACAGCACGAAGGTGCGGGTCGTGTTGTCGTTGATCGTGCTGCCGTCGCCGAACGACATCGGCACGGCGCGGTAGGTTTCGAGCTGCGCGCGAAAGCCCGTGGTCGACGCGTTCGCGAGGTTGTTCGCGACGATCGCCTGCTGTTCGAGCGCTTGCGCGCTGCCCGACATCGCGGTGTAGATCAGCCGATCCATGAAGAGGTCCCGTTGGCTTACAGGTTGATCAGGGTCTGGTCGACGGCCTGCTGGGTCTTGATCGTCTGCGCGTTCGCCTGATAGTTGCGCTGCGCGGTGATCAGGTTGACCAGCTCGCTCGTCAGATCGACGTTCGAGTTCTCGACCGCGCCGCCTTGCAGCACGCCGTGATTGGTCGAACCCGGCGTCGAGATCTGCGCGACGCCGGAGGCCGACGTCTGGCCGTACTCGTTGTTGCCGAGGTTGACGAGACCGTTCTGGTTCGCGAAGTTCGCGAGCACGATCTGGCCGAGCGCCGCGGTCTGGCCGTTCGA
Organism: Burkholderia sp. JPY481; assembly: GCF_038900515.1. Lineage (NCBI taxonomy): Bacteria > Pseudomonadati > Pseudomonadota > Betaproteobacteria > Burkholderiales > Burkholderiaceae > Burkholderia > Burkholderia sp. JPY481. Next base: position 25,445 of record NZ_JAYMRT010000009.1, read on the forward strand.
GTAGTTGCCGGTCAGCGTGCCGTCGGCACCGACCGTGAAGCTGGTCAGCTGGCCCGCCGCGTAGCCGTTGGTGGACAGGCTGTTCACGCCGTTCTTGCCGCCGTACTGCGTGGTGCCAGCCATGTTCAGCGTGACGCTCTGCGGCGTGCTCGAACCGTCGGTGTTCGGCAGCGACATGGTGAACGCGCCGAGCGTCGCGGTCGCGAGGCCGGTCGTCGCGTCGGTCGTGCTGACCAGCGTGCCCGACGAATTGAAGTTCGCGGTGCCGATCAGCGAAGCGGTGCCGTTCGACGGGCCCGCGTACACGTTCCACGTGCCCGAGCCCGTCTTCGCGAAATACATGTTGACGGTCTGCGAGCCGCCCAGCGAATCGTAGACCGTCGTGCTCGTCGAGTAGTTGTAGGTCGTCGAGCTGGCCTGGTTGAACGTGGTTGGGTTCGGCGCAACCGTATAGCTGTCACCCGCCGTCGGCGTACCGCTGAAGGTGATGCTCTCGCCGTTGCCGAGCGTGATCGCCGTGCCCGCAGTGAAGGTCTGCGGGGCGCCGGGCGTGCCGGCCCCGACCGTGACCGTATAGTGGGTCGGGTCGGTGAAGTTAATCGTGTACGTGTCCGTGTTGCTGCCCGCGGCCGCGTTAGTAATCGTCGCGCCGGTCGTGCTCAGCCCTGCGCTGTTCCCGGCGCCGGGCGTCACGATCGGCGCGCCGAGCATGATGTCGCCCTGCGCGTTCAGGTTCAGGCCCGCGGTGATCGAGGTGGTCGCCTGCGGCGCGATGTTCGCGGTCGGCACGGTCAGCGGCACGGTCTGCGCGGTGTTGATGATGCCCGAGCTACTGGCCGCATAACCCATCAGCTGCAAGCCCTGCGCGTTCGTGATGTAGCCGTTCTTGTCGAGCTGGAACACGCCGTTGCGCGAATACACCAGCGTGCCGTTGTCCGACAGCTGGTAGAAGCCGTTACCGTTGATCGCGACGTTCAGCGCCTGGTTCGTCGTCGTGATCGTGCCTTGCGAGAACTGCTGCTGCACTTCGGAGAGTTTCGTACCGATGCCGATCTGCTGGCTCGTCGCGGTCGCGACCGAATTGGCGTACATGTCGGCGAATTCCGCGGTGCCGCTCTTGAAACCGACCGTGTTGGCGTTGGCGATGTTGTTGCCGATCACGTCGAGATCGCTCGACGACGCCGACAGACCGCTCAAACCTGTTTGATAGCTCATGACGTACTCCGTATCTGGAAAGTCGTAACTGGATGGATCCGGATTACAGGATCGCGGCGACGCTGGTCAGGCCGACCGTCGTGCCGTTCGACAGCACGAGGCCCGGCGTGCCGCTGCTCTGCTGGACGATGCCTTGGACCGTCGCGCTGGTGAGCGTGGTGGCCGTCGCCTGCTGGCCGTTGATCGTGCCGGTCGCGGTAATCGTGTAAGTGCCGTCGGGCAGCGTGTTGCCTGCCGTGTCGGTCGGTGTCCAGCCAACCGGAACCGTGCCGGCCGACTGCTTGCCGAGATCCAGCGTGTTGACGATCGTGCCGGCCGAGTTCTTTACGACGATCTGCAGGTCGCTCACGGCATTCGCGAGCGTGACGCCGAACTCGTTCGCCTTGCCGCTCGACACCGTGACCGAGTTGCCCGGTGCGAGCACGGTCGAGCCGATCAGCAGCGCGGACTGCGCCTGCTGGCTGGCCGACAGCTGCGTCGACAGCGAGGTCAGCGAGGTATTGAGGTTGCTGATGCCCTGCACCGTGCTGATCTGGGCAAGCTGCGAGGTCATCTGCGAGCTGTCCATCGGATTGGTCGGGTCCTGGTTCTTCAGCTGCGCGACAAGCAGTTGCAGGAAGGTGTTCTGCAGGTCCGAGGCCGAGGTGCCCGAGGTGCCGTTCGTCGAGCTGCTGTTCGTGCCGTTCATCGTGTCGAGCAGCGTCTGCGAAACGGTCGTGCCGTTGCTGCCGATCGTGGTGTTGGTGGTCAAAGGCTCTCTCCTCAGGTTCCGATCGTGAGCGTTTTCAGCATCAGGGTTTTGGCCGTGTTCAGCGTTTCGACGTTGGCCTGGTACGAGCGCGAGGCCGAGATCATGTTGACCATCTCCTGCACCGGGTCGACGTTGGGCAGCGTCACGTAGCCGTTCGCGTCGGCGGCCGGATTGCCCGGGTCGTACGCGGTCTTCATTGGCGACGGATCGTCGACCACGCCGGTCACCCGCACGCCGCCGACCTGCTGGCCGGAGCGCGTGCGCGCGCCGCCGATCGGGTTCACCGCGAATATGACCTGCTTGGCCTTGTACGGCTGACCGTCGGGGCCCGTCGTACTGTCCGCGTTGGCGAGGTTCGACGCCGTCACGTTGAGTCGCTCCGACTGCGCCGACATCGCGGAACCCGCGACACCAAAAATATTCATCAGGGATGGCATGTTTCCTGACCTCTCCTGCCGGTTCGCACCGGCTTCACGTTAAGTCCCGTAGCGTTTCTGTTCGTGCGTGCATGCTGCCTGTGTTCAGCTGCTATGCGCCCTGCTCGTGCGGCGTACTCGTGCCCGGCTTACGACGAGCCCGACGTGATCGCCGACAGCATCGTCTTGATCTGGTTCGACACGACCGTCATACCCGACTGGAAGTGCACCGTGTTGTCGGCAAACTGCACACGCTCGACGTCGACGTCGACCGTGTTGCCGTCGAGCGCCGGCTGCAGCGGCATGCGGTATTGCAGGTTGCCGTAGTCGTCGGGGCTGCCGCCCGTCGGGGTCAGCCTGGCCTTGCCGCTCATGTGGCCGGCCTCGGTCGTGTTCATCGACATGCCGCTCGTCACGCCGGCGGGTTGCGCCATTGCGAGCGTCGTGTTGTTCGACGCGCCCTGCCCGGCGGTGCTGCGGCCCGTTTTCTTCAGCGCGCCGGCGAGCGACGACGCGAAGTCGATATCGCGCGCCTTGTAGCCGGGCGTGTCGGCGTTCGCGATATTCGACGACAACAGTTCCTGCCGGTATGCGCGTACATCCAGCGCCTGCCGGCCGAACGCGAATTCGGCATCGAGTTTGTCCAGCATCGGAATCTCCCGAGAACGTTTCCAAGGCCGTCCCGTGTGCGCATCGTGAAAGACACGCCGTGGGTGCGAAGGCCTTTTTGCATGTGATGCATCTTATTGGCCGGGCGCAAGGGGCAATCGGACGAATAACCGGGAAAGGGGGCTTCTATTCAACGTTTGCGCGAAAGGGGTGCTCACTAGAATGCAAGGCGTACCGAGGCATTCGATGGAGACCCGCGATGGACCAGCCCACCAACACCTTGCCGCAGCGTGCGGGCGGCACGACGAGGCGTCGCGTGGGTGGTGCGGGGGCCGATGAGCATGTCGATGGTTCGGAGGGTGTGCTCGCGCAACCGCTGCCGCGCTCTATCTCGCGGTGCGTTGCGCGTTGCCTGACGCGGGTGGTGATCAACGTCGCCGTATGGGTTGCGGGCGGCATCGTGTTGCTGCCGGCTACGACCAAGGCGCAGGATGCGGCTGGCCCGATCGTGATTCCGGGGCCCGCCGAGAACAACCCCGCCGCGCTGAACGATCTGGCGCAACGGATTCAGACGCCGGCGCAGCGCGGCGCGTCGGCGGCTTCGCTCGCGGCGGCGACCGCGCAGTCGCTCGGCCGCGCACCCGCGTCGCGCGACACCGATACGTTCGGGCGTGCGGCGAGCGCTAGCGGCGCGATCGTCATTCCGGGCGCGGGCGAGCCCGCAGCCGCCGCGCCGGCCATCATTCGCACCAACTTCAAACCGGACGCCAACGGCGTCGTGACGATTCCTCCGGCTGCCAGCACGGGAGCGTCGGGCGTCGCGCGCGTGAATGTCGAAGCGGGCCCGGCCGCCGGCGCCGCGAATTCGCGCGCGGTCGCCGCCAATGCGCCGCAAGGCGATGGCTTCGACAGTCTCGCGGCACGCGGCGAGCCGCCCGAGTTCGGCGCGAATGGCAAGCCGCTCGCGGCCGCTGTCGGCCAGCCGGCGCGTCTGCCAAGTGTGAAAGCGCCCGCGACGTCGCCCGGCGCGCGCCAACCAGCCGCCAACACGTCCACCGCCATTGCACAGAGAACGCCGCAGACCGCTGCCGCACCCGCGCCGCTGCCAGGCCAGCAGGACCCGGAAGCGATTCATGCAGCCGCGCTCGCGTTCCTGAAACAGCAGGCCGTCGGCCTGCCCGGCAAGGTCGACATCACGGTCGCGTCCGCGTTTGCGCGCGGCCTCGCAGCGTGCACGTCGCTCGAACCGTTCATGCCGAGCGGCGGGCGCTTGTGGGGGCGGCTCACCGTCGGCGTGCGCTGCGCAGGCGAGCGGCCGTGGACCATTTATCTGCAGGCGCACATCTCGCTGCATGCAACCTACTACCTCGCCGCCCGCGCGATGGCGCCGGGCGAAGTGCTCACGGCCGCCGACCTCGTCGCGCGCGAAGGCGACCTGACCGGCCTGCCGCAGGCGATCGTCACCGACCCGTCGCAGGCGGTCGGATCGGTCTCGCTGGTGCGGATCCCGGGCGGCATGCCGCTGCGCCGCGACATGCTGAAGAGCGCGTCGGCGGTGGTGTTCGGCCAGACCGTACGGGTCGTCGCAGCCGGCGACGGTTTCTCGATTTCGTCCGAGGGCAGCGCGATGAACAACGCGTCGCCGGGTCAGCAGGTGCGCGTGAAAACCGCAAATGGCCAGATCATCTCCGGCATCGTCAAGGACGGCGGCACGGTCGAGATCCAGATGTGAGCGGACTGGTGGCAACGAGCACCGTCGCAGCTGCTGGCGCCGCGGTGGCCGGAGCAGACAGACGGGTATTGAAAGGGGCAGATGGCCGCCTGCCGGCGGGCCGGGGGTCGAGCGATTGCGCTAAAGTTTTGATCAGCAGTTGCCGTTATCAGGATCAAATCGTAAGGGAAGCCAATCGTGAAAGTCGATCCCACCACCTCTTCGAATCTGCCGTCGTTGAAAGACGCTTTGTCCCGTTCACAGCAGAGCGGCGAAGCCACGCCGGCAACCAGCGCCACGCAGGGCGCGACGGGCACGGCCGCGCGAGCCGCGAGCAGCGCGTCGGGCGACACGAGCGTCAACCTGTCGGGTCTGTCGCAGCATCTGCGCAGCCTCGCGGCGTCCGGCTCGGCCGACATCGACACCGCGCACGTCGAGTCGATCAAGCAGGCGATCAAGGACGGCACGCTGCAGATCGACTCCGGCAAGATCGCCGACGGCGTACTGCAGACGGCGCGCGATCTGTTGCAGAACAAAACCTCGTCGACCGGCAACTGATCGGCATTGCGCCGCGCGGTGATCTGCCGGGCGGCGTTCGACCAACGCGGTTCGCGCGTCGTTCGCGAGCCGGTGTGCGTAGCGAGTTGTTGACATGAAAGACGCCCTGGTTGCTACCCTGATCGAAGAATATTCGACCGTCGAAGCGTTCGCCTCGATCCTCACTCTCGAAACCAAAGCACTGACGGCGGTCTCGCCAATGGAGCAGTTGCCAGCGATCGTCGAGAAGAAAACCGAACTGATCGGCGTGCTCGCGAGGCTCGAAGCCGCGCGCGACGCACACCTGACCGAACTCGGCTTTCCGACCGGCTGGTCCGGCATGGAACTCGCGGCGAGCACCGACGCGCGCATCGCGACGCAATGGAAGCTGCTGCAGAAAGCCGCGGATCGCGCTCGGCGCGTCAACACCAACAACGGCGAGCTGATCCGCGTGCGGATGGACTACAACCAGCGCGCGCTAAAAGCGCTGCAAGTCAACGTGCCGCGCAAGACGAATCTGTATGGGCCGGATGGACGAGTTCCGGCTTATTCGGGACTTTGATCGGCCCGCCTGTCCGGCCCGCAATCGGGCAATATCCGAAATGAATTAAAAGGCCCGTCGATGACGGGCCTTTTCATTTTTCGCCACCGCTTTTTCACCCACTTTCCTCCGCATTCCACGCCGCGTTAGCCGTTCGGCTAGCTGGCGCCAATCGACCTCATCACGTTGAAATGATGACTTCGTTCGAGGTTTCTCAGACGCCGCGGCTTCGAGGGGGGCCGAGCATCGACGGGCGAAATCTTGTCTGCCAGTGATTTTGTGTAGGTGTGTGTATAATGGAGGGTATGAACAGTGCCGAGGTCGTCAAATTGATTCAAGCAAATGGCTGGCAGCTCGTCCGCATAGCGGGCAGTCATCATCATTTCAGGCACGCGGGAAAGCGGGGGCTCGTCACCCTCCCCCATCCGAAACAAGATTTGCCGGCCGGCACTCTGAACAGCATTCTGAAACAGGCGGGGCTCAAATGAAGCATCTGATCTTTCCGATCGCCATCGAACCCGGAGACAACACGCACGCGTTCGGCGTCGTGGTGCCCGATATCCCGGGCTGCTACTCCGCGGGCGACACGCTCGAACAAGCGTATGTGAACGCGAAAGAGGCGATCGAATCGCATCTCGAAACCTTGCTCGACGAAGGCTTGCCGCTGCCCGAGCCGCTCACGCTCGGCGAGCATCGGCGCAATCCCGAGTTCGAGGGGTTCACATGGGGGTTCGTGACAACGCGCAATATTCCGGCGTTGAAGAAGGCGGTTCGCATCAATATCTCGTTGCCCGAGGTGCTGGTGCAGGAGATCGACGCGTATGCGCAGGCGCGCGGCATGTCGCGCTCGGCGTTTCTCGCGCTCGCCGCCGAGCATGAGATGGCGGACGCTTGAGCAACGGTGGGCGGCACCGGCGTGCATCGGCATCGCCGCACCGCCGCATCTGAACGGCAGCGCTTGAAGATCGCCGGCCTGCCCCGCGGTCGCGTCAGTTCGTTTCGGCGTTCGCCCAGGCCATTTCGCGCAACCGGGCGCGCAGGCGTGCCACCGCCTGGCTGTGCAACTGGCATACGCGCGATTCGCTGACTTCCATCACCGCGCCGATCTCGCGCAGATTCATGCCGCGCTCGTAGTACAGCGACATCAGCAGCTTCTCACGCTCCGGCAAGCGGTCGATCGCTTCGATGAGCGCCGAGCGCAAGCTGTCGTCGAGCAGCGCCGACAGCGGATCGGAATGATCGACGCAGTAGCGGTCCAGAAAAGGCTCGTCGTCGGCGGAGCGGTCGAAGTCTTCGTAGTAGATCAGCTGGCTGCCGTGCAGGTCCTGCAGCATCGACTGATATTCGTCGAGCGGCATCTGCAGGTGCTCGGCGACTTCCGCCTCGCTCGCCGAGCGGCCCAGGTTCTGCTCCACCTTGTGCACCGCGGATTCCACTTCGCGCGACGTGCGGCGCAGGCTGCGCGGCAACCAGTCGTTGCTGCGCAGCTCGTCGAGCATCGCGCCGCGAATCCGCTGGCTGGCATAGGTCTCGAACTGTGCGCCCTGGTCTTCCTTGTAGCGGCCGGCGGCATCCAGCAAGCCGATCATGCCGGCCTGGATCAGGTCGTCGAGATCGACGCTCGCCGGCATTTTTGCGACAAGCTGCAAGCCGAGTCGACGCACGAGCGGTGCGTATTTCGTCAGAACGTCGGCCTGAGAAATCTTTCCCTGAGCGTTGTACATCGTGCTCCCCTTATCCTTCGTGCACGCCTTTTAAGCGTGATGCGCGGACGGTTGGTCGGCGTGGTGCGCCGCTGTAACTGTCGCAGGCGCCCGCCAGGGCGTTTGCGACGACATCGCTGGCCGCATCGGCCAGTACTGCAATTCGGCGGCGAGATGGCGGAAGTCGCGCGCGGCCGGGGTCGACGGAAACGCATCGACCACACAGCGCGACAGCTCGAGCGCCCGCGCCATGCGCACGTCGGCCGCGATGCAGCCGGCGCATTCCAACGCGACGGTCAGGTAACGGCCGGCCACGCCGGCGAGCTTCGCGAACGCGGCTTGCGCGTCGTTGGCGCTTTGCACGTGATTGGCGAGCACGCGCAACTGCGCGATCGCGTGCGCGTAGTGCAATCGCTTGATGCACGCATAAGCGTCGGTGATCGCCTCGCCCGACATGCGCGCGACGATCATCACGTCGTGCGCCTGCTTCGCGAGCGGCGACAGATGCCCTTCGACGTCGAGCTGCGCGTCGATCAGCACGATGTCGGCCGAGCCGCCGAGCAGCGCGCTGAGTTCGGCCTCCGTGTGACCCTCGCGGTTGTTGCGCGACGCGGCCAGCACCGAAAAGCCGAGCGGGTGACGCGCGGCGGCGAAGTCGACCGGCGTGTCGCCGCGCATCACCGCCGCGAAGTTGCCCGCGCCGCGCAAGCCGCCAAGCATTGCGCTCACCGAGTTCTCACCGACGCATTCGTCGATCACCAGCACGTCCTTGCCCTGCTGCGCGAGCGCCGCGGCGAGGTTCACCGCCGCTGTCGTATTGCCGACGCGCGACGACGCACCCGCCAGCGCGATCACGCGCGCACCGCCGCGCGCGAGCAACCGCCGTAACCCTTCGGCTTGATCTGAACCGAACTTATCCAAAGCGAACCTCGTGCAGCTCGGCCGTCGAACGTGCGGAAAGCGAGGACAGCAAAGCAGGGATGTCGTCGTCGTGCGGCACGAACGGCGAGTTGTCGCGCGGAATGCAGAAGGTGCTCTTGATCAGGAATTTCTTCGTCGCGACGTACAGGTTCTCCGGCACCTTCTGTCCGGTCGATACGTAATGCACCGGCAGCTTGTAGCGGATCACCGTATCCAGCACGCCGCCGAGGTTGGTCGCTTCGTCGAGCTTGGTCAGGATGCAGCCGGCGAGCGGATGCTGGTCCGGCGCACGCTGATAAGCCTGCACGACTTCGTTCAGCGTGTCGCCGTGGCTCGTTGCGTTGAGCAGCAACAGACGCTGCACCGGCTGGCCGGCGCGGCTCAGCATCGCGATCTGCTCGGACACGAGGCGGTCGCGCTGGCTCATGCCGATCGTGTCGATCAGCACGATGTGCTTGTTGCGCAATTCAGAGAGCGCGAGTTGCAGATCGGCGCTGTCCTTCACCGCGTGCACGGAAACACCGAGAATCTTGCCGAAGATGCGCAGCTGTTCATGACCGCCGATGCGGTAGCTGTCGGTGGTCAGCAGCGCCACCTTGCTCGCGCCGAAGCGCATCACGCAGCGCGCGGCGAGCTTCGCGGTGGTGGTCGTCTTGCCGACGCCGGTCGGCCCCATCAGCGCGAACACGCCGCCGCGCTCCATCAGCGCGTCTTCGTTCTCCATCACCGGCAGGTTCGATTCGAGCACCGAGCGCACCCAGTCCATGCCGCCGTCCATCGTGTCGACGGCTTCGGGCATGTTGTCGACCAGCATCTGCACGAGCTGCGCGGAAAAGCCCGCGGCGAACAGATGCTTGGTGAGCGCGGCGCGTGCCGGACTGCGGCGCTGTCGATCGCCCCACATCAGACCCGCGAATTGCTCTTCCATCATGTCGCGCATCGACGACAGCTCGTTCATCACGGTGTCCCGGACGACCTGCTCCATGCGCCCCTTGATCGCTTCGGCGACGGCGGCCGGCGTGCGGCCCTCGTCGCTAGGGGACGCCGGCGCGATCTTCTGCGCGCTGCGGCGCGCGGCGACTTCGGCCGCTTCGCGCGCCCAGTCGGGCGTGTCGATCACCGGCCGCGCGTCGACCGCGTTGCCGAGGCCTTTGGCGGTCGCGACGGCGGGCGTCATCGCGGCGGGACGTGCGCTGTATTGGCCGTCCTGTTGCTGCTGCTCGGCCGCGATGCGGCGCGCGTGATCGATCAGCCACGGATTCGATTCGGCCATCGTGCGCGGCGCGGCGGCCTCGCTCGCTGCGACGGCCGGCGGTACCGGCACGCCGGCGGCCTTCAGCAGATCCGCGCGGATGTCTTTCGACAGGCGCGTGGATGCGGCGCGGGCGCTCGCGCCGGAAGGCGCGGCGGCAGCGGGCTGGCTCGCGACGGGCGCGGCGCTCGTCGCGATGGCCGCGGACGCGCCGCTCGCGCCCAGCATCGCCGGGCCAACTGACGAACCGGCGGGTAACGAGGCCGGCGCTGCTTCAGTCGCGGACAGCATGTCGGCCGCCTGGCCGACTGCGGAATTGAGCGCAGAATTGAGCGCCGTCCTGTTCGCCGGGCCGCCCATCGAATCCGCGGCTGCCTTCGCAGGCTCGATCGCCGGCATCGCTTCGGCACCCGCTTCCGGGCTCGCGCCGAACACCGACGAAAACACGTCCGGCATGGCACTCGCATACGGATTCATCGGCGCCGCGGACAAGCCTCGCGGGGCCGCCGTCGATGCCGCGCCTTCGCGCGCCTTCGGCGTGATCGCGGCCAGATCGCTATCGGCGAGCGCGACGATTTCGACGCTGCCGTCGTCCATCGTCCGATTCGACAGCACGACCGCATCGGCGCCCAGTGCTTCGCGAACGAGACGCAACGCATCGCGACTGGTAGCACCGACAAATTTACGAATGTTCAAGCTGGACCCCCGATGAGGTATACGGACTGACGGACCGGCAATACACCGCTTCCCATTGCGATCAATTATTGCGAAACGCGTCGGGCGACGATCGATGGATAAAGACCGTTAAAGGCGGGCAATTCGCGCGATGGACACACGGCAGGCATACCGCCTGCGGAGGCCCGCAAAGGCGTTTTTACCGATCCAACGACAGACGGAATCGCAAGCGCAAACAAAAACCGGCGCCCCACTGGAGCGCCGGTTTGCGTCGTATCGACAGTCACGAGCGAGCGGCCTGTATCAGCCGTGCGCGCCGATCAGGTTCACCACCTTGACGTTGCGCGTATCGGGCACTTCCGCATACGACAGCACCTTCAGCTGCGGCAGGCTGCGGCGCAGGAAGCGCGCGAGCATCGGCCGCAGTGCGTGCTGCACGAGCAGCACCGGCGCGAGGCCGAGGTTTTGCTGACGCATCATCGCCTTCTGCGTTTCACTGAGCAGCGTGTTCGCGAGACCCGGTTCGAGACCCGGGTTCGGTCCGGTCGAGAGCGCCTGCGACAGCACCCGTTCGAGGTTCGCGTCGAGGCCCATCACCTGCATGTCGGCGGTGCCGGGGAACCACTGCTGCGTGATCGCGCGACCCAGCGCGAGCCGCACCGCGGCGGTCAGCTCGTGCGGGTCGGTGATCTTGGTCGCGTGCTCGGCGAGCGCTTCGAGGATCGTGCGCATGTCGCGGATCGGCACGCCTTCTTCGAGCAGGTTCTGCAGCACCTTTTGCAGCGTGGTGAGCGGCAGCATCTTCGGCACCAGATCGTCGACCAGCGACGCCGTGTCCTTCTGCATCCGCTCGACCAACGACTGCACCTCGCGGCGGCCAAGCAGCTCCGACGCATGCGTGACGACGAGGTGATTCAGGTGGGTCGCGACCACCGTGCTCGAATCGACGACCGTGTAGCCGTACACCTGCGCCTGCTCGCGCAGGTTCGTATCGATCCAGATCGCGGGCAGGCCGAACGCCGGGTCCTGGGTCGGCGTGCCCGGCAGCGCGGCCGACACCTGACCCGGGTTGATCGCGAGCCACTGGCCCGGGTACGCCTCACCCGAACCGACCTCGACGCCCTTCAACGCGATCCGATAACCGTTCGGCCGCAATTCGAGGTTGTCGCGGATATGAATGACCGGCGGCAAGAAGCCGATTTCCTGCGCGAACTTCTTGCGGATGCTCTTGATCCGCTTGAGCAGCTCGCCGTCCGAATTCTTGTCGACGAGCGGAATCAGCCGGTAGCCGACTTCGAGGCCGAGCGTGTCGATCATCGTCACGTCGTCCCAGCTCGCCTCGGCGTTTTCGACCGGCGCGAGCGCGGCCGGCGCGACGTCGACGAGCGCCGGCGCGTTCTTGCGCTCCTCGTTGCGCTTCTTCATCGTGCGGCCGAGCTGGATCAGGCCGCCGCCCAGAATCAGGAAAGCGAAGTGCGGCATGCCCGGGATCAGGCCCATCAGCACGAGAATGCAGCCCGTGATCATCAGCACGCGCGGGTTCGTGAACAGCTGCCCCGTCAGCTGCGTGCCGATATCTTCGTTGGTCGCGACGCGCGACACGATCACGCCGGCCGCCGTCGAAATCACCAGCGACGGAATCTGCGCGACGAGGCCGTCGCCGATCGTCAGCAGCGTGTAGTTCTTGCCCGCCGCGGCAAAACTCATGTCGTGCTGGACCATCCCGACGATCAGCCCGCCGATGATGTTGATCACCATGATCAGCAGACCGGCGATCGCATCGCCGCGCACGAACTTGCTCGCACCGTCCATCGAGCCGTAGAACTCGGCTTCCTGCGAGATTTCCGTGCGACGCTTACGCGCCTGCTCTTCGTTGATGAGGCCGGCGTTCAGATCGGCGTCGATCGCCATCTGCTTGCCGGGCATCGCGTCGAGCGTGAAGCGCGCGGACACTTCGGCGATCCGGCCCGCGCCCTTGGTGATCACCATGAAGTTGATCACCATCAGGATCACGAACACGACGATACCGACCGCGAAGTTGCCGCCGACGAGGAAGTGGCCGAACGACTCGATCACCTGGCCGGCCGCATCGGGGCCGGTATGGCCTTCGAGCAGCACGACCCGCGTCGAGGCGACGTTCAGCGACAGCCGCAGCAGCGTCGAGAACAACAGCACGCTCGGGAACGCGGCGAAGTCGAGCGGCTTCATCGTGTACATGCTGACGAGCAGCACCATCACCGACAGCGCGATGTTGAACGTGAACAGCAGATCCAGCAGGAACGGCGGCAACGGCAGAATCATCATGCCGAGGATCATGCAGATCAGCACCGGCCCGGCGAGGGCGCGCAGGTTGGTGCTGCTCAGCGCATCCGGCCGTCGGGCGAGGAAACCGGCGCGAGCGTTCATGCGGAGGCTCCGTTGTTGTCGCCGCTAGTGGCGTCGTTGGCGTGGTCGGCGGTCGGGTTCAGCGTGTCGGCGGCTTCTTCGGCGGCGTCCTGGTCCGACACGCCGCCCTTGTCGAGTTCCGGCGGCACGTCCAGTTCGGTCGGCGCGAGCGGCACGTCGCCGCCTTCGGCCTTGAAGCGGCGCAACTGATAGACCCACGCGAGCACTTCGGCGACCGCGCCATAGAGCGGCCCCGGAATCTCGCGATTCAGATCGACGTTGTGATAAAGCGCCCGCGCGAGCGGTGGCGCTTCGAGCAGCGGCACGTTGTTTTCGGTGGCGATTTCGCGAATCCGCGCGGCCACGAGGTTCACGCCCTTGGCGACCACCTTCGGCGCGCGCATCTCGCCGTCCGTGTATTGCAGCGCGACCGCGAAGTGCGTCGGGTTCGTGACGACCACGTCGGCCTTCGGCACTTGCGCCATCATGCGGCGCCGCGCGATCGCGCGCTGCTGCTGGCGAATCTTGCCCTTGATGTGCGGATCGCCTTCGCTCTCGCGATGCTCGCGCTTCACTTCTTCCTTCGTCATGCGCAGCTTCTTGTGGAACGACCACAGCTGATACGGGACGTCGAGCGCGGCCACCGCGAACATGCCGGCCACCGTCATGCCGCAGCACACCGCGATCAGATGCATGGAGTTGGCGAGTGCGACTTCGAGCGGCTGCGTCGCGAGCGCGAGGAATTGCTCGTGGCGATTCCAGATCGCCGTGCCGCCGATCAGACCCACCACCAGCGTCTTCGCGAGCGACATGCCGAGCTGGATCGGTCCGTTGATCGAAAACATCCGGCCGAAGCCCTCGATCGGGTTCAGCCGGTTGAACTTGGGCTCGAGCCCTTTCGCCGACAGCTGCCAGCCGCCCAGCGCCATCGGTGCGAGCAGCGCGGCCAGTCCGGTGACGCCGAGCACTGGCAAGAGCGCATACAGTCCTTCGCGACCGGCCGTGCCCGCGCCGATCAGCATGCGGTTCGTGTCGAACACGCTCGCGTGGTTGAACATCAGCGACGCACGCACCATGTTCTGCAGATGGTCGCCGATGTTGCCCGACATGCCCCATACACCGTAGAACCCGGCCGCGAGCAGCGCGAAGGTCGACAGTTCCCGCGAACGTACGATCTGCCCCTCCTCGCGCGCCTTCTGCAGGCGCCGAGGGGTGGCGGATTCGGTTTTTTCGAGGTCGCTGTCCTCTGCCACATAGCTCTCCAGTCGGCCGAGGCACGGCGCCTCTTTCCAGTGAGAGCGATTATTCCTGCTCGACGCAAGCGCCGATCGGCGGATAAAGAAGGAGAAACGGGGGTATTTCGACGGATGACCGGACGGCTCGCGCGTGTCTCACGCGCGCCGTCCGGCATCGGATAGACGTGCGGCTTTAGTAGCCGACGAATGGGGAAGGACCGCCGCTCGCGGTCTGATCGAGGTGGTAGTACACATGGCGGCCGTAGAAGAACGGCAGACCAAGGTCGAAGCTGGCGTTGCCGCCGATCTGACCGGCGAGGTTGTTGAACGCGAAGTTGCTGCCGTTCGCGAACAGCGTCTGCGCATTCAGAATGCCGATGCTCGCGACCGCCGACACCTTGTTCAATCCCACCAGCGTGACCGTGCGGGTTTGCGCCGACGACGGGCAATAGAAGCCCGCGAACTGGCTGCCGCACAGCGCGATCGAGCTATCGGTGAAGAAATAGCCGTTCGAGCCGGAATCGAGGAACGCCTGGACCGTCGCGCCGTTGAAGGTGCTGTTGTTGAGGTCGCCGAACGGGTCGGTCGTGAAGACCTGCGCAGCGGCGAGCGGGTTGTTCCCCTGCGTGCCGATGCCGAACACCAGCGTGCCGGTCGCCGACGCCTGCCCGAAGTCCGACACGGGTGCCATCTGTACGATCACACCGTTGTTGTCGAGCGGGAAGTTCGCGACCGGGTTGGCCACCTGTTGGTTGAGCGGCACCGCGGTGCGGCTGCACGACGTGCCGTTCGGGCAGGCGAAGTAGTTGCTGTAGGTCACCGCGGTCACCGGGTTCGCACAGGTCGCGCCGCAATCGGTCGGCGCGGTGCCGACGCCGAGAATGCCGTTGGCGCCCAGATCGCTGACCGTGTTTTGGGGCGAACCGCTGCCGCAGCCGCGCGTGGGTACCGTGCTGGTGGGCTTGTCGCCGATGATCTGCAGCGGAATAGCGCCGGTCGTCGTTTCACCGCCGATCGTCACGAGCGCGGTGCGCACCGAGCCCCACGTGAAGCCGTCCGCGAACGTCGCGCACTCGGCGAGCTGCGCGCCGTTGCCGCCGATCGTGCTGACCGGCAGCGCGCCGAGCAGCGTCGAATTGAGTACCGAGCTGACCACGCGCAAGCCGAACGAGCCGGTATCGAGCTGAATGTTGTTGATGGTCTGGCAGTTGGCGGTCGAGCCCGGCGCGCAGATCGTCACGCTGACGGTCGGGATGTTGATGACACCGGCCGCGCCCCGGCCGACCGTGATCGGCACCGTGTTCGACGCGTTCGCGGAAATCGGCTGCTGGGTCGGGCTGGGCGGCAGCGAACCGCCGTTCAGTCCGTTCGACGTGCCGCCGCCATTGTTCGAGTTGTCATCGCTACCGCCACCTCCTCCGCAGGCAACGAGCGTCGCCGTCAGCAGCACGGCAAGGGCGGCCTGCATCCAGCCTTTCAGATTCGCGGTCGTGAGCATGATTCGCATCGTCGTCCTCGCCGTTACTGGATGTCGGAGCCGCTGACGCCGGCCGGTAGCGCTGACGGCAGCCACGCGACGCCGCTGAACGCGCCCATATGGCCGCCCGAATGGACCACGATGTCGCTGTCGTTCACGGCGACCGGCCCCCGCGCGTTGCCGCGCGCGGCCCGAGCGGCCTTCACGCCGGCCACATACTGCGGGAAATAACTGCCGAGCAGATCATTGAGATCGGGCATTTGCGGACCACGCCACGCAATGCCGAATACCGCGCCACTCGTGCTCAGATATTCGCGCACCACGGTGCCGTTGCCAAACGTGGTCTCGCGTACCGTGTAGGAAGCAGGTGTGGAAGAGGTGGACGATGCCCCGCTCGCTTGGGAACGCATCACACTTTGCGATGATCCGCTGGAGGGCTGCACCACGCGGGACGACACCGACGCGTCGGACGGTGGGGTAAGCGGCGCGCTGCCCAGCGCCGCATGGGCTGACTGCGCGGCCGTCAGGGCCAGTAACGAACATGGCAACACGAGCGCCGTAACTCCGGCGCGACGAATACGACTCCACATGAGAAGCTCCTCCCGGGCCGCGGTGCGCTTCGCCGGTTACGCGAAGCGGCCGCTTATAGGCAGATGATACGGCGCCACCGTGGCCGCAATGCCGAGGGATCCCCTCACCACGCGACTGCCCGGCGTTGCGCGGGCCGGGTGCCGTACCGCTTTGACCTCGTAGTATGCCTGCGGATTCTTTCAGCCGGCGCAAGGTGCGCCCGCACGTGCGATTTACCGGCTATTACTAGCAGGAAATCGTAAAGAAGATGTGGAGTCGGTGCCGATTGACCGCGTGTTTGGCATAAATCGCGGAGAAAGCACCAGCCCGGCGCGCTTGCCGGGCCGAATCGTTTGCTCAGAAACCGAGGCTCGCAAGCAGATCGTCGACCTGCGACTGATCCTGGACCACATCGGTCTTGCCTTCCGGATTGATCTGCGGACCGTTGAGCAGATGCTCGGGGCTGCCCGTCGACGACACCTCGGCCTTCAGAGCCGCCGCGTGCGCCGCGAACTGCTCGCGCCGTTCGAGCGCGATGTTTTCGACCAGCACGCCGAGCAGCTGCTGCTCGATCAGATAGACGACCTCGGTGATCTTCTTGATCACCTGGCCGGTCAGATCCTGGAAGTCCTGCGCGAGCATGATCTCCATCAGCTGCGAGTTGGTCGCGCTGGTCGAGTCGGGCACGCCGCGCAGGAAGGTGCGCGTGTCGTTCATCAGCGCGCGCACTTCCTCGCGTTCGATCGGCGCCGCGTACCACTGCTCCCAGCGCGCGTCGAGCGTGCACGCGTCTTTCTGCAACTGCTCCTGGATCGGCTTCGCGATGTCGATCGCCGACAGCACGCGCTCGGCGGCCTGCTCGGTCATGTTGGCGATGTACTTCAGCCGGTCGCGCGCATCGGGCACGGCTTCGGCCGCGCGCTCGACGTGCTTGTCGAGCCCGAGCTCGCGCATCGAATCGCGCAACGTGCGCGTCAGTTGACCGATACGGGCAAGGATGCGGTCCGACGCGAAGTCGCCGCTATCGCTGCCCGCTTCGGCGCCAGGCGTTTGGGTCGGCGGCGTCACGTCAGCTCCCGGCTTTCGCCATCTTCTCGAGGATCTTGTTGAGCTTCTCGTCGAGCGTCGCGGCCGTGAACGGCTTGACGACGTAACCGCTCGCGCCGGCCTGCGCCGCCGCGATGATGTTTTCCTTCTTCGACTCGGCCGTCACCATCAGCACCGGCAGATGCGCGAGGCTCGCGTCGGCGCGAATTTCCTTCAGCATCGCGAGGCCGTCGAGGTTCGGCATGTTCCAGTCCGAGATCACGAACTCGTAGTTGCCGCTGCGCAGACGCGCGAGACCGGCCGCGCCGTCTTCCGCCTCGTCGACGTTCGAGTAGCCCAGTTCCTTCAGCAGGTTGCGGACGATCCGGCGCATCGTCGGAAAATCGTCAACCACCAGAATCTTCATTCCCTTATCCATTTCTTTCCCTTTGCTTGATCCATGTTGCGGCGTTGAACCGCGTCATTCCATCCGGCACGCATCATACCCGCTGAACGCGGTCACCCATCGACGACAAACGCGCCATCACGCGCCGGCTCATGTCCGGCAGCGAGGCGATTTCGTCGGCCGCACCGAGCGCGATCGCCTCGCGCGGCATGCCGAACACGATGCAGCTCGCCTCGTCCTGCGCCAGCGTGTAGGCACCCGCCTTTCTCATCTCCAGCAGACCGGCCGCGCCGTCGCGCCCCATGCCGGTCAGAATCACGCCGACCGCGTTCTTGCCCGCGTGCTGCGCGGCCGAGCGGAACAGCACATCGACCGACGGACGATGCCGGTTCACCGGCGGGTCGTCGGACAGATGCGCAATATAGTTCGCACCGCTCCTCGCGAGCAACAGATGCGCGTGGCCCGGCGCGATGTATGCGTGCCCCGGCAGCACCCGCTCGCCGTGCTCTGCTTCTTTAACGGTAATCCGGCACAAACCATTGAGGCGTTGCGCAAAAGATTTCGTAAAGCCCGGCGGCATGTGCTGCGCGATAAGCACCGCGGGCGCATCGGGCGGCAGCGGCACCAGCACTTCGCGAATCGCCTCGGTGCCGCCCGTTGACGCACCGACGATGACCAGCTTCTCGGTACTCAGCAGCGGGTTGTTGAAAAGCGGCGCGGAGCCGACCGGCGCGTGCGCCGCCTGGGTGGCCTGCTGCGCGGGCGCCGCCTGGCGCACGCGCGCGCGGGCCGCCGCGCGAACCTTGTCGGCGAGCTTTTCCGCGTAGTCCAGCATGCCGTCGCGAATGCCGACCTTCGGCTTGGTCACGAAATCGACCGCGCCGAGTTCGAGCGCGCGCAGCGTGATTTCGTTGCCGCGCTCGGTCAGCGACGACACCATCACGACCGGCATCGGCCGCAGACGCATCAGCTTCTCGAGAAAATCGAGGCCGTCCATGCGCGGCATTTCGACGTCGAGCGTCAGCACGTCCGGGTTGTGCTGCTTGATGAGCTCGCGCGCGACGAGCGGATCGGGCGCCGTCGCCACCACCGTCATGTCCGGCTGGCCATTGATGATCTCGGTCATCAGGCTGCGGATCAGCGCCGAATCGTCGACGCACAATACCTTGATCTTTTGCACAGCGCTCACGCCTCCTCTGTGGTTCTGGCGTTGTTGGAATAAGTCGGGCGCGGGCTCGCGCCGAACAGTTCGATTTTCGGCCGCGCGGCGGCCGGCTTCGCGAACAGCTCGACCCGGCTGCGCGCCGCGGCGAGCCGCTCGGCGCGCGCTTCGGCGCTCTGCCGCACGAGCGCCTGTTCGCGCTCGGCGACGCCCGCTTCCTGTTGCAAGCGCAATTTCTTCACCATCACCTGACCGGTGCGCGGCATGAACGCGACCTTGCGCGGATGCGAGCCCTGCAGGTCCTCGGCGACGATGCGGATCTTTTCGGTGGCCAGATAGCGGCGCACGAACTCCGAGTTGCGGTCGCCGATGTTCATCGTCGTCATACCCGCGAGCACCGCGCCGCCGCCGAACACCTTGGCCTCGAAGCGCTCGCGCCGGCCGCCCGCCTTGATCAGTTCGTTGATCAGCACTTCCATCGCGTACGCGCCGTAGCGCATCGAGTCCGACGCGGCCTGCGCGACGTCCGCGCCGTCGTCCGGCAGCATGAAGTGATTCATGCCGCCGATGCCCGCGGTGCGGTCCTGGATGCAGGCCGCGACGCACGAGCCGAGTACGGTCACGAGCACCATGTCTTCGCTCGTCGTGTAGAACTCGTTGGGCAACAGCTTCACGCCGGGGCGCTGGAAGTGGTTGTCGTAGTACAGGTTGGTAGCGATCGGCAGCGTGCTGCTCATGCGGCCACCCCGCTCGCCTGATGTGCGTCATGCGCGTTCGCGCGCGACGGCGCGCGCGCGCCGCTGGTGTCGCGCGTCAGTTCATAGACGGTCTGGCCGCGCAGTCGAAACGCCTGCGTCACGTACGTGAAGTTCTCCGAATGACCGGCGAACAGCAGGCCGCCCGGCTTCACCAGCGGCTCGAAGCGCGCCAGCACCTGCGCCTGCGTCGGCTTGTCGAAATAGATCATCACGTTGCGGCAGAAGATCGCGTCGAACTGCGTGCGCAACTGGTAATCGCGATCGGTCAGGTTCAGTTGCTCGAAGCGCACGAGCGCGCGCACTTCGGGACGCACCTTGACCATCCCCGCATGCGCACCCGTGCCCTTCAGGAAGAAGCGCTTCAGGCGCTCGGGGGACAGGTGCTTGACCTGATCGAACTGGTAGACGCCGGCCTCGGCCTTCGCGAGCACCTGGGTGTCGATGTCGGTCGCGAGCACCGACGCCTGGCGCGCGCCGGTCTCGCCGAGCGCCTCGATCAGCGTCATCGCGATCGAGTACGGCTCCTCGCCGGTCGATGCCGCCGAGCACCACACGGACACCGGTTGCGACCGGCGCGGCACGAACTCGGCGAGGATCGGAAAGTGATGGGCTTCGCGGAAGAACGCGGTCAGGTTGGTGGTCAGCGCATTGGTGAACGCTTCCCACTCGGCCGGATCGTTTTCCGCTTCGAGCAGATCGAGATACTGGCGGAACGTATCGATGCCGCGCGCCCGCAAGCGTCGCGCGAGGCGGCTATACGCCATGTCGCGCTTGTGGTCCGACAGCGAGATGCCCGCCACGCGATGAATCAGATCGCGGATGCGGGCGAAATCCGCCGCCGTGAATTCGAAATCGCGTCCCGTCTCGACGGACCTGGCCGGCTCGATGCCGTCAGGTGCCGCCCGCACGGGGCGTTGTGTTGCGCGCGTTGCCATCATCAAAATTCCTGTCTGCGATATGAGCCATCACGCTCGCCGCCCAGCCGGACTGGCTGGGAGGTAGGAATTGTCTTCGCGGGGTCGCGCCCTCCCGCGAGTACCATCGACATACGGCCGGCTCGCGACACGCGTGCTGCGCGTGCTTCGATGCTTCGCCCATCCGCGGGCGCGATGCCGGTTGACCACATATCACTCTGCCGTTGCCTAAAACGTTTCCCAGTCCGCGTCCGAGCTTGCCTTCGCCGTGCTCGCCGGAGCGGCGCGCGCGGGCGTGTCGGTCGTCGCGCGAGCCGCTGCTGCGGCCGGCCTGGACTTCAGTGCCGGTTCGACTCGTGCGGCTGCCTCGTGCTGGGCCGGGGCCGCAGCGGTTGCCTTCGCTTCGCTGCTCGCGCCGGCCGGGTTCACCGGCGTCGCCGCGCTCGCTGCTTGCGGTGCGGCCTTGGCGAACTGCGCGGAGGCTTGCGAACGCGGCGTCGCCGGTGCGCTTTGACGCGCCGGTGTGCCGCCGGTCACCTTCCAGCCACTCAGCACCGCCTGCAACTGGCGCGTCTGGTCTTCGAGCGACGCCGCCGCGGCGGCCGCCTGTTCGACCAGCGCCGCGTTCTGCTGCGTGACCGAATCCATCTGCACGACCGCGCGATTGACCTGCTCGATGCCGCTCGACTGCTCTTCCGACGCCGCGCTGATCTCGCCCATGATGTCGGTCACGCGACGCACCGCTTGGACGATTTCGTCCATCGTCGTGCCCGCGCGGCCGACCAGTTCGGAGCCGCTCTTCACCTTGTCGGCCGAATCGCCGATCAGCTCCTTGATCTCTTTCGCGGCGCTCGCGCTGCGCTGCGCGAGGCTGCGCACTTCGCCCGCGACCACCGCGAAGCCGCGGCCCTGTTCGCCAGCGCGCGCGGCTTCGACCGCCGCGTTCAGCGCGAGGATGTTGGTCTGGAACGCGATGCCCTCGATCACGCCGATGATGTCGACGACCTTGTTCGAACTGGTCGCGATTTCCTGCATCGTCGTGACGACCTGGCTCACCACCTCGCCGCCGCGCGTCGCGATGTCCGACGCGTTGACGGCGAGCTGGCTCGCCTGGCGCGCGTTCTCGGTGTTCTGCCGCACGGTGCCGGTCAGCTGATCCATGCTCGACGCGGTTTCCTGCAGCGACGCCGCCTGCTGCTCGGTGCGCTGCGACAGATCGGTGTTGCCCATCGCGATTTCGCGCGCGCCGGTGTCGATCGATTCGGTACCGCTGCGCACTGCGCGCAGCATCGTCGCGAGGCTTTCCTGCATCCGCTTGATGCCCGCGAACAGGCGGCCGATTTCGTTGTTGCTGAATGCCTCGACCGGGGTGGACAGGTCGCCCGCGGCGATCCGCTCGAAGCACGCGGTCGCGTCTTTCAGCGGCTGCACGATGAGCCCGCGCAGCGCGAAGCTGATGCCGACCACCACCAGCAGCGCGAACACCGTAATCACGCTGATCAGCGTGATCATCAGCGATGTGTTCGACTGCGCGCTCGCCTCCTGATCGGCCACGCTCCGCTGCAGCGCCTGGATCACCGCGGCGGCCGCCGCGTCGTAGGCGATGAACATCGGGCTGATCTTGGTGTCCGCGACCGCGTGATACGCGTCGAGATTGTTCGCATTCAACGCGGCGAATTCGACGTCGACGCCGTCGTGCATCACCGTCGTATGTTTGGCGAGCACATCGTCGAGCAAGGGCTGCTCGACGCCGTGCTTCGGCGCGTCGAGATACGCCTGCCAGCTCTGATTGCTCTTGCCGAGCAGCTCCTGCGCGCGATCGAGTGCCTTCTTCGCCTCGTCCGCCTTGCCGGCGGCCGTCAGCGTGTTGAAGCGTTCGATCGCGATGCGCGCGCGCAGCAGAGACGCCGACGCGTCGTCGAGCGCATGAATCGCGACCAGTTCGCCGCGCGCGATGCGTTCGAGCGAGCCGCTCGCGCGATTCAGCGCGGTCAGCCCGAGCGCGCCGACCGCCACGGTCAGCGTCACCAGAAGAATCCCCACCATCGTCA
Source organism: Burkholderia sp. JPY481 (assembly GCF_038900515.1). Classification (NCBI taxonomy): domain Bacteria; kingdom Pseudomonadati; phylum Pseudomonadota; class Betaproteobacteria; order Burkholderiales; family Burkholderiaceae; genus Burkholderia; species Burkholderia sp. JPY481. The sequence continues at coordinate 47,760 of NZ_JAYMRT010000009.1, forward strand.
GCGACGTGCGGATCGACCACCTGCTCAGCATGTTGATGCTCCTTGTGCCGGGTTCCGTTGCTGCATGCCGTCAGACGCCGAGCGTCTCGGTCAGCGCCATCTCGGAGCTGGTCATCAGCTTCTCGATGTCCATCAGGATCAGCATGCGGCCGTCGACCGTACCGAGGCCGGTCAGGTATTCGGTCGTCAGCGTCGCGCCGAATTCCGGCGCCGGCATGATCTGGTCGATCGCCAGCGTCAGCACGTCCGACACGCCGTCCACGACCATCCCGACCACGCGATGCGCGACGTTCAGGATGATCACGACGGTCTGATGGTCGTACTCGACGCGGCCCAGATGGAACTTGATCCGCATATCGACGATCGGCACGATGATGCCGCGCAGGTTGATCACGCCCTTGATGAACTCGGGCGCGTTGGCAATGCGCGTCACGTTGTCGTAGCCGCGGATTTCCTGCACCTTCAGGATGTCGATGCCGTACTCTTCCGCGCCGAGCGTGAAGACGAGGAATTCCTGACCGCCGGCGTCCGCCTGCGCGTCGCGGCGGCCATTCGTACCGCTCGCGTTTGCGACGCTCGAATTGATGGATTGGACTTCTGCCACGTTAGCCCCCAAACGGTTGGGATGAATTGAGTTGAAGATGTGTTGCGATGTCTGTCATTGCGGCGTTTGCTGCATGCGTCACGCGAGGCTCATCGCCTGCGCATGCCCATGCGCATGACGCGTTTCGCGGTTCAGCGCCGCGACGTCCACGATCAGCGCGACGCTGCCGTCGCCCAGAATGGTCGCCGCGGAAATGCCGTGTACCTTGCGGTAATTCGTTTCCAGATTCTTCACGACCACCTGCTGCTGGCCGACCAGTTCGTCGATCAGCATCGCGAAGCGCCGTCCCTCGGTCTGCATGATCGTGACGATGCCCTGGGTCGGCTCCTGCTTCGCTTCCGACACGTTGAACACCTCGTGCAACGCGACGAGCGGCAGGTATTCGCCGCGCACGCGCACCACGCGCTCGCCGTTGGCGACCGTGTAGATGTCTTCGGCTTGCGGCTGCAGCGACTCCATCACGAAGTTCAGCGGCAGGATGAAGATCTCGTTGCCGACCTTCACCGACATGCCGTCGAGAATCGCCAGCGTGAGCGGCAGCACGATCCGCGTGGTGCTGCCCTTGCCCGCGTGCGACGTGATCTCGACGTGACCGCCCATCGACTGGATGTTGCGCTTCACCACGTCCATGCCGACGCCGCGGCCGGACACGTCGGTGACCTGCTCGGCGGTCGAGAAGCCCGGCAGGAAGATCAGGTTCCAGACTTCCTCGTCGGTCATCGTTTCGCTGACCTGCATGCCCTGCTTGGCCGCCTTCGCGAGAATCTTGTCGCGGCGCAGGCCCGCGCCGTCGTCGCTGACCTCGATGACGATGTTGCCGCCATGGTGGGCCGCCGACAGCACCAGCTGACCGGTCGAATCCTTGCCCGCCGCGCGCCGCGCCTCGACGGTTTCGATGCCGTGGTCGAGACTGTTGCGCACGAGGTGCGTCAACGGATCGATGATCCGTTCGATGAGGCTCTTGTCGAGTTCGGTCGCCTGACCGAAGGTGACGAGTTCGACCTCCTTGCCGAGTTTCGCCGCGAGATCGCGCACCAGACGCGGGAAGCGGCTGAATACGTAATCCATCGGCATCATGCGGATCGACATCACCGCTTCCTGCAGATCGCGGGCGTTGCGCTCGAGCTGCGCCATGCCGTTGAAGAGCCGGTCGTGCAGCGCCGGATCGAACGTGCTGGTGGTCTCCGCGAGCATCGCCTGCGTGATCACCAGTTCGCCGACCAGGTTGATCAGCTGATCGACCTTCTCGACGCCGACGCGAATCGAGCTGCCTTCGCCGCTCGCCGCCGCGGCGGCCGGGCGGGCCGCCTTGCGGTCGTGTTCGGCGGACCCGGCCGAAGCGGGTTTGGCTGCCGCCGGAGCCGCCGCGGGCGGCGCTGGCGGCGGCTCGATGCTGTCGGCGTGACTGGCCGCGCTTGCGGGCGCCGCGGCGTGAGCCGCCGGAGCCGACGATGCCGGCTGCTCCGCATGAACGACCGGCTGCGCCTGCGCTTGCGCCGCGGGAGCGGCGGGGGCGACAGGCGCGCTTTGCGCCGGTGCCGGAGCGGCGGCAGCGGCGGGCGTTCCAGGTTCGCCCTGCTGCGCGTCGTCCGCCGGCGCGGTGCCGCGGCCGATCGTGATCTGACTTTCGTCGATCACGAAGCAGCACACGGCGATGATGTCGTCGGAGGGTACGTCGCTCGAGAGCCACAGCATCAGATCGCCGCCGCTCTTGACCTGCCCGACGATATTGCCCAGGTTGCCCAGCTCTTCGGCGAGCAGTTCCTGGTCTTTCTCTCCCACGCCCCGTAGCGTGATTTTCAGATGTGGGCCGGCGCTGTCGTCCGTGCCCGCGGCTTGCCCGGTCTGTGCCGGTTCGCCGTCCATCCATTCGCCCGCCATTTGCACCGCCTGTTCGACGACGTGCTCGGGCGGGGTGCCGCCTTGCTGCTGTACCGCGGTTGTTGCTGTTGTTGTTTGGGTTGCCGCCTGCGCCGCGACCGGCGCGGGCTCGACGGCTGCCGCTGCCGGCGCGCCGCCCATGCGGCTTTCCGCGTGCAGCTGCTCGAGCTTCGCGCAGATCGCGCGCGCCACCTCGGCGTCGGGCTCGGCGCTCGCGCGGTAGTCGGCGAGCTGGCCGGAAAGCACGTCCTTGGTTTCGAGGAACGTGTCGATCATGTCCTTGCGCAGCACCAGCTCGTTATTGCGCGCGCGATCGAGCAGCGACTCGAGAATGTGCGTGGTCTCGGTGAGCGCGGTGAAGCCGAAGGTCGCCGCGCCGCCCTTGATCGAATGCGCGGCGCGAAAGATCGCCGCGAGGTCTTCGGGGTCCGGGCGGGCCACGTCGAGATTGAGCAGCAATTGCTCCATCTGCGCGAGCAGTTCGTCCGCTTCGTCGAAGAACGTCTGATAGAACTGTGTGATGTCGAGTGTCATGCCTGGTTCACCGCGAGAGTGCCTGTCTGGCGTGAGTTGCCGGAGAGGCGCGTCGAGAGCTATCTGTACTGTGTCTAAAGGTATTGAATGCGCGGATCAATCCGGGTCCGGTTCGGCCAGCGCCGCCACCAGCTCGGTCAACATGTCCGGGTCGAGCGGCTTTTCGATCCAGCCGGTCGCACCCGCTGCGCGCGCCGCCTCTTTGAAGGGCTCGCCCGATTCCGTCGTGAGGACGAGGATGGGCGTCGCCTGGTAGGCTGGATTTCCGCGCAGCGCGGTGATCAGATCGAGACCGGTCTTGCCGGGCATATGCTGGTCGGTCAACACTAGATCGAACGCCATCGCGAGCGCGTTTTCGAGCCCTTCGTTGCCGTCCGCCGCGAGCGTGACCTCATAGCCGGCGCCTGTCAGCGTCGCGGCGAGGATCTGCCGCATCGATGCCGAATCGTCGACTGCCAGGATGTGCCTGATCATGAAAACCTCGCTGCGCTAAACACTGGGCCGCCCTGGCGGGGCGCGCCGCTCGGGCGCGGGCCCCGGCCCGGCGGCCGCGGTCTGTTACTTTGCCGGCGGCGCCGCCGCCGGCAACTTCGGTGCAGCCGTCACCGGCTGCGCAAGTTTTTGCAGCAGCGGCTTCGAGCCGGCTGCGTCGTCCGACAGCGTGGTCGTCGTCGAATCGTCGTGATCGAGCGCCGCCTCGGACTTCTTGTTCAACACGATGATGCTGATGCGACGGTTCTCCGGATCAAGGGGGTCCGCCTTGTTCAGGTTCTGCGTCGACGCGAGGCCGAGCACGCGCATCACCTTCGCTTCGTCCATGCCACCCGCGACCAGCTCGCGCCGCGACGCGTTCGCGCGGTCGGCCGACAGCTCCCAGTTGCTATAGCCCTTCTCGCCGCCCGCGTACGGCACGGCGTCGGTGTGGCCCTGGACGATGATGCGGTTCGGCACGTCGTTCAGCGTGTGGCCGATCTCGCGCAGAATGTCGCGCATGTACGGTTCGACGACGTCGCGCGCGGTCGCGAACATCGGCCGCTTCTGCGAGTCGACGATCTCGATGCGCAGGCCGGTCAGGGTCGAGTCGATGCGGATCTGCTGCTTGAACTGGCGCAGCACCGGGTTCGCCTCGATCGCGGCCATCAGCTTGACCTGCAGGTCGTGCAGGCGCACCTGCTCGCGGCGTTCGAGCTCGCCCTGCAGCTGCTTCACCGAGTCTTCGTTGTTGCGCGACGCGGTGCGCTCGGCGCGGTTGCTGCTGCCGTCGGTCGAGCGGGTCACGCCCTGCGCGTCGGTCGAGATGTCACGCCCGCCGCCCTTCAGGATGCTCGAGTCTTCGGCGCTGCGATCGCCGCCCCACAGCGTGATCTTTAGCGGCTGGTTGAAGTACTCGGCGATGCCCTTCAGCTGCACGGTCGAGGCCGAGCTCAGCAGCCACATCAGCAGGAAGAACGCCATCATGGCGGTCATGAAGTCCGCGTAGGCGAGCTTCCATGCGCCACCGTGATGACCGTGCTTCCTCGGTGCCGAGCGCTTGACAACGATTGCGCGGTCTTTGTCCTTGCTGCTCATCGATTCGGTTCCCGTCGCCGCCTTATTTCGCCTTGACGCGGCGCACGTGCTCTTCGAGCTCGGCGAACGACGGGCGCTCGGTCGAGAACAGCACCTTGCGGCCGAACTCGACCGCGATCGCCGGCGCGTAGCCGTTCAGGCTCGCGAGGATCGTCACCTTGATGCACTGGAACATCTTGGTGGACTCGGTCACGCGCTGTTCGGCGACGCTCGCGAGCGGTCCGATCAGCCCGTACGAAAGCAGAATGCCGAGGAAGGTGCCGACCAGCGCCTGCGCGATCATCTCGCCGAGCACCGCGGGCGGCCTGTCGGCCGAGGCCATCGTGTGCACGACGCCCATCACCGCGGCGACGATACCGAACGCCGGCATCGCGTCGCCGACCTTGCTCAGCGCCTGGGCGGGCGCCTCGCCTTCCTGATGGTGCGTTTCGATCTCCTCGTCCATCAGGCTTTCGATCTCGAACGCATTCATGTTGCCGCCGACCATCAGCCGCAGGTAGTCGGTCAGGAACTCGATGATGTGCTTGTCGGCGAGGATCTTCGGGTACTGCGTGAAGATCGGGCTCTTCGACGGATCGTCGATGTCGGCTTCGAGCGTCAGCGTGCCTTCCTTGCGCGCTTTCGCGAGCAGCACGTACAGGAGCCCCATCAGCTCCATGTAGACGTCCTTGTTGTACTTCGCGCCCTTGAACAGGGTCGGAATGACGCGCAGTGTCGCCTTGATCGTCTTCATCCCGTTACCGAGAATGAACGCGCCAAGTCCGGCGCCGGCGATCATCAGCACCTCAACGGGTTGCAGCAGCGCGCCGAGATGGCCCCCTTCCAGCGCGTAACCGCCGAAGACGGACAACAGCGTCACGAGTGTTCCCACGAATATCAGCACTGCCGAGCCCTCACAAAAATGCGACGGTCACCGTCGTTAGTCAGGTTTACGGCACCGAGGCGGAAAACTTTGGGGAAAAAGACGGCGCTCGCGTCCGGTGTAAACCAGAGGCTTGCGCTGCCTCAACGTGCGCCGCTCAAACTTCGGCGGTGGCGAGGGTGTCGAGCGTGGGAGCGGTGCGGCGGACCTCGTGAGCCCGCGTGTCGGCCACCTGCGGCACTCCGGCCGGGATTCCGGCGACGGCGGTTTGCCGCTCGGCCCGCGTTTGCGCTGCTTTTTTCGTTTTGCCCGCGCGCGACGGCGGCTGACACAGCCCGCAAACGAACGCGTGCTGCGGATCGTGCGCGTGCGCGACGAAGTGGCCGCCGCAGCGGCGACAGGCGCTCAGCTGCAGCATGCCCGAGTCGAAGAAGCGCACCAGCGTCCACGCGCGCGTGAGACTGAGCACCGGCTCGTCGTCGTGCAACTGCACGTGCTCCAGATACAGCCGGTAGCTCTTCACGATCGATTCGATCGCGCGGCAGCCGCCGTAGCCGGCCATGAAACGGTAGATGTTGTAGAACAGCGATGAATGAAAGTTCGGCTGCCAGGTCATGAACCAGTCGGTCGAAAACGGCAGCATGCCCTTGGGCGGCGACACCCCTTTCAGTTCCTTGTACAGCTTGATGAGCCGGTCGCGCGACAGGCTGGTTTCAGCCTCCAGCAATTGCAGACGCGCGCCCAGTTCGATCAGCTCGATCGCGAGGGTGATTTGTTGGGCTTCGAGTACGACGCTCTTACTGGCCATCAGCCGAGCTGCTCGACCGGCTGGCTCGCCATCAGGATGGCCGAATGAGCTTGCGCGATCGCGCTCGACTTGTCCTTGTCCGCGAGGGCGGACAGTACCGCGTGATCGTCGAAGCGGAAGCGGCACAGCATCTGGTTGGACGCCGCGAGCTTGACGGTCTGCGCCAACGACAGGTTGGCGAGCACGTCGGCCAGCTGGTCCGAAATACCCATGCGGAACATGCCCATCGGCTTGTCTTCGCGCAGCAGACGCTGGGCGAGCAGCAGATAGGACAGGTTGACTTCTCTGATCTCACTGAGCATGTGGCTGGTCGTGCTCATGATTCCCCCGTTCGTATGCCCGGCTGGTCAGGCCGATTTTTTTTGCGGAAACGTTTGCTCGAACGCGCGCGCTTAACCCGCGCGAATCGACTCGTCTCTGGTCTTGCAAGCATTGTCTCGAAAGGGGGCACAGCCGAAAATCGGAGAGACACCCCACCGGGATGACGGATTAATCCGTCATTTGTGTAGGAATAATTCCTACAAGTCAGGGTGCGGCGAGTCCCAAATTGGGACGAATTGAGGCGCTGGGCGGGACCGATGATGCGCGCTGGGAATATTTACGGCTGCGGCGTGTACCGGTTGGTGAGTTTTTAGAATTTCACCACCGCACCGTAAAACGGTGAAAAAAGAATTATAAGACGTTTTCACCCGCCTGCCATCCGCCTCCGTTACCCGCGTTTTCCATTCATCCGACCCCCGGGTCCGCTGCTTGCTACGGTGCATTTCGCCCTGTGGCGCGCTCGATTGAGTCGGCGCAATTGCGTTTGCCGATCATGGGACGGTTGCGATTGGACTGTGTATCCAGGCTGTAACGGTCCATGTTTCGCGCTGTAACAACATTAAGCGTTTGAAAAATGACTCGAATTACCGCGGTCGATCCCGATAATGGAGGCTAAGGGATTACCCGATACCTATTTCGGACCACCCTTCGGGCGGGGAGAAACCGCGCCCAACCGCCCGTTAGGGCTACGTACCTCGAGCGGTCCCGCCGTCGTGCGAAGCCCCGGTGAGATCAAAAATCTGCATGGGATTCGGGTCAGCGCCCCTCGCGCTAACTCCAATCGATACAGGAGAAAACGCATGCGAATCGCACAAATCGCGCCGCTCTACGAAGCTGTCCCTCCGAAACTCTATGGCGGCACCGAACGTGTCGTGTCGTATCTGACCGAAGCGCTCGTCGACCTCGGCCATGACGTCACGTTGTTCGCGAGCGGCGACTCGGTCACGTCCGCCAATCTCGAGGCGTGCTGGCCGCGCGCGCTGCGCCTCGATCCGACGATTCGCGATGCATTGGCGCCGCACGTGCTGATGATGGAAAAGGTCCGCAAGGTCGCGCACGAGTTCGACGTGCTGCACTTCCATCTCGACTACATGCCGTTTCCGCTGTTCACGACGATGGACACGCCGTTCGTGACCACGCTGCACGGCCGTCTGGACCTGCCGGAGTTGCAGCCGGTGTTCGACGCGTTCTCGCATGTGCCGGTCGTGTCGATTTCGGATTCGCAGCGTCTGCCGCTGCAGCAGGCCAATTGGCTCAGCACGATCTATCACGGTCTGCCGGACCAGCTGTTGACGCCGCAGCCTCACAAGAAGCCCGAATACCTCGCGTTCCTCGGCCGCATCTGCCCGGAAAAACGCGTCGATACAGCCATCAAGATCGCCGCGCAAAGCGGTCTGCCGCTGAAGATCGCCGCCAAGGTGGACAAGGTCGACATGGAGTACTTCAAGCGCGAAATCGAGCCGCTGCTGTCGATGGCGCATGTCGAGTTCGTCGGTGAAATCAACGAGGCGCAGAAACCCGAGTTTCTGTCGGGAGCGAAAGCGCTGTTGTTCCCGATCGACTGGTCCGAGCCGTTCGGCCTCGTGATGATCGAGTCGATGGCCTGCGGTACGCCGGTTATCGCGTTCAACCGCGGCTCGGTGCCCGAGGTGATCGACCACGGCGTGACCGGCTATATCGTCGAGGACGTGCAAGGCGCGGTAGCGGCTCTGCAGCGTCTGGACGAGCTGTCGCGCACCGAAATCCGCGCACAGTTCGAACGCCGCTTCAGTTCGAAAACGATGGCGCAGAACTATGTCGACGGCTATTCGGCCTTGATTGAAACGTCGCGGCGCCCGGTATTGCGCCAGGTCGCGGTCGGCTAAGCGCGCTTGAAAACGGCCGGCGCTTTTACGGCCGGCCGTTTTCGGTCCGCTTTGAAGCGGCGCTGTGAACCTTCGCTTATAACGCCCAATAGCGGACGAATCCGGCATCGGTATCGTTTGCAGGACCGGAAGACGAAGTCATTCTCGCCGCCGGACGCGAAAAAGCCGCCCTGTATGGGCGGCTTTTTTAATACTGCGATGGTGGCGCTTCCACCGCGGATTAGCGCGTAGCGATTAAGCCGAAGCGGCAAAAAACCTTCAGACCGCTTGCACCGCGTCACCTCGAGCGGAGATCAGGCCGAGCCAATCAGAAAGCGCTCGCGATTCTTGCCAACGATCCATTTGGGCGGCTTGCCGCGCCCGCTCCATGTATTGCCCGACTTGGGGTCCTGATATTTTGCCGGCAGCGGCGTCTTCTTGGGCGGGCGGCCGCGCTTGGCGGCGACCGCGAAACCGAGATCCTGCGCGGTCAGACCGTATTCGGCGATCTTTTGGCGGATGTCGGCAACGACATTGTCGATTTCCGTGCGTCGCGCTTCTTCTGCCTGTGCCTGCAATTTGGCTATCTGCGCCTTGAGGTCTGCATATTGAGACATTCGGTTCTCCCCTTTCTAGAACTCATTCGACCGCAGACTAGCTGCAATTATAGAAATTCGCAATGGCCACTAATACCGGTTTAGCGAATTTTCCTCTGATAATTATTAAAGCGTGTGAATTGTAAAACATGCGCTTTATCTCGTAATAGTTTATAAATTCTGTCCAGATTGACAATCCTTGACACCTGATTTGGCGCTGCCTACCTAGAATTGCGCGCTCAACGTACGTACTCGCGGTTTCCGATGCGTGCTTCTGAAGTGCCAATTCTTTTTAGGATCACCAAACATGCAGTTGTCAAAGCGCCTCGTTGCCGAACTGTTCGGCACCTTCTGGCTCGTGCTCGGAGGCTGCGGCAGCGCGGTCCTCGCCGCCAACTTCGCCGGGCCGGTTCATGGTCTGGGCATCGGTTTCGTCGGCGTGTCGCTGGCCTTCGGCCTGACCGTGCTGACGATGGCTTTTGCGATCGGCCACGTTTCAGGCTGCCACCTGAATCCGGCGGTGAGCGTCGGCCTGACCGTCGCCGGACGATTTCCGGTGCGCGATCTGCTGCCCTATATCGCCGCGCAGGTAGTCGGCGCGGTGTTCGGTGCATTCGTGCTGTCGCTGATCGCGTCGGGCAAGCCGGGCTTCGACCTGGTCGCGAGCGGTTTCGCGACGAACGGTTATGGCGAGCAATCGCCGGGGCACTATGCGCTCGCCGCCGCCTTCGTTTGCGAAGTGGTGATGACGGGCTTCTTCCTGTTCGTAATTCTCGGCGCGACTGATCGCCGCGCGCCGGCCGGCTTCGCGCCCATCGCGATCGGCCTGTGCCTGACGCTGGTCCACCTGGTCTCGATTCCGGTCACCAACACGTCGGTCAATCCGGCGCGCTCGACGGGGCCGGCGCTATTGGTCGGCGGCGCGGCGATCGATCAGCTGTGGCTGTTCTGGGCTGCGCCGATCATCGGTGCGGTGATCGCGGGAGTCGTCTATCCGCTGATCGCCGAGGATCGCTGCAGCGATGCGAGCAAGCTGGCGCTCGACTGACGGCTGGTTCGACGCGTCGGTCGCATGAATGGGCGCCCCGGCGCCCATTACTCATTGCGAGCGCCAATGCGATATCAATGCGCGGCGGCCGCGTGCCGGAGAGCACCGCTGCTAGAATCGGGCGACTTCCCAGCCTCGCACAGGTGCTTTCGATGAACCGTTTCCGCGGATTCCTGCAAGGCGTCGCACTGTCGCTCGGCGGCTTGTGCGCGAGCGCGCTGACGTTGCCGGCCGCGTCCGCGGCGACGAACACGGCGACTGTCGTCGCAACCGCAGCCCCCGCCACGGCTGGGGCGGGCGGCAATATCGAAACCCTCGTATTCGTTCGCCATGGCGAGAAGCCTGCGCAAGGCTACGGCCAGCTAGACTGCCAGGGGCTCAACCGAGCGCTCGCGTTGCCGGCGGTGATCGCCGCCAAATTCGGCAAACCCGATGCGATCTACGCGCCGGACCCCGGCCAGCAAAAAGACGACGGCGGTCATCGGTACTATTACGTGCGCCCGCTCGCGACGATCGAGCCGACCGCGATTCAATTCCAGCTACCGGTGCAAACGCCGTACGGCTTTGCGCAGGTCGACCAGCTCGGCAACGCGCTCGTCGACCCGGCTAATCGCGGCAAGCTGATCGTGATTGCGTGGGAGCACAAGCTGATCGAGAAGCTGTTGCGGCAGCTGTTGAGCGCGCATGGCGGTCGCGCGGCCGACGTGCCGAAATGGCAAAGCGACGACTTCGACAGCATTTACATCGTCCGGCTCGACTGGCAGAACGGCATGCCGCGCGCGAGCTTCAAGCATGACCGCGAAGGGCTCGATGGCCGGGCGACCGATTGCCCTTGTGCTGCGTTGCCGGCGGTGTCGGCGTCTTCGGCAGGCGCGGCCTCTTCCGCCAGTTCGACCGCTTCGGCGCCTGCGGCGGATTAATAGGGTAATACAGATGTAAGCCACGATTACGTGGGCCGGTGCATCAAGCTGCAAGCGTGTGCGACGCGCCGCCTGCCGGCCTGGATTGTCCGGCCGCAAAGCCCCGTGGGGCGCGGCTGCCAGCGAAGTAAGGTGTCTGCGCGCAACGTCCGCGAGTTCTTTCCGCCTGCCTTCGCTGACTTCGACGATGCTTGCAGTCCGTAACATCTGGTCGCAGTCCTCCCCGGCTCGAGTGCGTACATTGGTCCTGTGCGACAAACCTACGTCGCCTCACAGGAGAGACCAACATGAAGCGCATCGTCACTCACTTGCTGGTTGCTGCCGGACTCGCGGCGGGCGCATGCGGTGTCGCGCAGGCGCATACGGATCTGAGCGTCGGCCTATCGCTCGGCGCTCCGGTTTATGCGGCGCCCGCGCGCGTCTACGCCGCGCCGGAGCCGGTGTATTACGGCGGCTGGGAACATCGCTACCCGCGCGGCGACTACTACTACCGCGACTATCACCGCGATGACCGCGGCTGGGGTCACGACAATCGTCGCTGGGGCCATGACTATCGCGGTGAGCACCGCGGCTGGCGGGATTGACGGGCCTAAGCGGAGTGCCACACGTTTCGAGCTTCGCGATTAGCGAGCAACTCCTGCGGCCTGCATCCACGCGAGTGTGGATGCGGGCCGCTTTCAATTTGAGTAATTGCGGTTCAGGACGCCAGTTCGTCGTTGAGGGCAAACAGTTTGCGCAGATGATGCGCAACTCCCGCCTCGAAATTGTTGCCGATGCGCGGCACATGCGGCAGACGCGTGATCAGATCGGGGTTGGCGTTGTTCATCATGAATGGATGGCCGGCCGTCTCGAGCAGATCGATATCGTTCATGTTGTCGCCGAACGCGACGCACTGCGACGCGTCGATAGCGAGTCGCTCGAGCACGATCTGCAGCGCGCGCCCCTTCGACACATTCGCGGTCATCACTTCGAGACAATCCGGCAACGAATAGGTCACGTATAGTCGCTCGCCGAATTCGCGTTCCAGATTGGCGGCCACCTGCGCGAGATCGGCGGGATCGCCAATATAGAGTGCCTTCGCAATGTCGACGCCATTGTGCTTCGGCAGGTCGGTCACTTCGTACGTGAAGCCAGAGTCCTGGTGAAATTCCAGCAGATGGGGCGCGTCGCGATCGATCAGCCACGCCTCGTCAGCAAACAGACTGACGATCACTCGACCATGCGCGCCGACAATTTCTGGCTGCACGAGACGCTGGACGATCGCGGGCTGCAGATCGTCGGCGTGAATCACGGTGTTGTCAGGCGCGTGAACCCGCGCGCCGTTCGACGTGATCAGGTATGGATTGATGCCGAGCAGATCGCGGATGCCCGCGACGTCGCAGTAGTGCCGCCCCGTGGCGATCACGAACTGCAGCCCGTCGCTTTCGAGCTTGCGCACCGTGGCGACCGTGAACGGGTCGACCTGGTGGTCGGCGTTGAGCAGTGTGCCGTCGAGATCCGTGGCGATGACTTTATACATGGTGAGTCCGGCGGCTGAGCCGTCGAGGCAGCGTCAAAGCCGATATTTTACAGGTCTCGTCAAGCCAGCCGCTGCGCCTCGCGCCGCGCCAGCTGCAAGCCGCCATGCGCCGAATCCGCCCGCGGCTCGCGCAGGCGCGCCTGATACGCCTCGGGCACGTACTCGCGCAGCGGCGCGCCGAGGCCTCCGCATAGCGCGACCGGCAGCGCGCCCGTCGCGTCCAGCGCGGCGATCATCTTGCCCACTTCGACGCCAGCCTCGCCGAGCAGGCGCGCCGCGAACGGATGTGCGCGGTGTTCGATCGCGATCGGTGCGAGCCGCGCGTAGGCAGTTTGATTAGCCGCGCACAGCCACACGACCAGGCTGTCGCGATCCTGAGTGCCGGTATGCGCGAGCAACGCATGCGCGAGATCGTCGACGGCAGCGCGGCCGTCTAGCGCCTGTTGCGCGTGCACGATCAGCCGCAGGCCGAGCCACGCGCCGCTCGCCTCGTCGCCTGACGGAAAGCCGTAGCCGCTGGCCATGCGGAACTCGCCGTCGTTCGCAAGCGAGGCCGCGACGCTGCCGGTGCCGAGTGCGACGATCACGCCGGGCGCGCCTTCGTGCGCGCCGAGCAAGGTCGTGTAGGCGTCGGATTCGACGGCGAGTCCGGCCAGTCGCGGCGCGTGCTCGTGAAACTCGGCGAGCCAGTCGCGATTGTTGACGCCCGCAAGTCCGCAACCGAGCACGCAGCGCGACCAGTCCAGCGCGATGCCGGCTCGCTCGAACGCTTCGCCGCAGGCGGCCTGAATGGACTGCCATGCGCGCGGGATGCCGAGCCCGAGGCCCGATGGTCCGCTTGCCGCCTGCGCCAGCTCGCGGCCCTGCGCATCGGCGAGCACGACGCGCGTGCCGGTGCCGCCGCCGTCGACGCCGATCAGAAAGAAGTCGTGGTTCATCGAATCGAATCAGTTCTGTGGGTGAATAACGCTTAGCGTGGCAGGTCAGTTTGAATCGCGCAATTAGCCGATTGGCCAGCTTGCGGCGTACACCGCTTCCGCTATGCTGGCGATCGATACGACCACGCGGGAGCGCGACAGTGACACAACGATGCAACTGGGTATCGAGCGAAGCGCTCGCACAGTACCACGACACCGAGTGGGGTGTACCCTCGCGCGACGACCAGCACCTGTTCGAAATGCTGGTGCTCGAAGGCGCTCAGGCCGGATTGTCGTGGTCGACGATACTCAACAAGCGCGCCGGCTACCGCCGTGCTTTCGCGGACTTCGACATCGACAAGGTCGCTGCCTTCACGCCGAAGCACGTGGACGCGCTCGTCGCCGATGAGAGCATCGTGCGGCATCGCGGCAAAATCGAGGCGGCGATCCAGAACGCGCGCGCCGTGCTGCAGATCCGGGCCGAACACGGCTCGCTCGCGAACTTCGTGTGGTCATTCGTCGACGACACGCCGATTCAGAACGAATGGGCTTCGTATAAGCATGCGCCTGCGTCGACGGAAGTATCGGACGCGCTGAGCAAGGCGCTCAAGCGTTATGGCTGCAAATTCGTCGGGTCGACGATCTGCTATGCATTCATGCAGGCGGTTGGCATGGTCAACGATCATGAGACGACTTGCATGTGCCGTGAGCGATGCGCGTCGCTGGGCAAGAAGGGGCGTCGTCGTAAGGCGGGGTAAGGCCAAGGGGTCCGTCGGACGCGCAAACTCGCGAATTGGCGCCTTTTTTTCATGCTCGTAGTCGGTCCTTCGTCGGACGGCGCACGGTGGATACTCATCGCCATGCGCTCGCTCGATGTGCGCTCAACAACAAATAACTACCGCCTCGGACGCGGGAGACCAACCATGAAAACTCTTCGCTTCCTGACGCATCAGGACATATACGATCGGTCCGTCACGCATCTGTTCGAACAGAAACGCGCTGCATTGCTACCGAGGGGTGGCGGCGCCTACCGCGGCTATTGTGGCGGATGCCCGGTCGGCAACCTGATCAAGCCGCGCGACTATGTGACTGCGATGGAAGGCGTGCCCGTGCGCTTCATCGGCAAACCACCGACGGAAGTGCCCGCTTACATGGATGTCGGCGTGGCCGCGCTGAAAAAAGCGCTGCTGCGCGCCCGCATCAACGTGTATGACCCCGTGACCATCGCTCTGCTCAGTTGCCTGCAAAACGTGCACGACGTGTTCGGCACGTGGGAGTGGCACGACCGGCTGGGCTCGATCGCGCGCGAATTCGGACTGTCGGCCGAGCGGCTGAGGAACGCGGCGTAACGGCTGCCCCGGCGGCGCACAAATCCGATGCCGCAAAAGCAAAACGGCGGTGTGGCTTCTGTCGAAGCTCACACCGCCGTTCGGCGTACGTAAAAGCGTGCTTAGTGCAGCTTTTTCGGCAGCATCTGGCTGCGCAGACGCTTGTGCAGGCGCTTAACAGCTGCTGCCTTCTTGCGCTTGCGAGCCGTAGTCGGCTTTTCGTACGACTGGCGCTCACGCAGTTCAGCGATCAGGCCATTCTTTTCGATTGCGCGACGAAAGCGGCGAATTGCCACTTCGAACGGCTCGTTTTCCTTCAGAAGAATCGTCGTCATGTAATTCCTAACTCAATCACTAGATACGGGTTTAATTGCTTGGCGGTAACCGCTCAGGTCACCACTTACGCACCGGCACTCCGGTCACTCCGATTCATGGCCAGTAACAGGCAAACGCGAGGCTCATAAACAACCCCGGCCAAACCACGAATGAAGCGAGAGGCAAAGCGGCCACGGAGGCCGGAAAAGAGAGGTGGGGAGTTCACCGCGGAACGCGGACAGACGTAATGCAAAAGCCGCGTCTGTTGCCGTTTCGCCAACCTTTCATCAATGAAGAACACTGACGAAACAGGCAAAGATCTCAATTCACTCCCGATGATATCAGGAAACTCTCCATCCTACCAGGGGTTTACCGATTGCGCCAGGCTTTTCCCTGGCGCCGATGGCCTTCGCGTGGGCGATCGAGGCGCCCGCCTTATCAGGCGCTCGCTTCGTCCAGTTCACGGATATCGTCGGCGGTGAGGGACAGGTGGACAGCTGCGATCAGGCTCTTCAACTGCTCGACCGAGGTCGCGCTCGCAATGGGGGCCGTAACGCTCGGCCGCGCGATCAGCCATGCAAGCGCGATCGGGGCCGGCGTGCTGCCGTGCCGTTGCGCGACACGGTCGAGCGCGCCGAGAATCCGTAGGCCGCGCCCGTTCAGGTATTTCTCGGCCCGGCTCCCGCGTGCCTTGCCGGCCAGATCGGCCTCGCTGCGGTATTTGCCCGACAGGAACCCGCTCGCGAGGCTGTAATAGACCACCACGCCGAGATGATTCGCCAGCGCCACCGGTTCGTTGTCGCCCTCGTATTGCGCGCGGTCGTACAAGTTGTATTCGGGTTGCAGCAACTGATACTCGGGCAGCCCGTGCTCGCGCGACACCGCAAGCGCTTCCTCGACGCGCGCGCCACTATAGTTAGACGCACCGATCACGCGCACCTTGCCCGCCTCGATCAGCTTCTGATACGCACCGAGCGTTTCAGCGAGCGGCGTCGCGGAGTCGTCGTCGTGGGAGAAATAGACGTCGACGTAATCGGTTTGCAGGCGGCGCAGCGAGTCTTCTACGGCCGCCTGGATATTTGCCGCCGACAGCCCCTTGCGCTGCGGATGCTTCGACACCTTGGTCGCGAGCACGATCCGTTCGCGCTTGCCGCTTCGCCGGAACCACTTGCCGAGGATCGTCTCCGACTCCCCGCCCTGGTTGCCGGGCACCCAGGCCGAGTAGACATCGGCGGTGTCGATGAAATTGAGTCCGGCTTCGACAAACGCATCGAGGATCGAGAAAGAGGTGGCTTCATCGGCCGTCCAGCCGAATACGTTGCCGCCGAACATCAGCGGGGCGACCTGCAACGAGGAAGTGCCGATCCTGCGTAGTTCCATGATGGCTCCAGACTGGGGTGGACGGAATGGCGTGAGCGAACTGCTTGGGACGATGCCGGGACCGTTGAGCATACGCCGCCTTGCACCAGGTTGCAGCCGGGACCGACGGCTACGCTGCACGCCTCGTGCCTGAACGCAGTCGATGCATGGCACAAAAGATGACGCAATTGCTCGCGCGCGCCTCGAGCATTTTCAGAACACCGCTGGAGTTTTATGAATGCCGCCCTGCATTGTGCGCATTGCTGACATCCGCTAGCACCTCGAAATGCTCAGGCTTGAGCCCATCGCACCACCGCTGCCACATGATGCGAAACGCGCGCGACGCGGCATGAGCGATCATACCCGCATCGATAAGGACCGACTGCCTGCAGTAGTCGCGAAGCTCCCGCCGCACTACCGCGAGCGCTTCGGGGTCGGCGGCCAGCGCGGCGCACTTGCGCACGAAGTCGTCCTTGTCCCGCGCGACGAAGGCCGCGTCAAGCCCGAGGTGCGAAAGCCACCCCGTGCTGCTGCGGCTCGCCATCGAAACGCCGGGCAGGGTCATGGTGGGCACGCCCATCCACAGCGCTTGCATGGTCGTGGTCGAATTGCCGAAGGGGAACGTGTCGAGACAGACGTCGATCAGATGGTGCTGCTGCAGGTAGTGCACGACGTTTCCACGCTTCAGAAAGCTGAGGCGACTCACGTCGATGCCTTCGCCCGCGAGCAGTCCGGTCAGTTTGATGATCTGCTCCGGCTCGCTAATCGCACCGATAAGCAAGCGCGAATCCGGCACCTCGCGTAGCACCCGCGCCCAGAGCGCCACAACTTCGGGGCCGATCTTGACGATCCGGCTGAAGCTGCCGAACGTGATGAAGCCGTTCGTCAGCGCGGGCAGATCGTTGACTTCGGGCGCTTGCGGATGCGGCTTGAACGGCGCGAGCGCGGGGAGGAACACGAGTTTTTCGGAGAACCAGCTCTCGAACTGCTCAAGCGGCGTGACAAACCGGTCCGACAGGTAGTAATCGACGGAATCGAGACCGGTCGTGGCTGGGTTGCCGATCCAGCTCACCTGGACCGGCGCCGGCTTGCGTGCGAAGGTCAGGAGTCGGTTGCGGCCGGTATGGCCGGACAGGTCGATAAGGATATCGATGCCGTCGTTACGGATCTTCTGTGCGACCGTGTCGTCGCTCATGCCGAAGATTTCGCTCCAAGTCTGTGCATGGGCGCGAATCTCCTCGGTGAAGCTGTCAGTCACCGTGTAGTTCGAATAGATGTGCAATGACAAGCTAGGGTCGCGCGCCAGGTGCTCCAGCACCGACAGGAAGAAATACGCAACCGGGTGATTGATAAGGTCGCCCGAAACGAAGCCAATCCGCAAACGCCGCGCTGGGTCACGGTCGTTGGTGTGCCGGGGCCGACGCGTGTTCAGCGGTGCTTCGTGACGTGCCGCGAACGCGCGGAACTCCGCGAATGCGCCTGCTGCATCGAGGTCGGGCTTGTGCATCAGGTAGAACAGCAGGTTGCTGTGTGTCACTGACTGCATCGGAGCCAGTTCGAGTGCGCGGCGAAAGGCGGTTTCGGCTTCGTCGTACAGTCCATGCTTGCCCAGCGCGCAGGCGAGCGAGTCGAATTCGTATGCATCGTTCGGCGCTAGCTCCACGGCACGGCGGAGATAGCCAATCCCCTCGGCGAATTTGCCCATTTCCAGCAAGGCAGAGCCCAAGTTGCGGTGCAGTGAAGCATTCTCGGCGTATTTTTCGAGCGCCTGTCTGCAATGCGCCTCGGCACGCTGATACTGGCGAGTGACAATGAGCCGGTCTGCCAGTATTGTCTGGGCGAGGATGTGTTTAGGCAGCAAGCGGGCGGCATGCTCGGCCGCCTCGACGGACTCGTTGAAGCGTCCCGTGAGTTGCAGGACACGCCCAAGTTCGAACCAACATTCGCCGTGCGCAGGGTATTGCTGCGTCAGTCTGCGGGCAATCTTCAGCGCAGCTTCGAGTTTCCCGCTGTCCAACAAGTGCTGGTATTGGCGCATCTCCTTGAGGCTTGCTCGGCGCGTATCGATTTTCACGCGCTCGTCCGTCTCGGGTGCCAGAGCAGGTGCGTTGCAACCGCTCGCGTCGGCCTGCGGAGCGGTTGCCTCGCCCTCCGGATCAGACATGAGCCGCTCATTTTCCCCGTTAATCCGCGCGCCCAGCGTCCGGACGGCTGCATCGGGAAGGCCTTGTTGGCGCGCGACGTCGAGCGCGATCCGCGCCGCCTCGGTCTGCTTGCTGGCGACGAGGGCGTTGATGTAATAGACCCAGATCTGCCCGTTCTGCGGCACCTGCCCGAGCACCGTCTCGAAATGCGGCACGGCCTCGGCGGGCCGCTCCGTTTGCATGAACAGCACGCCGAGGTGGTAGTGCGCGTCGGTGTGATCGCTCGCGACCTCCAAGACAGATGCATAGAGCGCTGCGGCCTCACCATATTCCTGCTTCTGATGATGGTCGATCGCGCTCTGCATGGCGAGCGCGATGTCGTGATTCTGCTGTAGTTCGGAGGCAAACGGGACGGTGTCGGCCGGAATAGGAAAAGCGGTCATGACGAAGGCGCGCGTGTGCGGCAGGAAGTCGGAACGATGAAATTATGGGGGGCGGACAATTGCGCCGATGGTCCGAGCTAGCGTCAAAACAGCCGCCAATTTGGCTTCGATTACGAGGAATACGCGGGGAATCCAGCGTGAAACTCAGCCTCAATGAGAAGAACGATGGCAGCGCAAAGGGTTTTGGGCAGTCGTGAACTCCTTCTTTC
Source organism: Burkholderia sp. JPY481 (assembly GCF_038900515.1). Taxonomy (NCBI): domain Bacteria; kingdom Pseudomonadati; phylum Pseudomonadota; class Betaproteobacteria; order Burkholderiales; family Burkholderiaceae; genus Burkholderia; species Burkholderia sp. JPY481. The sequence goes on from NZ_JAYMRT010000009.1 coordinate 66,981, forward strand.
TTGCCTGAAGTGATTGCGAAAACGGTCCGTTCTCAAGTCAGAGCAACGGAAAGGCGAGAAAAAGCCCGCACAAGGCGGGCCGGGAAGCGCGCGCGCCGCGAACGGCGCGATGGAACGTTAGGGCAGCTTCAGTACCGCGCCATGTTCAGATACTGCCCGGCGTTCCGGCTCGCTTGCATGCTCGCCTGATACTCGGCGCCCAGCGCCTGCTGCGCGGCCTGCGCGGCCTCGACAATTCGGCTGTCGATCTCGTGGATCGCCTTGAGCCGCGCCATGACCTCCTGCGGCTGGGGTGCGCCGAGCGCCGTCAAGAGCGGCGAGCGCTCGTCCGCGATTTGCGCGGCACGCTCCCACTCGCCGACAGCGACCGCCAGTTCGAGCTCTTTCGTCATCTGCCAGATGCGCTCGATCGTTGCAACGTTCTGCATGACTCGCTCCTCGTTGCGCTCACTTCTTGTTCGTGGCGAGCGCGCCTGCGCTGTTGGCGCCACCGAACAGTTGCGTGAGGTATTGCGAGTTGCTGCTCATCGTCGCCATGAGCGTGTTGAGCGCCGTGAATTGCGCGGTGTACATGCTAGTGAGCTGGGCCTGCCACGCCGTGAGCGTCGTCTTCTGATTCGAGAGGCTCGTCAGCTCGCTGTTGATCGCATCCGTGCGGTTCTGGATGATGCCGCCGGACGAGGTGTAGGTCGTGATGCTGTCGTCCAGTTGCGCGGCGATGCCGTTCGTCGGGTTGAACAGCGAGGCTACCGCCGACTGGTTGTTCTGGAGCGCATTGCTGAGCGTCGTGTTGTCGACCGAGAGGGTGCCGTCCGCCTGGAGCGTGATGCCGATCGCGGCGAGCGTCGTCTTCGAGGTGCCGCTGCCCACGCCGCTGCCCACGATCTTGGCGAGCTGATTCTGGATCATGTTCACCGTAGAATCGCCGATCAGCACGCCCTGCGACGTCGAGTTCGCGTTGTACGCCGTCAGCGATCCCATCGTCGTAACGAGCGTGTTGTAGAGGCTGACGAAATTGTTGATCGCCGAGGACTCTGCGCTGGTGTTCTGCGCGATCGTGAGCGTCTGCGTGGTGCCGACCGCCGCTGCCGTGAGGTTCAGCGTTACGCCGGACACGGCCGCCGTCACGGTGTTCGAGGAGCTGGTTACGCCGACACCGCCGAGCGTAAAGTACGCATCCTCGGCGGCTTGCGTCTGGGTCCAGCCCGTGCCGGTAATGGTCGACTGGCTGGGGTTGATTGCTTTGCCGCTGCTATCGGTACCCGTGAGGTCGCTCGCACTGGAGATCGACCTGCCAGCGGTAGTCGTCACCGCGAGTTGGTTCAGGGCATCGGCGTTGCCGCTCGCATCCTTATTCGAATCGTTGACAGTGATGCTGATGCCGCTCGACGCCCCGGTCGAGGCCGATTGCAGCACGAGGTGCGCGCCGTCCGCGCCGGTCACCACGGTCGCCACTACGCCGGGATTGTCGTTTGCCGAATTGATCGCCGATGCAATGCCGGCGATCGAGCTGTTCGAGCTATTCAGGGAAATCGTGCTGCTCTTGCCGTTGACCGTCAGGGTCATCGTGGCCGCGCCGGAAGCCAGGTTCGTGGCCGAACCGTAGCCCGCCGAGGTGAGTACTTGCGACGTGGCGACCTGCGCCACATTGAGCGAGTACGAACCCGCCACCGCGCCGGTGCTGGCGGTTGCAGTCACACCGCTGCCGCTCAGGGTGGTGGAGAACGAGTTGAGCGTCGCGCCGTCGCTGAGCGGCCCGGCGGCTGCCTGCAACGCGGACAGTGCCGCGGATAGCGTGCCGTATGCCGAGATCAGCGTGTTGTCCGCGGTCTGCTCGGCAGCGATGGTCGCGGCCTGGCCGGCGGTCTTGGCGTTGACGAGCGCGCTGACGAGCGAACTTGTGTCCATCGACGAATTGGTCGAGCCGCTAATGATCGACTGGGCGGCTGCCTGCACCGTGGCGTTGGCGCTTGCGGTCGTGGTGGCGACTGCACTTGCGATCGCGCTGGTGGTGGATCCGGTTACGGTGGACATGAGAAGGCTCCGAGCGTCGGCAATGCCGGTTAAAGCGATTTAACAAGCGGGGTAACGCAGGAAAAGACAATCGGGAGGCAAGCCTCCCGACGGGTTTGCGTCCGGCGCGCATCGAGCCGCGCGCCGGATGCCTGCAACGGGAAGCGCCTTACTGGAGGAGCTTCAGGATCTGCTGCGGTTGCGAGTTCGCTTGTGCCAGAACCGAGATACCGGCTTGCTGAAGCACTTGCGCCTTGCTCAGGTTAGCCGTTTCTTGCGCGAAGTCCGCGTCCCGGATCGACGACTGTGCGCTCGACAGGTCCGTCGATTGCGCTTGCTGCGTTGAGCCAATGACGCTGAAGCGGTTTTGTGCCGCGCCCAGCGTTGCCTGGAGGCTGTTAAGCGTGTTCAACGCGTTGTCGATCGATTCCATCGCCATGCTGCCGCCGCTCTGGGTGCTGATGTCGATCTTCGCAACAGTCGACGGCGTGTTGAACGCATTGATCTGAGCAATTGCATTGGCGTTGTCGAGTCCAGCTTGAGCTGCGTCGACGGCACTTTGTGATCCGGTGCCAGCGGCGAGATTTGCCTTGGCGGTACTGAGCGCAGTCTGGTAGGCGGACGCAGAGCTCACGGCGGCATCCGCAAGCGTCATAGCCGCACCGGTGCCGTTGAAGCTGCTGGCTGCCGCACCGAACACACCCGAGACTTCAGCGCTGGTCAGTGCCTGGTTGTTCTGATCCGTGAACGTGAAGCCACCGCTGCCGTCGGAGAGCACGTTGATGGAGGTGATCGTGGCCGTTCCAGTCGTAGCAGCACCGGCCGAGTCCAGCGACAGGTTGGTGAGTGTGCCGAGCGTATTGCCCTTTACCGGCACGCCGTTGCCGAGCTTCGCAGCCGACATGTCTTGCGTCAGGTTCAGGCTGATCGTCTGGCCAACGTTCGCGCCGACCTGGAACGACACGTTGCCCATCGTACCGTCGAGCAGGTTCATGCCGTTGAACGTCGTTTGCGACGCGATACGGTTGACTTCCGAAACTTGCTGTGCAACTTCCTTCTGCAGCGCTGCACGGTCATCGTCGGTCATCGAGCCGTTCGCCGATTGCGTAGCCAGCTGGCGGATACGCTGCAGGCTGTTCGTCAGCGACGCCAGGCCGCTCGATGCCGTTTGCACCATCGAAGTGCCGTCGTTCGAGTTCGACACACCCTGGTTCAGACCGTTGATCTGGGTCTGCATGATGTTCGAGATCGCAAGACCTGCTGCGTCGTCCGCTGCGCTGTTGATGCGCTTGCCCGACGACAGGCGCGTGATCGCCTGCGACAGCGCGCTACCCGAACCAGACAGGTTCTGTTGCGCGACGAGCGAGTTGATATTGCTGTTGATTCCGAGCATTGAAATTCTCCTGATGGGGCCCTCGGCCCAGTAACGGCAGCGGTTCGTTGGTTGGCCGCCTTGTTTGTGATTACGACCCCACCCGGGAAAACTTTAGCCACTTGTTGATACGCCCCTGCCCCCTTCCTACGTCAGCGCGTCGCGGGGGACACGTCATTAGAGATCGGGGGAACCTGGGCTTCGTCCTTCGGGTTTCCGCCGTTTGAGGCTCGGGGGCGTCGATGACCTCTTTCGCGTCGCAATGCTGATGCGTCGCGGATCGCGCTCGATGTGCGCCCGACCTTACGGCTTCGAAATACAAAGCCCGCGCTGCCCGTCATCGGTCGAATTGAACCGCGCTTCGCGCTCAATTCGGGCCGCCACCGCGCGAGCTCATACCTTAAGCTGCAAATCCACGATTCCCCCACGCCCACCGTGACCGCTACGAGCCCACTCGCCCCCACGCGCCAGCACATTCTGAGCGAAGCCACCGCCCTGAGCGCCACCGGACAGTTCGCCGACGCACTGGCGCTGCTTGCGCCTCTGGTCGGCACGGAGGCCACCCCCGAGGACGCGCAGCACGCCGATGCGCTCAACCTCGCGGCCGTGTGCGCGACGGGTGCGGGGCAGCCCGCGCACGCGCAAGCTCTATGGTTGCGCTGCATTCAGGCGAAGCCGGATTTCGCCGATGCGTATCTGGGCCTCGGAGCGATGCTCGCGACCCTCAACCAGCTTGCCGAAGCGGAAGCGGTTTATGGACTGCTTGCTGCGATACGCCCCGAGGATCCCGATGTCCACAGCAATCGCGGCATTGTCCTGCACCGTCTCGGACGGCACGACACCGCCGAGGCCGCGTACCGCGTGGCGCTCGCTCTTCGCCCGAATCACGTCGACGCGAATTACAACCTCGGCATCGTGCTTCACGAGCAGCGCCGCCTCGACGAAGCGGAGGCGGCCTATCGCACAGCGCTCGCCGCGAATCCTCAATTTGCGAAGGCGAACAACAACCTCGGCAATCTTTTGTGCGAACGCGGCCGGATCGAAGAGGCTGAAGAAGCGTATCGGCAGGCTCTGCTCGCGCACCCGCAATACCCCGAGGCACTGAACAACCTGGGCGCCATTTACAGGACGCGCGGCCGGCTTCGCGAAGCCGAGCTGGCCTGCCGGCTCGCGCTTCAGATCCGGCCGGCCTACGCGGACGCGCTCAACAACCTCGGCTGTGTGCTCACCGAACTCAAGCGCCTGCCCGAGGCGGAAAACGCCTACCGGCAGACGCTTGCGTTGCGCCCCGCGTTCGCCGAGGCGCACTACAACCTCGGTTGCGTGCTGCACGCCCTGGACAAACTGGCCGATGCCGAATCCGCGTATCGCGACGCGCTTCGGCTCGCGCCGAACCGTGTCGAAGCGGCCAATAACCTGGGCTGCACGCTGCTGGCGCAAGCTCGCCTCCCCGAGGCACTCACGGCGTTTCGCCACGCGCTCTCATTGCGCGCCGATATCGCCGAAACCCACTTCAACATCGGCAGCATCGTGAAAGAACTCGGCGACCTGGAGCAAGCCGAAGCCGCCTATCGCCGCGCGCTCGCACTGCGCCCCGATTACGGCGACGCGAAGTTCCGTCTCGCCACGCTGCTCATCAGCATGGGCCGCTTCGAGGAAGGCTTTCTGCTCTACGAATGCCGCTACCACATGCCTGACTTCGCGCATCACGCCTCGCAGTCGATGCTGCGGTGCCCGCGCTGGCGAGGCGAGCCGCTCGCCGGCAAATCACTGCTCGTTTGGCAGGAGGATGGACTGGGCGACATGCTGCAATTCGGGCGCTATCTGCGCCTCTTGAAGGCTCAGGGCGCCGCTCACGTCGCGTTTGCCTGTATGGCACCGCTACAACGCCTGTTCGCCGATGTCGATGGAGTCGACGCCGTGCTCACTCATGACGAAGCCTCCGCGCGTGCCGGCGATTTCGATTGCTGGACCAGCGCGCTCAGCGCACCGCTGTATCTAGGCACGACGCTCGACACGATTCCGCCGCCCCTGCGCATCACCTTGGCCCCGTCGCGCGTCGCCCATTGGCGCGCGCGCCTTGCCGCTCTGGGCGCGGGACACCGCGTGGGTCTCGTGTGGAAGGGCAACCCGAAACACCACAACGACGTGCACCGGTCGCTACCGTTGCTCAACGCACTTGCGCCGCTGTGGAGCCTGCCGGACGTGAAGTTCGTGAGCCTGCAAAAAGGCGCGGGGGAAGACGAAGCGCTGTCATTTCCTGCGAGCCTCCCGATCCTGCCTCTCGGCGCGGACCTCGAAGACTTCACCGACACGGCTGCGGTCATCTCGCAACTCGATCTACTGATCTGCGTGGACACGTCGACAGCACATCTGGCAGCCTCGCTCGGCAAACCATGCTGGGTGCTCTTGCCGGCACGCGACGTGGACTGGCGCTGGATGCACGGCCGCGACGACTCGCCGTGGTATCCCGATACAGTTCGTCTGTTCAGGCGAGGGCTGGATGAACCGTGGCCCGCTGTCGCGGAGCGCGTGCGACAGGCCTGCGCTGCGTGGTTCGGCGCGTGACATCAACGCCGCGCTTGCGGTGCAGTGAGCAGACAATTAATTAGGCCTGTGCGCGACGCGCACCGCCGTCTGGCGATCTCCCTGGCGGCATATGCCCAACGATCATCCCGGTTTCGTCCGCGTGAGTCCCCCGCTCATGTTCGGGCGCCTTCGCATTCGGCTGCGACCGCCGGCAAAGCCGCCTCGTTCTCGATCCTCGCCCTCTTTTCCGACGCCGGAATTCAACACGCAATTTGAGCCGGAATTACCATTCTTTTCATAATTAGGCTCAACCTGCGGGACTCTATACTGCCTCGACGAAATTCCGTTCTCGAATCTGGAACGCAGCAAATGCGCGAGTCACTTGCTGCTGGTCGTCCTCCGTCATGCCGAACCAAAGCGGCAACCGGATCAGCCGGTTCGCCTGCGATTCCGTCACCGCGAGCGAGCCGTGCGTGCGGCCATAACGCAGCCCCGCAGGCGAAGAATGCAGCGGCACGTAGTGAAAGACCGCATCGATCCCGTTTTGACGCAGCCGTTCCAGAACACGCTGTCGCTCGCTGAGCGATTCGACCAGCACGTAATACATATGCGCATTGTGCTGGCAGTGCTCCGGAACGACAGGCCGCCTCAGCATGCCTTTCGCCTCGAACGGCTCCAGCATGGCGTGATAGCGCGACCAGTTTTCCAGTCGCGTTTTCGTGATCTGCTCGGCCTCTTCGAGCTGGGCCCAAAGAAAAGCGGCAATCAGCTCGCCGGGCAGAAACGACGAACCGATGGATTGCCACGTGTACTTGTCGACCTGGCCGCGATAAAACTGGCTTCGGTTCGTGCCTTTTTCACGGATGATTTCCGCGGCTTCGGCGTATTCGGGCCGATTGACCAGCAATGCACCGCCTTCGCCCGAAATCACGTTTTTCGTTTCGTGGAAACTGTAGGTGCCGAGGTCGCCGATGCTGCCGAGCGCCCGCCCCTTGTACGTCGCCATCACCCCTTGCGCGGCGTCTTCCACCACCTTGAGATTATGGCGTTGCGCGATCTCCATGATCGTGTCCATTTCGCACGCAACGCCTGCGTAATGCACCGGCACGATCGCGCGCGTACGCGGCGTGATTGCGGCTTCAATCAGACGCTCGTCGAGATTGAGCGTGTCTTCCCGAATATCGACAAATACCGGAATGCCGCCGCGCAATGCGAACGCATTGGCCGTCGATACGAAGGTATAAGACGGCATGATGATTTCGTCACCGGGCTGGATATCCAGCAACAGCGCGGCCATTTCGAGCGCCGCGGTGCACGAGTGCGTGAGCAGCGCTTTATCGCAGCCGGTCGTCGTTTCCAGCCAGGTGTGGCATCGCTTGGTGTACGGGCCGTCGCCGGCCAGTTTTCCGTTGATGTGAGCCTGTGCAATGTAGAACAGCTCTTTGCCGCCCATATGGGGCTGATTGAACGGGATCTTTTTCATTTTATGACTCTAGTCTCGACGCAGAATTGCGAGTCCGAATCCAGTCGCTCCGAACCGGTCGCCGTTGTAAAGCATGTATCGTTCGTTTTTATGATCGAACACGTACGGGTACTCGATCATGTTGGCGTCCCAACCTTGCGGTGACGGCTCGATGCCGACTTCGTCGAGCGCGAGCACCCAGTTTTTGCCGTCGGCGCTTTTTGCATAACCGATCTGATAAGGCGTGCCGCTGCCGCTGCGATACGAAAACCACATCTCGTAGCCGCCTTGCGGATGCAGACAAACGGTGGGGCGAGAAAACGCCTGTGCCGTGCCGAGTTGATGCGGCACGACCTGACCGTGACGGACCCACTGATCGCCGTCGTCGGAGGTGGCGTAGTTGAAGACGTGCAGCATTTCACCGTTACCGGCATTCCACGTCACGGTGGAGCCGTACCACATCTGCAAACCGCCGCCCTCGGCGCCCATCACCCACGGATACGACAAGCTGACGGGATCGCAGGCATCGGAGCCCATCAGCATTTCGACGCGACTTTCGTCGAGCATCAGATCGTCGGTAACGGGCACCCGGCCGATATCTCCGCGCCAATGTCCGCCTTCGGGGTTTTGCCAGCCCATGAACAGCATGTAGCGGATGCCGTTCGCGACATAGCAATTGCCGATACTCACGCCGGCGGCATAAAAACTGCCTGAGGGGCCGTGAATCAGGAATGGCTCGCGATGCGTCGCGACAATCTCGCGCCGGACAATATCGACATCGACCGCGCCGACCGACGAGCGATTTTGCTCATCGCGGCCGCTATAGAAGATGCGATAGACGTCGCCGTCCAGCTGCAAAGGCAGCGGATTAGCCGCGTGCGAACGCAGTTTGGGATGCACGCCTGTTTCGGGCGGGCAGAAGATCATTCGCTGCTTCTCCCACCGTTGCGTCCTGTTCATATCCCGCGGAGCCTTGTGCTGGGAACGCGCGAACGTTCCGTCGCCTGGCCGATATAGACGCCTTCGCTTTCGGCATCGGCCAACAGGATGGCGCCGGCGCCAACCACGCATCTATCGCCGATCTGAATATGATCGCGAAGCGTCGCATTGACACCGATAAAACACTGCTCGCCGATCTTTACGCCGCCCGACACGACAATGTGCGAAGCCACGAAGGTGTGATCGCCGATCTGCGAGTGATGGCCGATATGATTGCCGCTCCAGAGCGTCACGTTGTTGCCGATCGTGGCGAACGGCTGGATCGTGTTGTCTTCGAGGATGAAACAGTTCTCGCCGATCCGGTTGGGGTCCGGCACATACGCACGCGAGCTGACATAGCTGGCGATGCCATAACCCATTGCCTTCGCCGCCAGATATTTCTCTTTGCGAATCGCATTGAGCTTCGAATAACTCAGAGCGATGAAGATGTCGTACTTGTCAGCGGGGTAAGTCGAGGCCAGCGATTCGAACGCCACCACCGGCCGACCGCAGAACACCGGCTTGTCGATCCAGGCCTCGTCGACCGTAAACGCGGCGACTTCACGATCCGAATCGTGCGTGAAGTAGAAGTGCGCGAGCTCAGCAATGTCACCGGCGCCAAAAATCACCAAAGGTTTCTTCATGGTTTCTGCCTTACGAGGATGGTGAACTCGTACAAACCGTAGTCGTGCAACAGCGCGACGTGCGGGGAATAGCGGCGCTTGCAGAAATCGAATGCCCAGGCCGGGTCGGCGTAATAGAGGTAGTCGCGCATCTTGTCGCGGTCGGAATACGACGTCAAACAATTGAAGGAGAAACCTTCACGACTGGATTCGGCGATCACATCGAGCGTTGCTTTGACGTAGTCGAGCCACTCGCCGTCCGTGCGCTCCATCCGCACATTGAAAATGCCGCTCGCCACGCTATAGTCGGCCGGCTCGGCGGGGCGTTCGGTAAACAGGAATTTCGCGTTATCGGCTTCGGCATGGCGATTGCGTGCGGCGACCACCATGTCGTTGCTGATGTCGGTGCCGACATAACTGAAATCGCGATGCGTCGTCGACAGAAAGTCGTAATACGCGCCGTACCCGCAGCCGATATCGTTGATCGAAAACTGTCGATCTGGGGCGATCACTTTGGAAAGCTGGACGAATCGCAGCGTCTGGCCTTCCTCGCCGTTCCAGTCAACGCCGCGCGGGCTTTCCCCGTGCTCGCTGAGCTTGCCGCTGTAGTACTTCGCCACTTCGGCGCGAATCGTGTCGTTATTCCGGGTCATATTTTTTCCTGATTACTGTCGCGATTCGCGCTGCGCGAAATAAGCATCGACAGAGGCGGGCTCCTGATGACCGAAGCCTAGGATCGCCTGATCCCGGGGCGTCAACGCCGCCGAAGCCAGATTGGCTGGAATATTGATCTGCTGCTTGAGGTACGGAATGGTGAATACGTGATTCACCGCGCGGCGTTGCAATGGCGAACTGTTGATGCCGCCGCAGTGGTAAAGCATGCAGTCCAGCAGAATGAACGAGCCGGCTTTGGCTTCGACCTGAAGCGCATTGCGGCGCACGTATTCGTCGCTCGGGAATTTCTCGGACTTGTGCGAGGCCGGGAGAATAAAGGTCGCACCGTTCTGGCTCGTGAAATCGTCGACGCAAAAGAGCGCGTTGATGGCGATCGGACGCGACGCCACAAAATGCTGGTACGGCAAATCCCGGTGCCACGCGGCCTGGCTGTACGCCTCTCCAGGCGGATTCACCAGTGCATTCTGCTGATTCAGAATGAACGTTCCGGTGATGGCGCACCTGAGCGTATCGAGTAGCGCCGTATTCAAGGCCAGGTCGAGGAACGAGCGGCTATCGAGCGTCAGCGGCGAGCGCACCGTATGAAACTCGTTCAGACGGCGCAGGCGGTCTTCGCCGAAATGATCGATATAGGCGTGGCGCACTCGTTCGAATTCCGCCTGCAATGCCTGCAAACCGGCGGCGTCGTATCCGGCGTCGAGAACGGCATAGCCGACATTGCGGAGGCTTTCGGCCGCGAGTTCTGCTTCGGAGGTTCCCTGGACCTGTTCCGTTATGCCGTAACGGCCGGTGGGGACAGTGCGTTCGACGAACATGGTTTCAGTTTTCCCGTCTTCCGACATCACGACGCGACGTACTTCATATACTGCGCCGAGGATTTCCCGCAGTTGAACAGCAGGTCCAGGATGGTCACGCCGTGCGTGAACTCTCCCCACTGCTGCGGATACTCGGGATACCCGGCGTACTCGAACCACTGCAATTCGATTCCGGCATTCTGAAAAATGCTCTCGTCGACGTAGTCTTTCGCCGCCGGCCCCGAGATATAGGTCGCCCCCCCAGCTTGCGCACAGAGATCGGCCAGCCGCTCCGTTTTGCCATCCGCCAGCACGTAATCCGACGAACTCGTAATACGCGTCTTGATGCCTAGATACCCACAAATCTCGCTGATCAGACTTCGATTGAAATCCGAAAGCAAGACGAACGATTTCTCCTCGTAGAACGGCGCAAGCCAAGCCGCGATTTCTTCGAAGTGCGGCGCCCGGCGGTAGTTCTGCGTCAACGCCTTCCAGTGATTGCCGGCCCAGGGCGTATCGCTGTCTATCTCCGTTTCATTGATTTTCTGGTCGTAACGGCCCTTGACGCGCACGGGCACCGTTAGCCATTGAACGCCTTGCGGCGTTTTGATCTGATTGCGATTGCGCCAGTCGCGTCGCGTGTATTGCATGTCGTCGTAGAGAATGAACTCGTCGACGGCCGCGATCATGTCGAAATATCCTTTCCACGGAATGTAGTTGGATTGGACGATGGCAACTTTTTTCATTGCACTTGCATTCCCGCTTGAATGGTTCCCGCCTCGGTCACAAGCGCCCAATCGAAAGTCGGCAGCGCGAGCAGTTGAGCGGCGGCGGCTTCGTATTCCCGCGGATTGGCGGCTTTCAGATATCGCAGTTTCGTCGTCCATTCCGGCAGGATGTCCTGCTGAGTAGTCAGCACAACACGAATCAAATCCCTGTACGGCGTGGAGTCGATATAACCGAAGGTCCGGTCGATCTGCTCGCCGCAACCTTCGGGATCGAGAACAAGCACGCCGCGCACGATTTCCGACGCACTCTCCGTTTGCGACGGCGGCTCGGGTTGTTCGACACCCAACGCGCTCATTAGCGCGCCTTCCAAAGACGCGGGCAATTCGCGCAGCGAATGCCATCTGCGCACCTTGGCCTGCGCCGTATGCGCCAGTTGCCGGCGCAGCGACGGCGTCTCGATCAATTTGCCGATGGCATCGATCCAGTCTTGCTCGGTGTCGTTCGCCAGCAAGCCGTCGTAACCGTTTTGGATCGCCGCGCCATACGCCGCGCGCGCGCTCGCGATGGTGGCCATACCGGCCGCGGAGAATTCCAGATACGACGCCGTCGAGCCGCTTTCATTGAAAGCGGTATTGTCGAGCGGCACAAGCGCGATATCGAGCTCGAGCTCATGCAGTTGACGCGCGCGCTCGTCGAGCGTCGGCGCGACTTTGACGAACCGGGCGCCCCGGCCTGCACCCCAGCCCGCAGGAGATGTCTCGCCCACGAACGCGAATTTGACCTGGTTGCCGTAACGGTCATGAATCTTGCGAAGCGCTTTGTCGAGCACCGCGAAATTCGACGCTTCCAGCGAATTGCTGAATACACCGATACGAACCACCGGCGCGGCCGCGCGAACCGGATGCTCGAAGAGCTCGAATACCACCTGGCTCGGTACGACATGCACGCGCGACGAGATCGCGCGATACGCGTCGGCCAATTGCTCATTGGCCACGATTACCGCATGGGCATGTTGCACGGCACAGTCGATCGATGCCTTGAACTGCTCGCTCTGCGCATCGAAACGCGCGTCCGTATCGTAGACAATGGGGATGCCGAGACGGAACAACTGTTTCAGCGCATCGAGCGAGAACATGCCGACGATGGCCCGTTGAAGCACAATCAGTTGCGGCGGATTTGTAAGGTCGACGTTGACCTGACCGTCCTGCAACCCTGACACGACTTCCCAGTCGTCCGGCGCGAGACCCAGCGGCTTGATGAGGCGCATGAGCGGCGCGGTGGCGCCTGCGGGATCGGCCGACAACAAAATCACGCGCTTTTTTGCGGGAATCAGGCCGGCTTGCGCGGCTTGCGCGGCTTGCGCGGACGCGATTTTGCGCACACGCGCTTGGGTCCGATCGATGAAAGCTTCGAGTTCGCGCAGGAACGATTGATTGACCTGCTCGTAGACCTCGGGAACGCGATCGATCGTGCGCCGCGCATGCTCGATCTGTTCGGGCGAATTGCCCCACGCCGAACCGACATCGGTCAGGTAGCTCGGCGGCGGCATGTCGAGCATGACGTTATTCGGCAGATACACGACCGGGCATCCGCACAGCATCGCCTCGAAGCAGGCTGTCGAGGGCTCGTACGTGTAGAGGAATTCGGCCGACCGATAAAGCGCGGCAAGCTGTTCGGGCGTGCGCCGCACGACACGGAACGATATTTCCGTGCACCCTTCCGTAATCGGACTGAGTTGCCCCCCGCGGCCCAAATAGCGATTAATGAAGACCAGACTGCCCGAGCGCTTCGTATCGTCGACGCCGTCGCGGTTGTAAATGCTCGTATTGATGAGCGGCAGTTGCAGCAGATCCGCTTCCATACCCGCAGGAACGACACAGCTTCCATGCGCGTAAATGAGGTCGTCGGCGCCCCACGTATATCCTTTCTGATGCAGAAAGCCCGGCACATTCAGCAGATAGCGGACGACGTGGCGGGCGTTGGCAGGGTTGCCGCTCACGACCTCCGGATAAACGATGATCGGCTCGCGATTTTCGGCGCGATGACGCTCGACCTCCTTGAGCGTGAGCGTGGGCGTGCGCAGACCGGGAGACACCTTGTCGGTCGTGACGTAGGCTTCTTCGCCTGCCAGATTGAGCGCATGACACAGGTAGTGCATCGCGCGAATGCCGCCGGATGCAAGCGTGAAATCCGGCGCATAGACGTAGTACGGCGAGTTGAGCTTGGCAAATAATTGCAGCTGGCGATTCATGAGTTTCTACTTTGCCGGGAAGGGGGGCCGATCAGGGGATCGCTACAGATGAGGATGAGACTAAATCGGATTGGGCTCAAACAAACCCCCGAACTGACGGTCAAATCCTCGCCAATTCCTCTGCCAGTCCATTGAATCAGAAGAATCGGCGGTAATGGGTCGTGTTTGACGGGGGCGATCGAGGACCTGGCGTCGGCGCTTCATGCGTCGTGCGTGACGCTGCGCGGGGCCGGCGCGGCGTTGCTCGCCCGCGCGCAGGCCGACGGCGATGCGCGCGCCGATCGTGTGTTCGATTTGATTACCGGGGAGATTTTGGCGAAGCGCAGCGCGGGAACGGATTGACGAGCGTGCCTTGCCCGCGCAATCGACCGCCGACTATGAACTCTAGGGGGAAAAATTCTTGGCGCGCCCGGCTGGGATCGAACCAGCAACCCCTGCCTTCGGAGGGGACGGCTTCATGCAGCGACGGCGCAAGTATAGCGCAGATAGAACGCAGTTCGTGCGCAATAGCAGATATTGAGCGCAACTCTCGCGCAGACTGATCGAGGTCGAGCATTCTGTTGGTTGACCAAAGCACAACAATCGCGACGGCGGCCGCCGCCCGACGTCGAACACGCACTTTCGGCGCATCTCTCATAGTCGCGGCACCTACAAGACCTGCGACGTTTGCGCCGTTGTGCGCCAGTAACCGGTTCCTAATGCATCGCTGAAAAATAGGGTTTCGACCGCCGGCGTCGACAGTTGTGGGGCTCCGCAGGCTTGCATTTTTGCGTCCCCGAATCGGAGGATAAATTTTGAACCGTCAAAAACCCGCCACATAATTTGCAATCTTTTGCTTGAACTCCCGCACCACATACTTGACAATTGAAAACCAAGTTGCTCACACCCAAAAACGTGCATCCAACGCCGTGCCTGCAACCACAAACCAAGACTGAGGCCTCCCATGACTCCTGCATCCAAATTCGATCAGTACGCCGCGTTCGACGCAGCTAGCAAGCTAGTCAAGACTGAGATGGCGGGCTTCCTGCAACGGATGCAAGCAGGTAGCAAGTTGTCGCAAGCGAAAGGGTCCAAAGCGCGAGGGCCGCAGCCCAGCGGCACACGCCGGAAGACTGGCGGCGCACAGAAAGGCTAATCGCGTTAGCACTCCAATTACTGGCTAGGGAAGTACCCTAGCTTTTTTTTTGCCATGCAAAATGAATAAAAACAATAACACTCCGGCCGCCAAATCGGGAGCACTCTATACATTGCAGGACGTCGGCCGCGCGGCCCCCGTGGTTAGCGGGCAAGAATTCGAGCCTTCCGACCCGTTCCGGGCTCAGTTCCGTCGCGATTACGCACGACTCGTCCACTGTGCGTCGTTCCGAAGATTGCAAGGCAAGACGCAATTGTTCCCAGGAGTCGAATCTGACTTTTTTCGGAATCGCCTAACACATTCGATGGAAGTGGCTCAAATCGCAAAGGGCATTTCGCTCAGGCTAAATGCAACTACACCGTCGTTGAAAGGCAATGCCATCAATACGGACCTCGTCGAACTAGCTGCGCTGGCTCATGACATTGGCCACCCACCCTTTGGTCATAACGGGGAGCATGCTCTAGACGAGTGCATGGAAAATTACGGCGGATTCGAGGGGAATGCCCAGACGCTCCGCATCATTTCTCGTCTTGAGAAAAGGGAAATGAATAGCAGCAGCAATGAGTCGCAATGCGGTCTCAATCTTACCTACCGGAGCATTGCCGCGCTTCTCAAATACAACAGAAAAATTCCAACGAAGAGAAGCGATCGACCTGATCCCAAAAGGCTTGCGAAAGGATATTACATATCCGAAGGCAAATTGATTGCAGACACAAAGAAGGCCGTTGCGCCGGGGGCGCCTGATTCACGGTTCAAGACGGTTGAATGTCAAATCATGGACATCGCCGATGACATCGCTTACTCGACGTATGACCTTGAAGATGCGTTCAAAGCAGGTTTTTTTCATCCACTAGAAATAATCAGCCTCACTGCTGACAATAAGATTCTCGGGCAGGTAACGAAAAAGGTTAACGAAGCGACGAAGCTAAATTTAACCGTCGATGACATTCAGGATGTCATAGTAAAATCATTTGGAAAAATCTTTGAGCACGAGAATATCGCAGCATCTAAAGATGAATTCATGAATCGAGTGGCAAACATGATTTTCGTCTATCGGCGGTCCAAGACCATTTCTTCAGACGGATTTCTTCGAACGCAGTTCACTTCGGAGCTTGTCAAAGAATTTATTTCCGGGGTTTCCGTTAATTTCGACACGAAATTCCCCGCCCTATCTCAGATTCATGTCGATGATTATGTGAGAATAAAGATTGAGACGATCAAACATCTCACCTTTGAAGCCCTAACGATGTCTCCACGCATGCGTGTTGTGGAGTACCGTGGAAGAGACATCGTCAAAAAGATATTTTCGGCACTAGCCGAAGACAAGACAAAGGGGCATCTCTTGTTGCCGGATGATTGGCGAGACAAATATGATTCGGCGGCGAAACCGGACAAGAAACGGGTAATTTGCGATTTTGTCGCGGGAATGACTGACCGATACGCGACGGAATTTTTCGCGCGACTTACGTCGACCAATCACGAGCACTCGTTCTTCAAACCGTTTTAGTACTACTACTACGCGAATCGCGTCGTCCCGTAGAGCGCGATCAGTCCGCAGGCTTGTTGCCCATTGAACTCTGCTTGCGGCGCACGGCGCCCATAGGATCCGCGACGTCGTAGCGGCCGCCAGCGACGCGTGGCGGCCGGTAACCCCTTGTACGTGCTGTGCTCGTTTGAGAGATGACAGAGGCGCGTCAATCGTTTTGATTTTTCACACCCCTTACGCGCGTGCGCGCACCACTGGCTCCGGACGAGATCCGCGAGTACCCCAGAGTTACCCTAGACGCATCGAGGGCACAGGGACCCCGGCACAGGAAACTAATATTCGAAGGGGGCTGGAGGATTTGAAGAGAGATTCGCAACACTTGTCGGACACAGGCGGCTCGCGTTTCTACTTCATACGCAGTACGCCATTCGAGTACCGGCCCACACTCTTCCCTGTACGCCAGTCGAGAACATCGAAATTAACGTACTTGCCGCTTTGGCCGGCCATGAGAAAACAGTTAACGGTTTCGGCGAAACCCTCTTTCGCATCAATGCCAACTTTGGAGAAGGTGGGGCCGGCGACAACCTTAGGTTCCCGCGGAGGCTTCCAGTCAAGGTCGTAAAGCATCTCCAGCTTCTGTGCCTGTTTCAGCTTCGACCGGCAGACTTCGAACTGCTTGTCGGAAGCGGCATCGGCATAGGCGGCAAAGCTGGCGATCAGCAAGGGGATGGCGCAAAGATGGTGAACCTTCATAGGTGTCTCCGCATAAAGGATGACGACCTTAATCGTAGTACGTTACGTGCGCCTCACCTAACGGCCGCATCGACCCGCCCGACAATCGCGCGAGCGATGCGGACCATATCGGCGTCCGAGCCGCATCCGCGTAAGGCATTCACGCCGAGGAGCACGACGCGGAGGTTATCCGCGCTGTACGGGCCGCCGACCTCGATCCTGTCGAGGCTCGGGCGCGACGGGCCAAAACTTTTCTCCGCCTCGTCCACGTAAAACGGCAAGCCAGTAACCGCGCACCGATAATCGTTTTCGGCGAGCTTTGCCATAAGCTCCTCGACCGTGACGGTTACGGGGACGGGCGCCTTTTTGCCCGCTTGGCGTTTGCGTGCGCCCGCGATGCGCCGGCCATGCTGGCGCGGAGCTTCACGAGATAGGCGGCGCGTTCGGGGGAAAGGCCCGCATTGCGCCGGCGCGTCTCGACCGCCTTTAGCGCTGCGAGCGTGCCGGCCGAGGGCGTCCCCGGCGCGCGTGCGGGCGAGAGGCCCGCATTGCGGCGACGCGTCTCGACCGCTTTTAGCGCGCGCAGCGTAGCGGGTGACCGGGCGAGCGTGACGTCCATTTTTTCCTCCGTGTTGCCTGTTTGCGTATCCGTCACAGTGTGCGATCTGTGCGTGCGCGCGACGCGTGGCAAAACGTAGCGAATTGAATCCCTACTCAATCGCAAGGCGGCGCAATGCCACGGCTCGCGCGCGTTCCGGCATGCGAAGCCGTGGCAATCAACGCGATCCAGCTCGCGAGGGGTTTCCCGGTTTTATGGCGCCGGCTCGTCGAGCGCCATATGGTCCGCCAGCACTAGGTCCCGCTCGACCTCCTCGAACCCGAGGCGGCGCTCGCGATGATCGTCGAGCAAGCCCGCGCCGGCCGCGCGGGACGTTGCCCCTGTGTTACCCCAACAAACCCGTCACACCTTGACGCCTAGCGCAAAACCTTGTTCGACGGTCGTTCCCGGGATCCCTCAGTAACGCGCAACACTTATGGACGTTAAGTGGCGCTAGAATACCGGACGTTACTGGACTATCCCGCGAGATAATTCCCCATGTCGTCCGGCGCCCGCTGTTTTGCCTTTTCTGATCGAAAAATCGCCAGCCTCCGCGCACCGCCGGCCGATCGCGTGACATACCGCGACAGCGAGATTCGCGGGCTGGAGCTGCGCGTCTCCGCCTCGGGCGTCAAATCCTTTTCGGTTTTGAAGCGCACGCGCGCCGGCCGCCTCGAACGCCTCGGGCTCGGCCGCTTTCCCGTTGTCGATACCAAACGCGCACGCCACGAGGCCGCAACCCTCCTCGCCGAGATCTCGGCCGGCGCGAACCCGGCCGAGGCGCGTCGCGCGCTGCGCGCCGAGCCGACCCTCGACGGGCTTTTCGCGACGTTTCTCGACGATCACGCGAAACCCTTTAAAAAATCGTGGGAGGAGGACGAGGCGCAATATCGCCGTTACCTCGCCGCGCCGCTCGGCGCGCGCCGCGCCTCCGAGATCACGGACGACGTTTTGCGCGCATGGCACCGGCGGATCTCGAAAACCGCGCCGGCCGCCGCTAACCAGGCGCTCGCGCTCGTCTCGACGGTTTTCGCAAAGGCGATCGAGTGGAAACTCATTTCCGGCGAAAACCCCGCGAAACGGGTTAAAAAAAATCCCCGCGTCGAGCGCGACCGTTTTCTCTCGGGCGCCGAGCTGAAACGTTTTTTTGTGGCGATCGACGGCGAGGCAAATCCCGATTACCGCGACGCTTTCCAGCTCGCGTTACTGACCGGCGCGCGCCGGGGTTCCGTGCTCGCGATGCAATGGCGCGACGTCGATCTCGGGCGCGGCGAGTGGCGCCTCCCGACAACCAAAAACGGCGACTCGCTCGTCCTCCCGCTCGTGCCGGCGGCCGTCGAGATCCTCGCGGCGCGTGAGCGCTCGCGCGGGTTCGTTTTCCCGAGCGAGGCGAGCGAGTCCGGACACCTGGCGACCGTCGCGCGGGCGTGGCGGCGCCTGCTCGATCGCGACGAGCTGGCCGAGATCTCCGCGCGGCTCGCGGAGGCCGACGAGGCTTTCGATTCGGCGGCCGGCGCGCTCGCCGTGCGTCTACGCCACGCCCGCGCCCACGCCGAGCGCCTCGGGATCGACGTCGCCGACGCGCGACTCCCCGATCTCCGCCCGCATGACTTGCGCCGCACCGGCGCGAGCTGGCAAGCCCAGCTAGGGACAAGTCTCGCGATCATCGGACGGGGTCTCGGACACCGGAGCCAGCGCTCGACCGCGATCTATGCACGCCTCCAGCTCGATCCGGTCCGCGCCTCGGTCGAGCGCGCCACGGACGCCATGCTCGCGCAACGCGAGAGCGAGGGCGCCGAGGTCGTCCCGCTCGGTCGCGCCGGCTGAAATGCGCTTGCATAAGCCATGCCACCCGATCATTAGGAATACATGGCGATTTATTCGGGTCCTTTTCATTTAGCACAGGATCAGCGAAATTCGACTATATTTTCGTAGTCAGTATTGCTATGTCCAACGCCCGCGACGACCTCGCGGGCGTTTTCGTTTCTGGCCGCAAACCTTTATCCGGCCGGGTTTTCCGCCATTTCCCGCCGCCGTCCTCCCGATTTCTTTCGTCCGCGTCTCCCGCGAGACGATTTTATCCGGCGTTTGCTTAATTAACCCCGCGCGCGCGTCCGCCAGCGTGACGAATCCGCTCGCCTACTCACAGGAGGCCAGCATGGCCGCTCTCTCCCTTTCGAATCCGCTGCGCACGCCCCGCGAGGCCGCCGAAATGCTCGGCGTTACGACCCAAACGCTCGCGAACTGGCGCGTACAAAAGCGCGGCCCAAATTACTGCCATATGGGCTCGCGCGTGCGGTATGAGCACGACGAACTGATCGCCTTTGTCGCCCGCCAGCAAGTGCGACGCGCCGCGTGAGGGGTCGATGATGGCCCCCGACGACATTCCTTATCCGTACGACACGCGCGCCAAGGGCTGGCGTTTCGAGCTGGATCTCGAACGGATTCAACAGTCCGACACTTGGGCACTCGCCCCGCCCGAGCTGCGTCCGTGGTTACTCATGCTTTGGACGACGGCCTGGCAACAGGCGCCGTGTGGCTCCCTGCCCGATAGCGACGAGCTGATCGCCGCGCATATCGGTATGGACTCCGACACGTTCGCCCGGTCCCGCGACAAACTCATGCGGGGCTGGCGGCGCGCCGGCGACGGGCGTCTCTATCACGACACCGTCACAATTCGCGTGCTGGAAATGCTGGAAAAACGCGCGAAAGAGAGCGGGCGCAAGGCTATCCAGCGAGCCAAACTGGCCGCTGAAAATTCCGTAGTCGTCCAGGGTCTGTCCCATGGGACAGACGCGGGACTCCCAAAGGACTCCGGGGGGAGTCACGGCACCAGTACCAGTACCAGTACCAGTACCAGTACCAGTACCAGTACCAGAGGGGGTAACCCCCCCAAGCCCCCCAAAACGTCGCCGGCTCCGCCGTCGCCGCCGTTTGTCGTCCCCGCCTGGGTTCCTGTCGACGCCTGGGAGGGGTTTCTCGAAATGCGGCGCGCGATCCGCAAGCCGCCGAAAACACCGCGCGCGCTGGCGCTTCTCGTCGAGGATCTCGCGAAGCTGCGCGATGCAGGCAACGACCCGCGAGCCGTGCTCAACCGATCGACGGCCAACTCCTGGACATCGCTCCTCCCATTGCCTCGCGCCGCCAGCAGTGCGCCGGCGAAATTCGACCCGCGCGCCGTCGTCAATGAGCGGAGGTCCGCATGACGATCCCCCCGAAACTCCTCGACACCTGGAACCGGCCCGACCCGCGCCTCGATGGCCGGTCGTTGCTCGATCATCTTTTCGACCAGCTCGACGGCATGTATCCCGGCCGCTGGAGCAATCTTTTCCCGAGCCCGACGGCGATCGCCAACTGGCGCGCGGCCTGGGGCGAGGCGTTCGAGGCCGAGGCCGTCACGCCGGCCGACGTCGCCCGCGCGCTCGGCGTTTGCCAGCGCTCGCACCGTTACCCGCCGAATCTCCCCGAGTTTCTCCAGGCGATGCGCATCGACGTGGACGAGGCGCTCGACGAGGCAATCACGCAAATGAACCGGCGCGACGGCGACGGCGACGTGTGGACGCATCCGGCGATTTTCTGGGCCGCCGTGCGCGTCGGCGCGATTGAGCTGCGTTCCGAGCCGCCGAGCGCGCTACGGCCGCGTTTCGAGCGCGCATTGCGCGAGCTGGAGCGCCGCGCGGATCTCCCTCCTATCCCGAAACGCGTCCCCGCCCTGCCCCCGCCGCCGCGCCGGAGCGGCCCGACGGGATCACCGGACGCCCTGACCGCGTGCCTCGCCCAGCTCCGCATGCGCTTTTGCGTTCCGGCGAGGCCGGCGATCGACGATCCGTAGTCAGCGAAAAATCCCCGGCGAGGGAGCAAATCGGGCCGCCATGCCGTCGGCGACCCTCGACCCTTTGCCGGAGGCGCGAGCCCGTCCGGGGGTTTTCTGGAGTTTTTGAGAGGTATCCCCGCTTGTCCGCCGGGACTTTTTTGCGGGACTCCTGACCGCGATTTTTCACCCCGGCGGGTTTTTTTGGAGGTTATCGAAATGCGATTCGTTGATGAATCCGTCCACCGCGCCGGCTGTGGCTGTGTCGCGTGCTTCCGCAATCCCTCACCCCCGGCGGCCGACGCCGAGCCCGATCCGGACCGCGCACGCCGGCGCTGGCTCGCCGACTACGCGAGCGCACAGCCGTTTATGGGCGTTGCCGAAAACCCGGCCGAGTATGTCCCGCTCGCGACGCAGCAACTCGAACAGGCGCGCGAGAGCCAGCGCCAGGCCGATCTCCAGCTCGAACGCGATCGCGCCGACGAGGCCGAGCGCGAGCGTCTCGCCCGGGCGGCCCGCAATGCTGGCGCCACGGCCGCGCGCGAGCGTGCGCTCGAAAGCGCGCGCCAGGCAAACGCCGCCGCCGTCGTGGGACTCATGTCGGAGGCGCGCAAATGAGCACGATGAGAAAGGCGCCGCCGCGCGCCGCCAGCAAGCCCGCGCCTAAGCCCGCCGTCAGTTCCACGCCCCCGGCCGCGTCCCCGATCGAGGCAAGCGCGCCAGTGGCGCATACGGCCGGCGCCGGCGTGCTGATCGCGCGGCTTCAGCCGCTCCTCGTGCGCGCCCGCGAGGCGATCGAGGCAAACGAGGCGTTAAACGGGCGATTGCGCGACTCGATCGTCCAGCTCGACGAGGGCGCGGCCGGCGACACCGTCGGCGCACGCCGCACGCTCGACCGGCTCAACCGTGAGGAGGCCCAGCTCGAAACCGCCGACGGTGAGCCCGCGCAACGCTCGGCCGCGCTGCGCGCATTTCGCGAAGAACACCGCGCCGAGCGTGAGGAGCTGAGAAGCACGCTCGAACGCGACGACGACGCCGACTATCACCGCGCGCGGCGCCACGCGATCAACGAAAAAATCGGCGCGCTGATTGGCGCCCAGCTCGACGGCGTCGCGCAATACGAGACCTTGCTCCGCGAGATCGTCGCCGAGTGTCTCGCCTCGATCGACGACACGCGGCGCGCGTATGGCGCGGCCGTCTCCGCCGCGTCCGCCGCGCTCGACATGCTCGCGAAGCTCGCGCCGGTCCCGACGTTCGCCGACGGCACAACGGCGAACGTCGCGCGGCGACTGCGCGGAGTCGCGCCGATCGCGAACCCGGCACGCGACCCCGGGGTCGAGGCGCACGCCCGCGAGGCGATGGCGGGGGCGCTCGGCGACCTTTCGGCGCGTGGTTTCCGTTATCTCGTGAGCCGGCCGGCGAATGTCGGCGAGTCCGCGCGCGGCGAGCGTATGCGCCGCAATGTCCAGTAAGCCAGGGAGGGTTAGAAAATGCCTTATGTGAAAAACCATTCGAAAACGCCGTTTGTCGTTCCCAACCTCGCCGGCGGCGCCGGGACGATGCTCACGCACCGGGGTTTCCGCTCAAAAAATGGCGTTAGCGAGGTCGGCGTCGCCGACTGGACCGCGTTCAAAAAAGACTGGTTAGGAAAACTACTGATCGAGGAGGGCAAGCTCTCCGTGACGGACGAGGCGCCGGCGCCGATCCTGGCCGAGACCTCGCGCCGCGATCGCGACGACGACGGACCGCGCGCCGCGTAACGGAGCAAGGCCGACTAGCCGGTCGTGTCGGGCTCGCGGGGTTTTTGCCCCGTAACGCATGGCGGGATCTCCGCCCCGCGAGCGAATAACCCCGGCCGCCGCGCCCTCCCGAGACTCCGGGGAGGCGCGGCACTTTTCCGCGTAGCTCTGCCCCCTCCCCTCGAAAGAGACGGGAGGGGCTTTTTAGCCCGCCATTCCCGCGACGCTTATCCCTGATAAGTGGCGCGGTGTGCCTTGAAACGCCGAACACGCCCGGCGGATACTGGCCGTCAGCCTGGTAAGGTCGCACGCGTCTCCCGCACCGGGTAACGCGCGGGTAACGCGCGGGACCCACACCGACACGCCTCCCCCTCGTGTTTCCGATCGCCCTCGCGCGCGCGGGCAGTGTGAAAAATCAAAATTCCGGCCGCTGGAGCGGGGTTTTCGTCAGGAGGGTGATTTTTTTCAAACGCGCCAGTGTGGCGTTTTCCGTGTATTGCGCACTCGCGCAAGCGCTCATTTAAAGCAACGCGCCGATATGCTGGCGGAGGATCTCGGCGACGGATATATTCGTGGCGCAAAAATGAGCAAATGCACATGAAAATCTCCGACCTGAAACGCTTTGATGCGGCCGAGGATCTCGACACGTCCGAGGATCGCGCGCTGTTCCTCGACGGCGCCCTCGACGAGGACGATCCGCGCGTGCTCCCGCACATGCTCGCGATCGTCGCACGCTCGTGTGGCCGTGCGGATCTCCTTGCGACAGCCGGCCGCGCCGGCGAGCTTTCCATTTTTGAGCTGCGGGCGCTACTCGGCGAGTTGGGGCTCGAAATGACGTTCCGCGCGAAAGCCGCGCCGGCCGCATGACGGCGTCCGCCCTCTCGACGCGCGAGGCCCGCGCCGCCTACCTCGGCGCGGCGATGCGCGAAAACGTCGAGCATCCCGGCGCGTTGCTTCAGGCCACCGAGCTTGTCGCGATCGCGTGCGGCCGATCGTGTTTCGTGGCGCCCGAGGAGACAGGCTGCGAGCCGTTTCCGACATTCCTCGAAATTTTCTCGGCGGCGGAGAGCGAGCGGCCGGCGTGACAGAAAACCCGCCGGGTTTCGGGGCGCTCATTCCTCGCCGCCCTCCTCCGGCCCGGGGTCGGTCTGGTACGGCCTGTATGCGTGCAGCGGACATGCATAGCTCGTGCAATCGCGGACCTCAGCCCGCAGATCTCCCATGCAGTACAGGCAGAAAGCCTTGATAGCCTGGCGCGGAGACGCGCCGCCAGCGAATGCGCGCTCCTTGACGCCCCGATACATGATCGACGTTTGCGCCAGCTCGCGCGCCCGTCGCTCAGCCAGCTTCTCCTCGACGGGGCTCTCGTCGATGTTTTTCATGCTCAGTCTCGTTCTCTCGGCAGAGATTTACCGCCAGAAACCGCTCGCGGGGGGCGGTTGATATGCAGACAAGGCTTAAGCCCTCCAGCGGCTTAAAGCACGCGTACGCGGCGAAAAGGCCTTGCTCGCCCGAAATCGCGATCAAGCGGCACCCTGCTGGACGTCGATGGCCTTTTGAATCGCAGCGATAAGCGGCCAGCGGTCCAGTCCGTGGGTACCGATTTTCCAGCGCTTCGCTTCGGCCATTAGCTCGTCGTCCGTCATGCTGGCGAGGGATTTCGGCTTCGGTGGTTTGCGCACCTCGTCGATCATCCTTAGCCAGAAACCCGGATTGATGGCGGTCCCGTCCTTGTCCCGCTCGCGCGCTTTCACGCCCAGCTCGTGCGCCTTTCGCCCCTCGACATCGGTCGGTGCCCTCGCGGCCAGTTCGGCGACTTGCTGCGCGGTCGGCTCGCGCATGGTCTTGCCTCGCACTCGCTCCAAGCTTCGAAGCAATTCAAAACCATCAACGGCGGCGAGCGGCAGACAGTTATCCACACCCCTATCCGGTATCAAAGCCCGTACGCCGCCGTTAGAACCTATGGTGTTAACTTCTATTCCGTTCCCTTCTGTTCTCTTGGAGCCGTTTTCCTCGCGACATTGGGGGAGTGTCCCTGCGACATTCGCCAGCTGTCCCAGCGACACCATGGGGTTGTCGTCGGGACATTCAGGGGTTGTAGTCGGGACAGCCTTTTTGAGGGGTTGTCCGCACGGGCGGCCCGCCGCCAGCCAGTCGTCAAAATCGAGCGCAGCGTATTCCAGGCCGTGGCGCTCGCAGTGCTTTTTGATGCGTGCACATTCAGTCTTGAAGCGCTGGGTTAGCTTTGCCAGCCATGCCTCGCGCGCCTTTTCGGCGACGACTGGATGGTAGAGCCGCCCATCGGCGCACTTGACCCAGCCGCGCAGCGCGCCAGCTCGGATTGATAGCCACGCCTGCGGCGAACGCTGATAGCCGGTCAGCTTCGCCAACACGCGGTCGTCGTCGGGAAGTGAGGCGGCGGGAACCTGATGCCACGCCTTGCACCACAGCAGCAGCGCCGCCCAGCACGCCTCGGGAGATTCGAGCGCAGCAAGGTCGCTATCGCACAGCCTCGCCACCTCCAGCGGCATGTATGGAAAATTGCGCAGATCGCAGTCCGGCGGGGTTAGCGGCCCCGGTAATTCCGTCATTCGTGCAGACCGCCATGCGACGCGTTCGCCGCGCCGTCGTCCGGCAACTTGCCGAGCGTGAGCAGATCGAACGCGGCCGGCGCGAAACGCTCTTTATCGACCACGATCATGCGTCGTTTCGAGACCCGGCGCGCGATGCCACAAGCCAGCAATTGCTCGACGTACTTGCGCTGAAAGTTGACCCACGAATTCTGTCCACCCTTCAGGCCGAGCGGCCGGCCATAGTTCTTACAGAATTCATCCCAAGCGGCGGCGCCTGTATCCCATTTGTTCAATACTTCGCTCATGATGTGCACTCCTATACGTATTACTTGCGT
Organism: Burkholderia sp. JPY481; assembly: GCF_038900515.1. Taxonomy (NCBI): domain Bacteria; kingdom Pseudomonadati; phylum Pseudomonadota; class Betaproteobacteria; order Burkholderiales; family Burkholderiaceae; genus Burkholderia; species Burkholderia sp. JPY481. The sequence continues at coordinate 92,816 of NZ_JAYMRT010000009.1, forward strand.
AATGCTCGCTTCCGGCAGGCATGGGCGGCATTTTTAACGCATCAGGAGAGCAAAAAGAAGGGAGGAAATCTCATGAATCATCGTCGCGACATTCCAGACATGAATGCCTGGAAACTTGGTTTCAAACCGGGTGGATTATTCCTGCCACTGCAGAATATTCCGTGTTGCATGTGCTGTGAGAAAAAAACACGAAACTATGTTGCGCGCGAATGAGCGGCGACCGCGCGGACAACAAAAAAAGCCCCGGCGATACGGGGCTTGTATGTGTTGAGTGCTCGCGCGTGACTATGCCGCGTTCGACCATGATCCTTCCGCCGCCCTGCGCAATGTCTCGCTTTCGAGATGCCCGTAACGGCGCTCCAAGACCGTCGCGGAATGCCCTAACACTTGGGCGGCCACGCCGATCGTGACGCCCGATCGGAGCAACTCGGCGGCGCGATGGTGTCGCAAGTCGTGCTGATGCAGGTCGGGCCGTCCGATTGCGGCGACCAGATCCAGCCAGGATTTTTTGTAGTCGATGCACTGGCCCGGCACCTTGCCCGCAAAGAGCAGATCGTCGGGCTTGCGCTCCGACTCAGGCCATACACGGCGCACGAGCGCGGCCGTTTCCTCGGTAAAGAAAAGGGTTCTTGGTCGGTCCGTTTTGGTTTTGACGACCTCGATCGTGCGGGCGTCGAGATTCACGTCCCGCCAGCGGCGCTCGCGAACCTCTCCGCGGCGCGCGCCGGTGTCAATCAGCAGACGGACATAGGCGGCAAAGCGTCGATCGACGTAGGCGTGCGCGCCCTTGATAAGCGCGGCGATTTCCTTCTCGGAGACCTCCACGCGCCGCATCGACTCGGAATAGCGTTGCAGACCGATTGTCGGGGACGTGAAACCGGCAGGCGCCAAGTGGCGGCGATTCGCCCATTTGTAGAGTGTGCCGATCTGGCTCAGGTCGCGGTTGACGGTCGATGCCTGGTACTGGCCGGACTGCATCATCGCCTCCGCGGCCAGCGAAAGATCCCGCGTGGTGATACTCCACGCCGACTGATGGCCGAACGCCTCGACCCACTTTCTCAGGCGGAGATCGGCATTGTCGAATACGACCGCGCAATATGCGTCGGCCAGTTCACGGAAGGAAAGGTCGGCGGCCTGGTGGACGCTGACGAGGGCCATGGCGGCCCGAAGGTTGATTTTGGGTTGCACGGAAAAGGCTCCAGTCCACTGTGAGGAATGTCGCCTGCCGGAAGTCGTGGCACCCGCCGCAAACCCTTATCCAGTAAGGCTTTGCGGGTAATTCTGGCGCGCCCGGCTGGGATCGAACCAGCAACCCCTGCCTTCGGAGGGCAGTACTCTATCCATTGAGCTACGGGCGCATCACTACAAACTGCGGGGACTTAACACGAAAGCGCGACAACCAGAATGGACTCGACGCCAACGCGAGAGACCGCAAGCATACCCGGTTTCAGCCGAACCGTCCACCGGACGGCCTCCGACGCCCGCCTCAGCGTCTTCCCCGAGCCCTGTCATCGTGCATGCCGATCCGGGTAAACGCCTGCTGAACACCCTCCAGGCCCCCTCGCCGCCGCCGAAACCTTGCGTCTATAATCGTCCGTGGCTGACAAAGAACAAGAAGTTGCCGTCGCGCTGTACCGCTCACATACCCACGGAGACGAGACAAGCATGAGCGAAGCACCACACGGAGCCCCGATCAAAACCCCAGCACAGCTCATCGCCGCGGTCATCGCCGGGTTTGCTGTGCCGATCATCATCATCGTTCTGCTCGCCGTCTACGTCGATAATTCGACACGCACCGGCGCCGGCACCGACTCCCTCTCCGAAGCCGAAGTCACCTCCCGCATCCATCCGATCGCCCAGGTCGAGATCCGCGACGCCAACGCCCCGCGCGTCTACAAGACCGGCGAGGAAGTCTACAAGGCGGTCTGCTCGGCGTGTCACGCGTCGGGTGCCGCAGGCGCGCCGAAATTCACCAACACCGCCGACTGGGCGCCGCGCATCGCGCAAGGCTTCGACACGCTGTGGCACACCGCGCTGTCCGGCAAGGGTGCGATGCCGCCGCGCGGCGGCACCAGCCCCGACGACTACAGCGACTTCGAGATCGCGCGCGCGGTCGTCTATATGGCGAACAATTCGGGCGCGAGCTTCCCCGAGCCGGCGCAGCCGGCGGCGGGCGCGGCGGCGGCATCGGGTGCCGCTGCGGCATCCGGCACGGCAGCCGCATCGGATGCAGGCGCGGCCCAAGCCGCCGCGGCGATGGCCGCCATGGCCAGCGTGCCGCAGACTCCCGCCCCGGCAGCGGGCGGCGCACAAAGCGCGGATGCTTCGCAGGCCGGCAAGGCGCTGTATCAGTCGGTATGTCAGGCTTGTCACGCGGCCGGCGTGCTGAACGCGCCGAAGTTCGGCGACAAGGAAGCATGGGCGCCGCGCCTGAAGGACTCGATGGACACGGTCTACAACTACGCGCTGCACGGCAAGGGCGCGATGCCGCCGAAGGGCGGCTCGAATGCATCGGATGCGGACGTGAAGGCGGCGGTCGACTATATGGTCAGCGCGGTGAAGTAAAACGGGCGGCATCGGCCGCTAAACTAAAAATCCCTGCATGCGCTAACGCGATGCAGGGATTGTTTATGCGCAAGGACAAGCAACCGTTCCGGGCGCCACTTGAAGCGCCGCCCGCTCACGCCTTCTGCAACAGCGCCTTCAAACTCGCGAGCCGGTCCTTCGGCGACATCGGCGCTTCTTCCGGCGTCGGCGGCGGCGCATCGTCGAGCAGCATTTCGTTGATGAAGCGCGACGGTTCGCAGACGATCGTTTCCCGCGCCCGCTTGCGCTTCTTGCACCAGTTCAGATGCAGGCTGCGCTGCGCGCGCGTGATCGCGACGTACATCAGCCGGCGCTCCTCCTCGATGCGCGCGTCGTCGATCGGCTCGTCGTCCGCGCCGCCGCGATGCGGCATGATGCCTTCCTCGACGCCGACCAGAAATACGTGCGGATACTCGAGCCCCTTCGACGCATGCACGGTCGACAGCCGCACCGCATCCGGATCTTCCTCGCGGCCTTCGAGCATCGACATCAGCGCGACCGTCTGGATCAGGCCGAGCAGGTTCTTGCCGGTGTCGCCGAGGCCGTCGGCGGTGTCGTAGCCGGTCGCCTCGCTGCCGGCCGCCGGCTCCTCCTTCGTGCCCTTGCGCTTCAGCCACTCGATGAACTCGAGCACGTTCTGCCACTTCGCCTGCGCCTGGCGTTCATCGAACGCGTCGTACAGATACGCTTCGTAGTGGATCGCTTCCATCAGCTCGTCGAGCAGCGTGCCTGCCGCGTCCTTCTCCGCGCGGTCGGTCAGGCGCTGCATGAAGTCGCAGAACGCGCGCATCGGCTCGATCTGACGCGGCGACAGCCGCGCCTCGATGCCGCCCATGTAGACCGCCTCGAACAGCGACACCTTCGCCTGGCCCGCGAACGCGCCGAGCGCCTCCAGCGTCGTATTGCCGACGCCGCGACGCGGTGTCGTGATCGCGCGGATGAACGCGGGGTCGTCGTTCGCATTGGCGATCAGACGCAGGTACGCGCAGATGTCCTTGATCTCGGCCTTGTCGAAGAACGACTGGCCACCCGACAGCACGTACGGAATCCGTTCACGGCGCAGCACCTGCTCGAAGATGCGCGCCTGGAAGTTGCCGCGATACAGGATCGCGTAGTCACGGAAATTCGCGCGCCGCTCGAATTTGTGCGCGGACAGCCGAAACACGACCGACTCCGCCTCGTGCTCCTCGTCGTTGCAGCCCGTCACCGTGATCGTGTCGCCCATGCCGTGCTCGGACCACAGCTTCTTCTCGAACAGCTTCGGGTTGTTCGCGATCACGTTGTTCGCGGCGGTCAGGATGCGCACCGTCGAACGGTAGTTCTGCTCGAGCTTGATCAGGTGCAGATTCGGAAAATCCTTGCCGAGCTGGCCGAGGTTTTCGAGGGTCGCGCCGCGCCAGCCGTAGATCGCCTGGTCGTCGTCGCCGACCGCCGTGAACGCCGCGCGCTTGCCGGCCAGCAGCTTCACCAGTTCGTACTGGCACGCATTGGTGTCCTGATACTCGTCGATCAGCAGATAGCGCAGCTTGTTCTGCCAGCGGTCGCGCACCTGCTCGTTGCTCGCGAACAGTTCGGCGGGCAGGCGGATCAGATCGTCGAAATCGACCGCCTGATACGCATGCAGCGTCGCCACGTAGTTGCGATAGACGATCGCCGCCTGGTGCTCGTCCTCGGTCGATGCGGTCGCGATCGCCTGCTCGGGCATGATCAGGCCGTTCTTCCACAGCGAGATGATCGACTGGATTTTGCGGATGAAGCCCTTGTCCGTCGAGCCGACCTGTTCCTGGATCATGCCGAAGCAGTCGTCGGAATCCATGATCGAGAACTGCGGCTTCAGGCCGACGTGTTCCGCCTCCTGCCGCAAAATCTGCACGCCGAGCGAGTGGAAGGTACACACCGTCAGCTGGTTCACGGGCACCTTGCGGCCTTCCTTGCCCGGGGCGGTCAGCGTCTTGCCCTCGAGCAGCTTGCCGACGCGCTCGCGCATTTCCGCCGCGGCCTTGTTCGTGAATGTGACGGCGGCGATGTGGCGTGGCTCGAAGCCCTTCGCTTCGATCAGGTGCGCGATTTTCTGCGTGATCACGCGTGTCTTGCCGCTGCCGGCGCCGGCGAGCACGAGACAGGGACCGTCGAGATAACGGACCGCTTCACTTTGAGCGGGGTTCAGGCCTGCGGACATCGTTTGTGGATGGGTAATACGGTTGAGGGCCGCTGAGGTCGGACTGGCGGGAAGCGCCGGCCGAAGGCCCGGGGCATGCTGCGCGGCTCGATGCGCGCGAGAGGTGCGATGTTAACATGGACAACCGCGATGGACCCCGCAATGGGGTGATGCTCAGCCCCCGGTCCAGCCCGCAAATGCCACAATGATGAGATTGCGCGCCGCCGCCGCGGTGGCAAGGCGGCGCGCCGTTCCTCCAGGAAGAATCGCATGTCCGCATCGCTGAAGGTTGGATTGATGGGCTACGGCTTCGCCGGCGCGACGTTTCACGCACCGGTGATCGAACATTGCGGACGCGCGAGCGTCGCCGCGATTGCGACCGGGCAATCCGAGCGCGCGCACGCCGACTATCCGCACGCGAAGATCGTCCCGGATCTCGACGCGCTGCTCGCGCTCGACGACATCGACTGCGTCGTGATCGCGACGCCCAACGACACCCACTTCGACCTCGCGCGCCGCACGCTCGAAGCCGGCAAGCACGTGGTCGTCGACAAGCCTGTCACGCTGAGCGCCGCCGACGCCCACACTCTCGCGAATATCGCGCTCGCCCGCAGCAAGCTGTTCGCACCCTTTCACAACCGCCGCTGGGACGGCGATTTTCTGACCGTGCGCGATCTGCTCGCGCGCGTGGAGCTCGGTCGCGTCACGCACTACGAATCGCATTTCGACCGCTTCCGGCCGGGCGTGCGTCAGCGCTGGCGCGAGGACGCGACGCGCGGCGGCGGTCTGCTGTTCGATCTCGGTCCGCATCTGATCGACCAGGCGCTCGCCCTCTTCGGCGCACCGCAGACCGTCTCGGCGACGGTGCGCACGCATCGCGACGACGCAAGCGCCCCCGACTACGTGCACATCCAGCTCGGCTATGGGGAGTTCGAGGTCGTGCTGCATGCAAGCGCGTTGACCGCATTGCCGGGACCGCGCTTTGCGATCCATGGCACGCGCGGCAGCTATGTGAAGCACGGCCTCGACACCCAGGAAGATCAGCTGAAAGCCGGCCTGCGCCCCGGCGACGCAGGCTTCGGCGCCGGCAACACGCCAGGCGTGCTGCGCGTGCTCGAAGGCGACCAGGAAGTCGAGCGCGAATTGCCGACCCGCAACGGCGAGTACGCAGGCTTCTACATTGCGTTGGCCGACGCGATCCAGAACGGCGTCGCATTCCCGGTCAGCACGCGCGACGCGGTCGACGTCATGACGATCATCGAACTGGCCGCGCGCAGCTCCGAGCAGGGCGTGCGGCTGCCGTTCGAGCGCATTCGCTGAGCCTTGCATCGCTGTGCGTCGCACCGTGCTCGCGCGGTCTGTGTACCGAAAACGGGATGACCTTTCGCGCCGCGTAGGCCGTCGGCGCGGGGCTTTCCTGACGTTCCAGAAAGGAACATAACGTTACAAATTCGCCCGCTGCCGAGTCAGCGGGCGTTCCTCGTCATCCGTTGCTAGCGAGGTAGTAATCGATACGACAACGACTCCGGGAGAATCCATGTCTCGAATCATCCGTGCCCTTGTTGCATGCGCGCTGCTCGGCTCCGTCGCCGCCTGCGTGGTAACGCCGCCGCCGGCCCCGCGCCCGAGCCCCACTCCGCAGCAGATCGCGGACCAGCGCCTGCATCAGGTCGAGGGCCGCATCGACAATCTCGCGCGCCGTATCGACACTCGCGTGAATCAGGGCTATTACCCGCCGCCGCAAGGCGCCGCGCTGCATCACCGCCTCGAGACGATCCGCCAGGAAGCACACGACATGGCCACGCAGCATGGCGGCGGTTTGTCCGCGGAAGAACAGCGCGTGCTGAACCAGGAGCTGGACAATGCGGCTCACGCGATCGGCGAGTGAGTCGGCGAGCAAGCCGGCAAACCGAGTTGGCAAGCGAGCAGCGGGTGAGCACCCACTACCACTCATGGTGCGGTGACGGATAGCGCCGGGACGAGCAATTCAAAAGCGCGGGCATACGCTCCGCGCTTTTCTTTTTGACACCCCGAAACAGTCGCAGTCGCCCTCACTGCGCTCCCGGCCCTTTATTTGACAAGCCCCGGCCCGTCGCGTACATTCGCCGCACGCGTCGGGAGAGCGTGCTGGCAAGCGAAAAATCGCAGGCCGCGCCGCCGAAGGGGCACACCCGCAAACTCTCAGGCAAAAGGACCGACCGCGTCGAAAAACCCGTCTTCCGGCGGCTTTTTCGCACTCTGGAGAGCGGCAGTAGCCATCCGCGTCGCACGTCGTGCACCGCAGGCAGGCTGCCCACCGAAGGGGCGCGCGTTTCACCGCGACGAATCGAGCTCATTGAGCCCGTCGCGGCGGCGCAATCTCTCAGGTATCGAGGACAGAGGGGTCATGCAGAACCACGCTCGCAGGCACACGGCCGCGAGGCAGTGCGCCGCATGGCCTTTTTTGTTCCGCGAGACGCCCGAGGCCCCATGACCGAACTCAAACACACCCCGCTCCACGCCGCTCACCGTGCGCTCAATGCCCGCATGGTCGACTTCGGCGGCTGGGACATGCCCGTCAACTACGGCTCGCAGATCGAGGAACATCGCGCGGTGCGCACCGACGCCGGCATGTTCGACGTGTCCCACATGTGCGTGGTCGACTTCACCGGCGAGCGCGTCCGCGCGTTCTTCGAATACGCGCTCGCGAACAACGTCGCGAAGCTGCAAACCCCGGGTCGCGCGCTCTACTCCTGCATGCTGAATCCGAACGGCGGCGTGATCGACGACCTGATCGTCTATTACTTCGGCGAAGACCACTTCCGCGTGGTCGTCAACGCCGGCACCGCCGACAAAGACATCGCCTGGTTCGGCCAGCTCAACGCCGAAGGTGGTTTCGGCCTCACCATCACGCCGCGCCGCGATCTGGCGATCGTCGCCGTGCAAGGCCCGAACGCGCGCGAAAAAGCCTGGCAAACCGTGCCGGCCGCGCGCGCCGCGACCGAAGCGCTGAAGCCGTTCAACGCCGCGCGCGTCGACGGCACGCCGTTCGGCGAGCTGACCGTCGCGCGCACCGGCTACACCGGCGAAGACGGCTTCGAGATCATCGTGCCCGCTAAGCATGTCGAAGCGCTGTGGAATGCGCTCGCCGCCCAAGGCGTGCGCCCGGCCGGTCTCGGCGCACGCGACACGCTGCGCCTCGAAGCCGGCATGAATCTTTACGGCCAGGACATGGACGACAATGTCTCGCCGCTCGACGCCGGTCTCGCATGGACCGTGGACCTCACCTCGCCGCGCGACTTCATCGGCAAAAGCAGCCTCGAAGCCGGCGGCTCGCGCGCCGCGTTCGTCGGCCTGATCCTGCTGAAGGAAAACGGCAAGGCCGCCGGTGTGCTGCGCGCGCATCAGAAGGTCATCACGCCGCACGGCGACGGCGAAATCACCAGCGGCACGTTCTCGCCCACCATGCAGGAATCGATCGCCTTCGCGCGCGTGCCGAAAGGCGTGCAGCCGGGCGACACTGTGCATGTCCAGATTCGCGACAAAGCCTGCCCCGCAAGCGTGGTAAAACTGCCGTTCGTGCGCAACGGCAAGGTGCTGGCGGTTTAAGCGGCCGGCGCACGCCCCTACATTCAAACCACTACCGAACATACCGTTCAGGAGCATCCAATGAGCATCCCGGCCGATCTGAAATACACCGAATCGCACGAATGGGTCCGCACCGAAGCGGACGGCACGCTGACGGTCGGCATCACCGACCACGCGCAGGAAGCGCTCGGCGACATCGTCTTCTTCGAAGTCCAGCAACTCGGCAAGTCCGTGACCGCGGGCGACACCGTCGCCGTGATCGAATCGGTGAAGGCCGCTTCCGATATCTACGCGCCGGTTTCGGGCGAAGTCATCGAAGCGAACACGACCGTCGGCGACTCGCCGGACACCGTCAACAGCACGCCGTACGACAGCTGGCTGTTCAAGATCAAGCCGGCCGCCGACGCGTCGCTCGAGCGTCTGCTCGACGCCGACGCGTACGCGAAGTCGATCGGCGCCTGAGTTACGACCTGACTCACTGCCTGATTCAGTTTTCGTTTTAACCGTCAGGCGCGGCGCTCGCACCACGGCGCGCGCCGCGCCGCCAGGAACACCCATGAAGCTCGAACACCCGGATCGTCTGATGAACCGCACTCCTCTCTCGCTCGCCGCGCTCGAAGTGCACGACGCCTTCGCCGAACGGCATATCGGCCCGGATACGGCCGACCAGCAAGCGATGCTCGAAGCAATCGGCTTCGCGTCGCGCGCGGCATTGATCGACGCCGTCATCCCGAAGACGATCCGCCGCACCGAAGCGCTGCCGCTCGGCCCCTTCGCGCAACCGAAGAGCGAAGCCGAAGCGCTCGCGGCCTTGCGCGAACTCGCGGACAAGAACCAGGTGTTCCGCTCCTACATCGGCCAGGGCTATTACAACGCCCATACGCCGACGGTGATCCTGCGCAACGTGCTGGAAAATCCGGCGTGGTACACCGCGTACACGCCGTATCAGCCTGAAATTTCCCAAGGCCGTCTGGAAGCGCTGCTGAACTTCCAGCAGATGGTCACCGACCTGACCGGCCTCGCGATCTCGAATGCATCGCTGCTCGACGAAGCGACCGCCGCCGCCGAAGCGATGACGCTGCTGCAGCGTGTCGGCAAACCGAAGTCGAACGTGTTCTTCGTCGCCGACGACGTATTGCCGCAAACCATCGAAGTCGTGAAGACGCGCGCGACGCCGGTCGGCATCGAAGTGAAGGTCGGCCCGGCCGCCGAAGCCGCCAACGCCAACGCCTTCGGCGTGCTGCTGCAATACCCGGGCGTGAACGGCGACGTGCGCGACTACCGCGCACTGACCGAAGCGATCCACGCGGCGGGTGGCCATGTGGTCGTCGCCGCCGACCTGCTCGCGCTGACGGTGCTGACGCCGCCGGGCGAATGGGGCGCGGACGTGGCCGTCGGCAATACGCAGCGGTTCGGCGTGCCGGTCGGCTTCGGCGGCCCGCATGCCGCATACCTCGCGGTGCGCGATGAATTCAAGCGGCAGATGCCGGGACGGCTGGTCGGCGTGACCGTCGACGCGCAAGGCAACCCGGCGCTGCGGCTCGCGCTGCAAACGCGCGAGCAGCACATCCGCCGCGAGAAGGCGACCTCGAACGTGTGTACCGCACAGGCGCTCCTCGCGATCATGGCGAGCATGTACGCGGTCTATCACGGGCCGCGCGGCCTGAAGACGATCGCGCTGCGCGTGAACCGCATCGCCACGCTGCTCGCCGAAGGCGCGAAGCAACTCGGCTACAAGCTCGTCAACGAAACTTTCTTCGACACGCTCACGTTCGACACCGGCGCACGCACGCAAGCGCTGCACGACGCGGCCACGGCGAGACGCATCAACCTGCGCCACGTGAGCGCGACACAAGTCGGCCTGTCGATCGACGAAACCACCACGCGCCAGGATCTGGCCGACCTGCTCGCGGTGTTCGCGCAAGCGGCCTTCAAGAGCGACGTGCCGCAAGTCGACGCGCTCGACGCCGCGCTGAGCGCATCGAAGACCGCGTCGGTGCCGGCCGCGCTCGAACGTACGAGCGCGTACCTCACGCATCACGTGTTCAACCGTCATCACTCGGAAACGGAAATGCTGCGCTACCTGCGCAGCCTGTCGGATAAGGACCTCGCGCTCGATCGCTCGATGATCCCGCTCGGCTCGTGCACGATGAAGCTGAACGCGACGTCGGAAATGCTGCCGGTCACGTGGCCCGAGTTCGGCCAGATCCATCCGTTCGCACCGGCCGAACAGACCGTCGGCTACCGCGAGATGATCGATCAGCTCGAAGAGATGCTGGTCGCCGCGACAGGCTATGCGGCCGTATCGCTGCAACCGAACGCGGGCTCACAGGGCGAGTACGCGGGTCTGTTGATCATCCACGCATATCACGCGTCGCGCGGCGAAGCGCATCGCAACGTCTGTCTGATTCCCGCGTCGGCGCACGGCACGAACCCGGCGTCGGCGCAGATGGCCGGCATGCAGGTCGTGGTCGTCGCATGCGACGCGCAGGGCAACGTCGATATCGAAGACCTGAAGAAGAAGGCCGCGCAGCACGCCGATAAGCTCGCGGCGATCATGATCACGTACCCGTCGACGCACGGCGTGTTCGAACAGAACGTCCGCGAAATCTGCGAGATCGTGCATGCGCACGGCGGCCAGGTGTACGTGGACGGCGCGAACATGAACGCGATGGTCGGCCTGTGCGCGCCGGGCCAGTTCGGCGGCGACGTCTCGCACCTGAACCTGCACAAGACCTTCTGCATTCCGCACGGCGGCGGCGGACCAGGCGTCGGTCCGGTCGCGGTCGGCGCGCACCTCGCGCAGTTCCTGCCGAACCAGACTTCGTCGGGCTATCAGCGCGCGGAGAACGGCATCGGCGCGGTGTCGGGCGCGCCGTACGGCTCGGCGTCGATCCTGCCGATCTCGTGGATGTACATCGCGATGATGGGCGCGAAAAACCTGACGGCCGCGACCGAAACCGCAATCCTCAACGCGAACTACGTCGCGAACAAGCTCGCGCCGCACTATCCGGTGCTGTACTCGGGCCCCGGCGGTCTCGTCGCGCACGAGTGCATTCTCGATCTGCGTCCGATCAAGGACACGAGCGGCATCACCGTCGACGACGTCGCCAAGCGCCTCGCCGACTACGGCTTCCACGCGCCGACGATGAGCTTCCCGGTGCCGGGCACGCTGATGGTAGAGCCGACCGAATCGGAGTCGAAAGAAGAGCTCGATCGCTTCATCGAGGCGATGATCGCGATCCGCGAGGAAATCCGCGCGGTCGAGGAAGGCCGCTCGGACCGCGAGGACAATCCGCTGAAGCACGCGCCGCACACCGCGGCGGTCGTGATCGCCGACGACTGGAAGCATGCGTATGCGCGCGAGACCGCTGCGTATCCGCTGAAGACGCTGATCGCGAACAAGTACTGGCCGCCGGTCGGTCGTGCGGACAACGTGTACGGCGATCGCAACCTGTTCTGCTCGTGCGTGCCGATCGCCGATTACGAGTAAGAGTGAGTCAAGGGAAGTCACGCGCGGCGCTGCGAAGGTCCATCAGCGTGCGCGCGCGATCCTGTTGTTGAAAGCCGCAACCGGCTAACATCACACACCGAATCAGCCTAACGAGGAGTTTCGCATGGCGCGAAAGGTGCGATTGATGCAAAGCCGGGACGAGGCGGCGGGTGTCCGTCCGTGGCGACCGGCTTACGCTGTGCTGTTGGCCGGTGCGGCCGTGCTGTTGCCGCTGCGCGAAGCGCAAGCCGCGATGAATTTTTGCGCGGCGCCGGCGCTGCAAACGAGCGAGCGCACCAATGCCGATCCCGGCGTCAAGGCGCTCGTCGCCAACGTGCAGGCGCATCTGAACGAGCAGCCGCATGCGCTCGCGAAACTGCACACCGAAGGCACGCTGCCGCACGAGGGCATCTACGATCAGAGCGTCGAAGCGCAGAAAGATCTCGACCTGCTGCGCGACGCCGCGCTCGCGTGGCGCGCGACCAGCGACGACCGCTTCCTGAAGCTCGTCGATCGTCTGCTGTATGCGTGGGTCACGACCTATCAGCCGAGCTTCAATCCGATCGACGAAACGGGTTTCGAAGGGCTGATCCTCGCGTATGACATGACCGCGAGTGCGCTGCCCGTCAAAACGCGCAACGCGGCGATGGCGTTTCTGACGAAGTTCGCCAACGGCTATATCGCGCAGATCGACGCGCAGCCGCGGCCGCTCACCGGCACGTTCCGCAACAATTGGCAAAGCCACCGCATCAAGCTGATCGCGATGGCTGCGTTCACGCTCGACAATCGCAAGATGATCAACGCGGCGCAGCGGCTGTTCGTCGAGCATATCGGCGACAACATCGCGCCGGACGGCTCGACAATCGACTTCGGCGAGCGTGATGCACTGCACTACGTCACCTACGATCTGCAACCGCTGGTGACGGCCGCGCTCGCCGCGCGCCGCCACAACCGCAACTGGCTACAGGAAAAGGGCGCGAACGGCGCGACGCTGCTCGCCGCGCTGAACTGGCTCGTGCCCTTTGCGATGGGCGCCCAGACGCATGAGGAATTCGTGCATTCGAACGTCGCGTTCGATGCAAAACGTCGCGAGGCCGGCTTGCCCGGTTATTCGGGTCGGTGGGATCCGAAGAACGCGGCGGAACTGTTTCACCTGGCGGCGCGTCTCGATGGACGCTTTACGCCAGTCGCGCTGCAGCTCGCACCGACGCCGCCCGCGTGGCTCGCCGTGTGCCTGCCGCTGGCGGCGCGCTAAACTCTTATCTATACGCAGGGAGCAGTACATGGCAGTCAGCGTCTTCGATCTCTTCAAAATCGGCATTGGTCCGTCGAGCTCGCATACGGTCGGGCCGATGCGCGCGGCGCTGATGTTCGTCCAGGGGCTCGAGCGCGACGGGCTGCTCGATTCCACAGCAGCGGTGAAAGCAGAGCTGTACGGCTCGCTCGGCGCGACCGGCAAGGGGCACGGCACCGATCGCGGCGTGATGCTAGGTCTGATGGGCGATGCGCCCGACACCGTGAATCCCGACACGATCGCGCAACGGCTGGAAGCGGTGCGCACGTCGCGCAAACTCGCGCTGCTCGGCACGCACGAGGTGCCTTTCGTGCAGAAAGAGCAGATCGCGTTCTATCGCCAGGCATTGCCCGAGCATCCGAACGGCCTGAAGCTGTTCGCGTTCGATGCGCAAGGCGCGACGCTGCGCGAGTCGACCTATCTGTCGGTCGGCGGCGGCTTCGTCGTGACGGCTGGCGCGCCGAACACGAAGGTGCTGAGCGCCGTCGATCAGCTTCCGCACTCGTTTCGTACCGCCAATGAGTTGCTCGCGCTGTGCGCGTCGAGTGGCAAGAGCATCGCGCAGCTGATGTGGGAAAACGAACGAGTCTGGCACAGCGAGGAAGAAACGCGCGCGGGTCTGCTGAAGATCTGGGACGTGATGCAATCATGCGTCGCACGCGGGTGCGGCATCAACAATCCCGACGCCGATGGTCACTTGCCCGGCCCCTTCCAGGTGAAGCGGCGCGCGCCGCAGCTGTATCGCGCGTTGACGGGCAACCCTGAGCGCGCACTGCAGGATCCGCTGTCGATGGTCGACTGGATCAACCTGTACGCGATCGCCGTCAACGAAGAGAACGCCGCGGGCGGGCGCGTCGTCACCGCACCGACCAATGGTGCGGCCGGCATCATTCCGGCGGTGCTGCATTACTACACGCGCTTCATGCCGGGCGCGAACGAGCAGGGCGTGATCGACTTCCTGATGACGGCCGCCGCGATCGGCATCCTGTACAAGCTGAACGCGTCGATTTCCGGCGCGGAGGTCGGCTGCCAGGGGGAAGTCGGCGTCGCGTGCTCGATGGCCGCGGGCGCGCTGGCCGCCGTGATGGGCGGCACGCCGAAGCAGGTCGAGAACGCCGCGGAAATCGGCATGGAGCACAACCTCGGGCTCACTTGCGATCCGGTTGGCGGCATGGTGCAGATTCCGTGCATCGAGCGCAATGCGATGGCATCGGTGAAGGCGGTCAATGCCGCGCGCATGGCGTTGCGCGGCGACGGCAGCCACTACGTGTCGCTCGATTCGGTGATCAAGACGATGCGCGAAACCGGCGCGGACATGAAGACCAAGTACAAGGAAACGTCGCGCGGCGGCCTCGCGGTGAATATCGTCGAGTGTTGAGGCGTTGAGCGCGGCATCCAATTGCATGCGATGGAATCGGAAAAGCGCGGGCCCTGTGGCCCGCGTTTTTCATTTGGGCAACCGCGTTGCGCCTACGCCGATCGAACAGTTGCGCTGCGCCATGACAACGCCCACGTGCTCGGCGTAAGCTGTCAAATCGCCCATCGGCCGCTGTTGCAGGTTCCGCCGATGCGGCTCCATTCCAACGCACTCACGCACTGCCAGGAGGCTTCTTCGCAATGTCGCTGCCGAATGCTCCCGCTGCCCATTCCGCTTCCCATACCGCACGCACGACCGGCGCGCGCCTCGTCGTCAATGCGTTGCTCACGCACGGCGTCGAACGTGTTTTCTGCGTTCCCGGCGAAAGCTTTCTCGCCGTGCTCGATTCGCTGCATGACGAAACCGGGCGCATCCAGACGATCGTCTGCCGTCACGAAGCCGCGGCCGCGAACATGGCCGAAGCGGTCGGCAAGCTGACCGGCCGCCCGGGTGTCGCGCTGGTCACGCGCGGACCGGGCGCGACGCATGCGTCGATCGGCGTGCACACCGCGTTTCAGGACTCCACGCCGATGATCCTGCTGATCGGCCAGTGTGCGCGCGAACATCTCGATCGCGAGGCGTTCCAGGAGATCGACTACCGGCGCATGTTCGGTCAGATGGCGAAGTGGGTCGCGCAGATCGACGACCCGAAGCGCATCCCCGAATATCTGAGCCACGCGTTTCATACGGCCACCTCGGGGCGGCCGGGGCCTGTAGTGCTGGCATTGCCCGAAGACGTGCTGAGCGATGCCTGCGACGCGGTGCCTGGCGCGCCCGCTTATCAACGCGTGGCGGCGTCGCCATCGGCAGCGCAGATCACGAAGCTGCGCGAGTTGCTCGAAGGCGCGCAACGTCCAATGGTGATCGCCGGCGGCAGCGGCTGGACAACGACCGCATGCGCGGACCTGCGGCGATTCATCGAAAACTGGCAGCTGCCGATCGGCCTCGCGTTCCGCTTCCAGGACACCTTCGACAACGAGCATCCGAACTATGCGGGCGACGTCGGTCTCGGCATCAATCCCGCGCTCGCTCAGCGCATTCGCGATGCGGACCTGCTGCTCACGCTCGGTCCGCGCCTCGGCGAAGCGACGACCAACGGCTACACGCTGCTCGATATCCCGAAGACGAAACAGACGCTGGTGCATGTGCATCAGGGCGCGGAAGAACTGGGGCGCGTCTATGCGGCCGATCTGCCGATCGTCTCCGGCATGCCTGAACTCGCGGCGATGCTCGCAGAGCTGGAACCGTCGTCGTCCGGCAAGCTCGCCTGGGCGGGTGCCGCTGAAGAAGCGCATCGCGCGTATCTGGAATGGCGCAAGCCGCGTCCGGTTCCCGGCTACGTGCAGATGGGTGAAGTGATCCAGCAGTTGCGCGCGCATTTGCCCGAGGACGCGATCGTTACCAACGGCGCGGGCAATTACGCGACGTGGCTGCATCGGCATTTCTCATATCGACACTTCCGTTCGCAGCTCGCACCGACGAGCGGCGCGATGGGCTACGGCGTGCCGGCGGCGCTCGCGGCAAAGTCGCTGTATCCGCAACGCGCGGTGGTCGCGCTCGCCGGCGACGGCTGCTTCATGATGGCCGCGCAGGAGCTGGCAACCGCGATGCAGTATGACCTGCGCGTGCTGTTCATCGTCGTCAACAACAGCCATTTCGGCACGATCCGCATGCATCAGGAGCGGCACTATCCGCATCGCGTGCATGGCACCGGTCTCACGAATCCGGACTTCGCGGCATTCGCCCGTTCGTTCGGTGCGCATGGCGAGACCGTTGAACGTACCGGGGATTTTCTGCCGGCGTTGCAGCGCGCGATCGAATCGCAGCTGCCGGCCGTGATCGAGATCCGGATGCCGCAGGAGGCGAGCACGCCCGCGGCGACGCTCGATATGATTCGTGAGCAGGGGAGGAAGATGCGGGGGGAGTGAAATTGCGCCGCCGTCAATCAAAAAACCCCGCACAAGCGGGGTTTTTTGTGGCTTACGTGGTTCAGCAAGAAACTTACTTGCCGCCCACGCTTTGCAGCGTCGTCCACTTGCCGTCGACGACCTTGTACAGCGTAATACCGCCGTTCTTCAGATCGCCGCGCTCGTCGTACGCGAGGTTGGCCGTCGTGACGGCCGGCTTCGACGTCTTGGCGAGCACCGGCAGGTACTTGGCCGGATCGGTCGAGTTCGCGCTCTTCATCGCGGTGAACATCGCCATCGCGCCATCGAACGCGTACGGCGAGTACGTTTGCACGTCTTCGTTGAAGCGCGCCTTGTACTTTTCGACGTACGCCTTGCCGCCCGGCATTTCTTCGAGCGGCAGACCGGCGAGCGAAGCCACCGTGCCGTTCGCCGCGTCGCCGGCGAGCTTGATGAAGGTCGGCGTGTGGACCATTTCGCCGCCCATCAGCGGCGCCTTCACGCCGAGCTGCTTCATCTGCTTGACCATCGGCGCTGCTTGCGAATCCGCGCCGCCGTAATAGATCAGATCCGGGTTCGACGACTTCAGCTTGGTCAGGATCGACTTGAAGTCGACGGCCTTGTCGTTCGTGTATTCACGATCGACGATCGTCGCGCCGGCCGCCTTCGCTGCCTTTTCGAACTGATCCGCAAGACCCTGGCCGTAAGCGGTGCGATCGTCGACGATCGCGATCTTCTTCATGCCGAGGTTCTTCACCGCGAACGTGCCAGCGACCGAGCCTTGCTGCGTGTCGGACGTCATCATGCGGAAGGTGGTCTTGAAGCCCTGCTGCGTGTATTCCGGCGCGGTCGCCATCGCGATCTGCGGAATGCCCGCGTTCGCGTAGATGCGCGAGGCCGGAATCGTCGTGCCCGAGTTGAAGTGGCCGAGCATGCCCTTGATGCCGTCATCCACGAGCTTCTGCGCGACCGTCGTGCCGGTACGCGGGTCGGCCTGGTCGTCGGCCGAGTCGAGCACGATGCGAACCGGCTTGCCGCCGATCACCGGCTTGGTCGCGTTGAACTCTTCGACCGCGAGCGTGATGCCGTTCTGGAAGTCCTTGCCGTAGTGCGCCTGTGCGCCCGTCATCGGACCGGCGAAGCCGACCTTCACGTCTTCCGTCGATTGAGCGTTGGCCGTCCCCGCCAGCGACATAGCGGCAACCAGAGCTGCGCCTGCCAGCTGTTTCATTTTGTGTTGCATAGCTTCTCCTTGATACCAGGTGTGGATGAAGCGGTGTCGGGGTCGCCGTGCCCGCTTCCTTTCTATTGAAGAAATCGCCGAGGTTCGCTCAACCGATCGTCATCAAATTCGCATTACCGCCTGCCGCCGCGGTATTCACGCTGACCGAGCGCTCGGTCAGCAGACGCTCGAGCGCGTAGTCCTCGTCGCCGCTCGCGAGCGCCCGGGCCGCGACGCCCTGCACCGACACGATCGGCCCCGCGCGCTTCGCGACCTCTTTCACGAGCGTGAGCAGTTCGTCGCTGTCACCTTCGAACAGCACGGCGTCGAATGGCGCGTCGGCGCTCTTCTTCACGCTCGCATGCGCCTTCAGCGACGCCGGCAATTGCGAGACCAATTGTTCCCCCGCCGCGCCTTCGAACAACGCACGATTTCCCGTAGCCAGCACCGCCGCGAACTGCACGCGTGCGCCGCTCGCCGTCGATGCGATGCACAGCACCGTGCCGCGCGGGCCCAGCGTGTAGGTATTGCGCTCGCCGGTCGGCCCAGACAGTACCGCGGTTGCGCCCGCTGGCACATGCGACAGATAGCCGTCACAACGCGCGGCAAGCTGCGGCTCGCGCTCGTCGATCAGCCAATCGCGGAATGCGGTCAACGCGGCCGCCGGATTGTCGCCCTTTTCTGCTGCCTGCGCCGCCTGCGGCACTTCGACCACCAGCGCCTGCGCGAGCGACTTCGGCAAACCAGCCGGACGGGTCGCGAGCAGGCGCTGCAGATACAGCGCGCCGCCGGCCTTCGGCCCCGTACCCGACAGCCCTTCGCCGCCGAACGGCTGCACCCCGACCACCGCGCCGATCACGTTGCGGTTCACGTAGATGTTGCCCACGTGTGCGCGGCTGATCACGTGCGCGATCGTTTCGTCGATGCGCGTGTGAATGCCGAGCGTCAAACCGTAACCGGTCGCGCGAATCTGTTCGAGCAGCTTGTCGAGCTGGCTACGGCGATAGCGCACCACGTGCAGCACCGGGCCGAACACTTCGCGCTTCAGCTCGTCGATGCTGTCGAGTTCGATCAGCGTCGGCGGCACGAACGTGCCTTGCGTCGCGCCTTCCGGCAGCGGCAGTTGCTCGACCTTGCGGCCTTTGTCGCGCATCGCCGCGATGTGGGCGTCTATGCCGCGCTTGGCGTCGAGGTCGATCACCGGGCCGACGTCGGTCGACAGCCGGTCCGGGTTGCCGAGCGCGAGTTCGCGCATCGCGCCGGTCAGCATTTCGAGCGTGCGGTCCGCAACATCGTCCTGCAGACATAGAACGCGCAACGCCGAACACCGTTGACCAGCGGAGTCGAAAGACGATTGCAGCACGTCGGCGACGACCTGCTCGGCGAGCGCCGACGAGTCGACGATCATCGCGTTCTGGCCGCCGGTTTCGGCGATCAGGGGGATCGGTTTGCCATCCGGATCGAGCCGGCCGGACAGCGTCTTGTTGATCAGACGCGCGACTTCGGTCGAACCGGTGAACATCACCGCCCGCGTGCGCGGATCGGCGACCAGCGCGGCGCCGACCGTCTCGCCATTGCCCGGCAGCAGCTGCACCGCGCCCGCCGGCACGCCCGCTTCGCGCAGAATCCGCACCGCTTGAGCCGCGATCAGCGGCGTCTGCTCGGCTGGCTTCGCGAGCACCGTGTTGCCGGCCGCGAGCGCGGCGGCCACCTGGCCCATGAAAATCGCCAGCGGGAAATTCCACGGGCTGATACAGACCACCGGACCGAGCGGCCGATGCGTGTCGTTCGAAAACTCGTCGCGGATCTGCGTCGAGTAGTAGCGCAGGAAGTCGATCGCCTCGCGGATTTCCGCGACCGCGTTGGCGAGCGATTTGCCCGCTTCGCGCACCACGAGACCCATCAGCGTGTGCATCTGCGCTTCGAGCAGATCGGCGGCACGCGCGAGGCAATCGGCGCGCGCCTCGACCGGCGTCGCCTGCCAGATCGGCGCGGCGGCCACCGCATGGCCGAGCGCTGCGCTCACGTGCTCCGGCGTCGCTTCGACGACGGTGCCGACGAGATCACGATGGTCGGCCGGGTTGCGCACGTCACGCCCAGCACCGACGGCGATCTGGTTGTCTTCGAGCATCGGCGCGGCGCGCCATGGATGATGCGCGCTCGCGAGCAGCGCCGATGACAGCGACGCGAGCCGATGCTCGTTCGACAGATCCAGGCCCATCGAATTGAGCCGCTCGGCGCCGTACAGATTGCGCGGCAACGGAATGCGCGCGTGCGGCGCGCCGAGCGGCACAATCTTCGACGCTTCCTCGACCGGATCGGCGACCAGGTCCTTGATCGCGACGGATTCGTCGGCGATCCGATTCACGAACGAGGTATTCGCGCCGTTCTCGAGCAGCCGGCGCACGAGGTACGCGAGCAGCGTCTCATGCGTGCCGACCGGCGCGTACACGCGGCACGGGCGGTTCAGCTTGTCGCGGCCGGTGACTTCTTCGTACAGCGGTTCGCCCATGCCGTGCAGGCACTGGAACTCGTACTGGCCGGGGTAGTAGTTGTTGCCGGCGAGGTGATAGATCGCCGACAGCGTGTGCGCGTTGTGCGTCGCGAACTGCGGATAGACAGCATCGGGCGCGCCGAGCAGTTTTTTCGCGCAGGCGAGGTACGACACGTCGGTATAGACCTTGCGCGTATAGACCGGATAGCCTTCGAGGCCATCGACCTGCGCGCGCTTGATTTCCGTATCCCAGTACGCGCCCTTCACGAGCCGCACCATGATGCGGTGACGGCTGCGGCGAGCCAGATCGACGATGTAGTCGATCACGAACGGGCAGCGCTTCTGATACGCCTGCACGACGAAGCCGATGCCGTTCCAGCCTTGCAGCTCCGGATCGAAGCACAGCGCTTCGAGCAGATCGAGCGACAGTTCGAGGCGGTCGGCTTCTTCGGCGTCGATATTGAGGCCGATGTCGTAGCGGCGAGCGAGGATCGCGAGCGAACGCACGCGCGGCAGCAACTCGCTCATCGTGCGTTCCTGTTGCGCGCGCGAGTAGCGCGGATGCAGCGCCGACAGCTTGATCGAGATGCCGGGGCCTTCGTAGATGCCGCGGCCGCCGGCGGCCTTGCCGATCGCGTGGATCGCCTGCTCGTACGACGCGTAGTAGCGCTGCGCGTCGGCCTCGGTGGTGGCCGCTTCGCCGAGCATGTCGTACGAATAGCGGAAACCGCGCGCCTCGTACTTGCGGCTGTTCGCGAGCGCTTCGGAAATGTTCTCGCCGGTGACGAACTGCTCGCCCATCAGGCGCATCGCCATGTCGACGCCCTTGCGGATCAGCGGCTCGCCGCCCTTGCCGATCAGCCGCGTCAGCGCCGACGACAGGCTCGTCTCGCTATTGGTCGTCACCAGCTTGCCGGTGATCATCAAACCCCAGGTCGCCGCGTTGACGAACAGCGACGGCGCCTGGCCGACATGCGATTTCCAGTCACCCTTGCTGATCTTGTCGCGGATCAGCGCGTCGCGGGTCGCCCGGTCGGGAATGCGCAGCAGCGCCTCGGCGAGGCACATCAGCGCGACGCCTTCCTGGCTTGACAGCGAAAATTCGTGAATCAGCCCCTCGACGCCGCCGCCCTTGCTCTTCGTGCGCAGCGTTTCGACAAGCTTGCCGGCCATCGCCTGCACGTCGCCCGCTAGGTTGGCCGGCAGACGCGCCTGGCCGAGCAGGAACGGCACGCACTCGGGTTCCGGGCGGCGATACGCGGCGGTGATCGCCGCGCGCAGCACCGACTGCGGCTGCACGTTCTGCGCGAAATCGAGGAACGGATGCGACGCGCCATCTTCCTCGTTCTCGACCGCCGCGCCGTCGGCGAGATCGGCCGTGCCGGTTGCGCCCGACAGTTCGGCCGGCAACTGACCGTGCTCGATCTTTTCGAGGTAGGCGAAAATCGCCTGCTTGATCAACCAGTGCGGGGTGCGCTCGAGGCGGGTGGCGGCATCTTTGAGCCGGGAACGCAGGAGGTCGTCGACCTTGACGCCAAGGGTGGTGCTAGCCATGTTTCCTTCTTTGGTACCGGGCGTGAGCCTGGCGAAAGACTAAAAGTTGGGCGAATCGTACGCCTACAAATAAAAAGGTGCAACCAATTCGACAGCTTGGTTGCACCACGTCGCGAGCCTTATGCGGCGGGGGTTTCCGGGAGTTGCGCGAGAGCCGGAGCGGGGTGTTTTCGATCGGTACTTTCCCTGGCGTGATTCTTTTTGAAATAAGCCTTATCAAACGACTTCGCGCGCCGATATACAGAAGCACGACGATGGACGGCCCGAAACGTCGGTTTCAGGGCGCGCAGAAAAGATAAACGGGGTTCCCGAGGGTTGGTGTGATGGAAAAGTGGCTGGTAATACTGGGCATCTGGGTGATGTGCGCGGCCTGTGCGGTATTTTTCATTCGAGGCGCGACCAGAAGCTCGAATCAGCGCGAAGAGGAGCGCAAACAGGCAGGCGCGGCCTCGCGTGGATCGACGGGCGACACGCGAAACGCGCTGAACGACTGAGAGGCAGGGAGCCCGCGCGACGGCTCATAGAGCCGGAAGCGCGCGGATGTGGGAATTTGCGATCCGATTGGCGCGCGGGGCTTGGCGCCTGAAGATCGCCTTTGGGTCAGCGCGGCGCCAGTGACGGCGCAACCGACTCGAACTGCGCACAGACGTCGCCGGGTGAAACCAGCTGGTCGTGCAGACGACACAGCCTGCTATCGGCAACGCTCGCGCCGAACCCCGAACTGAACGCGACAAGCCCGGGAATACGCTGCTCGAGCGCATCCCGGTCGCTCACGCGATGCCGGCATCCGGCACAGCATGGCACGTCCGCCGCGCCGCGGCGCTCTACGGCGCCCGCGTATGGGTTTGCGCCGACTCCACGAGCCATTGAAATCTTCACGGGCGTTATCCGAGGCTGTTCCAGTACGACGCGAACACGTGCGCGGACAGCGCATAGCCGATCGCGATATTGACCACCACGCCCGCCGCGAACGCGAGGAACGGCTTCAGACCGGTCGCGGCAAGCGAGCGGAAGCGCGTCGTCAGACCGATGCTCAGGAAGCAGAAGGTGAACGCCCACGTGCGCAGCACCGTGATCGGCGCGACGAACTCCGGCGTGACGACCTTGCGGTAATCGGCGAGCGAATAATGGCTCGCGATCCACGTGACCAATGCCGACGCGATCACGAAACCGATCACGAACTTCGGGAAACGCGCCCAGATCTCACCGGCATTCGCGCGCGCGGTGACGCCGCTGTCCTGCGCTTCCCAACGCGTTGTCGCGACGATGGCGAGCACGAACGCCCAGATGCCGATCCAGATGTCGCGGCCGACCACCTTCATCAGCGTGAACGCCTGCAACGACGCTTCCGGCGCGCCGGCGATCGCGCTTCCCGCGTGTCGCGCGAAATCGCCATAGGCCTGGGCGGCGGCGATGCCAGCGGCGTCGGCGAATTCGGACGTGCCGATCCAGGCGCCGGCGACGGCCGTCGACAGTCCGAGCGAGCGCGACACGAACGGCAGCACGAAGATCATCACGACTGCCCACAGCACGACCAGCGTGATCGCGACCGACGCCTGCTCGCGCTTCGCCCGTACCGCGCCGGCAATCGCGATAGCTGCCGACACGCCGCACACTGCGCCGCCGACACCGAGCACGGCGGCAAAGCGCCGATCGAGCCCGAACGCCCGCGCAACGAGGAAGATCACGAAGAACGTCACCAACGACACGATGCTCGCCTGTACGACCGCAACCGGCCCGGCCCACACGAGCAGCGTGAACGGCAGCGTCGCGCCGAGCAGCACGATCCCGACCTTGATGTAAAACTCGACGCGCAACCCCGCCCCGAGCCACTGCGGCAGCGTGAAAAGGTTCGACACGAGCAGCCCCAAGGCGAGCGCAACCAGCGGCGGTTCGAGGTTGTACCTCGACGCGTCGACCCACGCGCCGAGCGTCAGGATCAGCGCGGAAGCGACGAATACGACGACGAACGCCGCGAGAAAAGCGCCGACGCGCTGCCTGAGCAGAGCGACGCTCGCGCCGAACAGCACCGCGAAGGTCGCGAACAGCGCGAGGTAGTTAGGTAAATGTTTGCCAATGTCCTGCGCAGCCTGTGAGACGCTCGACCATTTGGCCGGCGCGACGGCGAGCCACTTGATGCTGCTGCCCGACGCGAACAGCGCCCACGCAATCACGATCACGAGGAGGCCAACGCCAGCAGCGAGCCAATCTTCGGTCAGCGAAAAGCCGCTGCCTCGTGCGGTTTGCGCATCTTGTGTACCTTGCCGATGACCCGGTGCGGCGCCCGCCGGTGCGGGATGATGGGTGTCGCTCATTGCAGATGCCCCGAGAAAGTTGAGTGGTATCGGCGCGAAGTAGTTGTTGTTTAGCCGCAAAATGCGCCGATTTGGCGAATATAGGCGAGCGCTATCACAAAGCGAAACGATCATTCGCTCTATGGATATGACTCAAAGAAGTAAGGCCGGCGTAACCTGGGCCGTGGCGTCAGATGTCGAGCGGATCGACTTCGAGATTCCAGCGCAACACGCCCTTGAGTGCGCGCAACAGGGGCTGCCACGCGCGCAACGTGGCCTGCAGCGCAGCGCGCGACGCGCTTTCGATCAGCAGTTGCGCGCGATGCACATGCATCACCTTGACGATCGTGAGCGGCACAGCGTCGTAGACGGTGACGCGCTCGGCGGCAGGAATCTGCGCAAGCTCGGCGGCGGCCTGCTGCAGAAACGCGAGCGCCGCTTCGAGCGTGCGGCCTTCGGCGCGCAGCAGCGCCTGGTAGACGAACGGCGGCAGGTGCGCGTCACGTCGCTCCGCGAGCGTCGAGTTGGCGAAGCCGACGTAGTCGTGACGGCCAAGCGCGTGATACAGCGCGTGACGCGGATAGCGCGTCTGCACCAGCACTTCGCCCGGCAGGCCGGCGCGGCCCGCGCGGCCGCTCACCTGCATCAGCTGCGCGAACAGGCGTTCGCTCGCGCGGAAATCATGCGAAAACAGCGCGGTATCGGCATTCAGCACGCCTACCAGCGACACGCGCTGGAAATCGTGTCCTTTCGCGATCATCTGGGTACCGACCAGAATATCGACCTCGCCCGCGTGCACGTCCGAGAATAACGCCTGCGCGCTGCCCTTGCGGCGCGTGCTGTCGGCATCGATACGCAGCACGCGGGCGCCCGGAACCGCGCTCGCGAGCGTTTCCTCGACGCGCTGCGTGCCGCGCCCGAGCGGTGCGATATCGACGTTGCCGCACTCCGGGCACGAACGCGGGATACGAGACTCCCAGCCGCAGTGATGGCAGCGCAGCGCGCGCTCGGGCTTGTGCAGCACGACGTAGGCGCTGCAGCGCGGACAACCGGCCACCCAGCCGCACGCGTCGCAGGCGAGTTGCGGCGCGTAGCCGCGACGGTTCAGGAACACGAGGCTCTGTTCGCCGCGTTCGAGCCGCGCCTTCATCGCGGCGATCAACGGACCCGACAAGCCTTCGATCGACGCCCGCCCGCGGCGGCGCTCGTCTTCGAGATCGATCAGGCGCACGGCCGGCAGCGCGGCGTCGGCGACGGCCCGGCGCGACAGCGTGAGCCGCTTGTAGCGGCCCTGATCGGCCTGCCACCAGCTCTCGAGCGACGGCGTCGCCGAGCCGAGCACGACCGGCACGCCGAGCTGCTTCGCCCGATAGATTGCGAGATCGCGCGCCGAATAGCGCAAGCCCTCCTGCTGCTTGTAGGCGGGATCGTGCTCTTCGTCGACGACGATGATCGCCAGCCGCGGCAGCGACGCGAGCACCGCGAGCCGCGTGCCGAGCACGATGCGCGCTCGGCCGGTGTGCGCGGCAAACCAGTTGCGGGCGCGCTCGCCTTCGGCGAGGCCGCTATGCAGCGTGACGATCGCGCTGGCGTCGAGCGCGGCGAAGCGGGCGCGGAACGCCGCCTCGAACTGCGGCGTCAGGTTGATCTCCGGCACTAGCACGAGCGCTTGCGCATCAGGCTTGGCGGCCAGAATCGCGGCAAGCGCGCGCAGGTACACCTCCGTCTTGCCGCTGCCCGTCACGCCGTGCAGCAGGAACGGCGCGAAGCCGCCGGCGTCGCGGATCGCTTCGACGGCACTCGCCTGCTCGTCGGTGAGGGTCGGCAGGACCGGCGCGGGTGCGTCCGGCAGCGCCGCCGCGGCGGGCACAGCGGCGGCATCGATCACGTCGAGCGTCACCCAGCCAGCGGTCTGCCATGTGTCGAGTGTCGCCAGCGCCTTCGGATGCAGCGCGCGGGCGTCGGCGGCGAGCAGGAAGTCGGCTTGCGCGAGTGCTTGCGCAAGCGCTCGGAGCGCCGTCGCGCGGGCCGGCAACGCGTCAGGCAACGCCGTGCGGCCCTCGGCCGTCAACCGATAGCGCTCTTCCGGCGCGAACAGCCGCGACCAGCGCGACGCGTCGCGCAGCGCCTGCGGCAGCGCGGGCAACGCCACTTCGCCGAGACCGCGTTGATAGTAGTCCGCGGCGAACGCGGCGAGTGCAAGCCAATGTGCCGACACCGGCGGACACGACGAGCAGACCTTATCCACATCCCGCAGGCGTTCGGCGGGCACCTCGCTGTGGGCGGCCACTTCGCAGATCAGCCCCACCACGTGCCGTTTGCCGAACGGAACGCTGACGAGCGTGCCCACGACAGGCGCCTCGGATGTGCCGCAGCGATAGTCGAACAGGGTCGGCAGCGGATGATCGAGGGCGACGCGGACGAACACTTCGTTCACTCGGCGAGGCGCTGCGGACGAGCGGGCACGATGCCATATCGCGGCGCGGGGTGGCTCGCGCGGGACACGAACCCGTCGAAGTTAAAGTAAAACCTTAATTTCACCGCTAAGTTTTGGATTCGGCTGAACAATTGCGCTCGGCTCGTGGCCCTGTGGATAACTTTGTTGAGAACTTCGCTTCGACGGGCCGCAAACGGCGTGGCGACGGCCTTTTGTGGGATTCCGCACATTTCATCCCGCTCCCCGCAAAGCCTTGCCCGACAAGGCTCAGATCAAATGAACCGGGTATGTGCAAGGGTCGGGCCACGATTAAACCCTCTACTGCGCCGCAGCGTGCGAAGTGTGCATAAGTCAACTCTTGACTTTCGTAAGACCACCATCTGACGGCCTCTTCGCGGAACTGCGGTCCTTAGACCCAGAGCCCAATTCGCTGCAACGCAACACGAAACGGTAACGATTACAATCTCACGCGGGCGTATGTGCACCACTACGGATAGCGCGGCTGTGACGATGCACTTCGTCCACCAGCTCGGCAACATGCTCCGGTGGCGTGAACTGCGAAATGCCGTGCCCCAGATTGAAAACGTGGCCGGGATGATTGCCGAAGCTGTCGAGCACCGCGCGCGCTTCCATGCGGATCGCGGCAGGCGGTGCAAACAGCACCGACGGATCGATGTTGCCCTGAAGAGCCACCTTGCCACCAACACGCTCGCGCGCCTTGCCGAGGTTCACGGTCCAGTCGAGGCCCACCGCGTCCACACCGCTCGCGGCGATGTCGTCAAGCCACAGGCCACCGCCCTTCGTGAAGGCGATCACGGGCACTTTTTCGCCATCGTGCTCGCGCTTCAGTTGACTGACCACCTGCTCGATGTAGCGCAGCGAAAAGCGCTGATAGATGCCATCGGCGAGCGCTCCGCCCCATGTGTCGAAAATCATCACTGCCTGCGCGCCGGCTTCGATCTGCGCGTTCAGATATGCCGCGACCGAGCGCGCGTTGATGTCGAGAATCCGCTGAAGCAGATCGGGACGCGCGTACAGCATCGATTTGACCGTGCGAAAGTCCGCCGAGCCGCCGCCTTCGACCATGTAGCACGCGAGCGTCCACGGACTGCCCGAGAAGCCGATCAACGGTACGCGCTGCCGGCCTTGGGCGTCCTTCAGCGCCGTGCGGATTTCGCGCACGGCGTCGGTCACGTAGCGCAGTGTGGCGTCGATGTCGGGCACCGCGAGGCGCGCGACGTCGTCTTCGGTGCGCACCGGACGGGCAAATTTCGGCCCCTCACCGTTGACGAAATCGAGGCCGAGGCCCATCGCGTCAGGCACGGTCAGGATGTCGGAGAACAGGATCGCGGCGTCGAGCGGATACCGATCGAGCGGCTGCAGCGTGACTTCCGTCGCGAAAGCCGGATTCTTCGCAAGACCGAGGAAACTGCCCGCGCGCCCACGCGTGGCGTTGTATTCCGGCAGATAGCGGCCAGCTTGCCGCATCAGCCAGATCGGCGTGTAGTCGGTGGGCTGGCGCAGCAGCGCGCGCAGGAAAGTGTCGTTCAGGAGTTGATGGGCCACGTTGCGTGCGACTGGAGAGCTGAGGGCAAAGGAGCATTTTACCGGAGGCGGCCTCGGACATCGCGCATCGCGGGGCAATCGATGTTGCGACGGCGCGTCGTGGGAAGCGGGCGGAGTGCAGCTCCGGCGCACCTCCGCCCGCTGCCGTGCGCCACTGCGTGCACTGCTACCGGCTCGTTGTCTTCTGCTGCCCGGCTCACCCTGGCGGAACGGCCGATGTTCAAGCCCGCGCTGCCAAGCTACTATCCCACAGCTTTACCGATGAATTACACACTACACACCATAGGAGACTGGATGAAGAAGGCAGCACTCGCAATGCTCGGCGCGCTCGCCGGCGTCCTGATGCATGTCGGCATGGCCAACGCCCAAAGCGCCGCGGCCGCGCCGTCCCGGCTCGACGACATCATCAGCCGCGGCACGATACGCGCCTGCACTACCGGCGACTACAAGCCGTACTCGTTCTACAAAGGCGATGGCCAGTTCGAGGGCATCGATATCGACATGGCTGAGTCGCTTGCGAAGTCGCTCGGCGTGAAGGTCGAGTTCGTCAAGACGTCGTGGTCAAACCTGATGAACGACTTCGTCGCGAAGTGCGACATCGGCATCGGCGGCGTGTCGCCGACGCTCGAGCGCCAGAAGCATGCGTTCTTCACTCAGGCTTACATGATCGACGGCAAGACGCCGATCGTCCGTTGCGACGATGTCAACAAATATCAGACGGTCGCGCAGATCGATCAACCGTCCACGCGAGTGATCGTCAACCCGGGTGGCACCAACGAGAAGTTCGCGAAGCAATACTTCACGCACGCGAACCTGACCGTTTATCCGGACAACGTGACGATCTTCAAGCAGATTCTCGCCGGCAAAGCGGACGTGATGGTAACGGATGCGTCGGAAACGCTGCTGCAGCAGAAGCTCAATCCCGGCCTATGCTCGGTGCATCCGGACAAGCCGTTCCAGTACGGCGAGAAGGCATGGCTGGTGCCGCGCGGCGACGTCGCGTTCCAGCAATACGTCGATCAATGGCTGCACCTCGCTCGAGCGACCGGCGAGTATCAGGCCATTGCGGACAAGTGGTTGAAGTAAGCCGACCGTGTCCGTGGCAAGCCGTCAACTGCTAACTGGTTGCGGCAAGGGCGGCTTGTGCAGGGCTGAAGGTGTCGCATCGGCGAGGATGTAACGAGGGGCGACGTTGTGCGGCTGTAATAACTGCCGGATCAGCGCTATAAGGCTGACATGCGCCCCTTTTTATTAGTGGCGCAAGCGCCATCGCGTCGCTGCATTGCAGGGTTGATTTTCGCCGACTTGCGAGATATTTCGGGGCAGGGTCGTAGTACCTGTTTCACAAGAAGTCCGTCGGTCAAAAGCTGCAGATGCAACCATTTCCCGCGGATGAGTGACCGGATTTTTACTGCAATGTACGCCACGAGTGGCATCAAACCTGCGGCTTGAATTGCGTCGCAGGTATCGGTAAAAATTACCTTTCAACCGCTTTGTTTTGGCAATAAATCCCGCAACGCCTTATCCGGCGGGCGTTACAACCTGAAACACTTTGTTACCGCCTTCGTAAGTTAATTCGCCCACAATGCCCTCAACGGTTTCAACAAGGATGTGGCTGTGTGCGTGGTGTGAGCGGATACGATGCACTTGCCGGTCGGCGGTTGCCGAAGCCCTGTGAAGGGGGCATCCCTGCTGGGGCCGTAACCGACGCAGGGTCGTCGGCATGACCGTCCCATCATTGGTCTCCTCGCGCTAACCCCGTAGCGTGTGGTTTTTAGCGGGCTCCAGGCCCGCTTTTTTTTCGTCTGCTCAAACGTTTGCGCGCGACGAATCCTCGCCGCGCAACCACAGTCCTACTCCTCACCTGTTGCTGGTGTTGGCTGCGAAGAGTGCCGCGGCAGCGTCATGCCGTCTTGTCCTCCCTGAGTTTCAATTCGCTGATCATGCTTTCACGCATCACGAATTTTTGTACTTTGCCGGTCACGGTCATGGGCAGTTCGTCGACGAAGCGGATATAGCGCGGCACCTTGTAGTGCGCAATCTGTCCCTGGCAGAACTGCTGGATCTCTTCCGCCGTTGCCTGTTCGCCCGTCCGCAGCACGATCCACGCGCATACTTCTTCGCCATACCTGGTATCCGGCACGCCGAAGACCTGCACGCTCTGGATCTTCGGGTGGCGGAACAGAAACTCCTCGATCTCGCGCGGATAGATGTTTTCGCCGCCGCGAATCAGCATGTCCTTCAGCCGGCCGACGATGTTGCAATAGCCTTCCGCGTCGAGCGTCGCCAGGTCGCCCGTATGCATCCATCCGTCGACGATGCTCTCATGCGTCTTCGCTTCGTCGCCCCAGTAACCGAGCATCACCGAGTAGCCGCGCGTGCATAGCTCGCCGGTTTCGCCAACCGGGACGATATTGCCGAGCGGATCGACGATTTTCACTTCGAGGTGCGGCTGGATGCGCCCGACCGTCGTCGTGCGCTTGTCGAGCGGATCGGTCGTCGAGCTTTGGAACGAGACCGGGCTGGTTTCCGTCATGCCATAGGCGATGGTGATCTCGCTCAGGTGCATCTTCGAGACGACCTTCTTCATCGTCTCGATCGGACACGGCGAGCCCGCCATGATGCCGGTGCGGAGCCGCGAGAAGTCGTACGAGGCGAAGGTCGGATGGTCGAGTTCGGCGATGAACATCGTCGGCACGCCGTGCAGCGCGGTGCATTTTTCCTCGGCAGTCGCGGCAAGCGTCGCGGCCGGATCGAAGCCCTCGCCCGGGAACACCATGTTCGCCCCGACCGACACGCATGCGAGCACCGCCAGCACCATCCCGAAGCAGTGGTACAACGGCACTGGAATGCACAGGCCGTCCTGCTCGCTGAGCCGCATCGCCATCGCGATATAGCGCGCGTTGTTCACGACGTTGCGATGCGTCAGCGTCGCGCCTTTCGGATTGCCCGTCGTGCCGCTGGTGAATTGGATGTTGATTGGTTCACGGCACGACAGCGTCACGCCGATCGCATCGAGCCGGGCGGCGTCGAACGACGCACGGCCACGCTCGATCACGTCGGAAAAGCTCAGCATGCCTGGCGTCTCCGTGTCGCACATGCGGATCACGTAGCGCAGCTCCGGCAGCCGCGCGGCATGCAATTCGCCCGGCGGCTGCGTCGCGAGTTCGGGCGCAAGTTCCTGCAGCATCTCGAGGTACATCGACGTCTTGAAGCGCTCGGCGGTGATGATTGCCTTGCAACCGACCTTGTTCAGCGCATATTCGAGCTCCGCGAGCCGGTACGCCGGATTGATATTGACGAGGATCGCGCCGATACGCGCGGTCGCGAACTGCGTCAGCAGCCACTCGACGCGGTTCGGTGACCAGATGCCGACACGATCGCCCTTCGCGATTCCGAGCGCAAGCAGCCCGGACGCCAGCACGTCCACTTCTTGCGCGAATTCGCTCCATGTCCAGCGAATGCGCTGCTCGCGAAACACCACGGCCGGTCGATCGGGAAAGCGCGCGGCGGTGTCGCGCAGAAACTCGCCGACGGTCGCTTCGCTCAACGGATTTTCAGTCGACCCGCGCACATACGACAGTCCATCCGCGGGTTCGATGAGCGCACCTTCACCCGAGCTATGCGTTGCCATGGTGTTGTCTCCGTGAGCGCAAGCGCGCTCTATTGAAATGAATTTGAAATCGATTGTGCACCCGCGAGTACCGGGCCGGCATCAAGTCTTACCCGCACCGCAGCGCGCCGACCGGCACCTATGTCTCCAACCTCGTGGATTTTGCCGACCTTTACGTAAACGTCAACCAGATATCAAAAAAAAGCAGCCGCGCGGGCTGCTTTCTTCTTCTACGTGCTGCTTTAGTGCTGGCCGCGCAGCTTGCGCAGACGCTGGATTGCCGCGAGCTGCGCCGTCGCGTATGCGAGCTCCGCCTGTGCGGTCGCGTACTCGAGGTTGGAGCCCGTGTTCTGCAGCGCCTCTTCCGCACGCTTGCGTGCGTCTTCGGCCTTAGCTTCGTCGAGATCCTTGCCGCGGATCGCGGTGTCGGCGAGAACCGTCACTGCGCCCGGCTGAACTTCGAGGATGCCGCCGGCGACGAAGACAAACTCTTCTTCGCCATTTTCAACTTCGATGCGCACCGCACCCGGACGGATCCGCGTGATGAGCGGCGTGTGGCCCGGCAGAATGCCGAGTTCACCCGCTTCGCCTGGCAGCGCGACGAACTTCGCCTGGCCCGAGAAGATTTCCTCTTCCGCGCTGACGACGTCTACTTTAATGGTTGCCATATGTGTCGACTCCTGTCGACGAGAGTTAGCGCTTTAGTGCTGACTCCCGTCCCATGCAAGGCAGGTTGAGCGTAATCAGAGACGCCGGCTTTGCGCAACACCACCGTCTTGGTAGTTGTGATGCGCGAGGCCCGCGCCTGCTTCGTTACACCCGACCTTTACTGGATCTTCTTGGCCTTTTCGAAGGCTTCGTCGATCGTGCCGACCATGTAGAACGCTTGCTCCGGCAGGTGATCGCACTCGCCTTCAACGATCATCTTGAAGCCGCGGATCGTTTCCTTCAGCGGCACGTACTTGCCCGGCGAACCCGTGAACACCTCCGCGACGTGGAACGGCTGCGACAGGAAACGCTGGATCTTACGAGCGCGCGCCACAGCGAGCTTGTCTTCCGGCGCGAGTTCGTCCATGCCCAGAATCGCGATGATGTCGCGCAGTTCCTTGTAGCGCTGCAGCGTTTGCTGCACGCCGCGCGTGATCGAGTAGTGCTCTTCGCCGATCACGTGCGGGTCGATCTGACGCGAGGTCGAATCGAGCGGGTCCACCGCGGGGTAGATACCGAGCGAAGCGATGTCACGCGACAGCACGACGGTTGCGTCCAGGTGGCCAAAGGTCGTCGCCGGCGACGGGTCGGTCAAGTCGTCCGCAGGGACGTACACGGCCTGAACCGACGTGATCGAGCCAGTCTTGGTCGACGTAATGCGCTCTTGCAGCTTACCCATTTCTTCAGCCA
The DNA here is from genome assembly GCF_038900515.1 of Burkholderia sp. JPY481. Classification (NCBI taxonomy): domain Bacteria; kingdom Pseudomonadati; phylum Pseudomonadota; class Betaproteobacteria; order Burkholderiales; family Burkholderiaceae; genus Burkholderia; species Burkholderia sp. JPY481. The sequence goes on from NZ_JAYMRT010000009.1 coordinate 125,816, forward strand.
GCGTCGGCTGATAGCCCACTGCCGACGGCATACGGCCGAGCAGTGCCGACACTTCGGTACCGGCCAGTGTGAAACGGTAGATGTTGTCGACGAAGAACAGCACGTCGAGGCCTTCGTCACGGAAGTGCTCGGCCATCGTCAGACCGGTCAGCGCGACGCGCAGACGGTTGCCCGGCGGCTCGTTCATCTGGCCGTACACCAGCGCGACCTTGTCGAGAACGTTCGAGTCCTTCATTTCATGATAGAAGTCGTTCCCTTCGCGGGTACGCTCGCCCACACCGGCGAACACGGAGTAACCGCCGTGTTCCTTCGCGATGTTGTTGATCAGTTCCATCATGTTCACGGTCTTGCCCACGCCGGCGCCACCGAACAGACCGACCTTACCGCCCTTCGCGAAAGGGCAGATCAGGTCGATAACCTTGATGCCGGTTTCAAGCAGCTCGGTCGACGGCGACAGTTGGTCGAACGCCGGAGCCTTCTGGTGGATCGCACGCGTGGTTTCGCTCGAGATCGGGCCGGCTTCGTCGATCGGACGGCCCAACACGTCCATGATACGGCCGAGCGTCGGCTTACCGACCGGCACGCTGATCGGATTACCCGTGTTCTTGACGATCGTGCCGCGGCGCAGACCGTCCGATGCACCCAGACAGATGGTACGGACCACGCCGTCGCCCAGCTGCTGCTGGACTTCGAGCGTCAGCTCCGAACCTTCGAGAATGAGCGCGTCGTAGATCTTCGGCATGGATTCACGCGGAAATTCCACGTCGATCACCGCGCCGATGCACTGTACGATCTTGCCTTCTACCAAAGCAGTAGTACTCATCGCTTTTCCTTTAGATACTCAATTCTTCACTCGCGCAAAGGCGCAGTTTCTCCGATGGGTGCGCCACTCGGGCGCACACGCAACGACCTGTCTGACCGAGGTCAGACGGCCGCCGCTCCACCGACGATTTCCGACAGTTCTTTCGTGATCGCGGCCTGACGGCTCTTGTTGTAGACGAGCTGCAGATCGCTGATGACCGTCTTGGCGTTGTCCGAAGCGGCTTTCATCGCGACCATGCGGGCCGACTGCTCCGATGCCATGTTTTCAGCGACGGCCTGATAGACCAGCGCTTCGACATAACGCACCAGCAGTTCGTCCACCACTGCTTGCGCATCCGGCTCGTAGATGTAGTCCCACTGCGTGCTCGGCGTCGTACCGTCTTCTTCTGTGCGCTCGAACTGGTCCGCCGACAACGGCAGCAGCTGCTCGATCACCGGCTCCTGCTTCATCGTGTTGACGAAGCGCGTGTACGCGAGGTACACCGCCGAAATCTTGCCTTCCGAGAACAGGTCGAGCTGGACCTTCACCGCGCCGATCAGCTTTTCCAGATGCGGCGTATCACCCAGTTGCACGACGTTCGACACGACCTTCGCCTGCAGACGGTTCAGGAAGCCCAGACCCTTGCTGCCAATCGCGGTTGCCTCGATCGTCTTGCCCTGGCTTTCCAGTTCCTTGAACTTCTGCAGCGACGCGCGCAGCACGTTGGTGTTCATCCCGCCGCACAGACCTTTATCGGTCGTGACGAGGATGATGCCGGCCGCCTTCGCGCCTTCGTTCGACACCATGAACGGGTGACGATACTCCGGGTTCGCACGGCTCATGTGCGCGGCGATGTCGCGGACCTTGTCGGCATACGGGCGAGCAGCGCGCATGCGCTCCTGAGCGCGGCGCATCTTCGATGCGGCCACCATCTCCATCGCTTTTGTGATCTTGCGCGTGTTTTGCACGCTCTTGATCTTGCCGCGAATTTCCTTCATTCCAGCCATTGCTTGCTCCTTGATCGAAGCAGCGCGGGAGCATTCGCATGCGGCCCGCGCCGCTTCAAGGTCCGTTTATGCCTTGCGGATCACTCGCGGATCAATAAGCGCCGGACTTCTTGAAGTCTTTGACGGCCGTGTGCAGCAGGCCTTCGTCGTCCTTCGAGAGTTCCTTGGTATCTTCGATACGCTTGACCAGGTCAGCATGGCTCGACTTCAGGTGATCGCGCAGGCCCTTCTCGAACGGCAGGACTTGAGCAACTTCGAGGTCGTCGAGATAGCCGTTGTTCGCCGCGAACAGCGATACAGCCAGTTCCCACACTTGCAGCGGCTGATACTGCGGCTGCTTCAGCAGTTCGGTCACGCGGCGGCCGCGCTCGAGCTGCTTGCGGGTCGCTTCATCGAGGTCCGATGCGAACTGCGCGAACGCTGCGAGTTCACGGTACTGCGCGAGGTCGGTACGGATACCGCCCGACAGCTTCTTCACGACCTTCGTCTGAGCCGCGCCACCCACGCGCGACACCGACACGCCAGCGTTAATTGCCGGACGGATACCTGCGTTGAAGAGGTCGGTTTCAAGGAAGATCTGGCCGTCCGTAATCGAGATCACGTTCGTCGGAACGAATGCGGTCACGTCGCCTGCCTGCGTTTCGATGACTGGCAGCGCCGTCAGCGAACCGCTCTTGCCCTTCACTTCGCCGTTGGTGAACTTCTCGACGTACTCTTCCGAGACGCGAGCAGCACGCTCGAGCAGACGCGAGTGCAGATAGAACACGTCACCCGGGTAAGCTTCACGGCCCGGCGGGCGGCGCAGCAGCAGGGAGATCTGACGGTATGCCCAAGCCTGCTTGGTCAAGTCGTCGTAAACGATCAGCGCGTCCTGGCCGCGATCGCGGAAGTACTCGCCCATCGTGCAGCCGGCGTACGGCGCGAGGTATTGCATCGCGGCCGAATCCGAAGCCGAAGCGGCGACGACGATCGTATATTCGAGCGCGCCCGATTCTTCGAGCTTGCGCACCACGTTCATGATCGACGAAGCCTTCTGGCCGATCGCGACGTAGATACAAACGAGGTTCTTGCCCTTCTGGTTGATGATCGCGTCGACGGCGACTGCGGTCTTGCCGCACTGACGGTCGCCGATGATCAGCTCACGCTGGCCACGGCCGATCGGCACCATCGAGTCGATCGACTTCAAACCGGTTTGGACCGGTTCCGAAACCGACTTACGCCAAATCACGCCCGGTGCAATCTTTTCGATTGCGTCGGTCATCTTCGCATTGAGCGGGCCCTTGCCGTCGATCGGGTTGCCGAGCGCGTCGACCACACGGCCGAGCAGTTCCGGACCAACCGGCACTTCGAGAATGCGGCCCGTCGTCTTGACGATGTCGCCTTCCGAAATGTGTTCGTATTCACCCAGAATCACGGCGCCGACCGAGTCGCGCTCGAGGTTCAGTGCCAGACCGAAGGTATTGCCCGGGAATTCGAGCATTTCGCCCTGCATCACTTCCGACAGACCGTGAATACGCACGATACCGTCGGTCACGGAGATCACGGTGCCCTGGTTGCGAACGTCTGCGCTCGCTTCAAGGCCCTGGATCCGGCTCTTGATCAGCTCGCTGATCTCAGAGGGATTGAGTTGCATTATTCGCTCCTGATAGTCAATTCTGTTGCGTGCCAGCCGCTAAAGCGCGAAGCGCTTCAGGCCGTCAGGGCCGTTTGCATCCTGGCGAGCCGCGCGCGGACCGAGGTATCGAGCACTTCGTCGCCGACCGTCACGCGTACGCCGCCGATCAGCGACTGATCGACTTCGACCGTCGGCTTCAGCTTGCGCTTGAACTTGCGTTCGAGGCTTGCGACGAGTTCGTTCAACTGCGCACCTTCGAGCGGGAATGCGCTGACGACCAGCATATCCGCCGCTCCTTCGCGGGCGTTCTTCAACTCTTCGAACTGCGAGGCGATTTCCGGCAGCAGCTGCAGGCGATGGTTGTCCACCAGCATCTGCACCAGATTCTTCGCTTGCGCGTTGTCCTTGAGCGGCGACTTGACCGCGGCCAGCAGCAGATCGCTAACCTGGGCGCGGCTCACTTTCGGGCTCGAGGCGATCGACAGCACATCGGGCAGACGCGCAACCTGTGCCAGCTCCTGCACGAGCGTGGACCAGGCGGCGATGTCACCAGCTTCGGCCACGCCAAACAGCGCTTCCGCGTACGGACGGGCGATGGTTGCAAGTTCGGCCATGATCAGAGCTCGGCTTTCAGTTGATTCAGCAGGTCAGCGTGGGCTGCCTGGTCGACTTCGCGCTTCAGGATCTGTTCAGCGCCCTTCACAGCGAGTGCAGCGACTTCGCCACGCAGCGCTTCGCGCGCCTTCACGACTTGCTGCTCCGCGTCGGCCTTCGCCTGCGCGATGATGCGGGCGGCTTCCACCTGAGCCTGAGCCTTGATTTCGTCGGCGACTGCGACAGCGCGCTTTTCAGCGTCCGCGATGCGTTGCTGGCCATCGTTGCGAGCCTGAGCCAATTCCTGGTCGACGCGCTTATGAGCGGCTTCGAGTTCCTGCTTGCCCTTTTCCGCGGCGGACAGACCGTCGGCGATCTTCTTCGCGCGCTCGTCGAGGGCGTTGATCAGCGGCGGCCACACGAATTTCATCGTGAACCACGCGAGGATCAGGAACACGACCATTTGCGCAAACAGGGTTGCGTTGAGATTCACGGTGTTTCCTTAAACGTTGCTTGTTCGGAAAGTGAAACGGCAAGGCGCTCATCGATTCTGCTCGATCAGCGCCCCAGTACCCGTTCCGCCCTGCGCCTTTACCTGTTATAGCTCAGGCGCAAACCTCCGAGGAACCTCAGCCTGCCAGCTTCGAGAGCAGCGGGTTCGCGAACGCAAACAGCATTGCCACACCAACGCCAATCAGGAACGCCGCATCGATCAGACCAGCCAGCAGGAACATCTTGGTTTGCAGCGGGTTCATCAGTTCCGGCTGACGGGCACATGCTTCGATGTACTTGCCGCCCATCAGACCGATACCGATACAGGCGCCGATAGCACCCAGGCCGATGATGATGCCGATACCGATGGCGGTCAGACCCTGGATGTTGGCGATGAAAGCTTGCATGATCACTCCTTTGTGAAAAGTCTTTTAGAACTGGTTGGAACTGGGATTTAAAAAACTACGATTCTTTGCCGACAACGCAGGTTAGTGCGCGTCGTGTGCCTGGCCGATGTACACCAGCGTCAGCATCATGAAAATGAACGCCTGCAGCAGAACGATCAGGATGTGGAAGATTGACCACACTGTGCCGGCGACCACGTGGCCGATGAAGCCAAGCACCGTCGTGTCCGCGCCGAAGCTCCAGATGCTGCCGAGCAGGGCAATCAGCAGGAACAACAGTTCGCCCGCGTACATGTTGCCGAAGAGCCGCATGCCGAGCGAGACCGTCTTCGCGACGAACTCGATGATGTTCAGTGCCAGGTTCGGGATCCACAGCAGCGGATGCGCGCCGAACGGAGCGGACAGCAGTTCATGCACGAAGCCGCCCGCGCCCTTGATCTTGAAGTTGTAGTAAATCATCAGCACGAACACGCCGAGGGCGATGCCGATCGTGCCGTTCAGGTCGGCGGTCGGTACGAGGCGGTGGTGCGGAATGACTTCGGAGAGGCCAAGCCAGCCGATCAAGCGGCCCGGCAGGTCGACGGGAATGAAGTCGAGCGAGTTCATCAGCGCGACCCAGACGAACACCGTCAGCGCAAGCGGCGCGATGAAGGTGCGTGAGCCGTGGATCATGGCCTTCGATTGATCCTCGACCATCTCGACCAGCATTTCGATCGCGCATTGGAAGCGGCCCGGCACGCCGGACGTTGCCTTGCGGGCTGCCAGATGCAGCACGAGGATCGTGACGAGACCGCACACGATCGACCAGAAAAGGGTGTCGAGATTCCACACATGGATGTCGAAAATCGACGTCTGGTGTGCGGTGGAAAAGTTCTGCAAGTGGTGCGCGATGTACTCGGACGGATCCATTGCGCGCGTGCCTTCGCTAGCTGCCATATCGTTAAAGCCACCCAAATTGTCGAAAATCGTTCGAGGCCGTTCCCGCCGTATTGCGGGAACGCGCCGGGTGCAGGCCCTGTCTCGTCCGCACACCCGTGCCAGCGCTAGGCGCCGGCCTTAAATTCTTTTTGCTGCTATTTTTTGTGCTGCTACCTTAGCGCCACGCCAAGGCGATCCAGTAAGTCTTCAACGCGATGAGGTAGGTCACCAGCAGCGGAATCCAACGTACGTCGTGATACCAGAAGGCGATTGCGACAAACATCGCAATCGTTGTCCCCATCTTTAGTGCTTCACCGATCATCCAGCTCGTCACGGTCTCGGCGCCGCCCAGCTTTTTCAATCGCGCCGCGAACAATGCACCCGGCACCCAGCAGATCGCTCCCCCCATGAACGCTGACAGCGCAGCAGCGCCCGGCGGCTTATAGAACAGCCACCACAACAGCGTTGCAACCAGGGACAAAACCATTTGCGCTGCGACGACCCTGAACGGCGTCACGCGCGATGGACGACCCACGCCGGGACCAAACAGCTTTTCCGCCTCGGCCCGCGTGAGCGGAACGATATTGTTATCTTCCTGCGCGTCATCCCACGCTTCGGCCGGATCGAACTGCCGACTGGCGGATGTCTCGGGTGCGGAGCGTTCAGCGCGGTGTCTGTCGTCACCATTTTCCGGCGACAGATTCGACGTTTTAACCGCCATCGCAATGTTCCGAAAGTCTCGTTCAGCCCGCGAGTTTACGCAGCGCTTACGGGGTTGCCGTGCAATTAAATCCGGGCGATTGTAAGCGATAGTTGCAGGCAATTCAAGACTTTAGGCCAACCTATAACTGCGTGAAACGTGCCTTCACGATGCGGTAAAACGTATGCTAACGACACGAATCACGTCAAATGTAAGGTGGACGGGGGACCGCGAAACCCGAGTGGGTAGTCGCGTGGATCGAAGCTCTTTGGCAGGACGTTTCGACGCTCTGACGGACGTCTCGAAAATGCAACAAATGCCGCTTTTTTAAGGGCTAAACGGAACGGCTCTTCAATTGAACTGAGCCATTCTCGCCGCGGCTTTCATGATGATCAGCCGCTTTGCGATAGCGGCTCGTAAGGATGATTACCGCGTCGACGTCGAAGGTTTGAAACTAGGATTACTGATTATTTTTGCATCGGTTGTTTTGGAATCCACGATAGTTGCTGGCACTGAGTAATCCAACTCGCGGCAGTGCTCATGCACAGGCCGCCAGCCGTTTCCCCCTTCGAGCGCCATTCTGCACTCAGACGTTCGCGTTCCCGCGCAAGCGGACAAGAATGCCTTCCAACGCATCGAGATCGCCAAAATCCACCAGCACCTGGCCGCGACCGCGTCGGCCGAGCTTGATTTTCACTGTCGCCGACAACAGGTCCGACAGTTCCTCTTCTAGCCGCCGAGTGTCACGGCCGCCATCCGGGTTCGCGCGCGCCTTGACCGCCGGCGTCACCTTCGTGGTCATCGCGACCAGCTTTTCGGTCTCGCGCACAGACAGGCGCTTGTTGACTACCTGATTGGCCAGCGTGATCTGCGTCGCGGCATCGACCGCGAGCAGCGCACGAGCGTGACCCATGTCCAGATCGCCGGCAAGCAACATCGTCTGTACCGGCGTCGCGAGATTCAGCAGCCGCAGCAGGTTCGACACCGCGCTGCGCGAACGACCCACCGACTCTGCCGCCTGCTCATGCGTGAAATTGAATTCGTCGAGCAGGCGCTGGATGCCCTGCGCCTCTTCGAGCGGATTCAGATCCTCGCGCTGGATGTTTTCGATCAGCGCCATCGCCGCGGCGGCCTGATCGGGCACGTCCTTCACAAGCACCGGCACCTCATCGAGGCCCGCGAGTCGCGCCGCGCGAAAACGCCGCTCGCCCGCGATGATCTCGTAGCGATCCGCCGCGATCGGACGCACGAGAATCGGTTGCATCAGCCCTTGCGCGCGGATGCTCGCCGCGAGCTCCTGCAGCGCGCCTTCGTCCATGCGCGTACGCGGCTGGTATTTGCCGGCCTGCATCTTGCCGAGCGGCAGTACATTCGGCGCGCCGTCGATCACCGCTGCTTCAGTGATATCCGCGGTGCCGCCGAGCAATGCCTCCAGACCGCGGCCAAGTCCCTTCTTTCTTGCTACTGCGTTCATCGTGCTTCCTCGATCCGCTTAGGATGCCTGGGGCGCGTCATTCAGCGCGCGCACCCGCTCAATCATTTCGACGCCGAACTGCACGTACGCCTGCGCGCCTCGCGACGCCCTGTCGAACACCACACCGGGCAGCCCGTAGCTGGGCGCCTCGGCCAATCGCACGTTGCGTGGAATCACTGCGTCGAACACCTTGTCGCCGAAGTGCTCTTTCAATTGATCCGAGACTTGCTGTTGCAACGTGATGCGCGGATCGAACATCACGCGCAGCAGACCGATCACCTTGAGGTCGCGATTCAGGTTCGCGTGCACCTGCTTGATCGTGTTGACGAGGTCGGACAGCCCTTCGAGCGCGAAGTATTCGCACTGCATCGGAATGACGACGCCGTGCGCGGCGCATAGTCCGTTGAGCGTCAGCAACGACAGAGCCGGCGGGCAATCGATCAGCACGAAATCGTACTCGCCCTCGACCACGGCGAGCGCCGTCCTAAGTTGACGCTCGCGATTCTGCATGCTGACGAGCTCGACCTCGGCGCCCGCGAGCTCACGGTTCGCGGGCAGCACGTCGTATCCGACCGCCTCGGGTCGCACGCGCGCATCGGCCACGGACACGCTGTCCACGAGGACCTCATAGACCGTGTTCGTACATTCGGCTTTGTCGATACCGCTGCCCATCGTGGCGTTGCCTTGCGGGTCCAGATCGATGAGAAGGACTCGCTGTCCCTGCGCTGCCAGGCTCGCGGCCAGATTGACTGCGGTGGTCGTCTTGCCGACACCGCCCTTCTGGTTCGCAACGCAGAAGATTTTTGCCATCGTTGGTGTGTCCCTTTTGCTGCTTGGATGAAGTGAAAATCGTTGAGATTGCTTAGAGGCCGCGACGGCCGTTAGCTTTCGGTGTCCACTCGCACCTCGATCACATGCCGCTCGGCGTCGAGCAACGGCACATTCAGCCGGATGATCTGTTCCACGTGGGCACCCGCTGGTAGACGCGCGATTTCGGCATCCGGTCGCACGCCCTTCATCGCCCAGATCGCGCCCTGCTCCGCAACCAGATGACGGGCCAGTGTAACGAAATCCGTGAGGTCTGCGAATGCGCGCGAGACGATTACGTCGAACTTTGCCGGTACTTCGGCGCCAGGCTGCAGCGTCTCCACCCGGCCGGTCACGACCGACAGGTTCGCGAGACCCAGTTCGGCCTTCGCCTGCGCTTGAAATGCCGTCTTCTTATGGACGATGTCGTTCGTCGTGACGGTCCAATCGGGCAGCACGATCGCGAGCAAGATGCCCGGCATGCCCCCGCCCGAGCCCACGTCGAGCACCGACGACGGTCCACGCGGCGCCAGGTGCGGCACGATCGACAGCGAATCGAGGATGTGCTGAATCAGCATCTGCCGTGGATCGCGGATTGCCGTCAGGTTGTAGACGTTGTTCCACTTCGCGAGCAGCGCGACGTAATCGAGTAGCTTGCGCTGCTGCGCGTCGCTGAGTTCGAGCCCGAGTTCACGGACGCCGTCCGCCAGCAATGATACCAACGCCTGCTGATCGCTTCCCCTTTGCGCTGCCGTCATTGCACCACCGGCGTGCTGTCGGCGCCGGGTTCGGCGGGTTTCGACGCGCGACGCCCGAGGCCGCGCTTCAGATGGACCATCAACAGCGAGATCGCGGCAGGCGTGATGCCCGAAATACGCGACGCCTGGCCGATCGTCTCCGGCCGGAACTGCATCAACTTCTGGCGAGCTTCGAACGACAGTCCACGCACCTCGGTATAGTCCAGCCCTTCTGGCAGACGGGTGTTCTCTTGGGCCTCGTTGCGTTCAATCTCGCCGGCCTGTCGGTCGATGTAGCCCTGATATTTGACGCCGATTTCGATCTGTTCCTTGATCTGCGCGAGCAGCACCGGGTCTTCCGCCAGTGCTTGGGGCGCGCCACAAGTGCCGTCACGCAGCGCGCAGACGCCGTCGTAGCTGACACCCGGACGACGCAGCAGGTCCGCGAGACTGTATTCGTGATCAATGGGCTTGCCGAGCAATGCGGTCGCTTCTTCCGCAGGCAACGTCTTAGGATTGACCCACGTTGAACGCAAGCGCTGTGTTTCACGTGAAACAGCGTCACGTTTGCGACTGAAGGCGTCCCAGCGGGTGTCATCGACCACACCCAGTTCGCGCCCGATCTCCGTCAGCCGCATGTCCGCATTGTCTTCGCGCAAGCTCAGACGGTACTCCGCACGGCTAGTAAACATCCGGTACGGCTCGGACACCCCGCGCGTGACCAGATCGTCGACGAGCACGCCGAGGTAAGCCTGGTCGCGACGCGGGCACCATGCTTCCTTGCCTTGCACGAACAGACCGGCATTGATGCCGGCCAGAACGCCCTGCGCTGCCGCCTCTTCGTAGCCAGTGGTACCGTTGATCTGCCCCGCGAAGAACAGGCCACTGATCACCTTCGTTTCCAGCGATGCCTTCAGCCCACGCGGATCGAAATAGTCGTACTCGATCGCATAGCCGGGCCGCAGGATATGCGCATGCTCCAGACCGCGCATCGATCGGACCAGTTCGAGCTGCACGTCGAACGGCAGGCTCGTGGAAATCCCGTTGGGATAGAACTCGTTAGTGGTCAGACCTTCGGGCTCGAGATAGATCTGATGCGATTCCTTCGACGCAAACCGGTGAATCTTGTCCTCGATCGACGGACAATAGCGCGGCCCCACTCCCTCGATCACGCCCGTGTACATCGGCGAACGGTCGAGACCGCCGCGAATGATGTCATGTGTCCGTTGATTCGTATGCGTGACCCAGCACGGCACCTGGCGTGGGTGCTGCTCGACCCGCCCGAGGAACGAGAACACGGGCACCGGGTCCAGATCGCCCGGCTGCTCTTCGAGCTGCGAATAGTCGATCGTGCGGCCATCGATCCGCGGGGGCGTACCCGTCTTCAGCCGGCCCTGCGGCAGCTTCAGCTCTTTCAGCCGAGCCGACAGCGAGACCGCGGCGGGGTCCCCCGCGCGGCCGCCGGTGTAGTTATTCAAGCCGACGTGAATCTTGCCGTCGAGGAACGTGCCTGCCGTAAGCACCACCGCGCGCGACCGGAAACGAATGCCGACTTGCGTGACGGCGCCGACTACGCCGTCGCCCTCGACGATCAGATCGTCGACGGCCTGCTGGAACAGCCACAGATTCGGCTGATTCTCGAGGCGATGGCGGATCGCCGCCTTGTACAGCACGCGGTCGGCCTGAGCGCGCGTCGCGCGCACCGCCGGCCCTTTCGACGAATTCAGGATGCGGAACTGGATGCCGCTTTCGTCGGTGGCAGCCGCCATGGCGCCGCCAAGCGCATCGACTTCCTTGACCAGATGGCCTTTGCCGATGCCGCCAATCGACGGATTGCAGCTCATCTGACCGAGGGTCTCGATGTTATGGGTCAAAAGCAGCGTTTTATTGCCCATGCGCGCCGACGCCAAAGCGGCTTCGGTGCCGGCATGACCGCCGCCGACGACGATTACGTCAAATTCTGTGGGAAAAAGCATCGCGGGATCTCACGCCAGATCGTCGCGTGAGCCTTCAAAGGAAAATGTATGGGCGAATTATAACGGGTTAAGTTTCGGCCCGAATTTCGTCCGAATGGTGAAACAAGAAAAAAGCGGTGTGTTTCACGTGAAACACACCGCTTCGAAAGACAGCGATCGCCGAAAACGGTGCGCGCTTATGCGACTTTTTTAGCCAAGCCGAGATAGGTTTCGATCACCCGAGGATTTTGCGCGAGGTCGGTCGCCGGCCCTTCCAGCGCCAGCTCTCCGGTTTCCAGCACGTAGCCGTAGTCCGAGATTTGCAACGCAGCCCGCGCATTCTGCTCGATCAGCAGCGTCGCGACGCCCGTCTGCCGCAACGCGCTGATGATGTGGAAGATTTCCTTCACGATCAACGGCGCAAGACCGAGGCTCGGCTCGTCCAGCATCAGCAGATCGGGCTTGCCCATCAGCGCGCGGCCGACCGCGAGCATCTGCCGTTCGCCGCCCGAAAGCGTGCCCGCCGCCTGTTTGCGCCGCTCCTTCAGCCGCGGGAACAGTTCGAACACCGGTTCCAGTTGATCGAGAAAGTTGCGCTCCCCTGCCCGCTTGCGTCGGTAGGCGCCAAGCAGGAGATTGTCCTCAACGCTCATCGACGCGAACAACTCGCGCTTTTCCGGCACCAGGCACATACCAAGTGCGACCCGCCTTTCCACCGGTATCGCGCTGACGTCCTCTCCCTGATAGAAAACCGCGCCTTTCGCATGACCAGACGTCGGCAGCGCGCCCATGGTCGCATTCAGCAGCGTCGACTTCCCCGCTCCGTTCGGACCGATCACGGAGACGATCTGCCCCGCCCGCACCTTGATCGCCGCATTGTGCAGCGCCTCGACCTTGCCGTAACGGACCGACAGACGGTCCACTTCGAGAATCGGTCCCGCTGCCGCCACGCCGGTCGTTGTCGTGTTGTCCATCATTCCACCCCACCCAGATACGCTTCGAGCACCGCCGGATCCTGCTGCACTTCTTGCGGCAGGCCTTCAGCGATTCGCGTGCCAAACTCCATCACTACGAGCCGGTCCGTCAGATTCATCACGAAATCCATGTCGTGCTCGACGAGCAGCACACTCATCCCTTCCGCCTTCAGCTTGCGCAGCAGATCGGCGAGCTGCAGCTTTTCCTGATAGCGCAGACCAGCGGCCGGTTCGTCGAGCAATAGCAGAGTCGGATCGCAACACAGCGCGCGTGCAATTTCGAGAATCCGCTGTTGACCCAGCGCGAGGCTGCCCGCTTCGTCATACATATGCTGTTCGAGGCCGACCCGCCGAATCTGCCGAGCGGCTTCGGCCATCAACCGCGCCTCTTCCGAGCTGTTCAACCGCACGACACTGCGCCACACACCCGCATGGCCACGCAGATGCGCGCCAATTGCGACGTTCTCGAGCACGGTCATACCCGGCAGCAGCTTTACATGCTGGAAGGTCCGGCCGATACCACGCTTGACGATTTCACGTGAACTGAGCGCATCGATGCGCTCGCCGCGGAACGTGATCTCGCCGCTCGTCGCCTGCAGCACGCCGGTCACCAGATTGAACGTGGTCGACTTACCCGCGCCGTTCGGTCCGATCAGCCCGATGATCTGCCCCGCTTTGACTTCGAAGCTCACATCGTTCACCGCAACGAGGCCGCCGAACTGCTTGCGTGCCTTGTTCACCGTCAGGAGGTCTTCGCCGGCTTGCGGCTTGTTCCGCTGCGGCAGAGGGTCCGCGTGATCCGCGAGATGCGCCCGCGGGCCCCGCGGGAAGAAGCGCGCGACGAACGGCCAGACGCCCTGCCGCGCATACTGCAGCAACAGCACCATGATGATGCCGAACACGATCACTTCGAAGTTGCCATTCTCGCCGAGCAGTTTCGGCAGCAGCGTCTGCAGATAATCCTGCAGCACCGTCAGGATCGCCGCGCCGAGCACCGCGCCCCACACGTGCGAGACGCCGCCCACCACCGCCATGAACAGAAACTCGATGCCGTGATTCAGCCCGAACGGCGTCGGATTCACCGCGCGCTGCAGGTGCGCGTACAGAAAGCCCGACACCGACGCCAGCACCGCCGCATAGACGAAGATCACGACGCGCATCCAGCCGGTGTTGACGCCCATTGCCTCCGCCATCAGCCCGCCGCCCCGCAGCGCACGAATTGCGCGACCCGGACGGCTATTAAGCAGATTCTGAACAGAAACGACCGCCCCGAGCACGACCACCCAGATCAGGTAGTAGATATGGCGGCCGGACTCGAGGTTGATCCCAAAAACATTCAGCACCGGGATGCCGTTGATGCCGTCGTACTTGCCGAGCATTTCCAGATTGCCGAACAGGTAGAACAGCGCGAGCCCCCACGCGATCGTGCCGAGCGGCAGGAAGTGGCCGGACAGGCGCATCGTCACCAGACCGAGCATCAGCGCGATCAGCGCTGTCACGATTACGCCGGCGATCAGTGCGAGCCACGGCGACACGCCGAAGTTCGTCGTCAGATACGCCGTTGCATAAGCGCCGATGCCGACGAACGCGGCCTGCCCGAAGCTCGTCATGCCGCCGATACCGGTCAACAGCACGAGGCCGATCGCAACGATCGAATAGAGACCGATGTAGTTCAGCAGCGTGACCCAGTACTCCGGCACATGAATCGGATGCGGCAGAACCGGCAAAGCGAACAGCACCACGAGGAACAACCAGAAGAACTTCTTTTGCATGATCCGTTTCATCGTGTCACTCCTCTTCCTCTTCGGCATGCGGGCTCGCAAGACTGCGCCACAGCAGCACCGGGATGATCAGCGTGAACACGATCACTTCCTTGTAAGCACTGGCCCAGAACGACGAATACGACTCCAGCAGACCGACCAGAATCGAGCCGGCCGCCGCGAGCGGATAGCTGACCAGACCGCCGATGATCGCGCCCACGAAGCCCTTCAAACCGATCAGAAAGCCCGAGTCGTAGTAGATCGTCGTGAGCGGCGCGACGAGGATGCCGCACAGCGCGCCGAGGCCCGCTGCAAGCGTGAACGCGAGGCGTCCCGCCTGCGTCGTGCCGATGCCGACGAGCCGTGCGCCGACCCGGTTCACGGACGTCGCGCGCAGCGCCTTGCCCGAGATCGAGCGATCGAAATACAGATACAGCGCACCGATCAGCACGACCGCGGTGCCGATCACCCACAGGCTCTGTCCGGAGATCGACAACGTGCCCACGTTGAATGTCGCATCGGAAAACGCGTTGGTGCGTGAGCCTTCGGCGCCGAACATCACGAGGCCGAGACCGACCATCGCGAAATGCACGGCCACCGCGACGATCAGCAGCAGCAGCGTGGCCGCCTCCGCGATCGGCTCATAGGCAAGGCGATAAACGAACGGACCCATCGGAATCACGATCAGCAGTGTCAGCGCGATCTGCACGATCATCGGCAGCGGCTGCAAAAAAATGCCGCGCGTGAGCGCGTAGACCGCGATCGGAAACAGCAGATACTTCCCTGCCAGCACAGGCAGCGTGCGCGCCGCATGACGACGCCGCTCGGCATGCCGCAAAACGGCCACCGTCTCGACGACGAAGCATGCTGCGCCCATCGCCATCAACAGCCAGCACGTGGCAGGAAACTTCTGCGTCTGCAGTGCGGCGAGCGTCAACGCGCCGTACGAAACGAACTCTCCTTGCGGGATGAAGATCACCCGCGTGACGGAGAACACCAGCACCAGCGCAAGCGCGAGCAGCGCGTAGATCGCGCCGGTCGTGATGCCGTCTTGCGCGAGGATCGCCGCAATTGATAGATCCATACTTCCTCGTCCTGAAGCGTCGAAATCGAAAAACCGGGAAACAGTCGTGACGGCGCGGCGCGTAGCCGGCCATCGATCAGCAATGTCTGAAAAGACGACCGCCGCGCCGGGTCACGGCGCGGCGGTCGATGCCATTCTCGTCGAACACAATGGCAATGCGGCGTCATACGCCGCAGTTTGCGCGAGAGGCGCGTACCGCTAGTTGTTTTTGTAGATCGTCTTAGTCGTTCTGCAGCTTCCACTTGCCGTCGACGATCTGCACGATGACGCGCGCGCGTTGGTCGAGGCCGTTGTGGTCGTTCGCGGTGGTGTTCATGATGCCGTGCGACACCGGCAGTTCCTTGATGTTTTCGAGCGCGTTGCGCAGCGCCACGCGGAACTCGGGCGTGCCTGGCTGTGCGGTCTTCAGCGCGACCGGAATCGCAGCCTGCAACATCTGGCCGGCATCCCATGCGTGACCGCCGAAGGTCGCCACCGAACCCACGCCATAAGCCTTCTCATAGGCGTTCTTATAGGCTTCCGACGACTTCTTCACCGGGTTCGAATCCGGCAATTGATCGACGACGAGGATCGGACCAGCCGGCAGCAGTTCGCCTTCGCAATCCTTGCCGCATACCCGCAGGAAGTCGTTGTTCGCGACCCCGTGCGTCTGATAGATCTTGCCCTTGTAGCCACGCTCCTTGAGCGTCTTGGCCGGCAGCGCCGACGGCGTGCCCGAGCCCGCGATCAGCACCGCGTCGGGATTCGCGCCCATTGTCTTCAGCACCTGGCCCGTCACCGAAGCGTCGGTGCGGTTAAAGCGCTCGTTCGACACGATCTTCAGGTTGTGCGCTTTAGCCACGGCATCGAACGTCGTATTCCAGCTGTCGCCATAGGCGTCCGAGAAACCGATGAAGCCGACCGTCTTCACGCCGTGGTGCTGCATGTAATCGGCGATCGCGTCGGCCATCAGGCTGTCGTTCTGAGGCGGTTTGAACGCCCATGCGCGCTTCGCATCCATCGGCTGAATGATCGCTGCCGACGCCGCGAGCGAGATCACCGGCGTCTTGCCCTCAGCAGCCGGATCGAGCATCGCGAGCGAATTCGGCGTGACGGTCGAGCCGATGATCGCGTCGACGTGGTCTTCGTCGATCAGCTTGCGCGTGTTCTGCACGGCCTTGCTGGTGTCCGAACCGTCGTCGAGGATGATGTACTGCACGCTCTTGCCACCGATCTCCTTCGGCAACAACGCGATCGTGTTCTTCTCAGGAATTCCGAGCGACGCTGCCGGCCCCGTCGTCGACAACGTGACGCCGATCTTCACCTGCGCGAATGCCGCCCCCGCGCCGCACATCAGCGCCATCGCGATGCCGGTGCGTACCCAATGCCTTGTCTTTTTCATTGCGAGTCTCCAAACGCCTTCAAAAGCGCCTATCTATAAACCGGCTTGCATGGCCGGGTGTCTGAATCTAGTGAGCGAGTTCAGGTGTGCCAAGCATGGTTTTCCCTGCTCGGCGCGCACACCTTCCCCGCTTTGTCGGCTACCGCTCCTCTCGCGTCGCGCGAGTGCGCATTCGCGTCGTACGCCGCGTTTGTTTGCCGCGGCTTTATTTCCAACCGGACCTTCACAAACCACTAATATGTTAGTAGCTTGCGTTCTGCATTATCGACGGTCAAGAGAGCGTTTGCTAAATGCGGGTTTGTCCTGAAGCACCGAAACCACACTTTTGCGCGCTGCAGACACCTGGCCCGGGTAATAAAAAAGACGCGTCAACTGCACGCGTCTTTTCGATGAGGTCCCGTGGCGCAGAGCCTTCGCTCAGTCGCCGGCGAGCTTCCACTTGCCGTCGACGATCTGCACCATCACGCGCGCCCGCTGATCGAGACCGGCGTGGTCGTTCGCGCTCATGTTGAAGATGCCGTGTGACGCGGGCAAATCTTTCGTGCCTTCGACTGCGGCACGCAGCGCGTCGCGGAATGCCAGCGTGCCTGGTTGACCCTTCTTCAACGCGAGCGGGATCGCACGCTGCAGCAGCAAACCCGCGTCCCACGCATGACCGCCGAACGTCGACACCGAACCCGCGCCGTACGCCGTTTCATATGCATGCTTGTACGCGAGCGCGCTCTTCTTCACCGGATTCGTCTCGGGTAGTTGCTCGGCGATCAGTAGCGGGCCGGCGGGCAGCCACGTGCCTTCGCAATCCTTGCCGCACACGCGCAGGAAGTCGTTGTTCGCGACGCCGTGCGTCTGATAGTACTTGCCCTTGTAGCCGCGCTCCTTCAGCGTTTTCTGCGGCAATGCGGCCGGCGTGCCCGCACCGGCGATCAGCACCGCGTCCGGGTTCTGCGACATCATCTTCAGCACCTGACCCGTGACCGACGCGTCGTTGCGCGCGAAGCGCTCATTCGCGACGATCCTGATCTTCGCGAGGTCAGCGGCCTTGCTGAATTCCTTGAACCAGCTCTCGCCGTACGCGTCGGAAAAACCAATGAACGCGACCGTTTTCACGCCGTGATTGGCCATGTGCTGCGCGATCGCCGTGGCCATCAGAATGTCGTTTTGCGGCGTCTTGAAGACCCATGCGCGCTTCGCGTCCATCGGTTCGACGATGCCCGCAGCCGCGGCCAGGGAGATCATCGGCGTGGAGGTTTCTGACGCAATGTCGATCATGGCGAGCGAGTTCGGCACGACGGTCGAGCCGATCAATGCATCGACGTGGTCTTCACTAGTGAGCTTGCGGGCGTTCTTGACCGCCTGAGTGGAATCGGTTGCGTCGTCGAGAACGATGTAGTCGATCTTCTGGCCCGCTACTTCCTTCGGCAGCAGCGCAATCGTGTTCTTTTCCGGAATACCAAGCGATGCGGCCGGCCCTGTTGCCGACACGGTGACGCCGATTTTCACATCCGCAAATGCATGGCCGCTCCATGCAGCCGAAACCCCTGTGGCGACCAATGCCGCGCTGATCCAACGCAATGCCGACTTCATCCTGCTCCTCTATTAAACCCGTTGTTCAATTGCAATTAAATCCACGGATTTAATTGCCAACCCAGTGGTCGGTGAATAGCGAGTTTAGCGGACGCAAGCGCCGTGCTGCAAGCGTTTCGAAGGCTTGTGATGTTTAGCTGCTGCGGCTGCCGAGGAATAAAAAATACCGCGCGAAATAAGCAGGAGATCGCATCAAGAAATTCGAAAAACACAAATAAAAAAGCGCTGTTGGATATCAATCCAACAGCGCTTTCTTCTGGGCACTTAGTGCCTCAATTGTCTCCTCGTTCTCCACCTGCAAATTCGTGGTGCATCAGAACTGGATGAAGATTAAACGACCACCCCTGCAGTCACAACTAGCAATTACCCTAGTGGTGCACTGCGGCACCGGATTGGGGCGCGCTGCGCGCATTTCGTCACACGGTTTGCCGCAGGTTCGCTCCAGTCCCCGATCCACCGGACCTTCAGCCCAAGCCGCGATTACATCGGACGTCGAAGCAATCGCGTATCGCACTGCATCAAGCATGCGCCCTCCCGGCCGGCATCATACAGTCAATCTCAAGCCCGTAACGGTCGCACGCGCGCGACGATCTCGCCGACGATGCCGCGCCGGAACGCCAGCACACACGCGATGAAAATCAGCCCCGTGACGATCGTCACCGATTCGCCGAGCGAGCGGAACCAGTCGATGCCGGTCATCGACGCGAGCGCCGAGCCGATATCGCCGAGCCTGTCTTCGAGCGACACGATCAGTGCGGCGCCGAGCAGCGGCCCGAACAACGTGCCCATGCCGCCCACCAGCGTCATAAGGATCACGAGGCCGGACATCGTCCAATAGGCATCGCTCAGCGTTTCGAAGCCTTGCACGAGTACCTTCAGCGAACCCGCGAGACCCGCGATGCCGGCCGACAGAATGAAGGCGAGCAGCTTGAAACGGTCGGTATCATAGCCGAGCGACACCGCACGCGGCTCGTTTTCCTTGATCGCGACGAGCACCTGGCCGAACGGCGAATGCACGATCCGCACGATCAGCAGGAATGCCAGGACGATCACCGCGAGCACGACGAAATACAGCGCGACATCCGACGACAGACTCAACACACCGAACAGATTCCCGCGCGGCACGCCTTGCAGACCGTCTTCGCCGTGCGTGAACGGCGCCTGCAGGAACACGAAGTAAACCATCTGCGCGAGCGCGAGCGTCACCATCGCAAAGTAGATGCCTTGACGGCGAATCGCGAAGAAGCCGACGACGAGGCCAAGCAGCGTCGCCGCCGCAGTGCCGCTCAGCACGCCGAGCTCAGGCGAAAAGCCGAGCGTCTGCATCGCATAGCCGGTCACGTAACCGGCCGACGCGAGAAACATCGCATGGCCGAAGGACAGCAAGCCCGTATAGCCGATCAGCAGATTGAAGGCGGCCGCGAACAGCGCGAAGCACAGCACCTTCATCACGAAGAGCGGATAGATGCCGAGCACCGGCACCGCGAGCAGCACGATCAGCAGCAGACCGTAGAGCACTTTTCTCTGCATCATTTTTCCCTGCCGAAAAGACCCGCCGGACGCACGAGCAACACGAGCGCCATGATCACGAAGACGACGGTCGCCGACGCCTCGGGGTAGTACACACGCGTGAGTCCTTCGATTACGCCGAGCATCAGCCCGGTCAGAATCGAGCCCATGATCGAGCCCATGCCGCCGATCACGACCACCGCGAATACAGTGATGATCATCGGCTGGCCCATCAGCGGCGAGACCTGAATCACCGGTGCGGCGAGCACGCCGGCAAACGCCGCGAGCGCGACGCCGAAGCCGTAGGTCAGCGTGATCATCAGCGGCACGTTGATGCCGAATGCCTCGACGAGCTTCGGGTTTTCGGTACCCGCTCGCAGATACGCGCCAAGCCGTGTCTTCTCGATCACGAACCATGTCACGAAGCACACGATCAGCGACGCGACGACCACCCACGCGCGATAGTTCGGCAGATACATGAAGCCGAGATTGGTCGCGCCCGACAGCGCCGACGGCACGTCGTACGGCTGGCCCGACGAGCCGTAGATCGAATGGAACACGCCTTCGATCACGAGCGTGAGGCCGAACGTCAGCAACAGGCCATACAGATGATCGAGCTTGTAAAGCCAGCGCAGCATCGACCGCTCGATCGCGACGCCGACGAGTCCGACGATCAGCGGCGCGAGCACGAGCATCACCCAGTACGGCAAATTGAAATACGAAAGCCCCATCCACGCGAGCATCGCGCCGAGCATGAATAGTGCGCCATGCGCGAAGTTAATCACGTTGAGCAGGCCAAAAATCACAGCCAGCCCGAGGCTCAGAATCGCGTAGAACGAGCCGTTCACGAGCCCGAGCAGAAGCTGGCTCAGCATCGCCGGCAGCGGAACGCCAAAGATGTCCATTGAAGCCCTTAGCCCTTCAAGCCATCGTCAAGGTGAGATCGGTAACGCACGATCCGGCCGGCACGCGGCGAGCGGCGACACTGCCCATCGCGTGCGGCATCTGAAACGGTTACCCGCCAGCGCGTATCGCTGCAGCGCCGGCGGTTCTCTCAGGTCTGCGCGGTCCTCGACCGCATCCCGCCCGTCCGCTATTACTTCCACAGCGCGCAGCGAGTCTGCGCCTTGGTCGTGAACGCCTGATCGCCCGGAATCGTCGCCATGATCTTGTAGTAGTCCCACGGCTCCTTAGATTCGGCCGGCGTCTTCACCTGCATCAGGTACATATCGTGGATCATGCTGCCGTCCTGACGGATGTAGCCCTTCGCGTAGAAGTCGTCGATCTTGGTCTTGCGCAGCTGCGCCATCACCTTGTCCGGATCGGTCGAGCCGACTGCCTGCACCGCCTTCAGATAGTTCATCGCGGCCGAGTAATCGGCGGCCTGCAGGCTCGACGGCATCTTCTTCATCTTCTCGAAGTAGCGCTGCGACCACTTGCGGGTGTCGGCGTCCTTGTTCCAGTACCAGCTGTCGGTCAGCACGAGACCCTGCGTCGTTTCGAGACCGAGGCTGTGCACGTCATTGATGAACATCAGCAGCGCAGCGAGCTTCATCGTCTTCGTGATGCCGAATTCCTTCGCGGCCTTGATCGAGTTGATCGTGTCCCCGCCCGCATTCGCGAGGCCGAGGATCTGCGCCTTCGACGCCTGCGCCTGCAACAGGAACGACGAGAAGTCCGACGCCGACAGCGGATGACGCACCGAGCCGAGCACCTGACCGCCATTCGCCTTCACGACGTCCGAGGTCGCTTTTTCGAGCGCCTTCCCGAACGCGTAGTCGGCGGTCAGGAAGTACCACGTCTTGCCACCCTGCTTTGTAACCGCCGAGCCCGTGCCGTTTGCGAGCGCGGTAGTGTCGTATGCGTAGTGGATCGTGTAAGGCGTGCATTGCTCGTTGGTCAGCGTATCGGCGCCCGCGCCGACGTTGATGTAGACCTTGTGCTTCTCGCCCGCGACGGTGTTCGTCGACAGAGCGGTCGCCGAGTTGGTGCCGCCGATCACCACGTCGACGCCATCGCGGTCGAACCATTCGCGAGCGCGCGACGCCGCGATGTCCGCCTTGTTCTGGTGATCCGCGTACAGCACCGTGATCGGCTTGCCGTTGACCTTGCCGCCGAAGTCGGCGACTGCCATCCGGATCGCTTCAAGACCGCCCTGCCCGTCGATATCCGCGTACAGTCCCGACAGATCCGTGATGAAGCCGATCTTCACGGCATCGTCGGCCGCTTGCGCGTTGCCCAGCGTCAGTGCGGTGCCGGCGGCGACCGCGAAACAGAGTGAGGCGATTCGCGCGAGTGGATTCTTTTTCATGCATGTCTCCTGGTTCTTCGCTTGTGGTTATCAGAGGCAGTCGGGCGCGTGTGTGTCCCTTCTCTATACGCCCAGTAAATCGTGCAGCACCGGCATCTTGCCTTCGAGCTCGCCAGCCCCGAAATGCTCGACGATCATGCCGTGCTCCATCACATAGAAACGATCCGCGAGCGGCGCGGCGAAGCGGAAGTTCTGCTCGACCATCACGATCGTGTAGCCGCGCGCCTTCAACGTGATGATCATCCGCGCGAGCGCCTGCACGATCACGGGCGCGAGCCCTTCCGAGATTTCGTCGAGCAGCAGCAGATTCGCGCCGGTACGCAGAATTCGCGCGACCGCGAGCATCTGCTGTTCGCCGCCCGAGAGCCGCGTGCCCTGGCTCATGCGCCGCTCGTGCAGATTCGGGAACATCGCGTAGATTTCCTCGAGCGACATCATGTGCGCCTTATCGCCAACGGGCGGCGGCAGCAGCAGATTTTCCTCGCACGACAGGCTCGAAAAAATGCCGCGCTCTTCGGGGCAATAGCCGATGCCGCAATGCGCGATGCGATGCGTGGGCAGGCCGATCGTTTCGCGTCCGCCGATCCGGATCGAGCCGGTACGGCGGCCCGTCAGGCCCATGATTGCGCGCAGCGTCGTGGTGCGGCCCGCGCCATTGCGCCCGAGCAGCGTCACGACCTCGCCACGGCCGACCGACAGATCGACGCCGTGCAGAATATGGGATTCCCCGTACCAGGCTTGCAGTCCCGCGATTTCCAGCGCGGGCGCGCCGCTTTTTGTTTCGTTCGCTTCGAGGCCTTCGCGCTCGACCGTCGTATTCATGCGTGGGCTCCGGCGAGCGCCGCGTCGGCGCTGCCCATGTAGGCTTGCATCACGAGCGGATTCTTCGACACTTCCGCGTAGCTGCCCTCGGCGAGCACTTCACCCCGTTGCAGCACGGTGATCGTGTCGGAGATACCGGCGATCACATTCATGTTGTGTTCGACCATCAGGATCGTGCGGCCCGCCGATACTTTTTTGATCAACGCGGTCACGCGATCGACGTCCTCATGACCCATGCCTTGCGTCGGCTCGTCGAGCAGCATCAGTTCCGGCTCCATTGCGAGCGTGGTCGCGATTTCGAGCGCGCGCTTGCGGCCGTAGGCGAGCTCGACCGTCAACACATCGGCGAAATCGGTCAGGCCGACCTGAGTCAGCAGATCCATCGCGCGATCGTTCAGACGCCGCAGCGTACGCTCACTCTTCCAGAAGTGAAACGCGGTGCCGAGCGAGCGCTGCAACCCGATGCGCACGTTCTGCAATGCCGTCAGATGCGGAAATACCGCGGAAATCTGGAACGAACGGATGATGCCGCGCCGCGCGATCTGCGCCGGACGTTCGCCGGTGATATCGACCCCGTTGAAAACGATCTGACCCGCGGTGGGTTCAAGAAATTTGGTGAGCAGATTGAAGCAGGTGGTCTTGCCCGCTCCATTGGGCCCGATCAGCGCATGGATCGAGCCACGGCGCACACGCAGGTTCACGCCGTTCACGGCGACAAAGCCTTTGAACTCGCGGGTGAGGCCGCGCGTTTCGAGAATCGTATCGCCGAGAATCATGTTCCCTTCCATACGGAGTAAGGCGAAGCACTACGATCTTTCCGCGCGAAGTTCTGCGCGACTTGTTATGTTGGCGGCACCCCTGGCCGCTCGTTGGCGTGCTGCACCAATCCGGACGGTGATCCATGGCGCGGCACGCAGCATGGCTGCCATTGTCGCCCCAATGATGCAGCGCATTCATTGGGATTTGCACTTAGTGAACGAGGCCCGCGCCGTGCGCACCTGGCACGCGGTTAGCATGTTTCATGAATGCGGCGGAAAACATGACCGATCCGCTCAGTTTCCATCGCCCGTTGAATGTCACACAGGCGACATCGACGCAGCCACACCCATTTGCGCTGCGATGCTGCCGCTCACGCGCGCGCGACGATCCTCGCGGATCATGTCGCTCGCGCGTTCTGCGATCATCAGCGTCGGCGAATTGGTGTTGCCCGACGTGATGTTGGGCATCACCGATGCATCGACGACACGCAAGCCCTCGACTCCGATAACCCGTAGCCGGTTGTCGACGACCGCGGCGGGATCGTCGGTCGTGCCCATGCGGCAGGTGCCGACCGGATGGAAGATCGTCGTGCCGACCGCGCCCGCGGCCTGCTGCAATTCTTCTTCACTCTGATACTGCAGGCCCGGCAGAATCTCCCGCGGCTGATAGCGCGCGAGCGCGGGCGCCGCGACGATGCGGCGCGTCAGACGTAGCGCGTTCGCGGCGACGTGGCGGTCATAGTCGGTCGACAGATAGTTCGGCGCGATCAACGGTGGCGCGGAAGAATCGGCCGACGCAATATGAATGCTGCCGCGCGACGTCGGGCGCAGCTGACACACCGACGCCGTGAACGCATTGAAGCGATGCAACGGTTCGCCAAAGCGGTCGAGCGACAAAGGCTGCACGTGATACTCGAGATCGGGTCGCGACAGCGAGCGATCGTCGGCATCGGACTTCGCGAACGCGCCGAGTTGCGACGGCGACATCGACATCGGTCCGCTCTGAAACAACGCGTACTGCATGCCGATCATCAGCTTGCCCCACCAGTGCGCGGACATCGTATTCAACGTGCGCACGCCCTGCACCTGATACGCCATGCGCAGTTGCAGATGGTCCTGCAGATTTTCGCCGACGCCGCGCAGATCCTGAACGATCTCGATGCCGAGATTCTGCAGACGCGCACCATTGCCGACGCCGGACAATTCGAGCAGTTGCGGCGAGTTGACCGCGCCGGCCGAAAGGATCACTTCGCAACGCGCTTTGGCGAGATACTCGACGTCGCCGCCACGATATTCGACTCCCCTGCAGCGGCGGCCGTCGAACACGACGCGCTGCGTGTGCGCACCGGTAATAACCGTGAGGTTCCCCCGCTTCAACGCGGGCCGCAAAAACGCCTTCGACGCATTCCAGCGAATGCCGCGCTTCTGGTTGACGTCGAAGTAGCCGACGCCGGTATTGTCGCCGCGATTGAAATCGTCGGTGGCGGGAATGCCGGTTTGCTGCGCGGCTTGCGCGAACTCTTCGAGGATCTTCCATTTGAGCCGCTGCTTCTCGACGCGCCAGGGTCCGCCTGCCCCGTGCGCTTCGTTGGCGCCGCCGTGATGATCCTCGCTGCGCCTGAAGACCGGCAGCACCGCGTTCCATGACCACGTGCTGTCGTTCGTCACACGGGCCCATTCGTCGTAGTCTTCACGCTGACCGCGCATATAGATCATGCCGTTGATCGACGAACTCCCGCCGAGCACACGCCCGCGTGGGTAGGACAGCGCGCGGCCGTTCAGACCCGGCTCTGCCTGAGTCTTGTACAGCCAGTCCGTGCGCGGATTGCCGATGCAATACAGGTAGCCGACCGGCACATGAATCCAGTGATAGTCGTCTTTCCCGCCGGCTTCCAGCAGCAGCACGCGGATGTCGGGATCTTCGGTGAGCCGGTTCGCCAGCACGCAGCCCGCAGTGCCCGCACCGACAATGATGTAGTCGAACTCGCCTTCGAGCCGCCGTGCGGCGCGAGGCGTACTGTCGGTATGACCCATCGTTCAGTCTCCTAAGCATTTTTCGCAGCGCAGGCGTGGAAGCTCGATCGCCTCCACGCTTACGCCGCGACGCGCTTTTATTCGCTTTTACTCTTTTGTTCGCGCGTTCGCCGACTTGACGCGGCGCAAAGCCGCCAGCTTATTTGGCGACCGGCATCGTGAATTCGGCGCCCTTCGCAATGCTGTCGGGCCAACGCTGCATGATGCTCTTGTAGCGGGTGTAGAACCGCACGCCTTCCTCACCGTACGCGTGATGATCGCCGAACAGCGACTTCTTCCAGCCGCCGAACGAATGCCAGGCCATCGGCACCGGAATCGGCACGTTGATGCCGACCATGCCGATCTCGATCTGCCGGGAAAACGCGCGCGCGATGCCGCCGTCGGACGTGAACAGCGACACGCCGTTCGCAAACTGATTCGCGTTGATCAGCTCGACCGCCGAGGCAAAGTCTGGCACGCGCACGACGCACAGTACCGGCCCGAAGATTTCCTCGCGGTAGATCTTCATGTCGGGCGACACGTCGTCGAACAGCGTGCCGCCGAGGAAGAAGCCCTTCTCGTGTCCCACGACCTGATGAGAGCGTCCATCGACGACGAGCTTCGCGCCCGCGGCGACGCCAGCGTCGATATAGCCGACCACCTTGTCGCGATGCGCGCCGGTGACGAGCGGCCCCATCTCGGCCGCCGCTTCCATGCCGTTGAGGATCTTCAGGTTCTTCACGCGCGGCGTCAGACGCTCGATCAGCTCATCGGCGATATGACCCACCGCGACCGCCACCGAAATCGCCATGCAACGCTCGCCGGCCGAACCGTAGGCGGCGCCGATCAGTGCGTCGACGGCCTGATCGAGATCGGCGTCGGGCATCACGACGAGGTGATTCTTGGCCCCGCCCAACGCCTGCACGCGCTTGCCGTGCTTCGTGCCTTCCGTGTAGATGTATTCGGCGATCGGGGTCGAACCGACGAACGACAGTGCGCTCACCTCGGGATGCGCGAGCAGCGCATCCACCGCGACCTTGTCGCCGTGCACGACGTTGAACACGCCGTCCGGCAGGCCCGCTTCCTTGAGAAGTTCGGCGAGCCGGATCGATGCGGACGGATCGCGTTCGGACGGCTTGAGCACGAAGGTGTTGCCGCACGCGAGCGCGACCGGGAACATCCAGCACGGCACCATCATCGGGAAATTGAACGGCGTGATGCCGGCGACCACGCCGAGCGGCTGCCGCAGATTCCAGTTGTCGATGCCGCCGCCGATCTGATCGGTGAAATCAGTTTTCAGCAGATTCGGGATGCCGCACGCGAATTCGACGATCTCGATGCCGCGCATCACTTCGCCTTTGGCGTCGGAAAACACCTTGCCGTGCTCGCGCGTGATCAGTTCCGCGAGTTCGTCGTGATGGCGGTCGAGCAGTTCCTTGAACTTGAACAGCACCCGCGCGCGCTTGATCGGCGCGGTTTCGCTCCAGGCGGGAAACGCGCCTCTGGCCGCGGCAACAGCAGCGTCCACCTCGGCGACGCTCGCGAGCGGCACGCGTGCGCTGACGCTGCCGAGCGCCGGATTAAAGACGTCGCCGAAGCGCCCGCTCGTGCCTTCGACGGTCTTGCCGTTGATGAAATGGCTCAGCGCGTGTGCGCCCGCCGCGCTGCGTGCGGTGTCGTCCTGCGCGGTTGCGTCGGAATATGTCTCGCTCATCTCGTTCCTCTTTGCTGTGAAATCTTCCGCTTCGCGCTCGATACCGCGCGCCGAAGCATGCTCAACGCTCAGCGTACGGCGTCTACGAGCGACAAATCCAATGAGTAATGCTCAACTGCGCTATAAGCCGCGCTAATATCAGGATATGGATCTGACTCTGCTTAGGGCTTTCGTCACCGTCGCACGCGAGGGCAACCTCACGCGTGCCGCGGTGCAGCTGCACCTGACCCAACCCGCCGTCAGCCTGCAAGTCAAACACTTGCAGGAGACGCTCGGCGTGACGCTGTTCACGCGGACTTCCCACGGGCTCGCGCTGACGCGCGACGGCCAGGCGCTGCTGCCGCACGCTGAACGCGCGCTGGGCGCGGCGGCCGACGTACAGCGCGCGGCGCAATCGCTGCGCCAGGAAGTGCGCGGGCGCCTGCGCATCGGCACCATTCTCGACCCCGAGTTTTTGCGTCTCGGCGGCTTCCTGAAGCAGCTCGTCGAGACCTGGCCGCAGATCGAAACCGCGCTGCGCCACGGCATGTCGGGCTGGGTGCGCGAACAGATTCGCGCAGGCGAACTCGACGTCGGCTATTACATCGGCCTGCCCTCCGACGACGACACCCGCGACGGCGCCACGTTTCACGCGGTCACGCTCACCCACTTCCAGTATCGCGTGCTCGCTCCTGCGGGCTGGAAAGATCGCGTGAAGGGTGCGCGGGACTGGCGCTCGCTCGCGGCGCTGCCGTGGATCTGGACGCCGCCGGCGTCCGCGCACAACCGGCTGCTGTCGCGCTGTTTCGGCGAGGCGGGCGTGAAACCGGTCAAGGTGGCAGAAGTTGACCAGGAGCCGTCGATGCTCGATCTGGTCAAGTCGGGCGTCGGTCTCACGCTCGCGCGCGACGCAACCGCAATCGCCGAGGCGCATGCGCACGCGCTGACGATCGTCGATGGCATCACCGTGCCGACGCAGCTGAGCTTCATCACGCTCGACGAGCGCAAGGACGAACCGGCGATCGCGGCGGCCTTGAAGCTTATCGAACAGCAGTGGACGATTTGAGCGAGGACGATCTGACGCGCTGCGATATGAGTCCCGCTAATGCCCCTCCTTCTCCCACCTACCGCCCGGGCTGAAAGCACTCCGTCACGGAGTTTTTGCTAGATTGTCGGTTTGCGCTCGCGCAGCGCCCTCGTATCGCTTTCCGTTCCGTCTGACTTCGTACTTCCCCGCGGCTTCTCCCCGGCAACACCAGCAGCAGCCCCGGAATCCATCGATCACTCCGCCCATTCACAGGAGCCCACATGGCACGCAACATCGAAATCAAAGCCCGCGCCCAGCATTTCGACCAACTTCGCGAGCGCGCCGCGCAGCTCGCGACGGACGCGCCGCTGATCTTTCGCCAGCAGGACTTTTTCTACGACGTGCCGCGCGGCCGCCTGAAGCTGCGCCAGTTCGACGACGGCACGCCAGCCGAGTTGATCTTCTACCAGCGCGACGACCGCGACGGCCCGAAGGCGTCGTACTACACGCGCAGTCCGGTCACGAATCCCGAAGCGATGCATGCGCTGCTCGCGACCGCGCTGACCACCCGCGGCATCGTCTCGAAAGAGCGTCACGTGTATCTGAGCGGGCGCACTCGGATTCATCTCGATCGCGTCGACGGTCTCGGCGATTTCATCGAACTCGAAGTGGTGCTCGCGCAGGACGACGACGACGAAGGCGGCCACGCCGAAGCGGAAGCGCTGTTCAAGAGCCTCGGCGTATCCGAAGCGGATCTGGTGCCGGTCGCGTATGTCGATCTGCTGAATGCCGACGACGAGCCTAAGCGAGCAGCATAAAGATCGCGTTTCTGTAGGGGCCGCGGCGCGACACGCGCGGCTCCCTCTTCCTGCCGGTCGACACCGCCGGCAACCGCCTCAAACCTTCAAACCGGTGCCGCCCCCGGCGCCAGATGCCCCAGCGGCAACGGCCCGTTGCGTTTGAACGTGGTCAGCACGATATTCGAGCGCACGCTATCGACACCCGGCACGCGCATCAGCTTCTTCATCACGAAAGTCGACAGGTAATTCAGATCCGGCGCGACGATGCGCAGCAGATAGTCCGCATCGCCGACGACCGCGTGACATTCCAGCACTTCGGGCAGCACGTCGATCTGCTGCTGAAACTGCTCGATGATCGAATCGCCGTGATGCTTCAGCTTCAGGCTCGTGAAAGCGGTGACGCCGAGGCCGAGCTTTTCGGGCCGCAGCACGACGCGATAGCCATCCACCACGCCGACCTGTTCCAGCCGCTGCAGGCGTCGCCCGATCTGCGACGGCGACAGCGGCACCTGCTCTGCCAGTTGCTGATGCGTGGCACGGCCAAAGCGCTGCAGCACGTCGAGCAGTGCGAGATCGAAGTGGTCGAGTTCAAGCATGGTGATATCCCGCATCAATTGGCCAGTTAATGCACGATTATGGCATAGGCCTGCGTTTTCACGCCCATCTTGCGCCCCTTCCGCGTCCGCTCCGCTCTACACTCGCATATATCGATTTGCTGCGCTTTCCTCTATTAAAGCTCGCCATGTCCGCCGCCAGCACCGCCAAACTCAAAGAACAGTTCGACGCAGGTCTCGAGACCCACGCCGACTTTACGATCGACCAGCCGCTCGAGCGCTACGGCACGGTCGACCATGCGGTCTGGCAACAGCTGTACGCGCGCCAAACCGCCTTGCTCGAAGGCCGTGCCTGCGATGAATTCCTCGCGGGCGTCGAACGTATCGGCTTGCCGTCCGAGCGCGTGCCGTCTTTCGACGACGTCAACGCGACGCTCACGCCGGCAACCGGCTGGCGCATCGTCGCCGTGCCCGGCCTTGTGCCGGATCAGGCGTTTTTCGAGCACCTGGCGAATCGCCGCTTCCCAGTCACGTGGTGGATGCGCCGCCCCGACCAGCTCGACTATCTGCAGGAGCCCGACTGCTTTCACGATCTGTTCGGCCATGTGCCGCTATTGATCAACCCGGTGTTTGCTGACTACATGCACGCGTACGGCCGCGCCGCGCTCGCTGCCAACGAAGCGGGCGCACTGCCGCTGCTCGCGCGGCTCTATTGGTACACAGTGGAGTTCGGGCTGATCCGCGATGCCGCGAGTCCGAACGGCGTGAAGATCTACGGTGCCGGCATCGTCTCGAGCAAGGCCGAGACGGTATACAGCCAGCAAAGCGCTGCGCCGAACCGGCTTGGCTTCGCGCTGGAACGCGTGCTGAGCACGCGTTACCGCATCGATACATTCCAGCAAACCTACTTCGTCATCGATGACTTCGCGCAACTGTTCCGCGTCGCACAAACCGACTTCGCGCCGCTGCTGACGAAGCTCGCCAATGCACCGGCCTACGCAGCGGGCGACGTACTCGATGGCGACCGCGTGATCTCGCGCGGAACCCGCGAGGGATGGCAAACCAGCGGCGACGTTTGAACGCCAAGCCGCCTTAGACCGACCCGCCCTCGCCCGGCGCGCGGCGAGCGTTGCGCAACCGTGAAAAATAACGGCTTCGCCCGCCCGCCGGCGAGCGTGTTCGACCAACGAGGTAACACCATGATTCAGAAACTGACTTCCGCCGAGCGCACCCAGCAACTGGCGAAACTGCCTCGCTGGGAAAGCGTGGCGCAGCGTGACGCGATTCGCCGCACCTTTGAATTCGCCGACTTCAACGAGGCGTTCGGCTTCATGACACGCGTGGCGATCAAGGCGCAGGAAATGGATCATCACCCGGAGTGGTTCAACGTGTACAACAAGGTCGATATCACGCTGTCCACCCATGAAGCGAACGGCGTGACCGAACGCGACATCGCGCTTGCGACATTCATCGACAGTGTTACTACGTAATACAAATAATTACGGGCCCTGACGCGCGTTTATATACAACTCGCCGCGTAATCGGTCCACAATGAAAGGACAATGCAGGCAATACCCTGGGCAAACCTTCAGTTCTACAGGCTATTCTTAAGTTG
The DNA here is from genome assembly GCF_038900515.1 of Burkholderia sp. JPY481. Classification (NCBI taxonomy): domain Bacteria; kingdom Pseudomonadati; phylum Pseudomonadota; class Betaproteobacteria; order Burkholderiales; family Burkholderiaceae; genus Burkholderia; species Burkholderia sp. JPY481. The sequence continues at coordinate 157,206 of NZ_JAYMRT010000009.1, forward strand.
AACGTAAGCTTCCCAGGCCTGCCTTGCAATCGGGTCAAAACGATCGAGTGATAGCGACTGCTGACGCTGTACAATCAGCAGCGCATACGGCTTGGAGAGCGCGCTTGCCTCCTTGCACAGAACGTGTTCGTCGCCGCTCGAAGGTGAGCGGGCGCGCCAGAAGTTGATCGCGGCTTCCAGTTCGTGAATGCTGATCTCGGACATGACTTCGTGATGACTGGCACGGCGCTTCGAGTCGGCTCGACAGCTGCTTCGCGGGGCCTCTGCCGCCGCGTCGCACGCTGGCTGTGTTGCAGGCGCCCCGGCGAACCGCTTGCCAAAACGCCTAAACCCATTGTACTTGAGCGAAATCCATGCGACTCCTTCTGATCGAAGATGACCGCCCCATCGCACGCGGCATCCAAAGCAGTCTCGAACAAGCCGGCTTCACCGTCGACATGGTCCATGACGGCATCTTTGCCGAACAGGCCCTCACGCAAAACCGCCACGAACTCGTGATCCTCGATCTGGGTCTGCCGGGCATCGACGGCATGACACTGCTGTCGCGTTTCCGCCACAGCAACCGTCACACGCCGGTGATCATCCTGACCGCGCGCGACGAATTGAACGACCGCGTGCAAGGCCTGAACTCGGGCGCGGACGACTACATGCTGAAACCGTTCGAACCGGCTGAGCTCGAAGCGCGCATTCGCGCGGTGATGCGCCGCAGCGGTCCGCACGGCGACATGCCGCGTCCGGAAGTGTCACTGGGCGGTGTGCGGCTGTCGGGCGTCGACCGCCGCATCTTCAACGACGACAAACCGCTCGAACTGTCGCCGCGCGAATTCGCAGTGCTCGAAATGCTGCTGCTGCGTCATGGCCGCGTCGTCAGCAAGGCGCAACTGCAGGATCACCTGACGCACTTCGGCGGCGATCTCGGCGATACCGCGATCGAAGTCTACGTGCACCGTGTGCGCAAGAAGCTCGAGAACTGCCGTGTCGAAATCGTCACCGTGCGTGGCTTTGGCTATCTGTTGCAGGAAATCCGCCAGGCCGCATGACCGTCGTGAAGGCCGCGCATTGCGTCGCGGCCTAACGGCGCCGCGCCGGCGCCGCGCATCGGCTGTGCCCGCTGCGCGTCGGGCCGGACCTCGGACTGTCTCAAGGCGCTTCGCGCCGTTGCTACCGCAGTTTCCACCGCAGTCACAACTTTCCCGCGCCTACGATCATGCACCAGCCGGCCGCCAATAGTCTGCGCCGCACGCTGCTGCGGCGCCTCGCTGCTCCCCTGTCGTTGCTCGCGCTGATGAGCGGCCTGATCGCCTACTGGCTCGCCTGGCAGTACACGCAGCACGTGGTCGATCGTTCGCTCGCGGACCTCGCGACCGCGATCTCCAAACAGATCCAGATTGCCGGACCGGAAGCGCCGATCACGGTGCCGCCGCTCGCGCAAGCGATGTTCTCCGACCCGGTCGAACATCTGGTCTACCGGATCAGCACCGGTGACAGCGAAATCGCCGGCGACCATAATCTGCCGCTGCAAGGCACCAACGTGCGCCGCATGCATTACGCGTACGTATTCGAGACGCAGCACGAAGGCGTGACCGTGCGGGTCGCTCAGGTGCGCGTCGACCAGCCGAGCGGCAATCCGATCGTCGTCGAAGTCGGGCAGCCCGTGCATCACCGCTACCGCATCGCCGCGGAGTTCCTGATCGCGATCATGATGCCGTTGCTGCTACTGCTGCTTGCCGGCTGGGTGATCGTGTGGCGCGTCGTCAATCAGCAGCTCAATCCGCTGACCGCGCTCGCCGATTCGCTGAACCGGCAAACGCACACGTCGCTCGAGCCGGTCGACGAAACCTATGTGCCGGTCGAGATCCGTCCGCTGACCGGCGCGCTGAACGCGCTGCTCGATCGTCTGAAAGCCGCCCTCGATGCGCAACGCAAATTCATCGCCGATGCCGCGCATCAGCTGCGCACGCCGCTCACCGCGGTGAAGCTGCATGCGGAGCAGGCGGTCGTCGCGCGTGATCCGCAGCAGACGCTCGCCGCCGTGCACGAACTGCGCGCCGCGGCCGATCGCGCGGTGCGGCTGTCGAATCAATTGCTGTCGCTCGCGCGCGCCGAGCCGGGCGAACAGGCGGCCCGCTTCGTCAATGTCGACATGGCCGCGCTCGCCTTCGACACGGGCGCCGAATGGGTGCCGCGCGCGCTAGCGGTACACGTGGACCTCGGCTTCCAGCGCCTCGACGATCCGTCGAACGACGACCCGTTGATGGCGCGCGGCAACCCGGTACTGCTGCACGAAGTGATCGCAAATCTGCTCGATAACGCGCTGAAATATGTGCCACCTTCGCGGGCCGACGGCGGACGCATCACGGTGACGGTTTCGCAGACCCTGATCGACGATCTGCGCATGGCCGAGATCATCGTCGAAGACAACGGGCCTGGCGTGCCGCGTTCGCAGCAGGCGGACCTGTTCAAGCGGTTCTTCCGCGGCGACGGGCAGGCCGAGGCGGGGGTCGACAGCGGCGCGGGTCTGGGCCTTGCGATCGTCCACGACATCATGGTGCTGCATCACGGCAGCGTGCATTACGAGGACGCGCCGGAGGGTGGCGCACGCTTTATCGTGCGGATTCCGTTGCTGCCGCCCAGTGCGTCGGCAGACGCAGCCACCGCCAGCGATGCCAACGAGCGACGCGCCACGAAAAAACCGGCGCACTCGGCGCCGGTCGATTTGTAGAAGGTTTGCCGGGCTGCCGCGGCAGCGTTCGCCTTGGCGCTTCGATCAGCGCAGACAGCTAACGCCGCGCGCCGGCGCGTGGCTCATTTCTGGCTCATTTCTTCTTTGATTTCTTCGCAGATTTGCTGGACTTTTCCGGCTTGTCGGCACCTTTTGCCGACTTGCCGCCGCCCTTGCCCTTTTGCGGCGGCGCCAGCATCGTGCCGCGGCACTTACGCGCGCCGCAACGGCATTCATATTCCTTTTTCAGCTTCTTCGTCTGCCGCGCGTCGATCACGAGGCCATAGTCGTAAAAGACTTCCTCGCCCTCCGCAATATCGCGCAGCGCATGCACGTACACGTGTCCGTCGATTTCCTCGGCTTCGCAGTTCGGCGCGCATGAATGATTGATCCAGCGCGCGCTATTGCCGTTCACCTTGCCGTCGATAACCTTGCCGTTATCCAGCGCGAAATAAAACGTGTGATTCGGTTCAGCCGGATTATGCGGATGACGGCGCAACGCTTCTTTCCAGGTAATCCGCTCGCCCTTGTATTCGATCAGTCGTTCGCCCGCCGCGATCGGTTCGAGAGCAAACACGCCTTTGCCGTGCACACCCGAACGGCGCACGGCGATCCTGCGTGAATTCATTGAATGAATCCTTGTGAAGAACTGGAGAATCAAGTCTGGCAATCGTCAGGCGCGTCTCGCGCGCGGCTTTTTCTGACGCGAATAGCAAACGCGGCGCCCTGCGAGCGCCGCGTCGACTTGCGACGCGCATCGCGCCACAACCGGCATCCTACACGCTGTGGACGGCTTCCTTCAACCGTCAGCCGATGCGTGTGTTCAACGTGCGACGAGCGTCACCGTTGACCGAACGTAATGTCGCCGAACAGCGCTTTCTGGTCGCGCGGCTGTGAACGCCAGTACTGCGGCGGCGCTTCGACGGTCGCGCCGAGGTTGGCGGCGGCATGCCACGGCCAGCGCGGGTTATAGAGCAGCGCGCGAGCCAGCGCGATCAGGTCGGCATCGCCCGCTTCGATCAGCTGCTCGGCGTGCAGCGGATCGGTGATGAGCCCGACGCCGATCGTCGCCAGACCGGTTGCGTGCTTGACCGCCTTCGCGAACGGAATCTGATAGCCCGGCTCCAGCGGGATTTTCTGCAGCGGCGACACACCGCCCGACGACACGTCGATCCAGTCGCAGCCGCGCCTTTCCAGCTCGTGCGCAAACGCGATCGTGTCTTCCAGCGTCCAGCCGCCTTCGACCCAGTCGGTCGCCGACACTCGCACGCCGACCGGTTTGTCGGCAGGGAATGCGGCCCGCACGATGTCGAAGATTTCGAGCGGGAAACGCATGCGGTTTTCCAGCGAGCCGCCATAGTCGTCGGTCCGCTGATTCGCGATCGGCGACAGGAACTGATGCAGCAGATAGCCATGCGCGGCATGCACTTCGAGCGCATCGATGCCGAGACGCGCGGCGCGCCGCGCGGACGCGGCGAACGCCTCGCGAATCCGGTGCAGGCCGGCGACATCGAGCGCAAGCGGCGGCTCCTCGCCCGGCTTGTGCGGCAGCGCCGACGGCGCATGCGGCAGCCACCCGCCTTGCGACACCGGAATCAGCTGGCCGCCCTCCCACGGCACATGGCTCGATGCCTTGCGCCCCGCATGTGCCAGTTGCATCGTCACGTTGATGTGCGAATGCTTGCGGATTGCGGCCAGCACTGGCACGAGCGCCTCTTCGGTCGCGTCGTCCCACAAACCGAGATCGCCGGGGGTGATGCGGCCATCCGGCTCGACGGCGGTCGCTTCGATGCACAGCATGCCCGCGCCGGACAGCGCGAGACCGCCGAGGTGAATCATGTGCCATGCGCTCGCTTCGCCGCGTTCGGCGGAGTACTGGCACATCGGGGAGACGACGATACGGTTGGGAAGCGTCACGCTACGCAGCGTGAGCGGAGAAAAAAGCGCGCTCATGGATTACGTCCAGTGAAAGCCCGAGAGCGATCGAGCATAGCACCGCGCGCGGTTTGCTGCAGAAACGGGGGCACCTCGCTGGCCACTTACGTCGCCATTCGGCGAGCCATTCAGACTTTCGTCTCGACCTGATCGAGCCATTCGCCGAACATGCGGCACCCGGCGGCTTCGAGCGCGGGACCGTATCGTGCGGTGTCGGCGCGCAACTGACGCGCGTCGATGCCGTGACCCGACAGTTCATTGGCATTGCCAATCAGCCAAGGTTCGAACCGATCGGTGCGGATCTCAGGATGACACTGCAAGCCCAGCACGTGATCTCCCCATGCGAAGGCTTGATTCTCGCAGGCCGGAGTCGATGCCAGACGGGTCGCGTTGGCGGGCAGATCGAAGGTGTCGCCGTGCCAATGCAGCATCGACGTATGAGCGCCATCGAGATGACGCAGTGGCGAGGCGCGGCCCGCATCGGTCAGCGTAAGCGGTGCCCAGCCAAGTTCGGCCTGAGCCGCGGGGTAGACGCGCGCACCGAGCGCCCGGGCGATCAGCTGTGCGCCAAGGCAGATACCAAGTGTCGGCAAACCGGCCGCGATGCGCTTCTCGATCAACGACAGCAGCGGCGCGAGCGTGGGATACAGCGCGTCGTCGGTGGCACTGATGGGGCCGCCCAGCACGACCATCAGCGACGCGGCAACCGGATTGGGGGCCTCGATACGGGCGACGCCGACATCGAGATAGCGGACCGGACGCCCGCGCTCGCCGAGCACGAGCTCGAGACTGCCCAGATCCTCGAAGTGCACATGGCGGATGGCGAGTACTTCCCGATTCATCGGCCTGCCCTATCTTCAGGTTGACTAACGACTTGCCGCCAACGACTTTGTCCTTGCACGGCACCAGCCGGCAAGCAGGCGGCGTACACCGCCCGCCTTGGCCGGCCAGGTCATGTTAGCGGATTGTTCCGGAAGACGCCGGTTATTGGGCGAAGATCTTCCAGGTCTTCTTCTGGGTGGCGACGTCCGCCGTTTCATGCACGGAGCAGTCGAGACGCACATCGGTATCCGACATGTTCAGGTCGAGCAGCGCGCAGTGATGCGGCGTCTTCTTCGGATTCTTGCTTGCCTGGAAATGCGTGCAGCTCAGGCACATGCGATGCGACGGAATCGTGTTTTGCGCTTCGAGCTGATAGATGGTCTTGAGCAGCGTGCGATAGAACACCGACTGTTCGTCCTCGCGCAGCGTGCCGACCGCCTTGGACAGGAAGTCCGGCCATTGCGCCGCGCGTTTGGCAGCGGTGCGGCCACGCGAGGTCAGGCGTACCGCGAGCGCGCGACCGTCGTCGAGTGCGCGACGCTTTTCGACGAGACCCTTGGTCTCGAGCGTGCTGACCGCATCGCTAGTGGTCGCGGCGGTCAGCGCCGTTTCGCGCGCGATCTCGCCGAGACGCATCGGCCCCTTGCGTTGCATCAACAGCACGAGGATTTCGCCCTGGGTCGGCGTCAGGCCCGCGCCTTCCGCCCATTCCCAAGCCTGGCTTCGCATCGCCGTGCTCAATCGCAAGAGGCTGTGGGTCACTCGCCCGTTTGCCTGTTCTCCGTATACGCCTTCGCTCATAATCTTCGATTCGTTTATTTACCGCTGGGGTGCGATGCCGGCCGTTGTCTGCCGGGGTACGCCCGTTGCGTGTGTGGGTAGCTTCGTCCAACCGCAGATGAAGCCGTTTGTACTATCTCAAAAATACACCGCCTTTGAAGCCGAAGGCGGCAAAAAAACGACATTCTATGCGAGACCTGCAAATCGTACAGCTAACTTATCCAGCGCGAGCTGTGGATAAGCAGGGGAAAACGTTTGGACAGCCTGTGTACCGTTTTGCAACAAGCACTTGCAGCGTGTCGAGCGTTTCCTCGGTTGCGCCTGCCAGGCGTGGCCGGAGCGTCTTTTATCGACCCGGTTATCAATTCCCCAGAGCATTGACTTTGCAGGTATTTATTCAGTTGTCCACAGACTTCGGCAACGCCTGCTCACTGCTCCTAGGCTGGTATACGTAAACTTTCGACAAACCTGAAGGGTTGCGCGGACGAAAAGTCCTAAAAATTTTTTTACGAAAAAAAACCCGCGCATGGCGGGTTTTCGTCCGAACGTCGCGTACCTAGGCGCACGCAAACGCTTTCATGAGATCTTCGCGACTAGGCGCGCCACTGCAAACACTGCTGCCGGACCGCTTCGTGCAAGGACTTTTCCTGCGCGAACACGCTGCGCAGCCACGTCGCGTCGTTGACCTGGCCACGCGCGATCGCGCCGACTTCGGCCAGCGCATTGACCGAGCCGAGCGCTTCCGCATGCGATCCGATCTGTTCGAGCGTTTCGAGGATATCTTCGGAAATCGTCTTTCGTTCACCGGTTTGCGGATTGATGCAGGTGCCGCCGAGTCCGAAACGGCAGGCTTCGAAACGGTTGAACGTGTAGACCAGATAGTCGTCTTCCTGCGGCGTGATGGGCTTGTCGAGCAGCAGATGGCGAGCCAGCGTCTGGATGTAGCAGGCGATCGCCGCGGCGCGATCCACCGAAAACGGCGTATCCATCACTCGAACCTCGATCGTGCCGAACCCCGGCTTCGGACGGATATCCCAGTAGAAATCCTTCATGCTGTTGACCACGCCCGTGTGGACCATCTTCGAGAAATACTCCTCGAAGCTGTCCCACGTCAGCACGAACGGCGCGCGGCCCGACAGCGGAAAGGCGAACACGGAATTCAGTCGTGCCGAATGAAATCCGGTATCGACACCCTGTACGAAAGGCGACGACGCGGACAGCGCAATGAAATGCGGGATGAAGCGCGACATCGAATGCAGCAGATACAGCGCGCTGTTCGGATTCGGGCAACCGATGTGCACGTGCTGGCCGAACACCGTGAACTGCTTCGCGAGATAGCCGTACAGCTCGGAAAGATACTGAAAGCGCGGCGTATCGACGATCTGCCGCTCGCTCCATTGCTGGAAGGGATGCGTTCCGCCGCCGCACAGACCGACGTTCAGATGGTCGGCCGCGGATACCAGCGTGTCACGAATCTTGCGCAGATCGGCGACCGCCTGTTCGTGCGACGTGCAGATGCCGGTCGACAGCTCGATCATGCTTTCGGTGATTTCCGGCGTGATATTGCCGGGGATTTTTTCATCCTTGATAAGGCGCAGCAGATCCGTGCCGGCTTTGGTCAGATCATAGTCGTGCGTATTGACGATCTGCATTTCGAGCTCGATACCGAAGGTGAACGGTTTCGAATCGATGAAGGGTTCGAGTGACATGGCGTCCCCTGAGTCAGGTCGTTTGAGGCGAAGGTTTTGAAAAGTCGGGTTCGTGAAACGCGCCTGGCAGACCACGCGCGTTTCACGCTCACCCCTCGCGCCGCTCGGCGACGAGCGCGAGGCTGCGATAGACGAGCCACGGCCCGAGGATCTGCAGCACGAAAATCGAACACATGACGATCGCGCGCAGTTGCGGATCGAAGCTCGGATACAGGTTGTACGTGTCGTCGACGAGCAGGTACGCGAGCGCCGACATCGGTGACAACGACAGGCCGAGTGCGATGCCCTGCTTCAGGTTCAGGCCGCTCGGCTTCGCGAAAGCCAGCACGCCGACCAGTTTCGCGACGAGGCGAGCAACGATCAGGCCCAGCGCCGCGACTCCGCCCAACGCAATGTGCCTCCATTCGAACGACGTCAGCGTCAGCACGAACAGAATCACCGTCAGCAGCCAGCCCGCGGTGCCGAAATGCTGCGGCCACAACTGCGGACGCGCTTCGTGATTCTTCACGATGATGCCCGCGGCGAGCAGCGCGAGAATCGTCGATAGCTTGAACAGATGCGCGACCGCGATCGCGAGCAGCACGAGACCGAACAGCGCGACGAACGAATGCTCGTCGTGCATGTTCAGGCGCCGGTAGAAGAACGTGCAGGTGCGCGCGAGCAGATATGCGAGCACGAGCGAGCCGACCAGCAGGTACAACGGCTGCAGGATCGTTGCGAACACGTTGCCGTATACCTCCTGATGCAGCCAGCTCGATACGAGCTTTTCGATCACGACCGCGTACATGCTGTTCAGCGCGGTCAAGGTCAGAAGACGCTGCGTGACCTGGCCTTCGGCGCGCAGTTCGGTCTTGAGCTGGATCACCATCGCGGGCGATGTCGCCATCGCGATCGCAGCGAGTACGGTCGCGACCATCAGCGGCACGTGCAGGAATAGCAGCACCGGCAGCACCAGCACGAAAGTCAGCGTGGCTTCGGCGACGCTCGACAGAATCAGCCACGGATTACGGCGGATCCAGCGCAGATCGAGCCGGCTGCCCAGTTCGAACAGCAACAGGCCTAGCGCGACGTCGAGCAGCGGCCGCGCGGCGCTCGCGGAATCCGCATCGATCACGCCAAAGCCGGCCCCGCCCGCTATGAGGCCGATCACCGCATAGCCGGAAATGCGCGGTAAGCGCCACGCGCGAAAGCAAAGCTCTCCGCACAGACCAGCGACAAGCAATGCGAGACCTGCCCAAAATATGGCGTCGGGTGAAAGCGGCCACGCTGGCAGAAACGAAAACGCCGAATTCATCGTAATGGGTTCTCCTTGGCAGCAACGGCAGACGACACGAACCGGCGCACACGCACGCCGTGGCACGAGCGAACCGAGAGCGCTCGTTGTCGCAAGCGCTTCGCGAGGTCAGCGTTGCGAGGTTTCAATGATCGGATGATCGGAATGCGCCGCGGCCGCAAAAAACCGCACGGAGTCGGGCACATTCACGGGATGCGGCAGTAGCAACAGGCACGGTGAAGGAACGCCGTCGACCTTGAATCAGATTCTGTTTGACCGGCACCGTTCCATTGCTGCGCGTGCCGTCAGATGCGGTGGCACGACGCGGAAAAGAACCGGGATTGTGCCATAGCTTGTTCCGCGTTAACCGAAAAGACGTTAACTCGCTGGCAAAACGGTAAAAAAGTACGTTATTTTTATACTGAACGGAAAAAGCGACCTTTTTTCGAGGTATCGCGTCAATTTCGACAACGTCGCGAACGGCGAATCCGCTCCCTTGCGTTACGTTCGCGTGTGTGACTTTGGTGTGCGGTTTCGTCCGCGTTTTTTGGTGCTCTCCCCCGGGTTAACGGAGCGCATCGAGTGATCCGTTTACGCGAGCTCGAACGAAATCTTCTAGCCCGATAGGCGGGGCGTTAGCTGCCGTCTTTGCTGTTTACTGGTTTACCGTATGTATACGTAGTAACAGTTAACAAGCTGCCTCGTTTTCTGTGGATAACCCGTGTTTACCGAAATGAATCATCGAGTTGTCGGCCGCATAACCGGATGTACAGCATGTGCGGCGGCGGCCGGTATACGCGAGCAACTTTTCGGACTTTTTCGCGATGTCCCAGTTACCCCGTTTACGTCCACAACGGCTCCACACGACTTGCGCCGGTTAACTGCGCGGTTATCCACAGGGTGCGGTGGATAAGCGGGCGTGTCGGTTAACGTGGTTTACAGCGCGGGCGGAGTTAACCTGCCGGGCGTTAACGCCGCAATGGTCGAAGCCGGTTAACCGATCGTCCCCTGCCGCAACGACCGCAGCAGAAAACGTGCGGGGTCGATGTCTTCGGCGAGACCGCGTTCGAGCGGCCACGGTTCGCCTTCGATCTGTGACGCGATCAATTCAGCGCCGAGCGCGGCCCATACCAGCCCGCGAGAACCATAAGCGAATGCGCCGTATAGACCGTCGACGCGCGGCAGATCGAGCGGCCATGCGCCGCGCAGGCGAGCTGCATCTCGTGCGGCAGCGGCTTCGTCGGCGAACTGGCCGATCATCGGCATGCGGTCCGAGGTCACGCAGCGAAACGCAACGCGTCCGCTGAGCGAGGTCAGCGACGCGTCATCGAGCGCGCTTGCGAACGATGGCAGCATCTGCGCGACGCGCTCGAGATTCTCGCGATGACCATCCGCGCGCAGCGACGTGTCGTGGTCGTCTAGTTCATAGGTCGCGCCTGTCAGCGTGACGCCGTTCGCAAGTGGCACGGCATAGCCCTCGCCGATCACCGGCAGCGCAAGCGCTGCGACGGTGCCCGCCGGCAGCAAGCTCAACTGGCCGCGAATGCTACGGGTCGGCGCATGACGCAAGCCAGCGATGCGCGCAGCTTCATGGGCGCCGGCGACGATTACGACCGGCGCTCGCGCGACCTCCTTTCCCTCGATATCGAAGACGGTCCACTGATCGCCGCAACGTTCGAGCCGCGCGACGTCGACGCCGAAGCGTCGTTCGAGCAAGCCGCCTGCCGATGCGAATTGCGCCGCGCAAAGAGAGGCGGGATCGATCCAGCCGCCGCGCGGAAAGAACCAGCCGCCACGCGCGAGCGGCATGCCGGCGAGTTGTGCTGCATCGGCCGCGGAGACCGGCGTCACGTAGTCGGACGGATAGCGAAACGTGGCGATAGCGTCGCCGATCGCGCGCGCTTCGTCGTCGTCCGCGGCGATCTGGAGCAGGCCACGATCGCCGCGGGCCAGTCGATGCCCTGCGTCTTCGAGTGCGGTCCAACGATTGAGCGCGTACAGAAAGCCCGCTCGCGTGACGCGCGACGCAACGCTGTCGTCGCGCGAAATCATTGGGTGAAATACGCCGGCCGGATTGCCTGACGCATCCTGTGCAACCGACCCATGCCGCTCGAGCGAAGTCACGCGCCACCCGCGTGCCGCAAGCCGCTCGATCACTGCGCAGCCGGCCAGCCCCGCACCGATCACGACAGCGTGTCGTTCATCGTGCCCGTACGGCGCGGGCGGTTCATAACGGCGCACACGCCAGCGCGGCGCGAAGCGGCCGACCAGCATCGCGCGTTTCCAGCCGAAGCCGTCGACCTTGCGATACTCGAAGCCGCATTGCGTCAACGCGCGTTTGACGTCGCCTGCGCTGCTATAGGTGGAGAAGGTCGCGTCATCGCCGGCGACCCGCGCGAGCGCCTTGAAGATCGCCGGGCTCCACAGCTCGGGATTTTTCGCGGGCGCGAAACCGTCGAGATAAAACGCATCGGCACGCAGCCGCAATGCGGGCAGGCTCTCGAGCGCATCGGCGAAGATCAACGTCAGCACGACGCGGCCGCCTTCGAATTCCAGCCGGTGCGTACCGGGCACAAGCATCGGCCATGCGTTCGCGAGCGTGTCCGCGAGTTGGGCGATCAGCGGATCGGAGATCGTCGATGCGTGGACGCGGCGCAGATCGGCGGCGCTAAACGGATGCTTCTCGGTCGACACGAAATGCAGCCGCTCGCAGCGTGCAGGATCGGCGCGCCACGCGGCCCAAGTGACGAGAAAGTTGATGCCGATGCCAAAGCCGGTCTCGAGGACGGTGAAGGTTCGACGGCTCTGCCATCTTTCGGGCAATTCGTTGCCGCGCAAAAAGACGTAGTGAGCCTGCTCGAGCGCGCCGACGGCGCTGTGATAGATGTCGTCGTAGTGCGGTGAGAAGGGGCTGCCGTTGTCGCGGAAAGCGAGGACGGCGGGGATCAACGGATCGGTCATGCGCGACGGGAAAACACGCTCAAAAGATCGCTCGAAAGAGCGGGTTCGATGGTTGGAGTCGGCGCGCGCCGCGCGCGAGTCGCCGCAAAAGACCCATCAGGACGCTTTCAGACGCTTTGCTGCGTTGGCAAAAACCAACGCTAACCCCCGCCAGGACTGGGTTTCAGCCCTCGTTTAGGGGTGTTGAGGGGCGAATTTTCGATTTCCTTGCAAGAACGGCCCGAAAACCGTGCAATTCCTCGAAACCCTTATCCTGATTGGGTTTGCGCTGCGCTATCATAGCAAGCGCCGCGAAGGGAGCGGCAGCACGGCCGCCGAACAGTGTCCTGTCCGGCGTGGGAGATCTTCAGGATCGGGGCCGCAGCTGCTCGACGGCGCGGTGCGCGCACGTATAATCGGCGCGGTCGCGCTGTTCGTATCAACCTAAACTCAGAAAGGAACCTTAATGAACAAACAGGAACTGATCGACGCTGTCGCAGGACAGACGGGCGCCAGCAAGGCTCAAACCGGTGAAACGCTGGACACGTTGCTTGAAGTGATCAAGAAGTCTGTGTCGAAGGGTGAGGCGGTCCAGTTGATCGGCTTCGGTAGCTTTGGTTCGGGCAAGCGCGCAGCGCGTACGGGGCGTAATCCGAAGACCGGCGAAACCATCAAGATCCCGGCTGCCAAGACCGTCAAGTTCACGGCAGGCAAGGCGTTCAAGGACGCAGTCAACAAGCGCTAAGCAGATTGCTGCCGGGCAGTTGACACCCGTGAGAAAAACCCGCCAGTGGCGGGTTTTTTTCGTCCATGCGTGCGGCTCAAATGCGAGGCGTGCTTCGTTCAGTCATGACGATGCGCATTCTTGCCGTGGTCATGTCCGCAATGCTCGCAGTCGTCGCCGTGCCCGTGATGATGGTGGTGATCATGCTCGTCGTCATGATCGTGGTCGTCGAACTCCCATGCAGGGAACGGATCGGGGAACTGCTGCCAGGCTTGCGGCCCGAGCGCGTATTCGTCGTCGGTGAGCAGACAGGCGTCGAACCTCGCGCGCCAGAGGGCGGGGTCGATGTCGACGCCGATCAGCACGAACTCCTGACGACGATCGCCGATGCTCATATCGGCCGGCGCACCGTACCAGTCGGCGGCGATTTCGGCGGCCAACTCGTCGTCGCCTTCCGGCCACTCGCTGCGATCCTGCGCGGCCCACCACATGCCCGCGGGGCCGTGCCGGCAAGCGCCACCGGCCTGCGATAGCGAACCGCCGATATCGTTGCGGGTCGCGAGCCAGAAGAATCCCTTGCTGCGCAGTACACCCTTCCACTCCTGATGCAGCAGCTCCCACAGTCGCTGCGGATGAAACGGCCGGCGTGCGCGATAGACGAAATAGCCGACGCCGTATTCGTCGGCTTCGCTGTGATGCACGTGGCCATCTTGATCGCCGTGCTGATTCTCGTGCTTGTGCTCGAGCGCCGCGAGCCAGCCCTGCGCATTCGACGCTTCGTCGAAATCGAAGCGTCCGGTGTTCAGCACCTGATCGAGCGGCACTTCGGCAAAGCGGCTCACGAGCTGCACCGCACGCGGGTTCAGGCGCGCGAGGATGCGCTGCAAACGCGCGAGTTCGTCCGCGCTGACGAGATCAATCTTGTTCACGACGAGCACGTCACAAAACTCGATCTGCTCGATCAGCAATTCCACGATCATGCGGTCGTCGTCTTCGTCGACCCTGACGCCGCGTTCGGAGAGCGCATCGGCGGACGCGTAATCGCGCAGGAAGTTGAACGCATCGACGATCGTGACCATTGTATCGAGCCGGGCGACTTCGCCGGGCGAGAGGCGGTCGTCGCCATCGAATGTGATGGTTTCGGCAATCGACATAGGCTCGGCGATGCCACTCGATTCGATCACGAGCGCGTCGAAGCGCTTTTCGCCGGCGAGGCGACGGATTTCGCTTTGCAGATCGTCGCGCAGCGTGCAGCAGATGCAGCCATTCTTGAGTTCGACGATCTGCTCGTCGACGCCCGACAGTTCGGCCGCATTACGCATGAGCGTCGGGTCGATATTGGCGTCGCCCAGATCGTCGACGATCACGGCGACGCGCAAACCGGCGCGGTTCGCGAGGATGTGCTTCAGGAGCGTGGTCTTGCCGGCGCCCAGAAAACCGGAGAGCACGGTGATGGGCAATAGCGGCTGGTTCATCGCGGTACGAATACGGGAAGATTGGAAGGCGTGCCGCGCGCGGGGTCAAATCGTCGTCGTCGCTGCGACGGCGCGACAAAAGCACGAAGTCGCATTGTGCATTAAAATGCGTGCGGCTCGTGCGAGCGACAGCGTTGGAATGGCTTACTGCGCGGGCATCAACTTCCAGCTGCGCAGAATCGCAGCGATCTGTTGCGCGTATTTGTCCCGCAACGTGGGCGTCTCCGAGTGGTATGCTCCGACCGCCTGCCAGGTATTGCCGTACTTGTTCATCTGCCGGCGCAGATGCCACGCCGCGATGTAAACGTTCTTGCACGGCTCCATCAGCGTGCCCTGCGAGATCCCGTACTGGGCGAGCACCGGCAGATGCACCGAATTGATCTGCATCACACCGTAGTCGGTCGAGCCATTCGCGTTCTTGTGCTGGGCATCCGGCCGGTTGTGCGACTCCTGCCACGCAATAGCCCGTAAGATCAGCGGATTGACCTTCTGATACTTCGCCGCTTCATCGAAGCAGTCGGCGCGCGCGGAGCCGGCCGCGGCGAGCAGCGCGAGCGTGGCGGCAACGGTGACGAGCGGACGTTTCATCGGTCAATAGGACTAAGCAAACCTGGGGTAAGAATCGGTAAGGCAGTTCGCCGGCCGCGTTTCGGCCGCAACGGCAAGCTGGCCGGGCGTTTGTCGAGCATCGGGGAAAACCCGCGTCAGCAAACACATAACAGTGGGTCGAACGGCTCGTATCATACCGGCAGTCCGACCTTCGTCAAGTTGGCTAACCGACATAAGACCGTACAAAGCCGGGTAATGGCGCGAGTGTACGGTGCTGGCTAGCTTTCATTTTAATAACCGCTCTGCGATCTTCATGAATTCGCATGGGGCCCCTTGTTTTGTTTCAATTCCGACATGAAAAGCTGTTACTGTTCGATTTTTTCGGACCTCGGGACGCCGGAACTCGAAGCGAAACTCGCTTTTAGGGCCGGCTCACAAACCGACCGGGCGGTAGCTTGCCGCCGGGTCCGCATCGCATGACCGTCGGTGGCAGAGGCTGCCGGCATCGATATCACATCCCATGAGAAGAAATTGTATGGCTTTGCGTCGGGTGGCAACGGCGCTGCTGGTGGCTGGACTGATCACCGCGCAAACTGCACACGCGCAGGTGACACTCAACTTCGTCAACGCCGACATCGACCAGGTCGCGAAGGCGATCGGCGCGGCGACCGGCAAGACGATCATCGTCGATCCGCGGGTGAAGGGGCAACTGAACCTCGTGTCCGAAAATTCGGTGCCTCAGGATCAGGCGCTCAAAACCCTGCAGTCCGCGCTGCGCATGCAGGGTTTCGCGCTCGTGCAGGATCATGGCGTGCTGAAAGTGGTGCCCGAGGCCGACGCCAAGCTGCAAGGCGTGCCGACCTACGTCGGCAACGCGCCGACGGCGCGCGGCGACCAGGTCATCACGCAGGTCTTCACGCTGAGGAATGAGTCGGCCAACAATTTGCTGCCGGTACTGCGTCCGCTGATCTCGCCGAACAACACGGTCGCGGCCTACCCCTCCAACAATACGATCGTCGTCACCGACTACGCAGACAACGTGCGGCGCATCGCCCAGATCATCGCGGGTGTCGATAGCGCGGCCGGCCAGGCGGTTGCAGTCGTGCCGCTGAAGAACGCGAATGCGATCGACATCGCGCAGCAGATGAACAAGATGCTCGATCCGGGCTCGATCGGCAGCACGGACGCGACGCTCAAGGTGTCGATCTCGTCCGATCCGCGCACCAACTCGCTGCTGATGCGCGCGTCGAACACAGCACGCCTCGCGGCGGCCAAGGAACTCGCGAAGCAGCTCGACATGCCGACCACGATGCCGGGCAACATCCACGTCGTGCCGCTACGCAATGCCGACGCGACGAAGCTCGCGCGCACGCTGCGCAGCATGCTCGGCAAGGGCGGCGGCGAGGGTTCGTCAGGCGGCGCGAACGAGGCCAACTCGTTCAACCAGAACACGAGCGGCGGCGGCGGTGGTGGTGGCGGTGGCGGTCTGTCGAACAGCGGCTATTCGACGGGCTCGTCGGGTACGCCGCCGTTGCCGTCGGGCGGCCTCGGCGGCGGCTCGATGAACTCGCCGATGGGCGGCGGCGCTTCGGGCTCGAACAGTAATACCGGCGGCTTTCTCGGCGGCGACAAGGAAAAGAGCGAGGATCAGGGCGGCGGCATGATTACCGCCGATCCCGCGACCAACTCGCTGATCATCACCGCGCCCGAAGCGACGTACCGCAACTTGCGCGCGGTGATCGACCAGCTCGATGCGCGTCGCGCGCAGGTGTATATCGAGGCACTGATCGTCGAGTTGAACTCGAATACGAGCGGCAACCTCGGCATTCAGTGGCAGGTCGCGAACGGCAACCTGTTTGCCGGTACCAACCTGGCGACTGGCTCGGGCAACAGCATCATCAACCTGACGGCCGCGGCGGCCGCGGCTGGTTCGACCGGCGGTCTCGCGACGGCGCTAGGCAGCCAGGCCCTGCAACAAGGCTTGAACGTCGGCTGGATCCACAACATCTTCGGCGTGCAGGGTCTCGGCGCACTGCTGCAGGCGCTGTCGCAGACCGCAGACGCGAACGTGCTGTCCACGCCGAACCTGATCACGCTCGACAACGAAGAGGCGAAGATCATCGTCGGTACCAACGTGCCGATCCAGACCGGTTCGTACTCGAACCTGACGAGCGGCACGACGAGCGCGGCGTTCAACACGTTCGACCGGGTCGACGTCGGTCTGACGCTGCACGTGAAGCCGCAGATTACCGACGGCGGCATCCTGAAGCTGCTGCTCTACACGGAAGATTCGGCGATCGTGAACGGCACGAACAACGCGGCGACGAACCCGGCGGGCCCGGAATTCACGAAGCGTTCGATCCAGTCGACCGTGCTGTGCGATAACGGCGAGATCATCGTGCTCGGCGGCCTGATGCAGGACAACTACCAGGTCAGCAACAGCAAGGTGCCGCTGCTTGGCGACATTCCCTGGCTGGGCCAGCTGTTCCGCTCCGAGCAGAAGACGCGCAACAAGACTAACCTGATGGTGTTCCTGCGCCCGGTCATTCTCGCCGACCGCGACACCACGCAGGCCGTCACGGCAAACCGCTACGACTACATCCAGGGTGTGCAGGGCGCGTACCGTCAGGACAACAACATCATGAGGGATCGCGACGATCCGGTCGTGCCGCCGATGCCGCTCGGCCCGAGCCAGGGCGGGGTGCCGGCGATGAACCTGTTCGACCTGAACCAGATGCGCCGCCAGCAGATGATGCCGCAGCAGGCACCGCAACAGGTTCCTCAACAGGTACCGCCGCAGGCCGTGCCGCAAGCTGGCGCGCAGACCACGATCCAACCCGTGCCGCAGACGATGCCGCAAACCATGCCGCAACCGGCCGTCGTCGAGCCGGCAAGCGGCCCGGTGTCGAGCACGGTGTCGCCGGGAGCGCGTCCGTGACGCAGATGCCCGCGCAAACCGCGCCTTCGCAACGTCCGCTGAACGGCGATGCCGCGGCCGGCGAGCGCGCGGCACCCTCCCCGCTTGCCGCCCGGCTCGTGCCATACGGTTTTGCGCGCAGCGGCCAGATCCTGGTCGCGCATCAGCATGCCGATAGCCTCGAAGTCTGGATCAGCGAGCGCACGAGCGAAGCCGCGCTTGCCGAAATCGCGCGCAACTACGGCGTGGTGTCGGTCGTGCGCGTGCCCGCCGACGATCTCGCGCAGGCGATCAACCAGGCCTATGCGCGCCAGGACGGCAGCGCCGCGCAGGTGGTCGGCGAAGTCGAAGGCGAAGTCGATCTGTCGCGGCTGATGCAGGACATCCCCGAGGTCGAGGATCTGCTCGAATCGGAAGACGACGCGCCGATCATCCGTATGATCAACGCGCTGCTCACGCAAGCCGCACGCGAGCAGGCATCGGATATTCATATCGAGCCGTTCGAGAATGCGTCGGTGGTGCGTTTTCGCGTCGACGGCACGCTGCGCGACGTGGTGCGGCCTAAAAAAGCGCTGCACGGCGCGCTGATCTCGCGGATCAAGATCATGGCGCAGCTCGACATCGCGGAAAAACGTTTGCCGCAGGACGGCCGCATCACGCTGCGCGTCGGCGGTCGTCCGGTCGACGTGCGGGTATCGACGCTGCCCACCGGCCACGGCGAGCGCGCGGTGCTTCGTCTGCTCGAAAAAGACGCGGCGCGGCTCAATCTCGAAGCGCTCGGCATGGCATCCGACACGCTCCGCCAGTTCGACAAGCTGATCGGCAAGCCGCACGGCATCGTGCTCGTGACGGGTCCGACCGGCTCAGGCAAGACGACGACGCTATATGCGTCGATGTCGCGACTGGAGACGGCAACCACCAACATCATGACGGTGGAAGACCCGATCGAATACGACCTGTCCGGCATCGGCCAGACCCAGGTCAACGAGCGGATCGGCATGAGCTTCGCGCGCGCATTGCGCTCGATTCTGCGTCAGGACCCGGACATCATCATGATCGGTGAAATCCGCGACCTCGAAACCGCGCAAATCGCGGTGCAGGCGTCGCTGACCGGCCACCTGGTGCTCGCGACGCTGCACACGAACGACGCGGCATCGGCCGTCACGCGTCTGACCGACATGGGCGTCGAGCCGTATCTGCTCGCCTCGTCGCTGCTCGGCGTGCTCGCGCAGCGGCTGGTGCGGCGACTGTGCCCGGTGTGCCGCGAAGAGCGCACCGAGGAAGACGGTAGCAAGCGCTGGCATCCGGTCGGCTGCGACCGTTGTGGGCAATCCGGTTACGCGGGACGGCGCGGCGTCTACGAGCTGCTGCTGATCGACGAAACGATCCGCTCGCTGATCCACCGCAACGCGGCCGATGCCGAAATTCTCGAAGCGGGCCGCGCCCAGGGCATGCGCACGCTGCGCGAGGATTCGGAGCGCTGGCTCGCATCGGGACTGACGTCCCTCGAAGAAGTGATTCGCGTGACGGGCGGAGCATAAGCGCATGCCGGCATTCCGTTTTGAAGCGATCGACGCGGCGGGCAAGGCACAAAAAGGGGTGCTCGACGCCGACAGTGCACGCGGCGCGCGCACCAACCTGCGCTCGCAGGGACTCACGCCGCTGGTCGTCGAACCGGCGGCGTCGCGCACGCGCGGCGAGCGCAATCAGCGGCTCGCGCTCGGGCGTCGTCTGTCGCAGCGCGAGCAGGCCATTCTGACGCGGCAGCTCGCGAGTCTGCTGATCGCGGGCCTGCCGCTCGACGAAGCGCTCTCGGTGCTGACCGAGCAGTCGGAGCGCGACTACATCCGCGAGCTGATGGCGGCGATTCGCGCCGAAGTGCTCGGCGGTCATTCGCTTGCCAACGCGCTGCAGCAGCATCCGAAGGATTTCCCCGAGATCTACCGGGCGCTCGTCGCGGCCGGCGAACACACGGGCAAGCTCGGCCTGGTGCTGTCGCGGCTCGCCGATTACATCGAGCAGCGCAATGCTTTGAAGCAGAAAATCGTGCTGGCGTTCACGTATCCGACGATCGTCACGATCATCGCGTTCGGCATCGTCACGTTCCTGCTCAGCTATGTGGTGCCGCAGGTGGTCAACGTGTTCGCGAGCACCAAGCAGCAACTGCCGTTTCTGACGATCGTGATGATGGCGCTGTCCGGTTTCGTGCGCCACTGGTGGTGGGCGATGCTGATCGGCGTGATCGTGGTCGTCTATCTGGTGCGCGCGACGCTCCGGCAACCGGGGCCGCGTCTCGCCTTCGACCGCTGGCTGCTGACCGCGCCGCTGCTCGGCAAGCTGGTGCGCGGCTATAACACCGTGCGCTTCGCCAGCACGCTCGGCATTCTGACCGCGGCGGGCGTGCCGATTCTGCGCGCGTTGCAGGCCGCAGCCGATACGCTCAGCAACAACGCAATGCGCGAGAACATCGACGATGCGATCGTGCGGGTGCGCGAAGGCACGTCGCTGTCGCGCGCGCTCGGCAACACGAAGACGTTTCCGCCGGTGCTCGTGCACCTGATCCGCTCGGGTGAAGCGACCGGCGACGTGACGACGATGCTCGATCGCGCAGCCGACGGCGAAGCGCGCGAGCTGGAGCGCCGCACGATGTTCCTGACGAGCCTGCTCGAGCCGCTGCTGATTCTGGCGATGGGGGGTGTGGTGCTCGTGATCGTGCTTGCGGTGATGCTGCCGATCATCGAACTGAACAACCTCGTGCAGTAGCGGTGGCCGTACCGCGAGGAAGGAAAAGAAAGGATTTGCGCGGCATGCCGTATCAGCCGCGCAACCGCTTCAGGTTTCAGCGCACGTAAATGGTGGGACCGCTGGAGTTGGCGGGCAGGAAGATTTCCGAGTGGGCGCCGTTGCGGTCGATGATGATCGAGCGGGCGCGAACTTCGGAGAGCCTGGTGCCTTGCATCAGCGTGCTGCCGAGCGACACCGCGTGCGGCGGCTCGCCACCGACGCTGACGATCGCCGCGGCGCCTTCGCTCAACGCGAGGATGCCGAACAGATGGATGTCCTGATTGACGTTGCGCGTGAGCTGTCCGCCGAACAGCGTCGCGGCCTGCTCGGTCGAGACCTGCGCGTGTGCGGCGGCAGCCGGTAGCGGCGCGCCGGACATCGTGGTGAGCGTGATGACCCAGTACGTGAGCGTCGCGCAGAAAACGGCGAACAGCGCGAGCGACAGGAGGCGGATTTGGATGGCGTTCATGCGCACATTGTACGGACTATTGTGAAAATTGCGGTGGGTTGAAAGCCTTCAACTACATGACATTAAAATGACCGGCCCGGCGTATTCAATCTGACAACCCGAGCCAAAAATTTCATCTGAAAAGAGGTAGCAAGCTATGCAACTGTCGACCATTCGCCGCGCTGACAACGCGGGTTCACGCGGCCGCCGTCAACGCGGTTTCACGCTGATCGAAATCATGGTCGTGATCGCGATTCTCGGCATTCTCGCCGCGCTGATCGTGCCGAAGATCATGAGCCGTCCGGACGAAGCGCGGCGCGTCGCCGCGAAGCAGGATATCGGCACCGTGATGCAGGCGTTGAAGCTCTATCGTCTCGACAACGGCCGCTATCCGACCCAGGAGCAAGGCCTGCGCGCGCTCATCGAAAAACCGTCCACCGACCCGGTGCCGAACAACTGGAAGGACGGCGGCTATCTCGAGCGTCTGCCGAACGATCCGTGGGGCAACGCGTATCAGTATCTGAATCCGGGCGTGCACGGTGAGATCGATGTATTTAGCTATGGCGCCGATGGCAAACCGGGCGGCGAAGGCAACGATTCCGACGTCGGGTCCTGGCAATAAGCACGCTGAACAGAGCATCCGCCAGGCTCGATGATGTTCACGCACGCACCCTCGTTGGCACAGGGTTGGCCGCTGGTCTCACCGGGCGCCCTGCCCGCCACGCCGCAATTTGCATGGCGCGACGAAGCGCGCGTGTTTCACCGATGCATTGCTGTTTGAATATTCGTTGATCGTCGATGGCCGGCACTATGCGCACGTCCGCTTGCAAGTCCCCCGTGGACACCCCGTGTACGGCTTCGCGGCCGCGCTACCGGCAACGCCGCGGCCGCGCGGCTGGCTTCACGCTGCTCGAAATGATGGTCGTGCTCGTGATCGCGGGCCTGCTCGTGTCGCTGACCGCGCTTACGATGACCCGCAATCCGCGCACCGATCTGAACGAAGAAGCGCAGCGTCTCGCGCTGCTGTTCGAATCGGCTGGCGACGAAGCGCAAGTGCGCGCGCGGCCGATCGCGTGGCAGCCGTTCGAGGGCGGCTTCCGTTTCGATCAGCGCACCCAGGACGGCTGGCGTCCGCTGCGTGACGATCTGCTCGGGCCGCGTAAGTGGGAAGGCGGCGTGACCAGTGTCGCGATCAGTTACCCGGGCTCGGATTCACATGCCGATCGCATCGTGTTCGGTACCGAGGCGATCGACGTGCCGGTGCAGGTCACGCTGTTTTCGGCGGCCGGACAGGCGACGATCGTCAGTACCGGCAATGGCCGCTACGAGGTGCGCTGACATGCGGATGCGTCGTTATGGCAGGCCCGCCCATGCCTCTTCTCTCTTCAACATGCGCGCTATCGCGTGCCACAACCAGCGCGGCTTCACGATGATCGAGGTGCTGGTCGCGCTCGCGATCATCGCGGTCGCGCTTGCCGCGTCGCTGCGCGCGGTCGGCAGTCTGGCGAGCGGCGAAGCCGATCTGCATCGGCGTCTGCTCGCCGGCTGGAGCGCGGACAACGCGCTCGCGGACCTGCATCTGAAGCATGCATGGCCGAACATTGGCTCGACGAGCTTCGATTGCTCGCAAGGCAATCTGCAATTGCGCTGTACCGAGCATGTGACGGCGACGCCGAATCCGGTGTTTCGCCGTGTCGAAGTGACGGTGACGATGCCGGGGCAATCCGGCAATCTCGCCCAGATGGTCACGGTGGTCGCGAATGAAGCCAACCGCTCGCTGTGAGCGCCGCCGCCGTTACGGCGCGCGCGGCTTCACGCTGATCGAACTGCTGGTCGCGATCGCGATCCTCGCGGTGATCGCCGTGCTGTCGTGGCGCGGGCTCGATCAGATCATCCGCGCCCGCACGACGATCACGAACGCGATGGAAGACGAGCGGGTGTTCGCGCAGCTGTTCGATCAGATGCGCATCGACGCGCGGCAGGCCGCCAGCGACGACGAAGCCAGCCAGACCGCGGTCTCGGTGTCGGGCAACACGCTGCAGATCGTGCGGCACATGGTGCTGCCGGGCGCCGCGCCGCGTCTGCAGGTGGTGCGCTATCAGATCTCGAACGGCCGCGTGGTGCGCTATGCGTCGCCGCCGATCGGCAACGTCGGCGACTTGCGGCGCGCATTGCACGGCAGCGACGAAGGCTGGAGCGCGGTGCCGCTGATGGGCGGCGTCGGCTCCATCTCGGCGCGCATGTACGTGCCAAAGCTCGGCTGGACCATCCAGATGAACGACGTGCAAACCGCGATGAACCAGGCCGTCAACAATCTGAAGGTGCCGCAGCTCGGCAACGCGCCGATGCCGCGCTCGGTGACAGGGCTCCAGGTCAGCATCGGCGCGACGTCGCTCGCACGGCCGATCACGCGTGTTTTTCTGGTCGGAGAATGACATGACGTTCTCCTCCTCATGGCCGAAGAAGTCCGCATCCGCTTCGCGCGCACGTGCACGCGAGCGGGGCGCGGCCATCATCAGCGCGCTGCTGGTCGTCGCGTTGTCGGCGATCCTCGTGTCCGGCATGTTGTGGCGCCAGCAGGTGCAGATCCGCCGCATCGAGAATCAGCGGCTGCTGTCGCAGGCGCAATGGGTCGCGCGCGGCGCGCTCGACTGGACCCGGCTGATCCTGCGCTCCGAGGGCGATACGTCGGCGGGCATCACGTATCTGGGCGGCTTGTGGGGCGTGCCGATCGCGAAAACGCGGCTGTCGGATTTTCTCGGCCAGATCGGCGAGGTGCGCGCTGAGCAAGGCGCGGCCACGTACCTGTCGGGCTCGATCGAGGACGCCCAGTCGAGATTCAATCTGCGCAATCTGGTCGCGAGTCCGGCGCCCGGCGTGACGCAAATCAGCGCCGAGCAGATGGCCGCGTATCAGCGCCTGCTGGTGTCGCTCGGCCTGAGCGGGCAGCTCGCCAAAGTGACCGCGCTGCATGTGCGCGCGGGACTGTCGCAATCGGCGACGCGCTTTCAGACCGGCACGTCGATCAGCAGCTCGCCGCAGGTCGGCGGCGGCGGTATGACGGGTGGCAACTTCACGAACCAGCCCGGCATCGAGGACGGCGAGGACAACGTGGCGGTCGCGCCGCTGCTAATGACGGGCGTCGATTCGCTGCTCGACATTCCGGGCTACACGCCGGAGATCGTCGCAAAGCTGCGGCCGTTCGTCACCGTGCTGCCGACCGTCACCGCGATCAACATGAACACCGCGTCGGCCGAAGTGATCGCGGCGGTGGTGCCGGGCATGACCGTGTCGCAGGCGCAGGCGTTGGTCGCGCGGCGCCAGACCGTGTTTTTCCGCAACGCCGGCGACGTGCAGCTCGCGCTGACCGCCGCCGGCGTGCAATCGGCGTCGATCGATCCGAATCAGTTCGACGTCAATTCGAGCTACTTTTTAGTCCACGGCAGTGTGCAGCACGAGCGCGCCGAAGTGGATCGCACGACGCTCGTCTATCGCGATCCGCTGACTCACACTACGCGTATCGTGCGGGTACAAGACCAACTATGAATAACGCAATCCACAGAGAGAGTGGCCTTTGAGCACGCTGATCGTCCTATTGCCGCTGCGTGATCCGGCGGTGCCCTCGCAGGAGTGGCAACTGCCCGAGCTACCGTTCGTGCTGCTCGATAAGGCCGGGCGCACGCAGCGCGCCGGCCGCTCGGCGCTCGCGCTGCTGCCGCGCGCGAACACGACGGTGCTGATGGTCGCCGCGCGCGACCTGCTGCTGATGCCCGCGACGCTGCCGCCGCTGCGCGGCCCGAAGCTGCGCCAGGCGCTGCCCAATATCGTCGAGGATCAACTGATCCAGGACCCGCAGACCTGTCATATCGCGGTCGATCCGCAGGGGCTTGGGGAAGGCCGGCACCTGCTCGCGATCATCGATCGCGGCTGGTTCCGTTTCATCTGCGAGGCGTTCACGGCGGCCGGTCATCGCAGCCTGCGCGCGGTGCCGGTCACGCGTTGCCTGCCGCCGGCGCCGGTGACCGAAGCCGCCGCGAACGTCGACGAAACCGCCGAGGCGCGCGAGCCGGTGCTGGCTGGCGCGGCGAGCGTCGCGACGTCGCTGCCGGGCGTCGCGCCGGTGGTCGCGCCCGAAGCGCCGTCCATCGTGCCGATGGTGGCCGCGGTGCTCGGTGCGGTCGTGCAGACCGCGCCCGCGCTGCTGGTTGAAGGCGCGGTCGACAGCGGCGTGCCGCGCGTCGAACTGGCGATTGCGCGCGGCGTGCAGGGCGAGGGTCTCGCGGCCCCGGCCAATGCGGTGAACGCGACGCTCTCCGCGCTGGCAGGGGCGGCGCCGGTGTCGCTGTACATGCTGACCGAAGTGCCGGGTAACGAGCCCAGCCACCCGACGACGAGTCCCGCGCGGCTCGCCTCGCATATCCACGGCGCGAGTCCGCTGCCGTTCGAGCAGCTCGCTCGGCGCGCGCTCGAATGCCGCTTCGACCTGTGCCAGTTCGAATTCGCGTCGCAGCCGTGGCGCCTCGATCGCGCGACGCTGCGGCGTCTACGTCTGCCGATCCTGCTCGCGGTCGCCGCGCTGGTCGTCGCGATCATCGGCGCGAACGTGCAGTGGCTGCTGCTCGCGCGTCAGCGCGACGCGATCAACCAGCAGATGACGGAGCTGCTGCTCAACACATTCCCGAAGACGACCGTCGTGCTCGATGCGCCCGATCAGATGGCGCGTCAGTTGCAACAGCTGCGCGTCGCGGCGGGCGAACTGTCGCCGGAGGATTTCCTGTCGCTTGCCGACGGCCTCGCGCGCTCGTTGGCGCCGCTACCGGTCAACGGCATCGCCGCGCTGGACTACCACGAGCACCGCCTCGACGTGACCTTCAAACCCGCGATCAAGGTCGACCCCGACTTCGCCAAGCGCCTCGCGCGCAACGGCCTGACCGGCGCGATCGACAGCAGCACCGGCAAGTGGACCATCAGGAACGGACAATGAAAGCTGAACTCGCTCAAACATGGGCTGGCTTCTGGGACCAGCGCACCGATCGCGAAAAGGCGCTGCTGACCTGGGGCGGTGCCGCGCTCGCGGTGGCGATCGCGTGGTCGGTGCTGTGGGCGCCCGCGCAGGAAGGCCGCGCGCATCTGCGTCAATCGCTGCCCAGCCTGCAGCGGCAGCTCGCGCAGATGACCGCGCAAGCGAACGAGGCGCGATCGCTGTCGGCGGCCGCGCAAGGTGTCGCACCGACCGGCGCGGCGCTGAAGGACGCGCTCTCCGCGTCGCTCGGCGAACACGGCCTCGCCGCGACGCAGGTGCAGTTCGTCGGCAACGCGGTGCAGGTGCAGATGAAAAACGTCGCGTTCCCGGCCTGGACCGCGTGGGTCGATGACGTTCGCAAGCAGTTCAAGGTGCAGGTCTCCGAGGCGCACATCACCGCGCTGAAAGACGACGGCCAGGTGGATCTGACGGTCGCGCTGCAACCGTCGACCGCGAAATAACGACGCGCCGCTCGGTACAGGATCTCGCATGAATTACTGGATGTGGCGCCTGCGTAGGGCGCTGCCGTGGCTGGTGGTCGCCGTTTTGTCGGCGGCGGCCGTGACGCTCGCGTTGCTGCCGGCCGCCTGGATTACGCCGCAATTCGCGCGGCAAACGCATGGACACGTCAATCTCGTCGACGCCGAGGGCTCGCTGTGGCACGGCTCGGCGACGCTGATGCTGGCCGCCGGCTCCGATTTGAGCGCGGCGACGCTGCTGCCTGGGCGGATCGAGTGGCGCACCGCGTTCTGGCCGCTTTTCACCGGCCGCGTGCGCATGGTCATGCGCCATAGCGACGCAATGCCCGACCCGATCACGGTCGATGTGACGCCGCGCGGCGCAACCGTCACGCCGGGCGTGCTCGCAGTGCCGGCGTCGCTGCTCGCGGGGCTGGGCGCGCCATTCAACACGCTCGATCTGCAGGGCAATGTGCAGCTGTCGTGGACCGACTGGCGCAGCTTCAACGGCGAAGCGTTCGGCCAACTGACGATGACGCTCGCCGACGTCAGCTCGCGTGTGTCGCTCGTGAAGCCGCTCGGGTCGTACCGGGTCAGGTTTCAGGCGCAGGGCAAGTCGTCGGCGCTCGATCTGAGTACGATCAAGGGCCCGTTGACGCTGACCGGCAGCGGCACGGTGTCGGCCGCATCGACGTCGTTTCGTGGCACGGCGAGCGCCGCGCCGGAACAGCATGACAACCTCGCCGGCCTGCTGAACCTGCTTGGCCGGCCGAGCGGGCCGGATACGGTGGCGCTGACCTTCATGCACTGAGGTGCGCTTCGCACGCGTAGCGCGATGAAAAAGAGGCATGGCCGCGAGTCGCGGCCATGCCTCTTCTGTTTCTGTGGTGATGCTGCGCGGCGGGCGCAGCGGACAACTATTTGCTTTGTACCCGCGCTTGCGGCGCGTTGCTCTGTGCGATGGACGCCGCGCCGACTGCCGCAGCCGCAGCCGCCGGAGCCGATGCCGGCAGCGGCGCGGGCGCCGCGACATCGCCGGTCTCGCGATTCATCTGCGAC
Source organism: Burkholderia sp. JPY481 (assembly GCF_038900515.1). Taxonomy (NCBI): domain Bacteria; kingdom Pseudomonadati; phylum Pseudomonadota; class Betaproteobacteria; order Burkholderiales; family Burkholderiaceae; genus Burkholderia; species Burkholderia sp. JPY481. Next base: position 184,824 of record NZ_JAYMRT010000009.1, read on the forward strand.
GCGTCCCAGCCGCCGCCGAGCGCCTTCACGAGCCCCACCGACGACACCATCCGCTGCCCGGCGATATTCTCGAGCTTCTGTTCGGCCGTGAACGCGGTGGTCTGCGCGGTCAGCACATTGACGAAGCCGACCGTACCCGCCTTGTACTCGTTCGTCACGATTGCGAGCGCCTGGCGCGCCGAGTCGACCGCCTGCCGCTGGACGACGATTTCCTGCTCGAGGATGCGCAGCGACGCGAGGTTGTCCTCGACGTCCTGGAACGCGGCGAGCACCGTCTGCCGATAGCTTGCGACATCCGCGTCATAGGTGGCGCGCGCGGCCTCGGTTTGCGCCTTGCGCAGGCCGGCGTCGAAGATCGTCCCGGCCAGTTGCGGGCCGAGCGTCCAGAAGCGCGACGGCAACGACAGCAATTGCGAGAACACCGAGTTCTCGAAGCCTCCGGTCGCCGATAGCGTGAGCGACGGGAAGAACGCGGCGATCGCCACGCCGATCTGCTCGTTGGCCGCCGCGGCCTTGCGTTCCGCCGATGCGATATCCGGCCTGCGTTCGAGCAGCGCGGACGGCATCTGCGCGGGCACGGCGGGCGGCGTCGCGGTGAGCGGCATCGGTGGCAGCGAGAACATCGACGCGGGCACGCCGATCAGCACCGCGATCGCGTGCTCGTCCTGCGCGCGCTGGATGCCGTTCTCGATCGCGGCGGCCTGCGCCGATTGCAGCTGCGTTTGCGCCTGGATCACGTCCGAGCGCGCGGCGACGCCGGCCGCGTACTGATTCTGCGTGAGCTGCAGCGAGCGCTGATAGGCGAGAACGGTGTTGTCGAGCAGCTTCTGCGTGGAGTCGAGCGCGCGCAGCAGGAAGTAGGTCTGCGCGAGCGTTGCCTGAGCGGACAGGCGCGCGTTTGCGAGTTCGGCGGCCGCGCCCTGCTGGCCGGCTTTCTGCGCGTTGACCGAGCGCGTGACCGAGCCCCACAGGTCCGGCTCCCAGCTCGCCGTCATCTGGACGTTGAAGCTGTTATTGATGCCTTCGCGACTCGTCGCCGTCGTCGCATTGCCGCCGGTTTGCGAGCCATTGCCCGAGCGGGTCGCGCCCGCCGACGCACCGATGGTCGGGAAGTACGCCGCCCGCGCTTCGCCGACGAGCGCGCGCGCCTGCCGGTAGTTCGCGGCAAATTGCGCGATGGTCTGGTTCGCGGCGTTGAGCTTGTCTTCGAGTTCGTTGAGCTTCGGGTCTTCGTAGATCGCCCACCAGTCGCCGCGGTCGTGCTGATCGGCGGGTTCCGCAACCTTCCAGCCGGGCGCGGCCTCCTTGAACGACGCGGGGATCTCGGTGGCCGGCCGCTGATAGTTCGGGCCGACCGCACAGGCGGTGACGAGTGCCGCGCAGGCCGCGCTGACGGCAAGGGACAGGACGCGCGGCGCAAATGCCCGCGCGGGCGGGATTCGAACAGACTGCATGCAATGAATTCCTTCTGGACGCCGCGGTATGGCCGGGAACGGCGCCACCGGCCGGGCGAGATCGTGGTCTGCCGGAATGTTAGCGTATGGGCCCGCGCGAGCGCGGGAAACTGAAAGCTGGAAGGTTAATGCGAGGCGGTGCGCAGGTGTGTTACTTGCAGCAACGCGATGGTTACGCGTTGTTACTGGCGCAGCGAGGGGCGGCGGGTTTGTGTGTTTGAAATAGCGAGAAAAGCGCGCGGCGAACCGGTGCGCCTTCAGAGCCTCGTTTCCGTGGACTGGGCCTGCTGGCGTTGACGCTGACGTTGACTCGCGAGCTTGCCAGCCGAGGCGCGGCACGACGCACCGCCGGATGCGAGGCAAACGTTGCCGCTGTTGGCCGTCGCGGCGACGACGTCTTCCGTCTCAATCGGCAGGCTTTTCTTCGGCGACACGATTTCGCTGGACTGGCCGAGCGCGGCCTTGCCTTTCTTCGCCCGCTTCGACTCCCGTCGATGCTCGGCCCAGGCGAGCAGCGCGACGCCCGCCGACCCGCCCGGCAGCACGAACAATCCCGCGAACAGCGCGAGCTTCCACCAGCGGTGCCGGCCTTGGAAGCTATGGAGTGCGGAATCGGTCAGTGAGCGGCTGAGGCCGCCAAGCGTGTGTTTGAGGTACTGCATCGGGGGAATCCTTTGGCGCGCGTCGCGAGGCGGGCGGCGTGCGGTCGATCGGTCAGAACATGGTCTCGAATGGCGCAGGACGCGCGAAACTCATTGCTTGTCATAATATTGACTGGGCAATCAAATTTCAAGATACTGTGCGGTGCAAAAGATTCGACTGTTGTTTTTAGGTTGGCCCGGTTGCGCACCGCAAAATGTGATTTGACTTGTCTGCTTAGGCAGCTAAACTTCGTCTTGCGTGGACGTTTCGGATACCCCATGGTTGATGGCCCCTACAAAGCGGATGAAGTCGAGCTCACGAGCAGTCTTGGCTACTACCTGACGAAAGCGCGCAATGTGCTGGTCGAGCGCACGGACCGTGCGGTCAAGCCCCTCGGACTCACCGCGCAGCAGATCGGCGTGATTCTGATGCTGTCGTCGCGACGCGCGAGCACGCCTTTCGAGCTGTCGCGCGCGATGTCGTACGACAGCGGCTCGATGACGCGACTGCTCGATCGTCTGGAAAAGAAAGGCTTCGTCGTGCGCACGCGCAGCAACGACGACCGACGCATGGTGAAACTGGAGCTGACACCGCAGGGCCATGAGGCCGCACGGCAGTTGCCGAACCTGGGCGCGACCGTGCTGAACGACCAGCTGCGCGGCTTTACCGCCGAAGAACACGCGACGCTGATTCACCTGCTCGCCCGTTTCATCGCAAACGGTCCCGAGGGGGAAGCCGACGTGGGTTGCGGTCCGGCCCCACCGTCGGACGAGCCGCGGCGATGAGCCGAAGCATGCGTCGAGGCGCGGTCGTCGTCGGATGGCGGTGGCGCTTCATCACGAAGTACTAGCAAGACAATCACAAGGCACCTTTTCAAGGCGCCATTGTCACCAGATATCTGTCTGGGCAGAGGGTGATGCGGCATGTAAGCATCATGTCCAGGACACCCGATAAAGCTGCCGCGACAAGCATTTGCCGCCTGAGGAGAACCCAACCTATGGATGCCACGGCTTCCAACGCCGCGCTGCCCGCAGCCGAAGCGGCCCCACTCAAAGGCGGCACGCTCGCGCTGCTGACCGTCGGCCTTGCGCTCGGCACCTTCATGGAGGTGCTCGACACGTCGATTGCGAACGTCGCGGTGCCGACCATTTCTGGCAGTCTCGGTGTCGCGGCCAGTCAGGGTACCTGGGTGATCTCGTCGTATTCGGTCGCCTCGGCGATCGCCGTGCCGCTGACCGGCTGGCTCGCGCGACGCGTCGGCGAGGTACGGCTCTTCACGCTGTCGGTGCTGCTGTTCACGATCGCGTCGGCGGCCTGCGGTTTTGCGCATAACTTCGAATCGCTGATAGCCTTCCGGCTCGTGCAAGGGCTCGTGTCCGGGCCGATGGTGCCGCTGTCGCAGACGATCCTGATGCGCTCCTACCCGCCCGCGAAACGCGGCCTCGCGCTCGGCTTATGGGCGATGACCGTGATCTGCGCGCCGATCTTCGGCCCGGTGATGGGCGGCTACATCACCGATAACTTCACGTGGCCGTGGATCTTCTATATCAACGTTCCGATCGGCCTGTTCTCGGCGTTCTGCGCATATCTGCTGCTGCGTGGCCGCGAGACCCAGACGACGCGCCAGCGCATCGACGTGGTGGGCCTCGTGCTGCTCGTGACCGGCGTGTCTTGCCTGCAGATGATGCTCGACCTCGGCAAGGACCGCGACTGGTTCAACTCGACGTTCATCGTCGCGCTCGCCGTGATCGCGCTCGTGTCGATCGCGTTCCTGCTCGTGTGGGAGTTGACCGAGGATGAACCGATCGTCGACCTGTCGCTGTTCAAGGATCGCAATTTCGCGCTTGGCGTCGTGATCATTTCGTTCGGCTTCATGGCGTTTTTCGGCTCGGTGGTGATCTTTCCGCTATGGCTGCAAACGGTGATGGGCTACACGGCGGGCCTCGCGGGTCTCGCCACGGCTCCGGTCGGACTGCTCGCGTTGTTTCTATCGCCGATGATCGGCAAGAACATGCATCGGCTGAATCTGCGCATGGTCGCGAGCTTCGCGTTCATCGTGTTCGCGATCGTGTCGTTCTGGAACTCGACGTTCACACTCGACGTGCCGTTCGGCCACGTGATCCTGCCGCGGCTCGTGCAGGGTATCGGCGTCGCATGCTTCTTCGTGCCGATGACGACGATCACGCTGTCGAGCGTGCCCGACGAGCGCCTGGCGAGCGCGTCGGGTCTGTCGAACTTTTTCCGCACGTTGTCGGGCGCGATCGGCACTGCGATCAGCACGACGTTCTGGGAAAACGACACGATCTATCACCACGCGATGCTCGCCGATACGGTCAACACGTATTCGGCCAACACCAACGCCTATACCAATGCGCTCGCGGGCGCCGGGCTGTCCGGCGACAGTCTCACCGCGCAGTTGAACCAGGTAGTGACGAGCCAGGCGTACATGATGGCCACCAACGACTTTTTCCGCATCTCGTGCGCGGCGTTTATCGTGCTGGCGTTGCTCGTGTGGATCACCAAGCCACGCAAGGGCAGCGGACCCGCGCTAGGACACTGAAGCAAGCGCGCCGCAGCGGCGAATGCATCGCCGCTGCCGCCAGCTTCAGCTATTGCGACATCGCCTCGCCATTCGGCAGCCTGCTGCTCTTTCCGGGAATCGTCTCCGGATGCGTCGTATCGGGCGCGTTCTGCGATGGCGTCGCACTGCCTTGCGGCGCGCTGGCGGCTGTGCCAGTGGTGCCTCTCACATACTGCTTGAAATCCGCACCGGCTTCCCAGGGATTCGGCTTGCAGCCGAGCGAGCTGTCGCAGTGCGCGGAGAAGCCGATCGTAACGGTGCCATCGGGTTCCGAGGCACGCGTGATCTGAAACGCGAGAGCGCGCTTGCCACCGTCGGGACCGGTGGTCTGGATCAGCGAGTCGTTAGCGGTCTCGATCTTGTACTTCGAATGACTCGCGACCCACGATTGCGCCCGTTGCCACCAGAGGTCGCATTCGGCCTTGGTCGAACACGTCAATGGCTTGGTCGCGATCTGCATGACGTCCGGATTGACCTGACCCTGCGTTGAGCATCCCGCAGTCGCTGCGAGACACAGTGCGGCCAACAGAGCTTTGTTCTTCACGTCGATACCTCCCCCCTGTGGAGCCTGTCATATTATTTTGGACCACCCCATCGAAGCGGTGTTTCACCCAGATCAGAGAATCGCGACGACGCGTGGAGAATTTGCCGATTGCGCGCGCTCGAAGAGCGCAATCCGTAGAGCTTACTTGCGGGTTTCGAACGACAAAGAAAAAGCGGCCACGGGGGCCGCTTGATCACATCTCGAGTTGTTGCGGTCCGAGCGCTCAGACACTGAAGCGATTGAGCGTATAGGCACGATACGCAGCGACGAACGCGTCGAACGAACCAACTTCTTCGCGTTCGAGCTTCGCCTGTTCGTCGAGCGATCGCACCGCGAGCTCCGCAAACGCCTTGGACTGCGCGGCATCGAGCGGACGCGCGCGGAAGTACGCGGCGTGCGCTTCGCTTTGCGCGAGTCCGAACGCGAGAAAGCTTTGTTGCTGGTCACGCATCGTTTGCAGCACGCGCGCCGATGGCGTCAGCGATACGTCCGCGAGCTTCGCGCGTTGCGCGGCGACCGCGCGTGCGTGTTCGACGCCGCCCTTCAACCTATCGAGCACGGCCGCCGCCGCGTCGATCTTCGCGAGCAATTCGTCGGCCCAGTCGGTCATCGCGACCGGCTTGCCGTCGCGAACCAGTTCGAGGCCCGGCTTGCGGCCTTCCATCGTCACGCGGCCGAAGTTCTGATTCGCTTCGGTGTACGCGGGCGGAGGCAGCGGCGCGCTGTCGTCGAGCGCGCATACGAGCAGGTAGGCATCGAGAAAGCGCGATGTTTCGAGCGAAATCCCGGTCGGCTCGAACGGATCGATGTCCATGCAACGCACTTCGACGTATTGCACGCCGCGCACGGCGAGCGCATGCAGCGGCCGCTCACCCGGATACGTGACGCGCTTCGGACGGATCGTCGAATAGAACTCGTTTTCGATCTGCAGCACGTTGGTGTTGATCTGCACCCACTCGCCGTCGCGTTGCGTACCGATCTGCTCGTAGGCGGGATATGGCTGGCTCACGGCTTTCGCGAGCGCGTCGAGATAGCCGGGCAGCGTGTCGTAGTCGGCGTGCAGCGCGGCTTGCGCGGTCGTGTTCGAATAGCCGAGATCGCTCATGCGCAGGCTCGTCGCGTACGGGCGATACAGCGTGTCGGCGTCGAACGTGTCGAGCGTGTGTTTGCGATCGCGGAGGAATCGACGATCGAGCGCCGGCGACGCGCCGAACAGATACATCAGCAGCCAGTTCGTGCGGCGGAAATTGCGGATCAGCGCGAGGTAGCGGTCGGACTGAAAGTCGACCGCGTTCGCGGTGGATTGCTGATCGGCGTGCAACAGGCGCCACACTTCTTCGTTCAGCGAATAGTTGTAGTGGATGCCCGCGATGCACTGCATCGTGCGGCCATAGCGCAGCGCGAGGCCGACCCGGTATACGTACTTCAGCTTGCCGATGTTCGACGTGCCGTAGTGCGCGATCGGAATGCCGTCGTCGGTGGCGGGCAACAGCCCCGGCATCGAGTTGTTCCACAGGATCTCGTCGCCGAGCTCCGCATAGACGAAACGATGCAGCACGTCGAGCTGCGCGAGCGTTTCAGCGGCGTCCTGCTCGGCCGGCGTGATCAGCTCGAGCAGCGCCTCGGAGTAGTCGGTCGTCAGCGACGGATGCGTGAGCGCGGAACCGAGCGCGCGCGGGTGCGGCGTCATCGCGAGCTGGCCGTCGCGCGTGACGCGCAGGCTTTCCCTTTCGATGCCGCGCAGGCCGCGTATCAGCACATCGCGCTGCGGGCTCGAGTCGAGCACGGACAGGCGGTGCGAAAGCGCGTCGGTCGTGCCGGATGGTGTGGTGTTTGGCATTGATGCAAATCGGGCGTTGCCGGTCGCCGTGTATCGCCAGACGATTCACAGACGATACAGCGGCTGACAACGTTCGGCGGAATTTTCAGTAGCGGGCACTTTAACATCTCGCCAGAACGGCTGCTTGCGGCCGCTTCGGCGGGGTTTGACCGCGCATGTCGGGGTCATGCTGAACTACGCCGTCGCCATCAGCACGTCGTGACGACGCTCAGCTCAACTCACCCGCCGCGCGCCGCGCCCGCCCGATCCGCTACCTCGTTCCACAGATGCATCGCGGCGTACGCGCGATACGGCCGCCATGCGTCGCTGCGGGTGCGCTGCTGTGCGGGCCGTATCAGCGAAGGATCGCGCGCACAGATCGATTGCATCAGCACGAGATCCGACGCGGGCCATGCATCGGGATCGCGCCATGCGCGCATCGCGACGTATTCGACGGTCCATGGGCCGATGCCCGCGAGCGCGAGCAACGCGGCGCGCAGGCTCGCGGCGTCGACGGTGTCGCTGCTGTCGAGCGGCACGTCGCCGCTCGCGACCGCGCGCGCGAAACCCTGCAACGCGGCGACGCGTTTGCCGGGCATGCCGATTTGCGCGAGATCGACTTCGGCTAGCGCGGCCGGCGTCGGAAAACGCCACGCGGTGTTCTCATGCGGATGGCCGTCGATGCGTTGGCCCGCGCGCTGCACGAGCCGTCCGATGATGGTCGTCGCGGCCTTCACGCTGACCTGCTGACCGACGATCGCACGCACCACCAGTTCGAAGCCGGACCACGCGCCCGGCACCCGCAGGCCAGGCACCGCCGCGACGAGCGGCGCGAGCCACGGGTCCGCGGCGAGTCCGGCGGCGATCTTCTTCGGATCGGCGCGCAGATCGAACATCTTCGCGATCGGCGCGGCGAGTGCGTCGGCATGCCGGCTCGCCGGCCCTTCGATGCTCGCGACGATGCAGCGCTTGCGCGGATGCAAGCGCACGCTGAGTGTGCCGCTGTCGCCGTCCCAGTCGATCGCGCGACGATACGCGCCATCCTCGACGGCTTCTACGCCGGGCGTCGCGCGGCCGCTGAAAAAACGCAGCAGCCGCGGCCAGTCGAACGGTGCGTTGAACGGTAATTCGAGAGTTGCGACGTCGTTAAGCGTGCTCAAGCGGCGTGATCCAGTTTGGAGTGGCGGGAATCGGCATCGGTGCGGCTTGCGTGGCCGCGCGGCGCGTCGTCGGCTGGAGCGCCGCCTGCGTGCTGCGCCTCATTGTCGAGCAACGCGGCCTTGCGCGGCAGCCCCCAGCGATAGCCGGCGAGCGCCCCGCCCTTCTGCACGACGCGATGGCAAGGAATCGCGAGCGCGACCGGATTGGTCGCGCATGCGCTCGCGACGGCGCGCACCGCGCGCGGCGAGCCGACCGCCTCGGCGATCTGCGAGTAGCTGCGCGTTTCGCCGTACGGGATGCGTCGCAAAGCATCCCAGACGCGCTGCTTGAACGCGGTCGACGCGATATCGAGCGGCAAGTCGAAGTCCTGGCGCGTGCCGCGCAGATAAGCATCGATCTGCGCGATGAACGGCGCGAGCCGCCCGGCGTCTTCGCGCAGCTCGGCGTTCGAGAACTCGCCGCGCAATTCGTCGATCAGCAGCGTGGTGTCGTCGCCGAAACCGATCTTGCAGATGCCCTTATCGGTCGCCGCGACGAGCACGAAGCCGAGCGAGGTCGGCGCGCTCGCGTAGCGCACCGTGAGCCCGGCGCCCTTGCGGCGGTAAGCGGACGGCGCCATGCCGAGCTCGGCCGGCGCGCTGTCGTACATGCGCGACGGCGAGCCGAAACCGGCGTCGAGTGTCGCGCGCGTGACATCGGCGCCGCCCTGCAGCGCATCGCGAAGCGCGGCACCGCGCTGCGCCGCCTGGTACTGACGCGGCGACACGCCGACCACGCGCTTGAACAGGCGCTGCAAATGGAACGGGCTCACGTGCACGGCGTCGCTCAGTTGCGAGAGCGTGAGACGCTGCTGCGGATCGGCGTCGAGCGCGGCGCATGCCCTCGCGACGATGTCGAGCTCGCGTGGCAGGCCGCCGGGCTGGCAGCGCTTGCAATCGCGAAAGCCCGCGGCGCGCGCGGCGGCGGCATCGGTGAAGAAGGCGACGTTTTCGCGACGCGGCTGGCGCGATGCGCACGACGGCCGGCAGAACACGCCGGTCGTTCGGACCGCGTAGAAGAACGCGCCGTCGGCATCCTGGTCGCGGTGGGTGACGGCGTCCCAGCGCTCGTCGTCGGTGCGCCACTGGGCCGCGTCGACGTCGGCGGCGGTGCGCATCGGGGTGGAATTGCGAGTGGTGGCGTTCATGATGTCCTGGGGCCCGGATGGGCAGTCAGTGTCGATGCTCATCAATCTAGGCCCGTTCGCTACACAGTACGCGCCGGTTCTTGCTCTGTCATTCGGACGCGCTTGCCCTTAGGGGTAGTGGGGTCAAACCCGGCAAATCGCGGTCCGAAGCACTGTGGAACGCCCCGCGGCCGGGCGTTTTGCCTCAAAGTGCGACAATTTCGCACGATGTCGGGTTTTCCCTTAAAAAGTTATTGCGTCGCACCAAGCCGGTGTGTATATTAGTACCTGTCTCCTCCATGTCTCCTCCTGATATGGATTCAGCCCGCTCCATTTGAGCGGGCTTTTTTTTGCCCGCCGATCCGCCCCCGCCCTTTCTCCTACACTTCCTAATCGGTTCTCCGAACTAGCGAAAGGGCGTTCCACATGAAAATCCACATTCGCGAGATCGACCACGTCGTGATCCGGGCGACGCACGTCGACACCCTCGCGCGCTTTTACTGCGACGTACTCGGTTGCAGCCTTGAAAAGGAGCAGCGCGAACTCGGCCTCACGCAACTGCGCGCGGGCCGATCGCTGATCGATCTGCTGCAGGTCGGCGCGAAGCTAGATCGGGCGGAAAACGGTGAGGCGGGCACCGGGCGCAACATGGATCACCTGTGTCTGCGCGTCGAGTCGTTCGACGCCGACGCGCTGAAGGCGCATCTGAGCGCGCATGGCGCGCGGCTCGGCGAACAAGGGGTGCGTTATGGCGCGGACGGGTTCGGACCGTCGCTGTATCTGTTCGACCCGGAGGGCAACATGGTCGAACTGAAGGGGCCGCCCGAGGCGGCGCGAGTCACGTCGCTCTGAAAGCGAAAACGAAACTGCTCAAAACCGGTTCAGACCGGTTCCATCACGCGTCGGCGGGCGCTTTCAGTACGGTCCAGTCGATCTTCACCGCGTCGGCTTCGGCACTGCCGAGCCAGGCTTCGCCGTCCTGCACCGTGCACTGCAGCCGCATCGTGCGTTCGGCGAGCGAGCCGAGCGATGCCGCGACTTCCTCGCCGAGCGTCCAGACCGTCACGTTGCGGAGCCGTTCGACCTTGTTGCGCACGCCTTGCCACCAGATTTCCGAGGTTCGCCCGCCATACGCGATCACGACCACGCGATTGGCGCGGCCGCTCGCCTTCGCGATGCGGCGCTCATCGGGCTGACCGACCTCGATCCAGGTGTCGATCGCGCCGGTCAGGTCCTTCGCCCACAGATCCGGCTCGTCGACATCCGACAAACCTTTGCAAAACTCCAGCCGCTCCTGCGCGAACAGCGCGAACGCGGCGACGCGGACCATCATCCGTTCGTCGGTTTCCGAGGGGTGACGGGCGATCGTCAGCGAATGGTCGGCGTAATAGTGCCGGTCCATGTCCGCGATCTGCAATTCAGCCTTGTATATCGTCGATTTGAGAGCCATACCGTTGCTAAACCAGGCGCTCGCTCCGCCGGAGCGCAGCGAAAATGAATCGTCGACGGCGCGTTGCCGTTTCTTGTGTTTGCTGTACATCGTCTGTTCCTCCCGCGCCGTCAGCCGGTGCCTATGACACAGAAGGAAGCATTTAGCGGGCCACCACCGTTTCCATGGCGGTGCCGTACACGTCGCGAGCCGCCTCCCGCAGCGCCTCGAGCACGACGGCGGCCGCCGGAGACAACAGATGCGACTGGCGCGTGATGATACCGAATGTGTCCATCCTGCACGGTAAATCGATCGGTACGCGTTTCAACACCCCGTACTGTTGGTACTGACGCGCCACTTCGTCGGGCAATACCGCCAACATGTCGCTTTGCAGCAGCAGGCTAGAAATCGCGAGGAAGTTGTTCGTATTGACGACGTTCTGCGGCGGATTCAGGCCGATCTGCGAAAACATCAGATCGAAGCGGTGGCGCAGCACGCTTCCCGGCGGATGCAGCACCCACGCCGCGTTGACGATACCGCGCAGCGTCAATCCCGTTTCGTTTTCGAGCGGATGGCCGGGACGCGCGACCACGCACAGCGGTTCGTCGGCGAGCGGTTCGTAGCGCACGTCGGTCTTGAACTGGTTATGCCGTTCGAGCACGCGGCCGATCATGATGTCGAGCTCGCCTTCGGCGAGCCGCGGCAGCATCACGTCGGAGGTCTCGACCTCGGTCCAGATCTGCAGCTGCGGATAACGCTCCTTCACGCTCGCGATCGCGCGCGGCACCATCGTCGCGGCGGCCGCCGCGATCACGCCGATGCGCACCTGACCGGCGAGCCCCGAGCGCAGCGCCGAGATTTCGTCGTGCGCCTGGCTCAGGTTCGACAGCACCATGCGCGCGTGGCGGATCATCACCTCGCCATACAGCGTCGCGTGCATACCGTGCGGCGTGCGGTCGAACAGACTCACGCCGAGCATGTCCTCGAGCTCTTTCAACAAGCGCGACGCGGCCGGCTGTGTCATGCCGAGCACGTCGGCCGCGCGGCGCACGTTGCCCTCCTCCTCCATCGCGGCAAGCAGCAGCAACTGGCGCGTCTTCAGCCGCGCACGCACGAACCAGTTCGAATAGCTACGCGTCATCGCAGGGGTCTCCAGGTTTTTATGAGCGATGTTTGTACGTTCTTCGTCCGAAGTTCCCATGATGCCATATCGAAACTGATATCGGAGAGGCCAAAAAAGGGATTGGAAAGTTATTGGGACGGCTCATACCATTCGTGGACTTTTGTGAACTTCCGGTGCGCCTTTTCCGCCGATGAACCGCGATCCGCTCGTCCCGCTCGTTGCCAGCCCGTTTCGCCATTACATCAATGGCGGATGGGAGACGGGTGCGACCGCGGGCGTGTCGCTCAATCCGTCGGATCTGGACGAACCCGTCGGCGAATACGTGCGCGCCGACGTGCGGCAGACCGACAGCGCGATCGAGGCCGCGCACGCGGCGTTTCGCGACTGGTCGCTCGCCTCCGCGCAGCGCCGCGCCGACGCGCTCGACGCGATCGGCAGCGAAATGCTCGCGCGCCGCGACGAACTGGCGCGCCTGCTCGCGCGTGAAGTCGGCAGGGTGCTGCCCGAGGCGCTCGCCGAGGCGACGCGCGCGGGGCAACTGTTCAAGCTGTTCGCGGCCGAAGCGCTGCGCGCGTTCGCCGAACCGCTCGCGTCAGCGCGTGCCGGCGTCGAAATCGACGTGACGCGCGAGCCGCTCGGCGTGGTCGGCGTCATCACGCCGTGGAGCGCGCCGCTCGCGATCGCCGCGGCGAAGATCGGTGCCGCGCTCGCGCACGGCAACTGCGTCGTCTACAAGCCGGCCGAATCGGTGCCGGCCTGTGCGGCGGCGCTTGCGTCGATCATCAGTCGCGCGGGCTTGCCGGCCGGTGTGTTCAACCTCGTGATGGGCAGCGGCCGCAAAGTCGGTGCGCGAATCGTCGCGCATCCGCTCGTCGCCGCGATCAGCTTTACCGGTTCGTCCGATACCGGCACGCGTGTGCTGCAGGCTGCCGCGACGCGCCAGGCGCGGGTGCAACTCGAGATGGGCGGCAAGAATCCGTTCGTCGTGCTGGCCGACGCCAATCTCGACGGCGCGGTCGATGCGGCGCTGACCGGCGCCTTCAGCGCGACGGGCCAGCGCAGCACCGCGGCCGCGCGGCTGATCGTCGAACGCGCGGTGTTCGCGCAATTCGTCGACGCATTGCAGGCAAAGCTCGCGAAACTCAGCGTCGATCACGCGCTGAAGCACGGCACCGACATCGGCCCGGTGGCGAACGCCGCGCAGCTCGAACGCAATCTCGAATACGTGCGCATCGGCGAGCAGGAAGGCGCGCAGTTGCTGCGCGGCGGACGGCAGCTGGAGCGCGCGACGCGCGGCTATTTTTTCGAGCCGGCGCTGTTTATCGGCGAACCCGAGCATCGCATCGCGCGCGAAGAAATTTTCGGGCCGCTCGCGGTCGTGCTGCGCGCGGACGATTATGAACACGCGCTGCATCTCGCGAACGACACCACCTACGGATTGTGCGCAGGCATCTGCACGCGCTCGCTCGAACGCGCGCGGCATTTTCGCCGCCACGTGCAGAGCGGTCTCGTCACGATCAACCTGCCGACCACGGCCGTCGAGCATCACGGACCCGGCGGCGGACGCAAGGCGTCGGCCTATGGCGCGAGCGATGCCGCGTTCTGGACCGCCGTGAAAACGGCTTACGTGGCGGGCTAGCACCGATGAGCCGCACCACGTTTTTCGCCGTGCCCCTGGCCGTGCGCCCCGCTTTACGAATCGCCCGGCCTGCCGAGCCCAGATCCAACCAGATCCGCGCGTCGGCTGACGCCGCCCGCGTTACCCCGCTGCAACTACCACGACATCAATGCAGCTTTTCAACCTCAGGAGACAGTAGATGACCAGCAAGCTTCGCCGTTTGACTCTGACCGCGATGGCCGCCGCCGCCCTCGCCGCCCCGTTTGCCGCGCAACTGTCCGCGCATGCGGATGAGCCGCTCAAAGTCGGCTTCCTCGTGAAGATGCCGGAACAGGCGTGGTTCATCAACGAACAGAAAGCCGCGACCGCTCTCGGCCAGAAGGACGGATTCTCGGTCGTCAACATCGGTACGCCCGACGGCGAAAAAGTGTTGGCCGCGATCGACAACCTCGGCGCGCAAGGCGCGAAGGGCTTCGTGATCTGCGCGCCCGACGTGCGTCTCGGTCCGGCGATTCAGGCACGCGCGAAGCGCTACAACATGAAGTTCGTGACCGTCGACGACCAACTGGTCGATTCGACCGGCAAGCCGCTTGCGAACGTGCCGCACCTCGGCATGTCGGCGTTCAAGATCGGCAATCAGGTCGGCACGGCGATCTCCGAGGAAATGAAGCGCCGCGGCTGGAAGCCAGAGGAAGTCGGCGCGCTGCGCATCACCGACTACGAACTGCCGACCGCGAAGCTGCGCACCGACGGTGCGACCCAGTCGCTGCTCGCCGGCGGCTTCAAGAAGGAAAACATCTTCGACGCGCCGCAGAAAACCACCGACGACGAAGGCGGCTTCAACGCGGTGTCGCCGGTGCTCGCGCAGCATCCGAACATCAAGAAGTGGGTGATCTTCGCGCTCAATGAAGAAAGCGTGCTCGGCGGCGTGCGCGCGACCGAACAGCTGCACATTCCGGGCACGGACGTGATCGGCGTCGGCATCAACGGCGCGGGCGAGGCGTTCGCCGAATTCCAGAAGAAGGAACCGACGGGCTTCTACGGCACGATCGCGGTCAGCTCGACGAACCACGGCAAGGAGAGCACTGAAAACCTCGTCGAATGGATCAAGGACGGCAAGCAGCCGCCCGCCGATACGCAGACTACCGGCAAGCTGATGGTCCGTAGCAACTGGCAGGACGTGCGCAAGGAACTGGGTATTTAAGCGAAGTTCTCGCAGCAGACGGCGGGCCGCATCGCGCGTTGCGTTTAGCGTGAGCGTGGCCCGCTCTGGTTCCATCCGTTCGAGGTTTTTCCGATGACGTCCTTATTCACCGGGTCTCATGCCGGCGACGCGGCGCTTGCGCCCTCGCCTGCAACGACGCCCGCATCCGACGCCCCCTATCTCCAGCTCGACGGCATCACCGTGCGTTTTCCGGGCGTGCTCGCGCTCGACCAGGTGTCGCTCGAAGTGCGCCGCGGCGAGGTGCACGGCCTGATGGGCGAAAACGGCGCCGGCAAGTCGACGCTGCTCAAGGTGCTGTCCGGCGTCAATCATCCTGAGTCGGGCACGCTGTCGCTCGACGGCGTCGAGCAGCAGTTCGCGACGACCAAGGCGGCGATCGCCGCGGGCATCGCGATCATCTACCAGGAATTGCATCTGGTGCCGGAGCTGACCGTCGCCGAGAACCTGATGCTCGGCGCGCTGCCGAATCGCTTCGGGGTTCTGGACGAAAAGGCCCTGGTCGCCCGCGCGATGCGCGAGCTTGAACGGCTCGGCGAAAAGCTCGATCCGTCGCAGCAGGTCAAGCATCTGTCGATCGGTCAGCGGCAGATGATCGAAATCGGCAAGGCGCTGATGCGCGACGCGCGCGTGATCGCGTTCGACGAACCGACCAGCTCGCTGTCGTCGCGCGAAACCACGCAACTGTTCCGCATCATCCGCGCGCTGAAGGCCGAAGGCCGCGCGATCATCTACGTCACGCACCGGATGGAGGAAGTCTACGAGCTGTGCGATCGCGTCACCGTGTTTCGCGACGGCCGCCGCATCGACACCTTCGAGGCCGGCGCGGGACTCGATCGCGATCGGCTGATCAGCTGCATGGTGGGCCGCTCGATCACCGATGTGTACGGCTATCGCGCGCGCGAGCACGGCGACGTGCAGCTTCAGGTCGACGGCCTGATGGGGCCGGGCCTGCGCGAACCGGCGTCGTTTTCGGCACGCAAGGGCGAAATCGTCGGCTTTTTTGGGCTGGTCGGTGCGGGCCGCTCCGAACTGATGAAGCTGATCTACGGCGCGGTCAAGCCCAGCGCCGGCGGGGTCGCGCTGAAGGGCAAGCGCGTGCAGTTCGCCACGCCGCGCGACGCGGTGCGCGCCGGTGTCGCGCTGTGTCCGGAGGATCGCAAGCAGGAAGGCATCGTGTCGATCGCGTCGGTGTCGGACAACCTGAACATCAGCTGCCGCCGCCACTTCAGCCGCTTCAACGTGCTCAACGGCCGCAAGGAAGCGCAGACCACGCGCGACTACATCGGCAAGCTCGCGATCAAGACCCGCAACGGCGACACGCCGATCGGCACGCTGTCCGGCGGCAATCAGCAGAAGGTGATCCTGTCGCGCTGGCTCGCCGAAGAGATCGACGTGTTCCTGATGGACGAGCCGACGCGCGGCATCGACGTCGGGGCGCGCAGCGAGATTTACGGGCTGTTGTATGGACTCGCCGAGGCGGGCCGCACGGTCATCGTCGTGTCGAGCGATCTCGCCGAAGTGATCGGTGTGACCGATCGCGTGATCGTGATGAAGGAAGGCCGCATCGTCGGCGATCTGCCGAAGGCGCAAGCCACGCCGGATGCGCTGATCAAGCTGGCGTTGCCCCGCTGATCCGCCAACGGCTCTCGCCACCAGACCTCTTATCGAATACCGCAACGAAACGGCATTGAATGGAACACACATCATGAGCATACCTTCCACCGATTCCTCGACCCCCGCCGTCGCCTCCGCCGGGTTGACCGCGCAGGCCGCACGCACCTGGGACCTGATCAACAAATCCGGCATCGTGATGGTGTTCATCATCCTGTTCGCGGTGCTGTCGTTCACGGTCCCCGGCTTTCTGAGCTCGCGCAATATCCAGGGCCTGCTGCTGTCGGTCACGCTGATCGGCTCGATCTCCGTCACGATGATGTTCGTGCTCGCGCTCGGCGAGGTGGACTTGTCGGTGGCGTCGATCGTCGCGTTTTCGGGCGTGGTGGCTTCCGTGCTGATCACCGCCACGCATAGCGTGTTCATCGGAGTCGCGGCCGGCGTGCTTGCGGGCGGCGCGGTCGGGCTCGTCAACGGCACGCTGGTCGCGCGCTACAAGATCAACTCGCTGATCGTCACGCTCGCGATGATGGAGGTCGTGCGCGGCCTCGCCTACATCACGTCGAACGGCGACGCGGTGATGATCTCCGAGGAGCGCTTTTTCGATCTCGGCGGCGGTTCGTTCCTCGGCATTTCTTATCCGATCTGGAGCAACATCATCGGCTTCGTGCTGTTCGGCTTCCTGCTGAAAAAGACCGTCTTCGGCAAGAACGTGCTGGCCGTCGGCGGCAATAGCGAAGCGGCCGTGCTCGCGGGGCTGCCCGTCACGCGGATCAAGATCACCGTATTCGTGCTGCAAGGTCTCGTGACCGGCTTCGCGGGCGTGATGCTCGCGTCGCGCATGAGCCTCGGCGATCCGAAGACGTCGGTCGGGCTCGAACTCGGCGTCATTTCGGCTTGCGTGCTCGGCGGCGTGTCGCTGACGGGCGGTGTCGCGACGATCTCCGGCGTGCTGGTCGGCGTGCTGATCATGGGTTCGGTACAGGACGCGATGAGCCTGCTCAACGTGCCGACGTTCTATCAGTACCTGATCCGCGGTGGCATCCTGCTGCTCGCGGTGCTGTTCGACCAGTTCCGCCGCAGCAAGCGCGTGCACTGACGCGCCGCTGCACCAGGCCGGTTTCCTGCGCTTTGCGAGAAGGCGTACTGCCGATGCGGGTCGATAAAACCCGCATCGGCTTTTTTTAATGCACGTGAAGTCCGGCCTGCATGAAAAGCAATAAAAAAAACGGCTTGGCATCTGAATGCCCAAGCCGTCCTTTTTTAGCTCACGCGTTCACGCCTGCGACTTTAAAGCCGCAGTGGAGACGCGTGCGATCGTATTCCGGCTTTTGCCGGAATACCGGTGTTGTACTTATTGCTTGATAAATCGGTCGTTGGCCCAGAGCCCCTCGGTGTCGCTATTGGCCGCATTCACGAACTCGACGTCGTGGCCGACCACGCGCACCACGCGGAAACTCGAGTCCGTCGGTGTTGATACGCATTGATATCCGGAGAAGAATTCCTGCATCTGCTGTTGCTCACCAGCTTGCGCATGGTGATCGACGGCATCGAGCTTGTCCTTCGATACGCAGCCATACGCATTGGCCTTGAACTGGATCGTTTGCTGCGGCTTGATCACGACGTCTTGCGCCTGAACGCTAGCGGCAGCCAAACCCGCGATGGCGAAAACAACGGCAATTCGAGTTTTCATTTATTCCTCCGGGGCGGGTCGAAAAAATACTCGGTTAGCTATGTATTTAACTTTAACGGTGGACCCACAGCTAGCACTCTAGGAGAAGCTATAAGAACGACAAGCACATCTTGTGTGCGGTCGCAACAGTGGCTAATTGTCGCACCCGCTGTCATGGCTGATTAGAGCTTGCGCAGACGCCTGATCAAATGACAATGAAACGAATCACTAAAAATCCAACTCGCTCAGCGCTTTAGCTGGTAAAGCTTTGCGCCCGCATTCGCGTAAACGCGTAGCGCCAATTAAGCGCTCTAATACAATTTAATCAACGAGTTTGTGCGTCGCACACAAAGTCATTCGGCGGGCAAAAGCCGCTAAGTGCAATAACGCGGCAGGTGCAGAAAACAAATGGTGCCAGCCGTCTCTCGCGCGCTTTCGTGAAGGGCCTGCAACGGCTTGCGGGTATAGGCGCTGCTCTACAATTGAAACAAATCTCCCGCACCTGGAGGCTATCGTGAACGAGCACGTAATACTCGGGATTTTTCTGGTCGTTCCGCTGCTGATCGTGATGTTTCTTTTTTCCGACGAACTGTGGCAGGAGCATCGCGACCTGCACGACGGGCGGCCGTTGTCACCGCGTCCCCGGCGTATCGACTGGCGGCATCCGCTGCGCCGTTCTCGCGATCGGCTCTGAGATTGCGAGCGGACCATAAAGAAAAAAGCCTGCCACAAGGGCAGGCTGAAAAAAGAGATCCACACTCAATGTCTTGAACACAAGGCAATAGCAGTCTAGTCGCGACTCATCAGTCGGTGGTTTCGACGGTTTTTACAGTTGTTACCGCACGTGACCGTCACGCCTGGCGCGGCAATGTGTGCGGGCCCGCGCGTCGCGCTTCAATGGGCGCGCCAGTGCGCGCGAATCCGTTTGGCGAGCGCTTCAAGCGTGTCGGCGTCGGCGACCTCGCGCGCATGCAGCTTCAGCGGCTGGCCTTCCCAGCGCGGAATCACATGGAAATGCACATGCGGCACCGTCTGTCCCGCCGCCGCACCGTTGAACTGGCCGATGAACACGCCGTCAGGACGCAGTGCCGCGCGCACCGCAATCGCGAGCTTTTGCGCCATGCGCGCCGACGCGACGAGCGCCTCATCCGACAGATCGAAAATCTCCGCGACCGCTTCCTTCGGCACGACGAGCAGATGACCGTCGGCCTGCGGCATCAAGTCCATGAAAGCCAGCGCCTGGTCGTTTTCGGCCACCTTGATGCACGGTAGTTCGCCGCGCAAGATTTTGGCGAACGGGTTGCTGTCGTTGTAGTTCATCGCGTTTCCTTTCGTTTGGTCTGGTTTCGATTCATGGGTCGAGCGGCACGCTGCTGTTTCGCGCAGTTTCGCATCGCGGGCTTCCTATTTTCTACCCGAATGCTCACGGCACGCGTGCGGCGCGCCGGATTGCTTGAGGCGGCTGGCCGAACGCGCGCAAAAACGCGCGCCGCATCCGCTCGGGGTCGATGAAGCCAGTGTCGGCTGCGACCGTTTCGATCGAATGACGGCCGGTTTCGAGCATCGTGCGGGCTGCTTCGACGCGCAGCGCCTCGATTGCACGAGCCGGCGACTGGCGCGTCTCGTCGCGAAACGCGCGGCTGAACTGGCGCGGGCTCAGATGCGCGACCTCGGCGAGCTGCTCGACGCTCAGCGGCTCGCGCAAATGACTCTTCGCATACGACAGCGCGTTCTGGATCCGATCCGACTTCGGTTCGAGATCCAGCATCGCCGAGTACTGCGATTGCCCGCCGGTGCGGCGGTGATAGACGACGAGCTTTTTCGCGATCGCGCGCGACACCGAGGCGCCGAGGTCGTTCTCGACCAGCGCGAGGCACAGATCGATGCACGCGGTCATGCCGGCCGACGTCCACACCGAGCCGTCGACGATGAAGATGCGGTCCTCGTCGACCCGCGCGCGCGGAAAGCGCCGCTGCAGATCGCGGGCATGCGCCCAGTGTGTGGTCGCGTGGCGGCCGTCCAGGATGCCCGCTTCGGCAAGCACGAACGCGCCCGTGCAGATGCTCGCGGTGCGGCGAGAGGCGGCGAGGGCGTCGTTCAGAAACGCGAGCAGCCCCGGCGACGACGGCGCGATCTGCATCGCGCCGGTGACGATCACCGTGTCGTAGGCGGGATCGCCGAACGGCCGGGTCGCGACCTCGACCCCCGCCGAACTGCGCACCATGCCGCCGTGCTCGGAGATCACCGTGACGTCGTACGGGGGCTCGTCGGCGTCCTGATTGGCGAGTTCGAAAATCGATACCGCGATCATGTCGAGGATCTGGAAGCCCGGAAACACCACTACGCCGATGCGCTTCATTTTGCGATGTCCTGAAACGAGGGAAATACGACGTTTGAGACAAAACGGTACGCGCCTAAACTCAGCTCGTCAACACCGCCGCATCAGCGCGAAGGCCGCGAGAGGGCGAGTTCACGGATGTTCCCATTCACCAGTCAGGGCGGTCGCATCGTGCGCAGCCCGCAAGGAGAGTTTCAATGGCAACACAGGCAGAGAAGGGCGTACAACGCGATTCGAACGAAGGCAAGGGCACGGCGGTGATCACTGGCGCATCGTCGGGGATCGGTGCGGTCTATGCGGACCGGCTCGCACGACGCGGCTACGATCTGCTGCTGATTGCGCGCGACGGCGCGCGCCTCAGCAGCGTCGCCGAGCGGCTGACGAAGGAGACCGGCCGGCGCGTGAGCACCGTCAGCGCCGATCTGACCGACAAGGCCGACGTGCGCCGCATCGAGAATCAATTGCGCGCCGAGCGAGGCATCACGATGCTGGTCAACAACGCGGGCATCGGCGCGACCGCGACGCTGCTCGACTCCGACATCGATGAACTCGAGAAGATGATCGACCTGAACGTGACCTCGCTCACGCGCCTGACGGCGGCCGTGTTGCCGGGTTTCATCGCGCGTGGCGCGGGCACGGTGATCAATATCTCGTCGATCGTCGCGCTTTCGCCGGAATTGCTGAACGGCACCTATAGCGGCACCAAGGCGTACGTGCTGAATCTCACGCAGTCGCTGCATCACGAGGTGGGCGGCAAGGGCGTGCGGCTGCAGGCGGTGCTGCCGGGCGCGACGAGCACCGCGTTCTGGGATCGCGCAGGTCTCGCGGTCGAGAACCTGCCTGCGGAGATCGTAATGAGCGCCGAGGACATGGTCGACGCGGCGCTGGCCGGTCTCGACCAGGGCGAGCTGGTGACGATCCCGTCGTTGCCCGATGCCGCCGACTGGGAGCGTCTGAACAACGCGCGCTTGCATCTGCAGCCGAATCTGTCGCACAGCGCGCCGGCCGAGCGCTATACGCGCGCCGTGGCGGCGTGAAATAGAGGGTGGGGGAAGGGCGGCGCCCGACTCAGCCGCTCACCGCCACCTGATTCTTGCCGTCGTGTTTCGCGCGATGCAGGCCGACACCGGCGGCCTCGATCAGCGTCGTGACCGGCTCGGCCGCCGACGGCACCACCATCGCCGCGCCGATGCTGATCGTGACGACGCCCTCTGCCGAGCCCGCATGGGTGATCGCGAGATCTTCGACCGCAATGCGAATTTTTTCCGCGAGCAGGCGCAAGCCGCCCGCCGACGTGCCCGGCACGACCACCGCGAACTCCTCGCCGCCGAAGCGGGCGGCGAGATCCGGTGAATGGCCGAGGCACGCCTCGATCTTATGCGCGACGCTCTTCAGCGCTTCGTCGCCGGCGACGTGCCCGTAGGTGTCGTTATAGGCCTTGAAGTGATCGACATCGATGATCAGGAGGCCGAGGCCGGTCTTGTCGCGCGCGCCGCGGCGCCATTCGTCGGCCAGATGCTGGTCCAGGTAGCGGCGGTTCGACAGGCCGGTCAGACCGTCCGAATGCGTGCGCCGCTGCAATTCCAGCTTCGTCGCCAGCAGTTGCTGCTGTGACTGCCGCAGCGCGCGGTACGCCTCGTCGCGTTGCAGCAGGTTCAGATAAGAGCGCGAGTGATAGCGGATGCGCGCGATCAGCTCGATGCGATCCGGCAGCTTCACGAGGTAATCGTTCGAGCCGGCCGCGAACGCCGCGCTTTTGACGAGCGGCTCTTCCCTGGTCGACAGCGCGATGATCGGGATGTCGCGCGTGGCCGGGTTCAACCGATATTGCCGGACCAGCGTCAGACCGTCGGCGCCCGGCATCGCGAGATCTTGCAGGATCACCGTCGCGCGCTTGTCTTCGGCGCAGCGCACCGCGTCTTCCCATGACGCGCAGTAGTGAAAGTCGACGCCCGGTTCATCGGCGAGCGCCTCGCGCAGCCCGTCTGCGATGACCGCCTGGTCATCGACCAGCAGAACCATGATCGGGCACTCGGCCGCCGGCGGGTCGGCGAGGATGCGCGCGAACGAGTCGTCGATGGCGAGATTGGGCGGACCCTCCGCGACGAGCGCGTGTGCCTGCGTCTGTGCTTCGTCTGCGGGATGCAGCGTTGCGACGTTCTGGGGCAGTTTAGAGGTGTCCATGTAGTTCAGCCCGAATGAAGGTCAGGAAAGGCCGGTCAGGTTGCGCTGAGGCGGGGCGCTCCTTGAGCAGTGCCATTGGTCAGATAATAGTCGGCGCCCGCGACAAGACCAGCGCGGCAATCGTCCGCGCTGTCGCCGCGCGATCCCATGCGCAGGCGGAAGCATCCGACGTTATGCGCCTGTTACAGAGTTAATGTCCCGTTACCAACTGCAGCATCTATTTCCGCCCGCGCCAGCGACAATTCGTCCATGCCTGAACGGCGGGAGGTCAATATGAAAAAGATCGCAGTGGCGTTGGTAATGGCGGGTAGTTTGACGGTCGCGGGCCAGGCGTCCGCGCACGGACACGGCGGCGACGTGGTGGGTGCGCTGATCGGCGGCGCGGTGCTGGGTGCGGTGGTCAGTTCGGTGTTGACGCCGGCGCCGGTGGTCGCGTATCCGCAGCCGGTTTATGCCGAGCCCGCGTATCTGCCCGCGCCGGCCTACGTGGCACCGCCGCCCGGGTATTGCTATGACCAGTATCAGCGCGCCTATGTCGCGTGCGGCGCACCGCCGCCCGGACAGTACGGCTACGCACAGCCGCAACCCGAGCCGCAGTGGTGAACGCGGCATGGCTCTGATGCGCGGATGATCCAGCCTGGCAACGCGCAGACAAAAAGGCCGTCGCTCGATGCGACGGCCTTTTCCATTGAGGCACGCCTTAGTGCTTGTGATGTAGCCACTCCGCGTAATGCGTGTCGAGCCAGCGCTCGAGCTTGGGCGGTTTGGACGGGTCGCGGTGACGCGACATCATCCAGATGGCAAAGCCGACCACCAGCATGACGGCAGGCCCCATCAGATAGGCGAGCATTGATTCAGGCATCGAAACCTCCGTATCTGCTTGCATCCATCTCTCAGTGTAGGCGAAGGAAGCGGGGAAAGAACGATGATGTGAGACGGTCACGAGGAGCGGATAAAGGCGCATTTTCGCGCGCTTTAGAAACCTTATTTTTTAATGATTTTCCCTTGTTTGACCAGCTTTGGGACAAGGTCGAATCGGCCTGTGTACCATCCCGATTCCGCCATGGCAGCAAGCGTCAGATCACGCCAAAACCCATGACGATGCCGTCAAGCCGTGCCGTTCGCAGTCTGCCGTGCGATTTCCATCTGGCTATCGACAAAGTCCGCCCAACTCTGAAGCATGCGACTGTCCCGCGCTGCTTCATCGGTTGCTTCACGATTCGTGATGTCGCGTGCCGCGGCCGATTGCTGCTCCATGTCACGCAGATGCGTCGACGCGGTGCGACGAAAGTCGTGCAGCACGAAATGCTCCACCTCGAGCCCCAATGCCTTGACCGCCTGGTTCAGCGTGCTTTTCGCGATCGGCCGATCGTCGCCCCTGACGCTCGGGAACACGAACGTCTCGCTGGTGCGCGCGCGCTGCAGCTCGCGCAAAAGCGCAACCGCCTGACGCGGCAGACGTAGGATGCGGTCCTCGCGCGCGTTCAGGCGGGCAGCGGGGATCGTCCATAGCGCGTTGTCGAGATCGAACTCCGCCCATGTCGATTCGACGAGGTCCGATTTGCGCGCCATCGTCAGCACCAGCAGGTGCAGCGCTAGCTTCAGCGGGCGGCGGATATTCGACGTGTCGATGGTGCGCAGCATGACACCGATCTCGGCGCCGGACAGCACGCGGGTGCGGCTGTCGAAGGTCGCGATCGAGCGCGCCGGCGCCACTTCGGCGGGGTTGCGGGTCGCGAGCTGACGCGCGATCAGGTATGCATACAGGCGCTTCACGACGTTGCGCGTGTGCAGCGCCATTTTCGGCGCGCCGCGGCTTTTGATGCGCTCGCAGATCGCGACGATGTCGTCGGCGGTGACCGCGCCGATCGGCTTGTGGCCGAGCGCGGGAAGCACGTCCTTGTCGAGCGCGCGCCGCGTGGTACGGCGATATTCGTCGGACTTGCCGGCCAGCGCCGTCGAGACATAAAGCTCCGCCGCTTCGCGCAGCACGTCGGCCTTGCTCTCGGCACCTCGATCGCGCCGCGCGGTCGCCACCGGCGAGATGCCCTGCGCGACGAGTGCCGCGTACCTCTGGGCCTTCGCGCGCGCGACGCGCAGCGAAATCATCCGGTAGTCGCCGATCGTCGCGAGCGGCTGACGCTTGCCGTTCAACGTATAGCGGAAGCGCCAGACCTTGGTGCCGGTCGTCATGACTTCGATCACGAGACCGTTGCCGTCGGCGACGCAGTAGCGGGTCGCGCGCGGTTCGAGCGCGCGGATCTCGGATTCGGTGAGCGGAGTGGCGAGGCGGGGCATGCTTTCGGAACGCTGTACGTCGTTTAGGTTCGGACAGCCGAGATTTTAAGACTTTTGCCCCGGCTGTGTACCAAAAATTTGCCGGGTTTTTGGTCGACAGAGTGCGTTTTCGATTGCGTGGCAGCAGCGGCTTTTCGACCGCGGACGTTATATCAGAACGGAACAGCGCTGGCGAGCGTGTTAGGCGTTACTTGCCGATACAGAATCGGCTGAAAATCACTCCGAGCAGATCGTCCGAACTGAACTCACCCGTGATCGAATTCAACTGATCTTGCGCGAGCCGCAACTCCTCGGCGAACAGATCGAGCGCCTGCGCGTTCTGCTCCGCATGCGCGGCGGCGGTCGCCAGATGTTCGTCGGCCGCACGCAATGCAATCAGATGCCGCTCGCGCGCGAGATAGACGTTCTCCGCGCCCGCCTGCCAGCCGGCAATCCGCAGCAGTTCGTCGCGCAACAATGAGACGCCGTCCCCCTTCTTCGCCGACAGCCGCACCTCGCTGAGTTCGAGATCGGCGTCGAGCGCCTGCGTCGCGGGCGCGAGCCCGGTCAGGTCGGTCTTGTTCAGCACGCGCACGACCGGCACGCCGCGCGGAAAGCGTGCGGCGATCGTTTCGTCGTCGGTCGTCATGCCGGCGCGCGCGTCGAGCAGATGCAGCACCACGTCCGCGCGCTCGATCTCGCCCCACGTGCGCTCGATGCCGATCTTCTCGACCTCGTCCTCGGTGTCGCGCAGGCCGGCCGTATCGATCACGTGGAGCGGGATGCCTTCGATCTGGATCGTCTGCGCGACCTTGTCGCGGGTCGTGCCGGCGATCGGCGTGACGATCGCGAGTTCGGCACCAGCGAGCGCATTCAGCAGCGACGATTTGCCGACGTTCGGCTGCCCAGCCAGCACGACCGACAGACCCTCGCGCAACAACGCCCCTTGGCGCGCCTCACTCAGCACATGCGCGAGACGTTCGCGAATGCGCGCGAGCTTGCCGCGCGCGTCTGCGGCTTCGAGGAAGTCGATTTCCTCTTCCGGGAAGTCGAGCGTTGCTTCGACCAGCATCCGCAGCGTGATCACTTCTTCGACCAGCGCGTGGATATCGCGCGAGAACGCGCCGTCGAGCGAGCGGCCGGCCGAACGCGCGGCGGCCTCGGTGCTCGCCTCGATCAGATCGGCGACGGCTTCGGCCTGCGCGAGGTCGAGCTTGTCGTTCAGAAACGCGCGGCGCGTGAATTCGCCGGGCTCGGCGAGCCGCAGACCGAACGCGCGGCCGGCGTCGATGCAGCGCTGCAGGACCAATTGCAGCACGACCGGGCCGCCATGGCCCTGCAGTTCGAGCACGTGCTCGCCGGTGTACGAATGCGGCGCCGGAAAGTACAGCGCGATGCCGCGATCGAGCGGATTGCCGCTCGCGTCGAGAAACGGCACGTAGCTCGCGTGACGCGCCTCGAGCATCTGGCCGGTGAGCGCCTGCATCAATGGCTGGGCCGCCGCCGCGCCGGCGCGGCCGAACGAAATCCGCACGACGCCGATACCTCCCCGGCCGGATGCGGTAGCAATGGCAACGATGGGATCGGAGTCGGTCGTGAGCATGTGAAGTCGGCGAAACGGGAGGGGAAGGGCAGGGCCGCGTTGGTCGAGTCGGCGCGAGGCATTGTAACGCGCGCGCTACGGACGAAAGGGTGCATTCCTATCGTGTAAACATCTCGGATTTATCCCAAGTAAGCTAGGATTATTATCGCGCTACTTAAGAATAATTGAGACTTGGCAGCACCTGCAGTTCAGGCAAAGCCAAGCCAGGCAATAAAGAGATGAAAAAAATCGAATTCGCGCAACGCTTTATCTGGCGCACGCTGCAAGCTAAAACTGTCTCAAATAAGAGAAAACAAAGCTTGGTCGGTTGTCAACTGGTTGAACGCTGAATTGCACAATCTGGCCCATGCCGACCGACAAAGAAAAAGCCGCCTTCGCCAAGAGGCTGAAGGATCTGCTCGAGCCGCTGAAAATTCGCGGCGGGACCAAACTCGCCGAGCAGTTCAATCTTCGCTATCACGGCGAGCGTCCCGTGACACCTCAGACCGCGCACAAATGGCTGACGGGTACGACGATTCCGAAGCCGGACAAGTTGCGCACGCTCGCCGAATGGTTGAACGTCAACGAGCACTGGCTCCATTACGGACCGCCGCCCGGCGCCAGCGCACGACCGATGGCACGTGGCGAAAAATATCCGCCGACACCGGAAACGATCGAACTCGCTTCGAAGATCGCATCGTTGACCCCGAAGGATCGGAATCTGGTCGAGGAAATGATCGTGCGTTTTTACGGCGAAGATTCCGACGAGGAGTGAACGTCGAAACGTAGGCGCAGCCGCCGCCCGTCGCATTTTCTTCGACCGCACCATGAAAAAAGCCGCCCGGTTCGCACCGGGCGGCTTTTCGTTTTCGCTTTGCGTCACGGCGGCCATGCGGAGCGCCGTGGGACGGAACATCAGGCCGGCTTCGCCTTCGAGGTGCCCATCATCCGCGTGATGTAGTACTGCTGCGCGATCGACAGCACGTTGTTCACGACGTAGTACAGCACGAGACCCGCGGGGAAGAAGAAAAACATCACCGAGAACGCGATCGGCATGAACATCATCATCTTGGCCTGAACCGGGTCCGGCGGCGTCGGGTTCAACTTGGTCTGCAGGAACATCGATACGGCCATCAGCACCGGCAGGATGAAATACGGGTCCTGCTGCGACAGATCCTGAATCCACCAGATCCACGGCGCGCCGCGCATTTCCACCGACGACAGCAGCACCCAGTACAGCGAGATGAACACCGGAATCTGGATCACGACCGGCAGACAGCCGCCGAACGGATTGACCTTCTCGGTCTTGTACAGCTCCATCAGCGCCGCGTTCATCTTCTGCGGATCGCCCTTGAAGCGCTCGCGCAGCGCCTGCATGCGCGGCGTGATCGCCTTCATGCGCGCCATCGACTTGTAGCTTGCGGCCGACAGCGGGAAGAACACCGCCTTGATCAGCAGCGTGAGCAGCACGATCGACCAGCCCCAGTTGCCGACATAGCTGTGAATCTTCGACAGCAGCCAGAACAGTGGCTTCGCGATGATCGTGACCCAGCCATAGTCCTTCACCAGATCGAGGCCCGGCGCGATGCCCGCGAGCATCTGCTCTTCTTCCGGACCGGCGAACAGACGCGCGGACACGCTGACGGTCTGGCCCGGCTGGATGGTCGGCATCGCCTGCTTCATGCCGACGCGATACAGCGACGGATCGATTTTCTCGGCGTAGAAGTCACGCTTCACGCCTTCTTGCGGAATCCAGGCCGACGCGAAGTAGTGCTGGACCATCGCGACCCAGCCGTCGTTGGCCGACGCCGCGAAGTTCTGCTTGTTCTTGTCGAGATCGCTGAACGTCATCTTCTGGAAATGATGCTCGTCCGTGTAGACAGCCGGTCCGATGAACGTGTGCGAGAAGCGCGGCGTTTCGACTGGCTGGTCGTCGCGAACGAGCTCCATATAGACCTGCGGCGTCACCGGCGTGGTGCCGACGTTCTGAACCTTCGTCTCGACGCCGATCACGTAGCTGCCGCGCGTGAACGTATACGTCTTGATGACCCGGAGGCCGCCCTTTTCCGGCGACTCGAAGCTCATCTGGAACGAGTTCTGACCGTCAGCCAGGTGGGTAGGCTGATTCGGCATCAGCGTGAAGACGTCGTTGTGATTCGGGAAGTCACCGCCGAGCAGGCCGGTGCGCGCCAGATACGTGTGGCTGTTCGTCTTGTCGAACAGTGTGATCACGAGATCCGGCTGCTTGCCGTCGCCCTGCTTGATGAGCGACAGGCGCGACAATGTGCCGCCGCGGGTGTCGATTTCGCCGGTGTAGACGTCTGTGCCGAACTTCACGAGTTGCGATTGCTCGGCCGCCGGCGCGTTGCCGGGAGCGGCCGCGTTAGTGGCCGGCAGATCGGCCGGCTGGGTGCCCGGCGTCGTTGTGCCCGGCGCGGCAGTGCCGGCGGTCTGGGTCGGCGTCGTGCTCGGGAAGAACATCGACGGGCGTCCGTGGTCGCGTTGCCAGTTGTCGAACAGCATGACAGCTGACATAAAAAAGATGACCCATAGGACGGTGCGTTTGATATCCATGCGTTGTCTCAGTGTCGATGGAACGGCGCGTCAGCGCTTTTCAGAAGTGGGTGGCGGGACGAGATCGATGCCGCCCGCGGAAAACGGATGGCAGCGGCAAACACGCCTCACGGCGAGATAAGTCCCGCGCGCGGCGCCATGATACTGGATTACCTCGCGCGCGTAATCAGAGCAGGAAGGGTAAAAACGGCACCGGTTGCCGAGCATGGGGCTGACGGCAAGCTTGTAAAAACGCAATAAAGCGAGAAGTACCGTTTGCATGGCAGGTGCGGCCGTACGGCGCCGCGCAACGTGAAGTACCGGGCGACGCCCGCGCCCTGAAGCTGCCGGCGCAATGCCCGTTGCGGCGACCGCTGTGCGGGCGGTCACTGCGTCATTCCGTCCTGGGCGCCTCCGCGGGCGGCACCTGACGACGGGTAATTTCGCGCGCTGCCTTGTCGAGCAACGCCTCGATTTCGCTGCGGCACAGCGCCTTCAACGGCGGCGATGACGCGCTCGGCAAAGCTTTTTTGTCGAAACGCGTGTGCAGACGCAGCAGCACATCCCAACCGCCGAATTCCGCGCGACGCAGCCGGAAGGCTTCACGCGCGATCCGACGCACCAGATTCCGCGTAGCCGCGCGCGGCGCGTACTTCTTGCCGATGACGAGGCCAAGACGCGCCTCGTTGCCGGTGGGCCGCCCGTACACGACGAAGTGCGCGGTACGGCGCCACGGCCGCAAACGAAAAACGGATGAAAATTCATCCGTTTTTAGCAGCCTTGCGGCTTTGGGGAAGGCGGCTTGCGCTCGCAACGGAACCGAGCCCGGTTGCTGCGCCCCGGCCGCTCCCGCTTCGCCGCGGGCTTCGGTCACAGCGCGCAATCCGCTTGCCTTAGATCGCGAGGCGCTTGCGGCCCTTCGCGCGACGTGCGTTGATGACCTTGCGGCCGCCAGCGGTCTTCATGCGAACGCGAAAGCCGTGGGTGCGCTTGCGACGGGTAACGGAAGGTTGGTAAGTACGTTTCATGTTGCTCTCACTTGATCGAAAAAAACCGCGCGATCATCGCTGAAAGCGCAATGGCCGGTGGTTTACTGGAATTGGTTTTCGCGGAACCCGCTATTTAAACTGGTTTTCCGTTGGCCGTCAATAGTTTAGCCCGCATCTGGCGCAGCCGGGGTTTGCCGGGCGAGCTGATCGGTCCCTGTGGATAACTCACTTCCGGGTCCGTTTTGGCGTTAGAATCTCGCCTTACTTCCCAAAAATGTTGCACGTCGCTCCGGCACGCTCGTCCCGCAGACCCTTGTGGCACAGGCGCCTGGGGCCGTTACGCCTGGCTGCTTAGGGCCTTGTTGCGGGCGCGCGACAGGGGCAGCGGCGACCGCCGTGCACACCATAACGATAGCAACTTGATGAACGAATTCTGGCAACACTGTTCCGCATTGCTGGAGCGTGAGCTTACGCCCCAGCAGTACGTGACGTGGATCAAACCCTTGGCCCCGGTCGCCTTCGACGCCGATGCGAACACGTTGAGCATTGCCGCGCCGAACCGCTTCAAGCTCGACTGGGTCAAGAGCCAGTTCTCCGGCCGCATCGCGGATATGGCCCGCGATTTCTGGCACGCGCCGGTGGACGTGCAATTCGTACTGGATCCGAAGGCTGGTATGCGCGGCCCGGCGGCCGCAGCGCCGGCTCCGTCGTCTGCGCGCCCGGCTTCGACCGCGCCGCAAGGCGGTAATGCCGGCGGCGTCGCAGCCATGGATGCCGCTGTGGGCGCGGTGCAGGCAGCGCATGGCGCGCGCGCGAATCCCGCAGCCGCGGCAGCGGCGCTCGCCGCGCAAAACGCGAATCCGCGCAGCGCCGCCGAAGATGCCGCCGACCTCGATCTGCCGAGCCTTGACGCGAACGAGGCCGCCGCTGGGCGCCGCACGTGGCGTCCGGGCCAAGGCGCGGGTGCGGCGGCAACCAGCGAAAGCGACTCGATGTACGAGCGCTCGAAGCTGAACCCCGTCCTGACCTTCGACAACTTCGTGACCGGTAAGGCGAATCAGCTCGCCCGCGCCGCGGCGATTCAGGTCGCCGACAACCCCGGTATCTCGTATAACCCGCTGTTCCTGTACGGTGGCGTGGGCCTCGGCAAGACCCACTTGATCCACGCGATCGGCAACCAGTTGCTGATGGACAAACCCGGCGCGCGAATTCGCTATATCCACGCGGAACAGTACGTGTCCGATGTCGTGAAGGCGTACCAGCGCAAGGCGTTCGACGACTTCAAGCGCTACTACCACTCGCTCGACCTGCTGCTGATCGACGATATTCAGTTCTTTTCGGGTAAATCGCGCACACAAGAGGAATTCTTCTACGCGTTCGAGGCGCTGGTCGCAAACAAGGCGCAGGTGATCATCACGAGCGATACGTATCCGAAGGAAATCTCGGGTATCGACGATCGCCTGATCTCGCGCTTCGACTCCGGTCTGACGGTGGCGATCGAGCCGCCCGAACTCGAAATGCGCGTCGCGATTCTGATGCGCAAGGCGCAATCGGAGTTCGTGAGCCTGAACGAGGACGTGGCGTTCTTCGTCGCGAAGCATCTGCGCTCGAACGTGCGTGAGCTCGAGGGCGCGCTGCGCAAGATCCTCGCGTATTCGAAGTTCCACGGCCGCGAAATCACGATCGAACTGACCAAGGAAGCTCTGAAAGACCTGCTGACGGTGCAGAACCGGCAGATTTCGGTGGAAAACATCCAGAAGACGGTCGCCGACTTTTACAGCATCAAGGTCGCGGACATGTATTCGAAGAAGCGTCCGGCGAACATCGCGCGGCCGCGTCAGATCGCGATGTACCTGGCCAAGGAACTGACGCAGAAGAGCCTGCCCGAAATTGGCGAGCTGTTCGGCGGGCGCGACCACACGACGGTGCTGCACGCTGTGCGCAAGATCGCCGACGAGCGCAGCAAGGACGCGCAGTTGAACCACGAACTGCACGTGCTGGAACAGACGCTGAAGGGCTAAACGGGCCGGCCGCACGCGACAGTGAAAAGGGCGTGGGCGGCGGGAAGCGCTGTGTGCGCTGTGAGATAGAGAAATGGGCAGGGGACCAACAACCCGGCGGCGCAGCCGGGTCCTGACGCGAAATGGCAAGGGACGCGACAGCAAGCGAGCAGAAGCGGCGCAAAAACGTGGCGAACCCCCGATGAGTTTGCGGTGCAACCGGCCCGAAGTGGCGGAAAAACGCGCCCGCAAACCAGAAGCACCGGGCAGCGGCATGAAAAACCGTCGGCGATCCGGATCACGCCTTGCAAAATCGACCTGTTTATTCCCGAACTCGCCCCCATTTTAGTGAGGCGGTCCCGTTTTCAGGCACAATACAGGTTTAACCGCCCGGCGGCGACGGGCGGATTTCACGCCGTGTCGGGCGCTTTTCAGGGCGCCGGCGGGGAGCCGTGGCTGCACGCTGAAAAGCTTGTCCCGTAAGGCGTGCAGGCCGTTATATCAACGAAGGAACCCTATGCAACTGGTCAAGACCGAACGCGACAACCTCCTCAGGCCGCTGCAAACCGTGAGCGGCATCGTCGAACGCCGCCATACGTTGCCGATCCTCGCCAATTTGCTGATCACGAAGAACGGTCCTGACGTGTCGTTCCTGTCGACCGACCTCGAGTTGCAGATCACCACGCGCGCCGATTTCGGTGTGGGCGGCGAATCGGTCGCGACCACGGTGGCGGCGCGCAAGCTCCTCGACATTCTGCGCGCGATGCCCGACGGCCAGGTCACGCTGACGCTGAATGACAAGCGCCTGACAGTGCAGTCCGGCAAGAGCCGCTTTGCGCTGCAAACGCTCGCCGCGGACGAATTCCCGACCGTCGCTCAGGCTAAAGACTACGGCGCGAGCCTCGTGGTTCCGCAAAAGACGTTCCGCCAGCTGCTCGGCATGGTCCATTTCTCGATGGCCCAGCAGGACATCCGCTACTACCTGAACGGCATGCTGCTGGTGGTGGACGGCGATCAGCTGATGGCGGTCGCGACCGACGGCCACCGTCTCGCGTTCTCGTCGATGAAAATCGAGGGCTCGTTCGCGCGCCAGGAAGTGATTATTCCGCGCAAGACGATTCTCGAACTGCAGCGCCTGCTCGAAGACATCGACGACACGCTGAACATCGACATCGCGCAGACGCAGGTCAAGTTCACGTTCGGCCAGGTCGAACTCGTGTCGAAGCTCGTGGAAGGCAAGTTCCCCGACTTCCAGCGCGTAATTCCGAAGTCGCACAAGAACAAATTCCTGATCGGTCGTGAAGAACTGCAGCGCTCGCTGCAACGCGCGGCGATTCTGACGTCGGATAAGTTCAAGGGCGTGCGCTGCATCGTCGAGCCGGGCCAGTTGAAGATCATGTCGACCAACGCCGATCAGGAAGAGGCGCAGGAAGAACTGGAAATCGCATACGACGGCGACAGCGTCGATATCGGGTTCAACGTCACGTATCTGCTCGACGTGCTCGCGAACCTGAAGGTCGACATGTTGCAGGTGAGCCTGGGTGATGCCAGCTCCAGCGCGTTGATCACGATTCCCGAGAACGACGAATTCAAGTACGTGGTGATGCCGATGCGCATTTGACGCGTCCAACATCAAGAAGAACACCAAGGGGCGCAGCGCCCCTTTGGTGTTTTTATGGCGTTTTGAAAAGTCCAGAGCAGCAACCTCGCAGTAACGCAGAACCGGAAAAAATCCATGACTGACATGAACAATACGCAGCCCGATAACAGCTACGGCGCCTCGTCCATCCAGATCCTCGAAGGTCTGGAAGCCGTGCGCAAGCGGCCTGGAATGTACATCGGGGATACATCGGATGGCACCGGTCTGCACCACCTCGTGTTCGAAGTGCTCGACAACTCCATCGACGAAGCGCTCGCCGGGCATTGCAACGACATCCAGGTGATCATCCACGCGGACAACTCGATCTCGATCACCGACAACGGCCGCGGCGTGCCGACCGGCCTGAAGATGGACGACAAGCACGATCCGAAGCGCAGCGCCGCTGAAATCGTGATGACCGAGCTGCACGCCGGCGGCAAGTTCGACCAGAACAGCTACAAGGTGTCGGGCGGCCTGCACGGCGTCGGCGTGTCGTGCGTGAACGCGCTGTCGGCGTGGCTGCGCCTCACGGTGCGCCGTGACGGCAAGAAGCACTTCATGGAGTTCCACCGTGGCGTGCCGCAGAATCGCGTGCTCGAAGAAACCGACGGTGTGGTCACGTCGCCGATGCAGGTGATCGGCGAGACCGAAAACCGCGGTACCGAAGTGCATTTCATGGCCGATGAGACGATTTTCGGCAACGTCGAATATCACTACGACATTCTCGCTAAGCGGATTCGCGAACTGTCGTTCCTCAATAACGGCGTGCGGATTCGCTTGCTGGATCAGCGCTCGGGCAAGGAAGAAGATTTTGCGTTCGTTGGCGGCGTGAAGGGCTTTGTCGAGTACATCAACAAGAACAAGTCCGTGCTGCACCCGAATATCTTCCACATCATGGGCGAGAAGGATGGTGTGGGCGTCGAAGTGGCGATGCAGTGGAACGACAGCTACAACGAAAACGTGCTGTGCTTCACGAACAACATTCCGCAGCGCGACGGCGGCACGCACCTTACCGGTTTGCGTGCGGCGATGACGCGTGTGCTGAACAAGTACATCGCCGATCATGAAGTCGCGAAGAAGGCGAAGGTCGAAACGTCGGGCGACGACATGCGTGAAGGGCTGTCGTGCGTGCTGTCGGTGAAGGTGCCGGAGCCGAAGTTCAGCTCGCAGACGAAGGACAAGCTGGTGTCGTCGGAAGTGCGCGCGCCGGTGGAAGAAGTGGTCGCGAAGGCGCTCGAGGAATTCCTGCTCGAGACGCCGGGCGACGCGAAGATCATCTGCGGCAAGATCGTCGATGCGGCGCGTGCGCGCGATGCCGCGCGCAAGGCGCGTGAGATGACGCGTCGTAAGGGCGTGCTCGATGGCGTTGGTTTGCCTGGGAAGCTCGCGGATTGTCAGGAGAAGGATCCGGCGAAGTCGGAGATTTATATCGTCGAGGGTGACTCGGCGGGTGGGTCGGCGAAGCAGGGCCGGGATCGGAAGTTTCAGGCTATCTTGCCGCTGCGCGGTAAGGTGCTGAACGTCGAGAAGGCGCGTTACGACAAGCTGCTGTCTTCCGAGCAGATCGTTACGCTGATTACCGCGCTTGGGTGCGGGATCGGCAAGGAAGACTACAACCTCGACAAGCTGCGTTATCACCGCATCATCATCATGACCGATGCTGACGTGGACGGTGCGCACATCCGGACGCTGTTGCTGACGTTCTTCTATCGGCAGATGCCGGAGATGATCGAGCGCGGGTATATCTATATCGCACAGCCGCCGCTGTACAAGATCAAGGCGGGGAAGGACGAGCGGTATCTGAAGGATGAGTCGGAAGTTAATGCGCATATTCTTCGCCTTGCGTTGCAGGGGTCGGAGTTGGTCGCTTCCGATGGTGCGACTCCGATTACCGGGGATGCGCTCGGTGAGTTGGCTCGGTCTTATCTGTTGGCGCAGGCGGTGGTCGATCGTTTGAGCCGTCTGTACGACGCTGGCGCGCTCGAGGCGGTGATGGATGGCGTCGCTGTCGATCTCTCCAGCGAGCAGGCGGCCGAGGCTTCGGCTCGCGCGCTCGAAGCGAAGCTGCGGGATGACGCGCTGAAGCCTGATGTGACAGTGACCACGATGTATGACCCTGTGCGGGAACTGCGCTCGCTGCGCGTCGCGCGGACGCATCATGGGAATCAGAAGAGTTCCGTGATCGATGAAGAGTTTCAGTTGACCGCGGATTATCAGCAGCTTGTTAATACCGCCAATACGTTCAAGGGATTGATTGGGGCTGGAGCTGTGATCAAGCGTGGGGAGCGGAGCATGGCTGTCACCGACTTCAAGAGTGCGATGAAGTGGTTGCTTGCTGATGCTGAGCGGAATATGTCCAAGCAGCGCTATAAAGGCCTCGGTGAGATGAATCCTGAGCAACTTTGGGAGACGACTATGGATCCGCAAGTGCGGCGTCTTCTGAGGGTGCAGATTGAGGATGCTATTGCTGCTGATGGCATCTTTACTACGCTGATGGGGGATGATGTGGAGCCGCGTCGGGCTTTCATTGAGTCTAATGCGCTTAGGGCGGGGAATATTGATGTTTGAGGGTTGTTGGTGTAGGTAGACGCATAACCTGAGAATTTGGGGCCCATAAGTTGAGAAATTTATGGGCCTTTTTATTGATAGCCTAGATTGGGTCGAGAAGCACGGTGAGATTGGCTTCCCATGCTCTAATAAGTCGAGGTTCGTAGATGTTTGAAAACGGTCCAAATGACGAGGGTAGCTTCCGGAAGAAAGACAAGAAACCACCGTCGGTCGGTTGGATGGTCGTTGTCATGTTTAGTTTGCTCTTCGCGTTGTGGTTGTGCAAATTCGACCTTGGAAAAGCACTCGTTACGGGCGGACTGCTGCTGGCAGTCACTCTTGGCTACGTGCGCGCATTCTTGGTCTCAATGCCCCCGTTTCGGCGCTGGCTCGTAAGGCGGTTTGCTCGTCTTATGAAGGAGTTGCGACGCTTCGATAAGCTTCCTCCCGATGCGGCCTTTGCTTACAACGCAACGGCTCTTCTTATAATAACCTTCGGGATACTGTTTGTCGCATTACGTGCCCCGTCAATCATCACGGGCTACGGCGCAATCGCGTGCTTTGCGTCACTTGGGTATGCGACGGCGCGTCACCACTACGCCACGGTTCGACTGATTGCTCGTTGGACGTGGAGCAAACCCGTGTGGAAAGCTTTTTATCTAGGTGTAAGCACCATTGCTCTATGGCTTAGCCATGCTGATACGGCAAGAATCGTTCTCAGGTTGACCCGGGAAACCTATGACCACTTTTCGAGCTTTTCGGGTCTCTTGACCTCTGTAGGTACCGCAGTACGACTGATCCAGATATTTGCACTGCTTCTCACTATCGTGGCATTTTTTCAGTTAATTAAGCTTCTTTCTCAACAAGTCTTGGGGACCTTTGTCAGGCACCTCACTTTTTCTGTGCCGATTGCCTGTGAGGTAGGTGAATTCTGGCGTCGGCTCAGAACCGGGCGCAAGATTGCCGATGACCCCGACACTGTTCATCACAGACAGAATGTTGCGCTACTTGCACCCATTGGCACCTTGCTTTGGGCATCGGCGATATTGTCTTTTCAATTCGTGATTTTGAACACCTCTGTCGCATCCTCCGTGCTGACAAGAATCCTCGTAAGCATGGAATACACACAGGATGCAGCGTGCCCAGGTACGACTTCTATCGGACTGTTTGCGCGCATTGGCGACGGTCGTGTGTCTCAAGCTTTTCGGACCGATGGTGGCTTCAAGTTCCGAACAATTGAGTGCAAGTCAAATTCCTCGGGTGGTTTGCACTTTAGCTGAACGTGAAGTCCACTTT
The DNA here is from genome assembly GCF_038900515.1 of Burkholderia sp. JPY481. Classification (NCBI taxonomy): domain Bacteria; kingdom Pseudomonadati; phylum Pseudomonadota; class Betaproteobacteria; order Burkholderiales; family Burkholderiaceae; genus Burkholderia; species Burkholderia sp. JPY481. Next base: position 222,273 of record NZ_JAYMRT010000009.1, read on the forward strand.
TTCGTTTCGTAACCTGGTGCGACGCGCGCATAGTGGTTTCGCCGGATGCGCGTGCAGCGATGCTATCCTCGACTCGTCGCTGCTTCACGGGCTGACGAGCAGCATTCGTGATGGCCAGGACGACTCCTGCCGGCCGCATAGAACTGATTCTCCCGCTCACGGAATTCGTTAAAATCGACATGTCTGATGGTTAGTTTTTGAGGTTGCGTTGCGGAAGACAACGACGCGTAGTGATGGTATACGTTCGTTCTCGAAGTCTCGGCCACCCCGCACTCAAGAAGCCGAGGCTGCAAACTCTTTGCTTATGCGTCGCACGTTCTTACGTTATGCGTTTGCATCCGCTGGAGAGCCTTGCCGAACAAGGCTGCGTTTCTCAAGTTTTGCGCCCATCTACAGTTGGTTGGTGTAGATAGCCGCATTACGTGAGAAAAACGAGCCCATAAGTTGGAGAAACTTATGGGCCCGTTTTCATTAGTAGGTCATCCGTTGTTGCTTCGGCATACGTGACAATGAACCGATATCGTGACGTTTGAGCGGGCGTACGTTCGTCACGATGGAGCACCACGCACCAGCGCTAAAATCTGGCATAAGTTTTCTCTTTTCCAGTCATGTCCCGTTCACGATATGGCCAATGACGTCTTCGCCATTTCAGAGATCCTCACATTTCCTAAGCCCATATCCCATCAAGATCTCCCGCGTTCAAAAGTTTTTGTCTCAGCGCATATCGTGCTGATTGCATGTTGACTTCGCTATTCTCGAGGCGGGGGATGGGGCCGATTGCAGTCGCAGGGCCCTTAAACCTCAACATGTATTTGCCGCTATCCGCGTAGGGTTCGATTGATGCAATTTCTGCGATGTGAGTAACCGCCCCTACGGGTGCGACTTGATAAGCCGCAATGTACTTCAGTTTTGGAATATGCTTTGCGTTAATGCGAATGGCAAACCAGCGGTTTTGGCCGATGAATTCCTGTTTGAATCCTTCCTGCCTGGCCGGAATGACGATTGTGTCGAACTGTTCGGCGGTTAAAGGATTACTCGTCGCCGCCTGAACTTGTTCATCCGGTGCATCGCCTAGCTTTGGCGGCGTAAATGCATTAATGCCGAGCATCGGCAGGATTAAATATATGTCCTCGAGAAATGCCTGCGCAGTGGCCTTCGACACAAGAGACATTGTGGGAGAAGTAGGAACATTTTTGTTTAAAAGAATCGCTCGATCAAATTGCTTCGCACGCGCAATCATCGCGTACTCCAGAAACTGGACTTCGGTTTTTCCTATCTTGTGAAGCCGATCAAAAAAATAGACGCCCCAAACCCATCCCTCTTTGTTTGTGACATGGTTCTTGAGCCGTTCGCCGACGGGGTCAGCTTCGCCAATGTATATCGTTTCTTCGGAAGCATTACCCACAAGGATGTACACCCCGGCCTGATTGAACCCAGGCTCATGCTTAAGTTGGGCGAACAACTCCTTGGGAAACACGACACCCGAGCCTGACCAGTTCGATTTGTCGACATGGCGGATACCCTGTGGATCGCCGGTTGTCGCAAAAACGGTGATGGAAAATGGAAAGGACACGACCGTCTCCGTGTGAAGTGAAGCTAAACTATACAACTGCGTTATGGCGACCGAAGCTCGTGCAGAGTGCCACCTCGAGACGCAAAGGTTACCTCTGCAACAACTTATCTTGCTAGTAAGCATTGTGACCACTTTTCGAGGCGATCGGCCGATGTGGTCCACTAGCTGAGTTCGTGAGAGGTTTGCGACGCTTTGAAGTGTCCGCAATTTCGTTCTTTCGGATGGATTCTTGCTGTGCATCTAAAACGATCGAGCGCAACTTATCCACATCCCCCTCTGGACAACTTTTGTAAAAGCAGCCGAACACATTGTGGGTGAAATCTTGATAAAAGTGGAACGTTTACAGGCCGACAAAAAATTCTCCCTGGCTCCGTTAACCTGTCCGCCCGCGCTCCCAAGGGTTATCGATTCCGCAGCGCATTGATCCGTAAACGAACTTCCAAGTTATCCACAGCCGAACGCGTCGCTTGTTAACTATTACTACGTATACATATACAAAGACTATAAAAACCAGAGAAGCAGGGCAGCCCGCGCAACGTATACGTGCACAGCGACAGCAACATCCCACAAGCAGGGGAAGAGAACAACAGCCCAGCCGCCTCACTCACCCCAACGGCAAACAAATCTCCGTAACCAACTCCGCCGGCGGCGTCTCCTTGGGACTATTCAAATACTCCTCAAGCACCGGCGCATCCGCCGCCTCTCGTCCAGACTGCACGAGCCAGCTCCCGTATAGCCACTCATAAGCCGCCCGCATATCGCTATACGGTCCAACATGCCGCAACACCGCATACTGCCCACCACGTATACGCGTGACAGAAACCGCCCCACCCACCCCAACACCCGCTGCCACTTCAGCCATCAGAGGCCCCGGCAACAACACCCCCGCCTTCGACCGCAACGCAGCTTCCTCAACCACCCCCGGATCATCGAAGTAAACCCCGATCATCCGCATCTGCCCCGCAAGCAGATTATGTTTCGCAAGCCACCCAAACAACGCATCAAAAGCCTTGCCGATCTGCATATAAGGCCCGACATGATGGACCGACAGAATCTCCATCGGCTCCACATAACGAATCACGACCTCACGAATCGTCGTCATCTGATCGTCTCCTGAGAGCGCCGGCCGAAACCGGCTATGAGTGCCTTCCCTTCGATACTGCGCCGGCGGCACGCCAAACACCGCGCGAAACGTCCGCGAAAACGACTGCAAACTGCGATACCCCGAACGCTCGGCGATCTGGGCAATCGGCATCGAACTATTCGCAAGAAACCCCGCCGCGCGATGCAACCGTAAGCGCCGCACGGTTGTCGCAACCGTCTCGCCATACATCGCCTGATAAATCCGGTGCCAGTGATACGGTGACAAACAGGCAATCTCCGCCAGCCGTCCGATATCGAGCGGTCCGTCGAGGTGATCGTAGATATGGTCGAGCACGCGTGCGAGTCGCGTTTCGTATCTAGCCCGATGATCTGATTCGTGCATGACTGGCTGGACCGCAGAAAATTGGCGCGAGAGGATGCGGACAAAGTATCACGTCGGCGCGTGTCGGCCGTTTACCAAAACCTGCGGATTTAACGCGGTCCACGACAAGCGGATTAAGCGCCTGTTGAGCGCGCATTGCGCACCCGCACAAGCGGGAGTGACCGACGCAGCACCGGTAATCAGCACCAACCCCGCAACGTGACGCTGCCCCAATTTGGCGCTATCGTGTAATACGTCCCACCAGTAGCAAGCAGCAAGCAGCAAGCAACCCGCAGCATCGAACCGCCGTTCCCATTCCTACCCGCGTCCGCGCGAAGCGATGGAGCCGCAAACATGAGCTACACGGAGTCGATCGGCAGTCGCACGTACCGCTTCGCCGATCTGAAAACCCTGCTCGCAAAAGCGAGCCCGCAACGCTCGGGCGACCAGCTCGCAGGCATTGCGGCAGCAAGCGAAGAAGAACGGGTCGCGGCCAAAATGGCGCTAGCACAAGTACCGCTGCGCACCTTCCTGAACGACCCGCTGATCCCTTACGAAACCGACGAAGTTACCCGCCTGATCATCGACGATCACTCGGCCCAAGCCTTCGCCGAAATCTCTCACCTGACGGTAGGCGACTTCCGCAACTGGCTGCTGAGCACCGCAACCGAAACTGACGCACTCACCCGCATCACCCAAGGCCTCACACCAGAAATGGTCGCAGCCGTCTCGAAACTGATGCGCAACCAGGACCTGATCACCGCAGCACGTAAACGCCCGGTCATCACCCGTTTTCGCAACACGGTAGGTTTACCCGGCCGCATGTCCGTACGCCTGCAGCCTAATCACCCAACCGACGACGTCAAAGGCATCGCCGCCTCGATGCTCGACGGCCTGATGTACGGCTGCGGCGACGCCCTGATCGGCATCAACCCCGCCAGCGACAACCTCGCCGCGATTACAAAACTGCTCCAGATGATCGACGACTTCCGCCAGCGCTATCAGGTCCCGACGCAATCATGCGTGCTGACGCACGTGACGAGCACAATCGCCGCGATCGAAAAAGGCGCGCCGGTCGATCTGGTGTTCCAGTCGATCGCCGGCACCGAGAAAGCGAACACGAGCTTCGGCATCTCGCTCGCGCTACTGCAGGAAGCGTACGACGCGGGGTTGTCGCTGCAACGCGGCACCGTCGGCAGCAATCTGATGTACTTCGAAACGGGGCAAGGCAGCGCGTTATCGGCCGATGCGCATTTCGGCGTCGACCAGCAGACCTGCGAGGCGCGCGCCTATGCGGTCGCGCGCAAGTTCGAGCCGTTCCTGGTGAACACGGTGGTCGGTTTCATCGGCCCCGAGTATCTGTACGATGGCAAGCAGATCACGCGCGCGGGTCTCGAGGATCACTTCTGCGGCAAGCTGCTCGGCGTGCCGATGGGTTGCGACATCTGCTACACGAATCACGCGGAAGCGGATCAGGACGACATGGACAACTTGCTGACGCTGCTCGGCGTCGCGGGCATCAATTTCATCATGGGCGTGCCGGGTGCGGACGACGTGATGCTCAACTATCAGAGCACGTCGTTTCACGACGCGCTGTACGTGCGCGATGTGCTCGGTCTACGGCGCGCGCCTGAATTCGAGGAATGGCTGGAGTCGATGCAGATCATCGACGAACGCGGCGCGTTGATCGGCGGATCGGCGCGGCAACCGCTGCTCGAAGGCGCACGCGACTGGATGGGGATCGCATGAGCGAGAACGATGCACTCGACAAGGACCCGTGGAACGCGCTGCGTCGGTTTACGCAGGCACGCATCGCGTTGGGCCGAGCCGGTAACAGCCTGCCGACCGCGCCATTGCTCGCGTTCAATCTCGCGCATGCGCAGGCACGCGACGCCGTGCATCATCCGCTCGATGCGGACGCGCTGCACGCGCAACTACAGGAACAAGGCTTCAACACGCTCGATGTGCATAGCGCCGCGCCGGATCGCGAGCATTATTTGAGGCGACCTGATCTTGGGCGGCGTCTGTCGGATGAGAGTCGCACGACGCTTGCGCGCCTGCCAACGCAATCGAACGATGTACTGTTCGTGATCGGTGATGGCCTATCGGCGTTTGCCGCGTCGAAGCAGGCTGTACCGTTGCTGCAAGCAATACATCCGAAGCTCACCGATTGGACCATCGGTCCCGTGGTGGTCGCGCGTCAGGCACGTGTCGCACTCGGCGACGAGATCGGCGAATTGCTCGACGCGAAAATCGTCGTGATGCTGATCGGCGAGCGGCCGGGGTTGAGTTCGCCGGATAGCCTCGGCATCTACATCACGTACGCGCCGAAAGTGGGTTGCAGCGACGCGCAGCGCAACTGCATTTCGAACGTGCGCCCCGAAGGGCTCGACTATCCCCAGGCCGCGCACAAGCTGCACTATCTGCTCACGCAGGCGAGAACGCTGAGGCTCACGGGAGTGGGTCTGAAAGACGACAGCGATGAGCTGCTGGCAAGCGCGTCGACGCAACCAGCCGTGAGCGACGGTTCAACGTAGAGGTCGCAACGAGCGTAAACCTCGCACGCCCACTCACTTGCGCAACAACCTCAACCCATTCCCGACCACCAGCAAGCTCGCACCGACATCGGCAAACACCGCCATCCACATCGTGCCGAAGCCCATCAACGTCAGCACGAGAAACATGCTCTTGATGCCCAGCGCGAGCGAGATGTTCTGCACCAGCACCGCGTACGTCGCTTTCGACAGCCGGATGAACGCCGGAATCTTGCGCAGATCGTCGTCCATCAGCGCGACGTCGGCGGTCTCGATCGCGGTGTCGGTTCCCATCGCACCCATCGCGAAGCCGATGTCGGCGCGCGCGAGCGCGGGCGCATCGTTGATGCCATCACCGACCATGCCGACCGTCGCGCCATCGCTGGACCATTGCGCGATCGCGCCGAGTTTGTCCTCGGGCAACTGATCGCCGCGCGCTTCATCGACGCCGACTTGCTGCGCGATCGCCTCGGCGGTGTGTCGGTTGTCGCCGGTCAGCATCGCGGTGCCGACGCCGAGCCGCCGCAATTCGGCGACGGCGGCGCGGCTCGTGTCCTTCACCGTGTCGGCCACCGCAAACAGCGCGAGCACGCGCTGCGCGTCGGCGAACATCACAACGGTTTTGCCCTGCCGTTCGAGCGCATCGAGACGCGCTTCGAGTTGCGGCGAGCAGCGGCCCAGTTCTTCGACCAAGCGATGATTGCCGAGCCAGTACCCGATACCGTCGATATCACCGCGCACGCCGCGTCCAGCGATCGCTTCGAACGCATCGACGTGTAGGTGTTCGACGCCGTCGTCATTTGCGGCAGCAGCAATCGCGATCGAAACCGGATGATCGGAGCGGCCCGCGAGACTTGCCGCAAGCGTGCGGTATCGCAACGTTTCACCCGTATCGCCAACCACCTCGAACTCCGTCTGCACCGGCTTGCCATGCGTAATGGTCCCGGTCTTATCGAGCGCGAGCCGGGTCAGCTTGCGCCCCTGTTCGAGGTAAACGCCGCCCTTGATCAGAATCCCCTTGCGCGCCGCGGCCGCAAGCCCGCTGACGATCGTCACCGGCGTCGAGATCACGAGCGCGCACGGACACGCGATCACGAGCAGCACCAGCGCCTTGTACACCCACGCGTGCCACGCCCCACCGAATACGATCGGCGGTATCAGCGCAACGGCGAGCGCAATCGCGAACACGATCGGCGTATAGACGCGCGCGAATTCATCGACGAAGCGCTGTGTCGGCGCCTTCGTGCCCTGCGCCTCCTCGACCGCGTGGATGATGCGCGCGAGCGTGGTATTGCCGGCGGCCGCCGTCACGCGATAGTCGAACGAGCCCGCCTGGTTGATCGTGCCGGCGAACACGGCGTCGCCGGTCGCTTTGTCGATGGGAAGGCTCTCGCCGGTGATCGGCGCCTGATCGACGCTCGAGCGGCCCGCGACGATTTCGCCGTCGAGCGCGATCCGCTCGCCCGGCTTCACGCGCACGAGCGTCCCCGGCACGACCGTGTCGACGCGAACGAACTGCCAGGCGCCATCGGGCTGCTGCACGCTGGCTTCGTCGGGCGTAAGCCGCATGAGTCCTTCGATCGCGTTGCGCGCGCGGTCGAGCGAGCGCGCTTCAATGAGCTCGGCGATCGTGAACAGCACCATCACCATCGCCGCTTCGGGCCACTGACCGAGCAAAGCCGCGCCGGTGACGGCGATGCTCATCAGCGCATTGATGTTCATGTTGCCGTTGCGCAGCGCGATCCAGCCCTTTCGATACGTCGTGAGGCCGCACGAGACGATGGCGACGATCGCCATACCCGCCACGACCCAGGTGGGCGCGCCGAGCCAGCCAGCGGCTTCTGAGGCCCCCGCGACGATGCCGGCGACGATCAGGGGCCACCATGGCTTGCGCATGGCATCCGTAATCGGTTGGGGTGCCGCGTTGGCGTTCGCACCGCTGCCGGCGTCGCTTGCGAGTTCGGGCGTGAAGTCGAGCGAGCGCAGCGCGGCGAGAACCGATTCGAGCGCCTCCGGCGCGTGGACCACGGTCAGCACGCGCTGCATCAGGTTGAAGTGCATGCCTCGCACAGCGGGCATGCGGTCGAGCTTCTTGCGGATCAGCGCTTCCTCGGTCGGGCAGTCCATCTGCAGGATGCGGATTGCGGTGCGCAGATCGTCGCCGACAGCTTCGGAAGGCGGCAGCCGCAGCGACGCCGGCGCGAACGCGGTGGAAGAGGCGCAGCAAGCGCCAGCAGCGTGATCATGGGCATGGCCGTGCTCATGATCGTGACCATCGTGATGATCATGTCCTTCATGCCGATGACCGCCGCCCACGTCGGCGCCACAGGCATGTTCACCGCCATGCGCATGCCCGCACCCGTCACCCGCGCCCCTGCCATGAGCATGATCGTGGCCCGCATCAACGTCGCCGCAACCCCCGTGCGTACCGGCTTCGTCCAGTTCCGGACGGTCCGTGGCAATACGGCTGGTATCAGGCATTGGTGGCTTCCTCGTGCGATTTGTGGTCTAGTAAACACCTTGAAGCCACTACAAGGTCAAGGCCGCGTGGAGGAGGGGGTCATGAAAATCGGCGAACTGGCGAAAATCGCCCATTGCACGACGGAAACGATCCGTTTCTACGAGAAAGAGCGCCTGCTGCCCGAGGCGGAGCGCACTGAAGCCAATTACCGCAGTTACACGGCAAAGCATGTCGAGCGCCTGCGCTTCATCCGCAATTGCCGCGCGCTCGACATGACCCACGACGAAATCCGCGCATTGCTGCGTCTGACCGACGCGCCGGCGAACGGCTGCGGCGGTATGCATGCGCTGATCGACGAGCACGTCGCGCACGTCGACACGCGCATCGAAGAACTGCAGCAGCTGAAAGCGCAACTGTCCACATTGCGCGATCAATGCCACGGCGAGCATCCGGTCGAAGACTGCGGCATCGTGCACGGCCTGACCGACATGGATGTGGCCGTGGCGCGTCCGCGGCATACGCACCTCGGCTGACGCCGCGCCGGCCTTCGAACGACGCTGTCGCATCACGACGCAGCGCCGGCGCAACCACCCCATACACGGCAAGGCCGCGCGTGCGACCTAGCCGATCGATCATCGAATCCAGTTGGAGAATCAACGTGTTCACCTGTAGAAACCAGTCCTGCGGCGCGCAGTGGGAGCAATCCGACGTCGTCATCAAGAACGAAGGCCAGGGGCTCCTGTTCCGCTGCCCGCTGTGCGGCGCGCGCAACTACGTCGAGCGTTTCGACGGCGACGACGGCGAGGTGCTGTACGAGCAGCTGCCGGGCCGCCCGGATCAAGGCCCGATGGCCGAGTAATCGCGATTCCTACAGACGACCCTATGAACAGTCCCACCCCCGCCGGCGCCGCATTCAGCGAGCTGCCGCTACCGCCCGCGACGCTCGCGAATCTGACGCAGCTCGGCTACGTCGAAATGACGCCGATCCAGGCCGCCAGTCTGCCGATCGCGCTCGGCGGCCATGATCTGATCGCCCAGGCGAAAACCGGCAGCGGCAAGACCGCGGCGTTCTCGCTGGCGCTGCTCGCGCGTCTCGACGCGCGCAAGTTCGACACGCAGGCAATGGTGCTATGCCCGACGCGCGAACTCGCCGATCAGGTCACGCAGGAAATCCGCCGACTCGCGCGTGCGGAAGAAAACATCAAGGTGCTGACCTTGTGCGGCGGCACGCCGATGCGTCCGCAGACCGCGAGCCTCGAACACGGCGCGCACGTCGTGGTCGGCACGCCGGGCCGCATCATGGATCACCTCGAACGCGGCACGCTCGTGCTGCAAGCGCTGAACACGCTCGTGCTCGACGAAGCCGACCGCATGCTCGACATGGGTTTCTTCGACGACATCGCGAAGGTCGCGCGGCAATGCCCGAAAGAGCGGCAAACGCTGCTGTTTTCGGCGACGTACCCGGAGGGCATCGCGAAGCTGAGCCAGCAATTCCTGCGAAACCCGAAGGAAGTCAAACTCGCCGAGCGGCACGACGACAGCAAGATCCGTCAGCGCTTCTACGAGGTGACCGAAGACGAGCGACTGCACGCGGTCGGCCTGCTGCTGAACCACTACCGTCCGGTCAGCACGATCGCGTTCTGCAACACGAAGCAGCAGTGCCGCGATCTGCTCGACGTCCTGCGCGCGCAAGGCTTTCATGCGCTCGCGCTGCATGGCGAACTCGATCAGCGCGAGCGCGATCAGGTGCTGATCCAGTTCGCGAACCGCAGCTGCTCAGTGCTCGTCGCGACCGACGTCGCCGCGCGCGGCCTCGACATCGCGCAACTGGAAGCGGTGATCAACGTCGACGTGACGCCGGACCCGGAAGTGCACACGCACCGCATCGGCCGCACGGGCCGCGCCGATCAGGAAGGCTGGGCGCTGAGTCTAGCGAGCATGGACGAGATGGGGCGTGTCGGCGGGATCGAGCAGGCGCACAAGCGCGACGTCGAATGGCACAAGCTGGACGAGCTGAAGGCGGCCAGCAACGAACCGCTGCTGCCGCCGATGGAAACGCTGCAGATCCTCGGCGGCCGCAAGGACAAGATCCGTCCCGGCGACGTGCTCGGCGCGCTGACCGGCGACGCCGGTTTCGCGGGCTCGCAGATCGGCAAGATCAACGTCACCGACATGTCGACCTATGTCGCGGTGGAGCGCAGCATCGCGCGCGAGGCGGTGCGCCGGCTCAGCGCGGGCAAGCTGAAGGGGCGCAAGGTCAAGGTCCGTCTGATGGACGAAGCCTGATTCACGAAGCGCCAGCTTTCCTTGAAAGTCCGATAACTCGAGAACGGCCGCGTCTGCGGCCGTTCTTGTAAGCAAACCGCTCAGCATCACATTCCTTCATACCTACGCGGTTTCCGGCATTCGCCACCGCCTCCCCACAAATCACGATCCGCTGACTTCCCGGGCGCGCAGCGGCCAACCGCGACCCATGACGAAAACGCATGCCACGCATGACAAAGTTTCGATTGTGACCATTCTTTGGCTGATGCCTAATCACCGCACTGGAAGGAACGCTCCGCCGCCGCCGTTTCGCGCGGCCGCCAGCGGCTGAAGAAAGGGAGAAAGTCTTATGCAGAGCGCCATGCAAGCCCGCTCGAAACTGCCGGACGTCGGCACCACCATTTTTACCGTGATCGGCCAGCTGGCCGCGCAGCACGATGCATTGAACCTGTCGCAGGGCGCGCCGAATTTTGCGCCGGACCCGAAGCTCGTGGACGGCGTCGCGCAGGCGATGCGCGCCGGTCACAACCAGTACGCGCCGATGGCCGGCATCGTCGCGCTGCGTGAAACGCTCGCCGACAAGGTCGAAACGCTGTACGGCGTGCGCTACGACCCCGCCAGCGAAGTGACGGTGCTCGCGAGCGCGAGCGAAGGGCTCTACTCGACGATCAGCGCGCTCGTGCATCCGGGCGACGAAGTGATCTACTTCGAGCCGTCGTTCGACAGCTACGGCCCGATCGTGCGCCTGCAGGGCGCGAAGCCGGTCGCGATCAAGCTGTCGCTCGATCGCTTCCGCGTGAACTGGGACGAAGTCGCCGCGGCGATCACGCCGAAGACGCGCATGATCATCGTCAACACGCCGCACAATCCGACCGCGACGATTTTCAGCGACGCCGATATCGAGCGGCTGAAGGCGCTCACGCGCAACACCGACATCGTGATTCTGTCCGACGAGGTCTACGAGCACGTGGTGTTCGACGGCGCGAAGCATCAGAGCATGGCGCGCCATCGCGAACTCGCGGAGCGCAGCGTGATCGTGTCGTCGTTCGGCAAGTCGTATCACGTGACCGGCTGGCGGGTCGGCTATTGCCTCGCGCCCGCCGCGCTGATGGACGAAATCCGCAAGGTCCATCAGTTCATGGTGTTCTCCGCCGATACGCCGATGCAATACGCGTTCGTCGACGCGCTCGCCAATCGCGACAGCTACCTCGGCCTGTCCGACTTCTATCAGAAGAAGCGCGATCTGCTCGCGCATGCACTGCGCGAATCGCGCTTCGAACTGTTGCCGAGCGAAGGCAGTTTCTTTATGCTCGCCCGGTTCCGCGGCTTCTCCGATGAGAGCGACAGCGATTTCGTGCTGCGCCTGATCCGCGATGCGCGCGTCGCGACGATTCCGTTGTCTGCGTTCTACACCGACGGCACGGATTCGGGGCTGATTCGCCTGAGTTTCTCGAAGGACGACGCGACGCTGCTCGAAGGCGCGCGGCGCCTGTGTGAAATCTGAGTGCGCGAGAGCACACTTCAGGTATCGAAGTGATCAAGGTATTCGGAGAAAGAAGGGAGGCGTTATGAAAATTCTCAAGTGCTTGTTGGCGCTGGCCTGTGCCGGCGCGTCGCTCGCAACGTGGTCGGCCGCCAGCGCCGCCGATACCGCGACGCTGCGTTTCGGCCTCGAAGCGCAGTACCCGCCGTTCGAATCGAAAGGGCCGAACGGCGAACTGCAAGGGCTCGATATCGACGTGGGCAACGCGGTCTGCGCGGCCGCGCATATGACGTGCAAGTGGGTCGAAACCTCGTTCGACGGCCTGATTCCGGCGCTGCAGGGTCGCAAGTTCGACGCGATCAATTCGGCGATGAACGCGACCGAACAGCGCCGCCAGGCGATCGATTTCACGACCGTCGTCTATCGCGTGCCGTCGCAGCTGATCGCACGCAGCGACAGCGGTCTGCAGCCGACGCCTGAGTCGCTGAAGGGCAAGCGCATCGGCGTGCTGCAAGGCTCGATTCAGGAGACCTTCGCGAAGGTGCATTGGGAACCGGCCGGCGTGACCGTGCTGCCGTATCAGGATCAGAACCAGGTCTATACCGATCTGACCGCGGGCCGTCTCGATGGCACGCTGGTACTCGCGCCGGCCGGACAAACGGGCTTTCTGTCGAAGCCCGAGGGCAAAGGCTATGCGTTCGTCGGTCAGCCGGTGCGTGACGACAAGATTCTTGGCAGCGGCATCGCATACGGCATTCGCAAGGGCGATACCGCGCTGCGCAATCAGTTGAACGCCGCGATCGCGAAGGTGCAAGCCGATGGCACGGTAAAGACGCTCGCCGCGAAATATCTCGGCAATATCGACGTCAGCGCGAAGTAACCGCGTCGCGTTCGGCCGGCGGCGCCGTTTGCGGGCGGCGTCGCGCGCTCGCTTGTTGGTCGTGCGTTTGACGGCTAGGATACGTAGGCTTCGCGAAGTCGCAGACAACGGCGAAGTCGGCGGATCAACCGGAGAGCGCGCATGAGCGAGACGATCGAAGCGGCAGGCGCTGCGAACACCGCACGCGCAAAAGGCGCAGACGCACCGCGTTTCTGGCGTAGCGACGCGCTGCCGTTCATCGAAGCGCGTTCCATCGACGATGGCCGCAAGGTCTGCTACGCCAAACATTCGCACGAAACGTTTTCGATCGGCGCGGTGACGGGCGGCCGCAGCGTGTATCTGAATCGCCACGCGCGAGAATGGATCGGCGCGGGCGCCGTCGTGCTGATGAACCCCGACGATGTGCACGCGTGCAACCCGGTCGCCGGCGAGCGCTGGTCGTATCGGATGCTGCACGTCGACGTTGCGTGGTTCGCGAAACTGCAGCACGAGCTGGGCTTCAACGAGAACCATGCGTTCCGCGCATTTTCGCAGATCATGACGCTCGACGCCGCGCTGTTCGACGGCCTCAACCGGCTCAGCGCGATTCTCACCGGCAACCACGACGACATCGACACGCTGCGCAAGGAAAGCGCGGCCATCACTTTCTTCTCCAACGTGCAGCAAACGCTCAATCCGGCGAGCTTGCCCGAGCGTGCCGCGAGCGTCCAGCTCGCGCGTGCCGCGGAGTACATCGCCGAAAACTGCACGCGCGCGCTGAAACTCGACGACGTGTGCGCAGCCGCCGGGCTGTCCGCTTCGCATCTGATCCGCGCGTTCAAACTGCGCTACGGCATGACGCCGCACGCGTATCTGATCAATCGACGCATCCAGTACAGTCGCGCGCAATTGCGGCGCGGCGCGCCGATCGCCGATGTCGCGCTCGATGCCGGCTTCGCCGATCAGGCGCATTTGCAGCGAACCTTCAAGCGGCTGGTGGCAGCTACGCCGGGGCAATATCGCAGCTAGGCGTGACGCGGCGTGGTGAAGCCGCGTCGGCAAGCAGGCGCGACTCGCGTCACTCCACGAGCAGATAAATCGCACTGAGCGCGAGCAGCGCGGCCATCACGCGATTGAACACGCGGACTCGCTTCGCCTCACGCAGATGCCTGCGCAAAAACGTGCCGGCATAGGCCCAGCTCGCGATCGACAGATAGCAGATCACGAAGTACAGCGCCGCGAATTGCCAGACGAGCCCGCCGTCGCCGCCTGCCGCATATGCGCCCATGCCGGCCAGCGATGCGAGCCACGCCTTCGGATTGAGCCATTGCATCGCCGCGCCGTGCGCGAACGACGGCCCGCGCGCCGGCTTGTCCGCGCCGAGCTGGCCGTTATCGATGCTGAGCTTGTAGGCCATATAGAGCAGAAAGCCCACGCCCGCCCATTTGACGATCTCGATCAGATTGGGAAAGCGCGCGAGCAATTCGTGCAGGCCAAGGCCGATCAACAGAAGCAGCAACGTGAAGCCGACCGTCGCGCCAGTGACGTACCGCAGACTCGCGGCGAGCCCGTGCTGTGCGCCGGCGCTCAGCGCGACGACGTTGACCGGGCCGGGAGAAATGGAACTGGCGAGCGCGAACGCGGCCATCGAGAGTAATGCGGTCATTGGATGCCTCGAAACGTGAGTGTGCGAAAGAATTGCGACGCTCAACGGTAACGAGACGCTAAGGGCATGTATTGAAGGAAATTGCCCCCATTCGAAACCCAAACATAATCCGACGACGCGGTGATTGGATAACGAACACGCGTTTGAATTTAGAAGTAATTACGCGCAAAGTTACCCCAAAATTAATTTCTGAATTATTAGGCAAATGGTACCGATCGATAGCTATGATATGTCCCTATGCAGCGTGCAAGTATTCGGCCCGATAAACAGGTCGAGACCTCGAAAAACCAGCGATACAGGGCTTAACGACTGACGCGCAAAAAGTTAAATGCATCGGGCGCGCGGTGAATGCTTTGCATCAGTATCAATAGGCTGGTCCGTTTCTGCTGGAAACGACCAGTCGAATGGATAAAGGGAGTGCATGTGGGTCCCCATGTGAGCAGGCAGAAAATTGCGGACGAATTGAACGAGCTTTGTCTCGCGTTATTCGACGGCTGGTGCGAGCGCAGATGCGTGATTCCGCTCGCGTATCTGCTGCACGTCTGGCCGATCGTCGATGCGACGCAGCGCTCGTTCAAGCGATTGCGCGACAACCTGCGTGATCTCGAATGCTGGCACCTGAACGACCTGTCCGACGAAGATAGCGGGAGGATTCGCTATCTGCTGGGTGTTCTGTCCCAACAAACCGGAAGCGTAGTGAGCACTTCGACAAACTGACTCCCGCCGTTGGGAACGCAGAGCACATGATCCACAGAAGAAAGGACCGGTTTCGCGTGCTGATCGCACGGGCGCGCCGATGGCGGGTGCCGCGCGATGGCGTCATCTATGCCGGATGCGGCGTGGTGCTGGCAATGCTCTCGTTGTGCGGCTATACGCTGTATCAGAGCCGCGAGGATGCGATCGCGCGTGCACTGGATTCGACGCGCGATGTCGCGACGATCACCCAGCGCGACATCGCGCGCAATTTCGAGTTGTATTCGCTGTCGCTGCAGGCCGTCGCCGATGGCCTCGGCCGTCCGGGCGTGCTCGATTCGCCGCGGTTGTGGCGCGAGATCCTGTTCGATCGCGCGGCGACCGGGCAATACGTCGGCGCGATGGTAGTGCTCGACGCAGCGGGCAACGTCGTGATCGATTCGGAAAACGACGTGCCGCGCAGGGGAAATCTCTCTGACCGCCAGTACTTCACGATTCATCGCGAAGATCCGAACTTCGGGCTCTATGTCAGCGCGCCGTATAACTCGAGACTCAGACCCGGTTCGCGCAGCATCGCGCTGAGCCGGCGACTGTCGCGGCCGGATGGATCGTTTGCGGGAATCGTCGCGCTCGGTATCGATCAGGAGTATTTCGCGAGCCTGTTCGCTGACTTGCGGATAGGGCAGCACGGCTCGGTATCGATCGTCAGAACGGACGGCAAGATCATCGTGCGACGGCCCGACGATCGAGACGTAACTGGCACCGATATCAGCAAGACGGAGTTCTTCCAGCGGCTGCTCGCGAAAGACGAGCGCAGCTTTATCGCGCCTTCGCCGCTCGATGGCGTCGAGCGCCTCTACTCGTTCAGACGGATTCCGCAATTGCCGCTGATCGTGCTGGTCGCCGATTCGACTGCCGATATCTACGCGGGATGGTGGAAGCGCGCGCTGACGATCGGTTCGCTGATGCTGATTCTGGGGATCGGCGTGATCGTGTTGGCGGCGTGGCTCGGCGCAGAGTTGCGGCGACGACAGCGGGTGGAGCACGAGCTCGAACGACTTGCCGGCACGGATGGCCTCACCGGCTTGCCTAATCGCCGCGCACTGTGCGAAACGCTCGACCGCGAATGGCTGCGCGCGCGCCGCACCGGCAGCGTGTTGTCGCTGCTATTCGTCGATATCGATCACTTCAAAGCCTACAACGATACGTATGGTCACCAGGCCGGCGACGTCGCGCTGACCGCGGTCGCGCGCTGCATCCGCGGGGTGATCCAGCGGCCGGGCGATTGCGTCGGCCGATACGGCGGCGAGGAGTTCGTCGTGGTGCTGCCGGATACCGACGTGACCGGCGCCGGGGTGGTCGGCGAGAAAATCCGCGCTGCGATCGGCGAGCTGGGCATCGCGCACGTGGGCTGCGAATTCGGTCGGGTGACGGTCAGCATCGGCGCGACCACGTCTCGTCCGGATCGGGTGACGGATGTGGGCGCCGTCGTTCGGGCGGCCGATGAGGCGTTGTATACGGCCAAGGCCGGTGGCCGGAACATGGTCGCGCAGATGGGAGTTGGGTGACCGGTCGCTCGTGATGGTTGTGCGCCGGAAATGAAAAAGGGTTGCGACGCCTTCGCGTGCAACCCTTTTTAAATTTCCGCGTCGTGCTAACTGACGCTAACGGTCGACGACTTAGAACGGACCAGCAATCACGCGCACCAGCCCACTACGCAGCGGCGGCGCGGCTTCAGCGAACTCGAGATTCACCTTGTTGGCGACGCTCAGGATACGAGTCTGATACGTACGATAGTTCGTATCTTCGCTGTACGTTACGGTCGTGCCGCCACTGCTGCCTTGGCGCAGATTGTGTGTGGAGTCTTCGCGGCTCGCTACACCATTGCGCTGGCGCTCCTTGATTTGCACGTCCGTAATGGCGGTGTAGTACACGTCTTTAACCGCCGCGTTGGCGACCAGTTCGATCAAACCGCCAGCGAGGGCCGCGCCAGCGATCGGCGCCGCACGCGTGCTACCAAGCGATGCCGCAGTGGCTGCGCCAAGAAAGGCACCGCCAAGAGGGGCGCCATATCCGCCAAATGCTTGCTGGGCTGCGGACGGAGCCACCTTGCCGACCTGCAGGATGTTCGCCTGAAGAATGTACTGCGCGTGTTCGGGGTCCCCGACGATGCGGTATCCCTTGTCCGAGACGGCCGCTTTCACTTCGGCCGCGATGTCGAAGTCAGGCTTGTCGGAGGTATTGCGGATTTGCACGAATACCGTCTTCTTCGAATCGGCGACCGGGTCCAGGAAGATCGTGTCCGACATCTTGGTCTGGACATCGAGGTCGCGCTTGCTGATCGCAACCTGGGTCGCCGCACAGCCCGTCAGCAAGCTGCTTGTGCCGACCGAAGCCAGAAGAACTGCCGTAAGTGCAAGTTTGTTCAACTTCATAACTTCCCCTGTGTTTCTGCAGCAGATCACTACGGTCCTCTGCTGCACGCTGGCCAATCATTGGAATTTATTTCTTGTAGATGCCCGCCTCTCCATTCATGTGAGGAAAGGAAGGGCATGTGAATGTCGGCTGCTGTTTGAGAAACTTGAGGGTAAGTCGAGAAATTATGCTGATTGAATGGGGGCATCGTCGATATAACCGCGCCTAGAACGCAAAAAGCCCGGTCGGTGACCGGGCTTTTTGCTTGAATCTGGTGGTGGGGCGTGAGTGACTCGAACACTCGACCTACGGATTAAGAGTCCGCTGCTCTACCAACTGAGCTAACGCCCCAACAGAAGCGAAATTATGCAGGATCTTTTTGAGATTGCCAAGCCCTATTCGCAGTTTTATTAAAAAAATCGTATCGCCCCAACTTGAGCGTTCCCTCGACAAAGCCGCAGTCCAGAAAACATCGTCGCGTCCAACGCGGCCGGTATCATGTCGCGGACACTACGCCGCATGCAGCATTGAGGCTTTCGACCGGGATTCCCATGGACGACAAAGAGATTACCCAATTGCTCGACCGAGTTCTCGCGCCATGGGTCCGGGCGCTCACGCTGACGCCGATCAAGGTCGACGAGGAGAGCGCCACGCTGCGTCTGCCGTTCTCTGGCGAGTGGCGTCACTCGGGCGGCATGATCAGCGGCCAGGTGTTCATGGCGGCCGCGGATACGGCGATGGTCGTCGCCATCACCGCCGCGCTCGGCGGCTTCAAGCCGATGAGCACGGTCTCGCTGAACATCAACTTCATGCGCGCGGTCCGCAAGGGCGATGTGCTGATCAAGGCGCGCGTGCTGCGCATGGGCCGCAATCTCGTGTTCGGCGAAGTCGAACTGTTCGACGAAGGTGGCAACATGGCCGTTCATGCCACCACGACTTACGCGCTGCTCGGGTGAACGCCTGCCGGACCGGAGCCGGCTGGCCACACAATCCGCCCGTAGCAAGAGCAAAGGAAAGCAAGGAAAAGCAGCATGTTCGATCAGGTCGTTTTCGCCGGTGGCGGCAACCGCTGTTGGTGGCAGGCGGGTTTCTGGGACGTCGTGCAGCCGCGGCTCGACATCCGTCCGCGCGTGATCACCGGCATTTCGGCCGGCGCGGCCACCGCGTGCATGATCTACACACGCGGCGATTCCGACTGGGTCATGCGCTATTACGAGGACGCGCTGCGCCACAACACGCGCAACGCCTACTGGGGCAACCTGTTGCGCGGCGAGTCGGTGTTCCCGCATTACCGGATCTACCGGCAGGCGCTGCTCGATATCTACGGCGACAAGTTTTCCAGGCTCGCACAGGCGCCGGAGATCCGCATCGGCGTGTCGCATCTGCCGCGCTGGCTCGGCGCGCGAAGCGCGGTCGCGGCGGGACTGGTCGCGTACAACATCGAAAAATATCTGCGCAAGACGCTGCATCCGACGCTCGGTCGGACGCTCGGCTTTCATCCTGAATTCGTGCGTGCGCAGGATTGCGCGAGCGTCGACGAGTTGGCGGACCTGATCCTGCAATCGTCGAGTACACCGCCGTTCACGCCGGTTCTGCGGCGCAACGGCCGGCCGGTGCTGGACGGCGGCATGGTCGATAACGTGCCGGTCGGCGCACTAGATGCCGACACCCCCGGCAACGTGCTCGTGATGGTGACGCGTCTTTATCCGCGGCCGCAGATGTTCGTCGTGCCGCACGGCGTGCAGCAACGGCTTTATGTGCAGCCGTCGCGCAAAGTGCCGATTTCGAGCTGGGATTACACGAGTCCATCGCAGATGGTGCACGCCTATAACCTTGGCCGAGCCGACGGCGAGGTCTTTCTTGAACGCATCCCTGCATTGATGGAGGCGGGAGCGCACGAAGCGCGGTGAGTGAATGCGGCAGGGCGGGGCGGGACACACCTGACCCGCCGGCCATCACCCCATAATTACCGCCGACGCCCGCCCTGCAGGGCTTCCGGATTCGCGACACTGGCGGTATCGCCAGCGTCGAACGCGAGGATGTTCTTGAACGCCGCCGAAAAATACAGCTCGTAGCTCTCGCGCTCCACGTAGCCGATGTGCGGCGTGCAGATCACGTTTTCCATGCGCAGCAGGCTGTAGCCCTGCAGGATCGGCTCGCTCTCGTAGACGTCGATCGCGACCATCCCCGGACGGTTGTGCGACAGCGCGTTGACCAGCGCATTCTCTTCGAGCAGCTCGGCGCGGCTCGTGTTCACGAGCAGCGCGGTCGGCTTCATGCGCATCAGATCGTCCTGCTTGACGATGCCACGCGTGTCGTCGTGCAGACGCAGATGCAGCGACAACACATCGCTGGTCTCGAACAGTTCCTCACGACTCGCTGCGACGCCGTAGCCATCGGCGCGAGCGGCTTCGCGCGAATGCTCGCGGCCCCAGATCAGCACGTTCATGCCGAACGCCTTGCCGTACCCAGCGAGCAGCCGGCCGATCTTGCCGTAGCCCCAAATTCCCAGCGTCTGTCCGCGCAGCACTTGCCCCAAACCGAAGTTCGGCGGCAGCGCCGACGTCTTCAGCCCCGACTGCTGCCAGGCGCCCTGCTTAAGGTTTGCCACGTATTGCGGAATACGACGTTGGGCGGCCATTATGAGTGCCCACGTCAGTTCGGCCGGCGCGACCGGCGAACCAGTGCCTTCGAGCACGGCAATGCCGCGCTCGGTACAGGCCGCCAGATCGATGTGGCTCGCCACTTTGCCAGTCTGACTGATCATGCGCAAACGCGGCAGCTTATCGAGCAATTGCGACGTGATGCGCGTACGTTCGCGGATCAGGACGAGGGCGTCGACTTCCGCAAGACGGCTCGCAAGTTGTCCGAGACCGCGCACGGTATTGTTGAATACTTTGACTTCCTGGTCGGCCAGCAATTGAAAGCAGTCGAGCTTGCGAACGGCGTCCTGGTAATCGTCGAGGATGGCAATCTTCATGGTATGTAATTTGCGGCGCACCCGGCTGGTGCGAACCGAATGTTATGCTGACTGTCCCATCATGTGACTTAGGTCACACGCTGGTATGGCTAGATGCCCTACCGTAGAAGTTGCCGCACTAAAAAAGAACGGCAACGCTACGTGAAGGCGAATTGAGAACGTTTTTAGCAGTTTGTTGCGTGTTGAGGCAAGCCGCTTTACACAAGGTTGCAGAAGCCTTGTAGAAAGCGGGCCTCCGCCTGGCAAGCTGTGTGGCCCGGGACGATCTGCGCAATCATGCGCCGGCAGTCGGAAGTTGGCACGTCGGCGTGATGAATTCAATGCCTCTCGCATGCAGCGTCCCAGGGCTTGTACCGTTTTTCTTTGCTTCAAACGGAGACAAGTCGATGAATCTTCCCTCGTTCGAAGGGCACCCCACTATCGAGGCGCCCACATGGGTCAAACACCGTAAGCTGATCGACTGGGTCCAGCGCGTCGCAGCGCTGACCAAGCCCGACCAAGTGGTCTGGTGCGACGGCTCGCAGGAAGAATATGACCGCCTGTGCGCGCAGATGGTTGAAGCCGGAACCCTGAAGAAACTCAATCCCGCCAAGCGTCCCAATTCCTATCTCGCCTGGTCCGATCCGTCCGACGTCGCGCGCGTCGAAGATCGCACGTTCATCTGCTCGCAGCGCGCCGAGGACGCCGGCCCCACCAACAACTGGATCGCTCCGGCCGAAATGCGCGCCACGCTCGACGGCCTGTTCGACGGCGCGATGCGCGGCCGCACGATGTACGTGGTGCCGTTTTCGATGGGTCCGCTCGGCTCGCCGATCGCGCACATCGGCGTCGAGTTGAGCGACAGCCCGTACGTCGTGACCAACATGCGCATCATGACGCGCATGGGCCGCAAGGTGTATGACGTGCTCGGCGAGGACGGCCAGTTCGTGCCGTGCGTACATTCGGTCGGCGCACCGCTTGCGGCGGGCGAGCAGGACGTGTCTTGGCCTTGCAACAAGACCAAGTACATCGTGCATTTCCCCGAATCGCGCGAGATCTGGAGCTTTGGCTCGGGTTATGGCGGCAACGCGTTGCTCGGCAAGAAGTGCTTCGCGCTGCGCATCGCATCGACGATGGGCCGCGACGAGGGCTGGCTCGCCGAACACATGCTGATCCTCGGCGTCACGTCGCCCGAAGGGCGCAAGCATCATGTGGCGGCGGCGTTCCCGTCGGCGTGCGGCAAGACCAACTTTGCGATGCTGATCCCGCCGGCCGGCCTGAACGGCTGGAAAATCTCGACGATCGGCGACGATATCGCGTGGATCAAGCCGGGCAAGGACGGCCGCCTGTACGCGATCAATCCGGAAGCCGGCTACTTCGGCGTTGCGCCGGGCACGAGCGAAAAGACCAACTACAACGCGCTCGCCACGTTGAAGGAAAACGTGATCTTCACGAACGTCGCGCTGACCGACGACGACGACGTCTGGTGGGAAGGCATGACGGACGAGCCGCCCGCGCACCTGATCGACTGGCAGGGTAAGGACTGGACGCCGGCCGACGCAAAGGAAACCGGCCGCAAGGCGGCGCATCCGAATGCGCGCTTCACGGCGCCGGCTTCGCAGTGCCCGTCGATCGATACGGACTGGGAAAACCCGGCCGGCGTCGCCATCGACGCGTTCATCTTCGGCGGCCGTCGCTCGACCACCGTGCCGCTCGTGACCGAGGCGCGCAATTGGGTCGAGGGCGTCTACATGGCCGCGACGATGGGCTCCGAAACCACCGCCGCGGCCGCTGGCCAGCAGGGCGTGGTGCGCCGGGATCCGTTCGCGATGCTGCCGTTCTGCGGCTACAACATGAGCGACTATTTCAGCCATTGGCTGAAGACCGGCGAGCGTCTGCAGCAGCTGAGCGCGAAGCTGCCGAAAATCTTCTGCGTCAACTGGTTCCGCAAGGGTCCGGACGGCAAGTTCGTGTGGCCCGGCTTTGGCGAGAACATGCGCGTGCTGAGCTGGATGGTCGGTCGCATCGAAGGCACCGCGCAGGGCGAAGAGCATGCGTTCGGCATTTCGCCGCACTATGGGGACATCGACTGGAGCGGCCTGAACTTCACCCGCGAACAGTTCGAGCAGGTGATTTCCGTGGACGCCGCTGCATGGCGCGATGAGCTCGTGTTGCACACGAAGCTGTTTGACACACTGCAACACGGTCTGCCGCCGGCGCTAAGCGAAGCCAAGCGGGCGCTCGAGGAAAAGCTCACGACTTGACTATGTGAGTGCCCACTCAGCATGAAAAGCCGCCCTTGGGCGGCTTTTTCTTTTGGGCCACGCTAATTGCGATCCTTTCGATTTCCGCAACGCCGGAACGACCGTTGCATCTGTTCGAACAAAAAAGACAGTGCAAGCTGCAGCGCAGCAGATTGTTTTCGGTTTGGGAACAATCGCTGGTCCGGCCCGGTTTTATCGGCTCAGTCGTACCAAAATTGACAATATTTCCTGTTTTGCGGGCAACTTCTGCACGATATTGCGAGTCGTAGGAGAATTCCAAGTTCGCTTCACTGGTTTTCACCAATTGTCAGGAAGCAGTAACAAGGCAGGGAGTTGCTCTATGGATCATTTGCAGTCGATGCGAGTTTTCGTCAAGGTGGCGGATCTCGGCAGTTTTGCCCGCGCCGCGAGCGCGATGGATATTTCCAACGCGGTTGCCACCCGTCATGTTGCCGACCTCGAAGGCCGTCTTGGTACGCGGCTGCTCAATCGCACGACCCGCAGCTTGTCGCTGACCGAATCCGGCCAGGTCTATCTCGAGCGCGCCCGTCAGATTCTCGACGAACTGGAAGACGTCGAACAGATGGTGGTCGCTCGCAATCACGAACCCGTCGGCACGCTGCGCATCGTCGCGCCCGTCGTGTTCGGGCTGCACAACCTCGCGCCCGTGCTGCAAACGTACGCGGAGCGCTATCCGAAAGTCATTCCCGACGTGACGCTGGTCGATCGTCAGGTCGATCTCGTCGAGGAAGGCTTCGATGTCGGCATCGTGATCGCGCGGCAAATGCGCAGCGCGAGCATCGTCACGCGGCGTTTGACCACGGGCTGTATGACCGTCTGCGCGACGCCGGCGTATCTGGAAAAGCATGGCACGCCGACGCGTCCGGAGCATCTGCTCGAACACCCGTGCCTGAGCCTGCCGTCCGAATACTGGGGCGATGAACGCGTGTTCACGGGGCCGGAAGGCGAGGTGCGCGTGCGGCCGTCGAACGTGATCGTCGCGAACAACACTGAAATGCTGCGGCAGTTTGCGTTGCTGGGCATGGGCATCGCGATTCTGCCGAGCTATCTGATCGGTCGCGACATGACGCGTGGCCGGCTCGTGCGTTTGCTCGGCGATTACCGTTTGCCGCAAGTCGAGATCAACATTGCATACCCGAGCCGCCGTCACCTGCCGGCCAAGGTGCGCACGTTCATCGACCATCTGGTCGAGCATTTCAGCCAGACGCCGAACAGCGTGCTCGGCGAACAGTGGATCAAGGACGGTCTGGAGCGCCCGGCGACGTCGGCCGCGTTCGAGACTGCCGAGTCCCGCGCCCCGGAAGCGTTCGATGGCGCGGAACCGCTGTCGCGGCTGCTCGATAGCGAGCTGTCGCCTGCCGTGCCGAAGCCGATGACGAAGTCGTCTAACCGCAGCCGCCCGACGGCCTTGTCGCCGTTGTAAATCGCTGAATGTCCAAGCCCGCAGCGATGCGGGCGGACAATAAAAATAAAAAGGCGCAGTCACCTGAAGTGACTGCGCCTTTTTCTATGGACAGATGCGGATGCGGATGCGGAGCAAACCGCGGGCTATGCACGGATTGTCGACCCCGGCGGCGGAATGAAGCTATCTCCGCTACCCCCGCGAGCCGCCGATCCGAATCCCCGCCTTATTAGCCGATTTTTCGCGCCGCGGTCTTTTTCGCCGGTGCCTTCTTGGCCGCCGCGGTCTTGGCGGCGGGCGCCTTCTTCGCCGCCACCTTCTTTTCCGCCGGCTCGGCCTTCACTGCCACCGCGGTATCGCCTTCGTCCGCTTCCGGCATCGCCTTCGCCGCCGAGCGAGCACCTGAAGTCTTCGCCGCCGCGGTCTTCGCCGCCGCCGGCTCCTTCTTCTCGAATTCGAAGCCGATCTTGCCGTCGTTCTGCTTGACGAGGAACGCCTTGAAGTTGCGGCCGGTACGCGACGACTTGAAGTTCGTCAGCAGATCGGTGCGCCCTTCCTCGAGCAGCTTGGCCATCTGCTCGCGGGCGATTTCCTGCTGCAGGATCACCTTGCCGGAGCGGAAGTCGCACGACTTCGGGCTCGCCACCGAGTTTTCGCAGACGTAGCTCATGCCGTGCTCGAACACGCGGCCCTGACACTTCGGACACGCGCCGACCGGCTGCTGATCGGAGAAGTCGGGCGGTTCGCCGTCTTCGCCGGCAGCGTCCTGGCCAAAGTCGAACTCGAGCTTGTAATTCTTGATCTCGTCGTCGAGCGACAGTTTCAGGATCGCCGAGAACGGCCGCCCCATCTTGCTGCGGAAGCCAGACAGCGGTCCGATCGTCTTGTTCTGCAGCAGTTCCTCGACTTCGGCGATTTCGAACTGACGGCCGCCCGGAATCTTCGAGATCGAGAACTCGCACTTCGAGCACGCGAAGCGCCGGTAGTTTTCCTTCACCTGGCCACCGCAATTCGGGCAAGGCGTCTGCAACGTCGCGTAATCGCCCGGGATCGTATCCGAATCGTATTCCTTCGCGCGTTTGACGATAGTTTGCGTCATGCGCGCGATTTCCTGCATGAACGCGTCGCGCGGCAGGTTGCCACGCTCCATCTGCGACAGCTTGTATTCCCATTCCCCGGTCAGCTCCGGCGCGGTCAGCTCCTTCACGCCGAGGCCTCGCAGCAGCGTCATCAGCTGGAAGGCCTTGGCGGCCGGAATCAGATCGCGGCCTTCGCGGATCAGGTACTTTTCGGTCAACAGACCTTCGATGATTGCCGCGCGCGTCGCCGGCGTGCCAAGCCCCTTGGCAGCCATCGCTTCGCGCAATTCGTCGTCTTCGACGAGCTTGCCCGCGCCTTCCATCGCCGACAGCAGCGTCGCTTCGTTGTAGCGTGCGGGCGGCTTGGTGACCAGTTGCTGCGCGGCGATCTTGTCGGTCTTGACCTTTTCGTCCTTCTGCACCGGCACGAGGTTCGCATCTTCGCCGCTGGTTTCGCGGCCGTAGACCTGCAGCCAGCCCGGCTCGACGAGCACCTTGCCTTCGGTCTTGAAGTGATGGCCGACCACCTCGGTGATGCGCGTCGTCACACGGTATTCGGCGGCCGGGAAGAACACCGCGAGGAAGCGTTTGACGACGAGGTCATAGAGCTTCTGTTCCGGCTCGGACAGATTCTTCGGCGCCTGCAGCGTCGGGATGATGGCGAAGTGGTCGCTGATCTTCGAGTTGTCGAAGATGCGCTTGTTCGGCTTCACCCAGCCCTTGTCGAGCACCTGTTTTGCGAACGGCAGGTAGTTGTTGCTCTCCTTGAGCATGCCGAGCGTCTGCTTGACGGTGTCCAGGTAGTCTTCCGGCAGCGCGCGCGCGTCGGTTCGCGGATAGGTGAGCACCTTGTGCTTTTCGTACAGCGCCTGAGCGAGGCCCAGCGTATTCTTCGCCGAAAAGCCGAAGCGGCCGTTGGCTTCACGCTGCAGGCTGGTCAGGTCGAAGAGGGCAGGCGACAGCTGCGTCGACGGTTTCGACTCCTCGGTCACCACGCCCATTTGGCCACGGCAGGCCGCGACGATCGTCTCTGCCGCGGGCAGCGACCACAGGCGCGAATCGCGCTTTTCCGGATCGAACTCGTCGCGCTTGAATTTCGGGTCGAACCAGCGGCCTTCGTAAAAGCCGGCCGCACAGACGAACTCCGCCTTCACTTCCCAGTAATCGCGCGGCACGAAGCGTCGAATCTTCTCTTCTCGCTCGACGACGATCGACAGCGTCGGCGTCTGCACGCGCCCGACCGTGGTCAGGAAAAAGCCGCCGCCCTTGCTGTTGAACGCGGTCATCGCGCGGGTGCCGTTGATGCCGACGAGCCAGTCCGCTTCCGAGCGGCAGCGCGCCGCGTCGGCGAGCGGCTGCATCTCTTCGTCGCTGCGCAGGCGTGCGAAACCCTCGCGGATCGAGCCGGCCGTCATCGATTGCAGCCACAGCCGTTGCACCGGCTGTTTGGCTTTCGCGTGCTGCGCAATCAGGCGGAAAATCAGCTCGCCCTCGCGCCCCGCGTCGCATGCGTTGATCAGACGGTCGATATCCTTGCGCTTCATCAGCTTGGTCAGCACCTTCAGGCGCGACTCGCTCTTCGCGATCGGATTCAGATCGAAATGTGGAGGAATGACGGGTAGGTTGGCAAAGCTCCACTTGCCGCGCTTGACTTCGTATTCGTCGGGCGCGGCGATTTCCAGCAGATGGCCCACTGCCGACGAAAGAACGTAGTCGTCGCTTTCGTAGTACTCGTCATGCTTGGTAAAGCCGCCCAAAGCGCGCGCGATGTCGTTCGCGACAGAAGGCTTTTCGGCGATGATCAGTGCTTTGGACATGACTCGATGTGAGGTTGGTAGATCCGGGTTGGTGGCCTTGAGCGCCAACATGGCGCGCGACGCTCGCTTGAGACCTCTTTCGACCCAATAACGACCGCTTTATAGCACAAGGCGCGAACCCAACGGGTCAAGTGCGATAAAAGCGCGCAATCATAATTGCGCGTCCGGCGGTTGATCAACTGCGGCAAACGCCGCGTGCGGACAGCGATGCCAGCGGCGATGCTGTCCCAGAAATGGTCGGCGACGGCCCGTGCCGCAAGCCGCGCTTCGCGAGGCTTTCCGTCTGGCCGTGCGGCGCGCGAAGCCGCCTTCAGGCGACCGCCAGCGCCGGCCGCAGCTTCGGCGCACCGGTCACGCCGGGCAGTGCGGTCAGATCCGACAGCATCCGCTCGACGATCGACACCTGTGGCAAAACCGTACCGAAAAACCGTGTCGTCACCGAGTCTTCGATCAGGACGGTCGGGAAATTCTCGACGTCCAGATCGTCGAACCGATCTGCATGAGTTTCGATGTCGATCCATGCGAAACAGACTTCCGGGTGCCGCTCGGCCAGCTGGTTGAAGGCGTCCCGGTACTCGCGACACGTTCCGCACCACTCCGCGCACAGGCATGCAACGAACAGTGTGTCGGGTTCGTTGACGCGCTCGGCGATCCGGTCCTGGTCGGTGTCGAGGTTCAGCGCGGGCATGAAGTGATTTCCTTGTGTGCTTTGTCGGATGCTTTGGCGCGAATGTAGCATGGCCGCTCGCGAAAAGTTGCCAATCCGCGTTGATGCCGGTCAGTCTCGGCTCAGTCATGATGGGCTCGCATGAAGCGGCCGCCGGGCAGCAGCGTGACCTCGCCGGCGAGTTCGAGCCGGAGCAGGGCGGCGTGCAGGGCCGCGTCCTCCATCTCGGTGCGGGCGGCGAGAATTTCAAGCGTGGTCGGTGAATGGCCCAGCGCGGCGAGCAGACGTTGGGAGTCGGGCGCGAGCTCCGGCAGTGGTCCCGGCTTGGACGACCGTGTCTCGGCGAAGGCGGCGCTCGCAGCTTGCAAAGCGGTCCCGCTCGACGAAACGCGCGAACGCGCCCGATCCGGCGGAACGGCCTGCTTCGCCGCGCGTCCCGCGTTGCTCGCCGTCCGTCGGTCAAAACCCAGTTCTTCCAGCACCTCGTCCGGCGTTTCCACGAGCCGCGCCCCCTGCTTGATCATTCGATGACAGCCGCGCGACAACGGCGCGTAAATCGATCCGGGCAACGCGAACACGTCGCGGCCCATCTCGTTGGCAAGGCGCGCGGTAATCAGCGAACCGGAGCGCATAGCTGCCTCGACGATCACGACTCCGCTGACGAGCCCGGCGATCAGCCGGTTGCGCTGCGGGAAGTTGGCGGCGCGCGCCGGCGTGCCGAGCGGCCACTCCGACAGAATCGCGCCCTGCGCCGCGATTTGCCGCGCGAGCGCCTGATGCGCGGCCGGATAGACCAGATCCGCGCCGGTGCCGACCACCGCGACCGTTCCGCCGACACCTTCCAGCCCGCCCCGATGCGCGGCGCCGTCGATGCCGAGCGCGAGTCCCGATACGACCGTCACGCCCGCCGCCGACAGCTCGTGCGCGAACCGCCGCGCATCCTCGATGCCCTGCGGCGTCGCGCTGCGGCTGCCCACCAGCGCGACCGCACGCGTATGGAGCAGGTCGAGCCGGCCCTTTATATATAGCAGCGGCGGCGGATCGGGCATCGTCAGCAGCGCGGGCGGATAAGCGGGGTCGTCGAGCGTGACGATCTGGTTGCCCGGCTGCTCGCGCCATGCGAGCACCGCCTCGAGCTGGCCGTCGAACGCCGGACCCGGCGGCGCCAGCACGGCGCGCGCCGCGGCCTCACCGGCGACCTCGGCGAGCGCATCCGGCGACTGCGCAAACAGCGCTTCCGGCAGCCCGAATGCGGCTAGCAACAGGCGCAACGCCGCGGGTTTGAGGCCCGGTGCAAGCGCCAACCGCAGCCAGGCGGTCAGTTCGATACGGGTTGCGGGCAACGTGTGCATGCGGGTCGCTCCTCTGGCGGGGCCTGCGGGCAGGCGGGCGCCATGCTAAAATTTTCATGATCTGAAATAAAACCGTGCATATAGAACGGCAATGAGCCGCGAATAGCCGCGACGCCGCGCGTGAGCGCGGGTTCGTCGTCGGGCGCGCGAGGCGCGTTGAATCGAACCGGTTCGACACCATCTATCCTCTGCGTATTACGACGGGCTCACAACCTGGCCAAATGGCCAACGCGAGCCTCCAATGGTTAGCGGCGTCTGAAATCACACTCGAAATCATGGCTTTACTGAACATCCTCAATTACCCCGACAAACGGCTGCACAAGGTGGCGAAGCCAGTCGAGGAGGTCAACGACCGTATCCGCCGCCTCGTCGCCGACATGGCCGAAACGATGTACGCGGCGCCCGGCGTCGGCCTCGCCGCCACCCAGGTGGACGTGCACGAACGCGTGATCGTGATCGACGTGTCGGAAACGCACGACGAACTGCTCGCGTTCATCAACCCGGAAATCATCTGGTCGAGCGATGAGAGGAAGTTGTCGGAAGAGGGGTGCCTGTCGGTGCCCGGAATCTACGACAACGTCGAGCGTGCCGAGAAAGTGCGCGTGCGTGCGCTCAACGAGAAGGGCGAAACGTTCGAGCTCGATTGCGAGGGGCTTCTCGCCGTGTGCATCCAGCACGAGATGGATCACCTGATGGGCCGCGTGTTCGTCGAATATCTGTCGCCGCTGAAGCAAACGCGCATCAAGAGCAAGATGAAGAAGCTCGCCCACGCGATGTAACGCGCTTTCAACTTGCCCGCCGCTCATTCATGACTCATTCGTTGCGCGTCATCTTCGCCGGTACGCCGGAATTCGCCGCGGCCGCGCTGGCCGCGATTCATCGCGCCGGGTTTGCCGTGCCGCTCGTCTTGACGCAGCCGGACCGGCCCGCAGGACGCGGCATGAAGCTGCAGGCAAGCCCGGTCAAGCGTTACGCACAGGAACATGGCCTCGCAGTCGCGCAGCCCACATCGCTGCGCCGCGCCGGCAAGTACCCCGAGGAAGCCGCCGCCGGCATCGAGCAACTGCGCGCGACGCCGCACGACGTGATGGTGGTCGCCGCCTACGGGCTGATCCTGCCGCAGGAAGTGCTCGACATTCCGCGCTTCGGCTGCATCAACATTCACGCGTCGCTGCTGCCGCGCTGGCGCGGCGCGGCGCCGATTCATCGCGCGATCGAGGCGGGCGACGCCCAAACCGGCATCACGCTGATGCAGATGGACGCCGGCCTCGATACCGGCGCGATGATCTCCGAAGTCCGCACCCCGATCTCCGCCGACGACACCACCGCCACGCTGCACGACCGCCTCGCTGAGCACGGCGCACAACTGATCGTCGACGCGCTGATCGAGCTCGAGCGCAGCGGCAAGCTGGCCTCGACCCCGCAACCGGCCGACGGCGTGACCTACGCCGAGAAAATCGCCAAGCACGAAGCGGCGCTCGACTGGCGCCGCCCGGCCGAGGCGCTTGCGCGCCAGGTACGCGCGTTCGATCCGTTCCCCGGTGGCGCCGGCACGCTCGACGACGGCAACACCGTCAAGATCTGGGCAGCCAGCGCCGTTGCCTCGCCGGCGTCGGGCAGCAGCAAGGCGCCGGGCACCATCACCGAGGTTTTTGCCGACGGCGTGCTGGTCGCTTGCGGCGAAGGCGCACTGCGTCTGACGCAATTGCAGAAGCCCGGCGGCAAGCGCCTGCCGGTGCGCGAATACCTTGCCGGTTCGCCGCTCGCAGCAGGCCAGCGCTTCGAGCTTCCCGAGGCGCAATAAGCGCGGCGCGCACGCCAGAGCATCGTCGATTCCGCCGGCGTTCCCGGCGCCCGCCGCGAGCCAGCCGCGCGTTAGAATCCTCATGCAGCAGACTAGGTTTTCGAGGGTTCATCACATGTTCGGCATCGTCCATTTCGAGTTTTTCATCGTCGCGGTTTTTCTCCTGAACATCACGCCGGGGCCGGATACCGCTTATATCGTCGGGCGCAGCGTCGCCCAGGGCCGCGGCGCGGGGCTGATGTCGGCGCTCGGCATTTCGGCGGGCTGCTGCATTCACTCGCTGGCCTGCGCGTTCGGGCTGACCGCGCTGCTGGCCGCGTCGGCCACCGCGTTCACCATCGTCAAATTCGTCGGCGCGATCTATCTGATCTATCTGGGTGTGCGCCTGATCTTCACGAAGCCGGCCGCGGGCGCACCCGCCAGCGACGCGCGTGCGCCGTCCACGCCGAAGTCACTGCGGCAGTTGTTCCTGCAAGGCTTCTGGACCAATGTGCTGAACCCGAAGGTCGTGCTGTTCTTCGTGTCGTTCTTCCCGCAGTTCGTTGCAACGGGCAGCGAACACAAGACCTTCGCGTTTTTGACGCTCGGCGCGGTCTTCGTGCTGATGAGCATGGTCTGGAACAGTTTCGTCGCGTGGATTGCGGGCAGTGTCACGCAGCGTTTCTCGGGCAAGCCGACGGTCAAGCGTTGGCTCGATCGCGGCGTCGGCAGCGCGTTCGTGGGCCTCGGCATCAAACTCGCGACCGCCTCGCGATGATTGAATTTTCCCGCATCGCCCATATCTAACATTTCTCTTACAATCTGGCGCCGCAATCGCGCGGCACGGAGATGAAGGCCACGCTCAGGGCAAGGAGTTGCAGACATGTTCAATTGGGTGAAAACCGCGATGTTGATGGCCGCGATTACGGCCCTTTTCATCGTGATCGGCGGGATGATCGGCGGGTCGCGCGGCATGATGCTTGCGCTCGTGATCGCCCTTGGGATGAATTTCTTTTCGTACTGGTTCTCCGACAAGATGGTCCTGCGCATGTACAACGCGCAGGAAGTCGACGAAAACAGTGCGCCGCAGTTCTATCGGATGGTGCGCGATCTCGCCACGCGCGCGAACCTGCCAATGCCGCGCGTCTACCTGATCAACGAAGACGCGCCGAACGCATTCGCCACTGGCCGCAATCCGGAGCACGCGGCGGTCGCGGCGACCACCGGCATTCTGCGCGTGCTGTCCGAGCGCGAAATGCGCGGCGTGATGGCGCACGAACTTTCGCACGTGAAGCACCGCGACATTCTGATCTCGACGATTTCTGCGACCATGGCCGGCGCGATTTCCGCATTGGCGAACTTCGCGATGTTCTTCGGCGGCCGCGACGAAAACGGGCGTCCCGCGAACCCGATCGCGAGCATCGCGGTTGCGCTGCTCGCGCCGATTGCGGGCGCGCTGATCCAGATGGCCATTTCGCGTGCGCGCGAATTCGAAGCCGACCGTGGCGGCGCGCAAATTTCGGGCGACCCGGAGGCCTTGGCGTCGGCGCTCGACAAGATCCATCGCTATGCGAGCGGCATCCCGTTCCCGACGGCCGAGGCGCATCCGGCCACCGCGCAGATGATGATCATGAATCCGCTCTCGGGCGGCGGTATCGCGAACCTGTTCTCGACACACCCTGCGACCGAAGAACGCATCGCGCGTCTGATGGAAATGGCGCGCACCGGGCGCTTCGACTGAGCCGCAGCGTCGTTCGGCGCGTCGAGTCTGAAGTACTGAAGAGCGGGCCCGCGAGGCTCGCTTTTTTTTCGCACCGTTCGTCGCCACCGCGCGACAGCGTCTGCCGCCGCCCCCGCACGGCGGCGCCCCACCGGCGCCACGCTACAATGTGCGCTGATTGCGCCGCGCGCACCGTGCGGCTGGCCCTTGCTCCCTTCATGACTTCAAAGCCTTCTTCGCGTTCTGCTTCCTCGTCGGCGCGCTCGCGCGAATCCCGTTTGTCGGCGCTGCATCTGTCGCCCGAATCGCTCGGGTTCGCGCTCGACTGCGCGGCTCAGGCCGTCGGCGCCGTGCGTCTCGGCGCGGCCTTGCCCGCGGCGCTGCAGAGCGTGCTCGTGTCGATGCCCGAGGGCAACGCCGCGGCGGCGCGCGGCGCGGTGCAGGACATCGCCTATCGCACGATGCGCCGTCTCGCGACCGCCGAGTGGCTGATTGCGAAGCTCGTGAAGAAAGCGCCGCCGCCGCACGTCGCGCATGTGCTGGCGTGCGCGTTCGCACTGCTCGTCGACGACGAAGCGAGCGCCGCTTACACGCCGTTTACGGTCGTCGATCAGGCGGTCAGGGCGATTGCCGCACGCCGCGAGTTCGGGTTCGCGAAGGGGCTCGTCAATGCGGTGCTGCGTAACTTCCTGCGCGAGCGCGACATGTTGCTCGCCGCCGTGCAAGCCGACGAAGCCGCGCGCTGGAACTATCCGGCGTGGTGGATCGACGCGGTGAAGCGCGCATGGCCGGAGGCATGGCAATCGGTGCTGGCCGTCGGCAACACGCAAGGTCCGCTGACGTTGCGCGTGAACGCACGCCATTCGACGGTCGACGCCTATCTGCAAGAGCTGCAACGCCAGCAGATCGCCGCGAGCAAGACGGGCGAGCACGCGGTCACCCTCGCCACGGCGATACCGGTCGAGCGCATTCCGGGCTTCAGCGAAGGGGTCGTGTCTGTACAGGACGCAGGCGCGCAACTCGCCGCGCAACTGCTCGGCGTGCGTGACGGCATGCGCGTGCTCGACGCATGCGCGGCCCCTGGCGGCAAGACCGGCCATCTGCTCGAACTCGCCAACATTCAACTCGTTGCGCTCGAAAGCGATGCGTCGCGCGCGCGCCGCATCGGCGAAAACCTGCGGCGTCTGAAGCTCGAAGCGGAAGTGCGCATCGGCGACGCGGGCAACCCCGTGCAGTGGCACGACGATCTTGATCAGCCGTTCGACCGCATTCTCGCCGACGTGCCGTGCTCTGCGTCGGGCATCGTGCGGCGTCATCCGGATATCCGCTGGTTGCGTCGCCAGTCGGATATCGCCGCGCTCGTCGCCGAACAGCGCCGCATTCTCGACGCGCTGTGGCCGCTCGTGAAACCCGGCGGTGAGCTGCTTTACGTTACCTGTTCGATCTTCCCCGAAGAAGGCGAGTTGCAGGCTCAGTGGTTTGGAAACCAGCATCAGGATGCGGTACGATTGGACGCGCCGGGGCAGCTTTTACCCTCAGTTGCCCGCGCGCCCGCCGACTCATCGGCCGGTTCTCATGCTGGACGACCCGCTGATTTCAGCGCCGGCACGAACTCAGACCACGACGGATTTTTCTACGCGCGCTTT
Organism: Burkholderia sp. JPY481; assembly: GCF_038900515.1. Taxonomy (NCBI): domain Bacteria; kingdom Pseudomonadati; phylum Pseudomonadota; class Betaproteobacteria; order Burkholderiales; family Burkholderiaceae; genus Burkholderia; species Burkholderia sp. JPY481. The sequence continues at coordinate 256,397 of NZ_JAYMRT010000009.1, forward strand.
CAGAAACGGTGACCATAAAACGCTTCTTCCCGCTTCGGCTCGCTGCCGTGCTCTGGATCGCGCTGGCCGTCTGGCTTGCAGCGCCGGGCGCGGCGCACGCTGACTCGATCGCGGTGCAGCGGGCGTCGCTGCAGGCCGACAACGGCGGCTGGAGTCTCGATGCGCATTTCGAATTCGAGCTGAACAGCAATCTCGAAGACGCGGTCAACAAAGGCATTCCGCTTTATTTCACGACCGATTTCGAACTGAGCCGGCCCCGCTGGTACTGGTTCGACGAGCAGCCAGTCAGCGTATCGCAAAGCTTGCGGCTGTCGTTCCAGCCGCTCACGCGCGAATATCGCGTGTCGAGCGTGCAATCGGGCGGCTTGCAGCTCGGCTTTTCCACGCTGAAGGACGCGCTCGCGGTGATCAAGCACGTGACCTCGTGGCACGTGATTGACCGCAATGAGGTGCGTGTCGGCGAAACCTATAACGCGTCGGTGCGCATGCAACTCGATATCGGGCTGATGCCCAAGCCATTCCAGATCGACGCGGTGAACAACCGCGACTGGAACCTCGCCTCTGATTGGAAGCGCTTCACTTTCACGGCGGCAGATCGTGCTAAATAAAGTGCGCTCATCTTCCACCAGTGTCAGCAGCATCGTCGTGCGCGTGCTGGTGTCGACGGTCGCGGTCACGGCCGTGCTGCTGCTCGTATTGCTGGCCGCCGCGAGCGCGAACACCGAATTCTTCGACCGCTATTACCAGTGGCTGTACGCGGCCAACGTCGCGGTCGCGATGATCTTTCTGCTGGTGGTGGCGACGCTCGTCGTCATCATCGTCGTGCGATTACGCACGGGCAAATTCGGTACACGGCTGCTCGCGAAGCTTGCGTTCTTCATGGCGCTGGTCGGCGTGGTGCCGGGCGGCATCATCTACATCGTGTCGTATCAGTTCGTGTCGCGCAGCATCGAGTCATGGTTCGACGTGAACGTCGAAACCGCGCTAGCGTCCGGCCTCAATCTCGGGCGCGGCATGCTCGACGCGTCGCTGTCCGATTTGCAGACGAAGGCGCGTCTGATGTCCGAGCAGATCGCGAGCGCGGATGCGGCCGGCACCACGCTGACGTTGCTGCGTCTGCGCGACCAGTTCGGCGTGCAGGACGCGACGATCGTCGAGCCGACCCGCAGCATGTCGGGCGCGACGCCGGACATGCACGTGGTCGCGCAGGCGTCCAGCAATTACGCGATGCTGCTGCCGAACGATCTGCCGACACCGCTGATGATCGAGCAGGCGCGCGGCCACGGCTATGCGGCGATCGAAGGCGAGGTGGACGGCGACGCGCATGCGCAGGGCGGCAAGGGCGCGCTGCGTCTGCGCGTGGTGCAGCGTATTCCCGATGCGAACGCATCGCTATTGCAGCCCGCCGAACGCTTCCTGCAACTGACGCAGCCAGTTTCGACGACACTCGCGCGCAACGCCGACGCGGTGCAGCGCGCGTATCGCGAGTATCAGGAGAAGGCGCTCGGCCGTACGGGCCTGCGCAAGATGTACATCGGCACGCTGACGCTGTCGCTGTTTCTCGCGACCTTCATCGCGATGATGCTCGCGCTCGCGCTCGGCAATCAGCTCGCGCGGCCGCTGTTCCTGCTCGCGCAGGGCACGAAGGAAATCACCGAGGGCGACTACACGCCGAAGCGCGAGATCAAGTCGCGCGACGAACTGGGCTTCCTCACGCAGTCGTTCAACGCAATGACGCGGCAGTTGGCGGAAGCGCGCGGGGCGGTCGAGAAAAATCGTATCGCGCTCGAGCATTCGAAGGCGTATCTGGAGAGCATCCTCGCGAACCTGACCGCGGGCGTGTTCGTGTTCGACCGACAGTTCCGGCTGACCACTGCGAATCGCGGCGCCGAGCGGATTTTCCGTCAGCCGTTCCAGACGGTGCTCGGATCGTCGCTCGATCAGATCGGCGTGCTCGGCGAATTCGGCGCGATGGTGCGCAAGGCATTCGCCGATCGCGAAGCGGCGAGCGAAGACGGCCATGACGATAACGGCCATTGGCAGCAGCAGTTCTCGGTGCCTGTACCCGGCGAGACCGAGCCGCTCACGTTGCTCGTGCGGGGCGCGCGCCTCGTCGCGGCGAACGAGCGCGATGCCGAAGACATCCAGACCTCTGGCTACGTGGTCGTATTCGACGACATCTCCGACGTGATCTCCGCGCAGCGTTCGATTGCATGGGGCGAAGTCGCACGGCGCCTTGCGCACGAGATCAAGAATCCGCTCACGCCGATTCAATTGTCGGCCGAGCGTTTGCAGATGAAGCTCGCCGACAAGCTCGCGCCGTCGGATGCGGACGTGCTGAAGCGCGGTGCGACGACGATCGTCAATCAGGTCGCCGCGATGAAGCAGATGGTCGACGATTTCCGCGACTACGCGCGCACACCGCCCGCGGTGCTCGCGCATCTGCAATTGAACGATCTGGTCAGCGAGGTGCTCACGCTGTACGGTATCGAGGAAGGCAAGGGCGCGATCCAGATTGAGCTCGCGGCCCTGCCCGCGATACGCGGCGACGCGACGCAATTGCGTCAGGTGATCCACAACCTGCTGCAGAACGCGCAGGACGCGGTCGCCGAAGTCGCGCATCCGCGTGTTTTGCTCGAGACGAGGACAGTAGAATACGGAGACCCCGACGTGCAAGGCAAGGCGCGCGTCGCGGTGCGTCTGACCGTGTCGGATAACGGACCGGGCTTTCCCGCGCGTATCCTCACGCGCGCGTTCGAGCCGTACGTGACGACCAAGGCCAAAGGTACGGGTCTGGGACTTGCGATGGTCAAGAAGATCGTCGACGAACATGGCGCGCGCATCGACATTCGCAATCGCATGAAGGCTGGCGACGTGATCGAAGGCGCGCAGATTTCGATTCTCTTCCTTCAACTGGCGGACGACCCCGCGCAGCCGGGTGCACCTGGTTCGGGTGCGCATCCGGCGCATGGTGGAGCGTCGCAGGGAACGACAAAAGCAACAGTGCAGACAAGGGCAGCGTAAATGGCAACCATCCTGGTGGTAGATGATGAAATGGGCATCCGGGAACTGCTCTCGGAGATCCTCAGCGACGAAGGACACGTCGTGGAGGCCGCTGAAAACGCGCAGGAAGCGCGCGAGTTCCGGCTGCGTCAGGCGCCGGACCTCGTGCTGCTCGACATCTGGATGCCGGACACCGACGGCGTGACGCTGCTCAAGGAATGGGCCGCGCAAGGTCAATTGACGATGCCCGTCATCATGATGTCCGGTCACGCGACGATCGACACCGCGGTCGAGGCCACCAAGATCGGCGCGCTCAACTTCCTCGAAAAGCCGATCGCGTTGCAGAAGCTGCTGAAGGCGGTCGAGCAAGGACTCGCGCGCGGCAACTCGGCGGCCGTGCCAGGCGGTGTGGCCGCGAAGCCGGCGTTGCCCGTCAGCGCATCGTCGGTCGCGTCGGCGGCCGCGTTGCCGATGCTGTCGGCCGATGGCGTCGGCGGCGGCGCGCTCGCCGCGCAAACCGCGTCGATCTCGTTCGACATTCCGCTGCGCGATGCGCGCGACGCGTTCGAGCGCGCGTACTTCGAATATCACCTCGCGCGCGAGAACGGCAGCATGACGCGCGTCGCGGAGAAGACCGGTCTGGAGCGCACGCATCTTTATCGCAAGCTGAAGCAACTCGGCGTCGATCTCGGCAAGAACAAGGGCGAGTGAGCGCCACCTGTTGCATGCGAACGCGGCTAGGCAAAATTTTTTATGAAAGGGCTTGCTGAACTGCGGATCGCTTGATATAGTTTCGTTCTTCGTTGGCCCGGTAGCTCAGTTGGTAGAGCAGCGGATTGAAAATCCGCGTGTCGGTGGTTCGATTCCGCCCCAGGCCACCAGGATTCAGCCCCAGGAAATCGCAAGATTCCTGGGGCTTTTCCGTTTGGCGGACAAGTCGTCACTTTGGCTCGCCATGCAGTTGGAACCGCGCGCGTAGGACAGCAGGCGTCGGTGACATTCGGTGCCGCGTGATAAAATCGCGCCAGTTCAAAGACTTGCCTGCAGGCGTCGCACGCGGTCGTACACCGCGCGAATGCGGTGCCGAGCGTATCGCACCGAAGCACCCAACCCTTCGCCCGACGATCGGCGGTATAAGCGCCCAGCCACGTTCACGCGCAACGCGCGACCTATACTGCTTTGGGCCGGCACAATGCCGGCACACGTCGCGCCGCGTTGCTCGCATAGCGCACCTCGCGCAGCGCGACGTGGCACTCTCATTCACGGAGTATCACGGTGATCCGCAAAGACGCTAAGCGTAGCGCGCTCGTGCTGTTTTCCGGCGGCCAGGATTCCGCCACGTGTCTCGCGTGGGCGCTCGATCGTTACGACACGGTCGAAACGATCGGCTTCGATTATGGTCAGCGTCATCGCGTCGAGCTTGAATGCCGCGAGGGGTTCCGCCAGGCTGTCGTGCGTGCGTTTCCTGCATGGGCCGATCGTCTCGGCGACGATCACACGATCGACCTGTCGCTGCTCGGCGCGATCAGCGACACCGCGATGACGCGCGAGATCGAAATCGAAGCCACGGCCAATGGGTTGCCGAACACGTTCGTGCCGGGCCGCAATCTGATGTTCATGACGATTGCCGGGGCCATCGCATATCGGCGCGGTTTGCAGGTGCTGGTCGGCGGGATGTGCGAGACGGACTTCTCGGGCTACCCCGATTGCCGCGACGACACGATGAAGGCGCTGCAGGTCGCGCTGAATCTCGGCATGGACACGCGCTTCGCGCTTGAGACACCGCTGATGTGGCTCGACAAGGCCGACACATGGCGTCTCGCACACGAGCTCGGCGGCGACGCACTGGTCGAACTGGTGCGCGTCGAAACGCACACGTGCTACCTCGGCGAACGCGCCGAGCTGCATTCATGGGGCTTCGGCTGCGGCGAATGCCCGGCATGCCGGTTGCGCAAACGTGGCTATGAGGCTTACCTCGCCGGTGAAAAAGTCACCGAGCCAGTGTGACGGTTCGCGCAAGAGCGCGCATCATTGATTCAGGAACACAGGACAGATAGCAGCATGACGTACGCGGTCAAGGAAATCTTCTACACGTTGCAGGGCGAGGGCGCGAATGCCGGGCGGCCGGCCGTGTTCTGCCGTTTCGCGGGCTGCAATCTGTGGTCGGGCCGCGAAGAGGATCGCGCGGAAGCGGTCTGCCGTTTCTGCGACACCGATTTCGTCGGCACCGACGGCGAGAACGGCGGCAAGTACCGCACACCTGACGAACTCGTCGCGATGATCGCGTCGCAATGGCCGCAAGGCGAGGGCGAACGCTTCGTCGTATGCACCGGTGGCGAGCCGATGCTGCAGATCGATCAGCCGCTCGTCGACGCGCTGCACGCGGCCGGCTTCGAGATCGCGATCGAGACCAACGGCTCGTTGCCGGTGCTCGACACGATCGACTGGATCTGCGTGAGCCCGAAGGCCGACGCGCCGCTCGTCGTGACCAAGGGCAACGAACTGAAGGTCGTGATCCCTCAGGACAACCAGCGCCTCGCCGACTACGCGAAGCTCGACTTCGAGTATTTCCTCGTCCAGCCGATGGACGGTCCTTCGCGCGATATCAACACGAAGCTCGCGATCGACTGGTGCAAGCGTCATCCGCAGTGGCGCCTGTCGATGCAGACTCACAAGTATCTGAACATTCCCTGATTTGCCGTGCTGACGATTACCCGAAAACTCGAATTCGACGCGGGCCACCGCATCCCCGATCACCGCAGCCAGTGCCGTAATCTGCACGGCCATCGCTATGTGCTCGAAATCACGCTGCAAGGCGATCTGGTCGACACCGAAGGCGCGCCCGACCGCGGCATGGTGATGGACTTCGCCGACGTGAAGTCGCTCGCAACCGAACACCTGGTCGACAAGTGGGACCACGCGTTTCTCGTCTACGAAGGCGACACGCAGGTGCGTGACTTTCTCGACAGCATGGCGGGTCACAAGACGGTCGTGATCGATCGCATTCCCACGGTCGAAAACCTCGCCGCGATTGCGTTCGATATTCTCGCGAACGTCTACGACGCGCACTACGGCGTGAATCTGCGCCTGCATAAAGTGCGTCTGTACGAGACGCCGAACTGCTGGGCCGACGTGGTCCGCGACTAGCTTCCAGCCCGAAGCCACACCCCGGCGCGCGAGCGAACTCTCGCGTTATTGTCACGGTATGATCGTTCCGACCAACACACGGAGCGAGACATGCCGGTCACCGCATCGCGTCGCAGCAGGCATCGAGGCCGTCAGCGCCCCGGTGCCTGCCTGATTCGCTATCTGGCCCCGCTTCGCATTGCAACCCTGCGCGAGGCCAGCCGATGAGCACCTTCACCAACTCCCTCAAACAACGTCTGAAGGACGACGCGCCGCTATTCGGGCTGTGGTTGTCGCTCGGCAGCGAAGCCGGCGCCGAAGCGCTCGCGCACGCCGGCTTCGACTGGCTGCTGATCGACATGGAGCACGCGCCGAACGATAGCGGTGGCGTCGAGTCGCAACTGCGCGCGATCGCCGCCGCCCATCTGCCGAGCGAGCCGGTGGTGCGCGTGCCAGCGAGCGAGCCGTGGCTCGTCAAGCGCGTACTCGACGCCGGCGCGCGCACGCTGATGTTCCCGAACATCGAATCCGCTGAAGACGCGGCACGCGCCGTGCGGCTCACCCAATATCCGACCGCCGAGGCCCTCGACGGACTGCGCGGTGTCGCGGGCGTCGTGCGTGCGGCCGGCTACGGCATGCGACGCGACTACGTGCAGACGGCCAACGCACAGATCGCGACGATTGTGCAGATCGAATCGGCGCGCGGCTTGCGGGAGGTCGAGCAGATCGCGGCGACGCCGGGCGTCGACTGCGTGTTCGTCGGGCCGGCCGATCTCGCCGCGAGCCTCGGTCATCTGGGCGACGCGAAGCACGCGGACGTGCAGGCAGCGATGGCGCGTATCGTCAGCGCGGCGGACAAGGCCGGTATTGCCGCCGGCATCTTCGCGATGGACGTGGCCAGCGCGCGGCAGCATCGCGACGCGGGCTTTCGCTTCGTGGCGCTGGCCGCCGACGTGATCTGGATGTTGCGCGCGACGCGTCAGGCATTGCAGGAGGTGAGGTCATGAACGGCAGAGTGCAGGGGGGCGCCGGGCCGAGGATTGCGCGGGTGACCGCGCAAGTGACCATTACGGCGGCGGCGCTGCTTGCGAGTACCGCATGGAGCGCCGCGCACGCACAGGATCACGTCGCAAGAGCGAACGATCCGCAGACGCAATCCGCAGTGGCCGATTACAACGCCGGCAACCTCGCCGCTGCGCTGACCGAATTCCGCGAGGCCGCCGAGCGCGGCAGCCGGCTCGCCCAATTCAACTACGCGATGATGCTGCTCAACGGCGAAGGCACGCCGGTCAACGTCGACGAAGGCAAGAAGTGGCTGCGCAAGGCCGCCGACGCGAACATGTCGCACGCGCAATATGTGTACGGCAAGATGTACGACGATGGCGAGTTCGTCGAGCGCGACCCCGTGGAGGCGCATCGCTGGTTCATGAAGGCGGCTGCGCAGGGTCATGTGCAGGCGGAGCTCGCGCTCGCGAACCAGTTCCTCGACGGACGCGGTACCGAGCGCGACAACAAGCAGGCGTTCGTCTGGTACAAGAAGGCGGCGCAGGGCGGCGACATGACCGCGCAGTATGTGACTGGCTCGTTCTACGAGCGCGGCGGCGATGGTGTCGACCGGAATCTGAATGTGGCACGCGCGTATTACGCGGCCGCGGCGGCGCAGGGCGATCCGGCCGCGCGCCTGAAGTATCAGCAGTTGAGCGCGCAGTTGCGCGATCAGAAGGAAGTGAAGCCGCAGTAATGAGGTAGCAATAAAGCAAAAGGGCGCTCGCAACGAGCGCCCTTTTGCATTTTCGATTGCTGCGTGCCGCTAGCGACGCTTAGCTCTGCATCAACCGCTTCTGTCGCGCGACACTCATGATCAGCCCGGTCGCGACACCCAATGTAGTCAGCGCGGTGCCACCGTAACTCATGAACGGCAACGGCACGCCGACCACCGGCAGAATCCCGCTCACCATGCCGATATTGACGAACGCGTACGTGAAGAACGCCATCGTCAAAGAGCCGGCCAATAATCGCCCGAACAAGGTCGCGCCGTTGGCCGCGATGTAGAGCCCGCGCGCGATCAATAGCATGTACAGCGTGAGTAGCACGATCCCGCCCGCCAAACCAAACTCTTCCGAAAACACCGCGAAGATGAAGTCGGTGTGCTTCTCGGGGATGAACTCCAGATGCGCTTGCGTACCCTTCAGCCAGCCCTTGCCGAGCGGGCCGCCCGAACCGATCGCGATCACCGCCTGAATCGTGTGGAAGCCTTTGCCGAGCGGGTCCGAGGTCGGATCGAGCAGCGTACAGATACGGTGCTTCTGATAGTCGTGCATTAGCGGCCACTGCACTTCGGGCTGACAGATCTTGTCCTGGAACGCCGCGATCGACACAACCGCGATCACGCCTGCGATCAGCACCGGTACGATCAGCTTGAAGCTCAGCCCCGCGAAGTAAATCACGAACAGGCCGGCGGCGAACACGAGCACGGCCGTGCCGAGGTCGGGCTGTTTCGCGATCAGGCCGACCGGCACGATGAGGATCGCGAAGCCGACCAGGTAGTCGTACCAGCGCATCACGCCTTCGCGGCGCTGGTAGTACCAGGCGAGCATCAGCGGTGTCGCGATCTTCAGTATTTCCGATGGCTGGATCACCACGCCGACGTTGATCCAGCGCTTCGCGCCCTTGCGCGTGAGACCGAACATCGCGACTGCGACCAGTAGCGCGATCCCGAACGTGTAAAGCGGGACCGCGAAGCGCATCAGCGTATTGGGCGGCACATTGGCGAGCCCCCACATCAGCACGAAGGTGAGCAGGATGTTGCGCAGCTGGTCTTCGACGCGGCCCGGCACGTCGAGACTCGCGCTGTACAGCGTGACGATGCCGACGCACAGCAGCAGAAACACGATCAGTGCGAGCGGACGGTCGAAGCCCGCGAACATCCGCTTGATGCGGTCGAGCCAGGCGCGCTTGTCGAATTGCATGCCTTTCTCCTTATTCGTCGATACCGCCGGTGGCGGGCTGGCGCGGTGACGCGCCCTGGACGCTGTCCTCGCGCGAGGGGGCCGCGACGCTCGGCGCCGGCTCACTGGCCGGACGGGGTTTGTGCGGGGCGCCGGACGTACGCGACGCGGATTGCTTTGCCGCGGCGGAAGCCGATGCCGGCCTGGCCGCCGACGCCGCCCGCGCCGCGCCGGCCGAAGCCGCTGCCGGTGCGCTGGCCGGCACCGTTGCCGCCGCGCCAGCCGATGCCGCCACCGGCACGGACGCGCCATTCGCGTCCGAAGCCGCAACAGCCGCCGACTCACCCGAGGCCGCCACGGCAGCCGCCGCCCCCGGCACCGGCAGTGCCTTGAAGCCCGCCGCAATCCTCAGCGGCTGGGCGCCCTCATGCTGCGTTGGCGTCTCACCGACCTGTGGCGCGGACGCTTCGGCGGTGTTCGATGCCGCCGCCGCGACGGCGGCTTCCACCACGCCGGGCTTGTTCTTGCCGACCAGGTAATAGTCGAGCACCCGGCGCGCGATCGGACCGGCCGCCTCCGCGCCCCAGCCGCCGTTTTCGACGATCAGCGCGAGCGCGATCTTCGGTTGCTCGACTGGCGCGAACGCAATGAACAGCGCGTGATCGCGCAAATTCTCGGCGATCGCGTGACCCTTGTAGTTCGCGCCCTGCAGCGAGTACACCTGCGCGGTACCGGTCTTGCCCGCCGCCTGGTACGCGGCGCCCGCGAACACCTTGGCCGCCGTGCCGTTCGTGACCACGCCTTCCATCGCGTGCTTGATGAAGTCGATATCCTGCTGCTTGACCGCGATCTTGTCGCTCGGGTCGCGCACCACCGGCCGCGTGTCCTTCGTGATCGGATTCTCGATGTCGCGCACGAGGTGCGGCTTCATCACGACGCCGTTGTTCGCGAGCGTTGCGGTGGCATGCGCGAGCTGCAGGATCGTGAACGAGTTGTAGCCCTGACCGATGCCGAGGCTGACCGTTTCGCCTTCGTACCACTTCTGCTGCTCGGGGCGGCGATACGCATGGCGCTTCCAGTCGGTCGACGGCAGGATGCCCTTCGCTTCGCCGGCGATGTCGATGCCGGTGATCTGCCCGAAACCCCACGGCTTCATGAAGTTCGCGATGTTGTTGACGCCGAGATCGTGCGCGAGCATGTAGAAGTACGTGTCGTTCGACACGACGATCGCGCGATTCATGTCCACCCAACCCTGGCCCGAGCGCACGTCGTTGCGGAACGTGTGTCCGCCGAACGTGTAGTAGCCGGGGTCCTGGAAGCCCCAGCTCGGCGTGCGCTTGTGCAGCGACAGCGCGGCGAGCGCCATGAACGGCTTGTAGGTCGAGCCCGGTGGGTAGGTGCCGTGTAGCGGCCGGTTCAGCAGCGGATGGTCGGGCGAGTTGTTCAGCTCGTCCCAGGTCTGCTGGTCGATGCCGTCGACGAATGAATTCGGGTCGAAGCTCGGCGCCGACACGAACGCGAGCACGTCGCCGGTGGACGGCTCGATCGCGACGAGCGCGCCGCGACGTCCGGCGAACGCCTGTTCGGCGACCTGCTGAAGGCCGATGTCGAGCGACAGCACGAGGTTGTTGCCCGGCGTCGCCTGGGTGCGCGACAGCGTGCGCACCGGGCGGCCGCCCGCCGTCACCTCGACTTCCTCGAAGCCGGTCTGGCCGTGCAGCTCGGTTTCGTAGCTCTGCTCGACGCCGATCTTGCCGATGTAATCGGTGCCCTTGTAGTTGTTCGCGTCCAGACGCGGATCGTAGTGGTCCGGATCGCTGTCGTTCTGATCGCTGGCGTCGTCGATGCGGTCCTGGTCGCGCTGCGAAATCCGTCCGATGTAGCCGATCACGTGCGCGGCGGTCGGCCCGAGCGGGTACTGGCGGAACAGCCGCGCGCGCACTTCGACGCCGGGGAAGCGGAAGCGCTGCGCGGTGAAGCGCGCGACTTCGTCGTCGGTCAGGCGCGTGCGGATCGGCAGACTTTCGAAATTCTTCGAGTCTTCCTGCAGTTTCTTGAAGCGGCGGCGGTCGCGCGCGTCGATCGAGACTACCGTGGCGAGGTTGTCGACCACGTTATCGAGCGTGTCGTTCAGCTTCGACGGTGTGATTTCGAGCGTGTAGGCCGAGTAGTTCTTCGCGAGCACGACGCCGTTGCGGTCGGTGATGATGCCGCGGTTCGGCACGATCGGCGCGACGGAGATGCGGTTTTCATCGGCCTGCAGCGAGTACTTGCTGTAGTGCCAGACCTGCAGGAACAGGAAGCGGAAGCCGATCAGCCCGAAGCAGACGAACACGAACAGGCCCGCCGCCGCGACGCGCAGGCGGAATTTCGTGAGCTGCTGTTGAGTGTCCTTGAATTCGGTCATGCGATTCTGCAAAAGGCCGGCGTGCGGCCATCAAGAGTGTGCGCCCAAACTGGCCCCGGGCGGCGGGCCCGATGCGGGATCAAATGGGGCGCGTATCGTCCGGGTCAGCCGGGCGGCGCTGCGGCATCAGCAGCAAGATGCTCGCGAGCGGCCACAGCGCGGCTTCGACGAAACCGTCGATCAGATAACTCCAGCCCGGAAACGCCGCACCGGTCAACAGGCGGATCACGAACGGCACCAGTTGCGCGACGACGAGTAGCGGCATCACCGCGAAGGTTTGCACGCCGAGCGACATCCACAGCACGCGGCGGTGAATCGTGATCGCCCCGTACGACAGCAGCGTGTAGGCGAGCGCGTGTTCGCCGAGCAGGCTCGCGTTGTGCACGTCCATCAGCAGGCCGAGAAAAAACGCGATGCCCATGCCGACCTTGCGCGGCTGATGCACATTCCAGAATAGCAATACGAGCGCGACGAAATCGGGCACGCCGGCGAGACGCCCCCACGGCATCAGGTTCAGCAGGAACGCGGAGGCGAGGCTGAACGCGATGAAGTACGGGTTGACCGGCTGCAGGATGTATTGCGGGCGATTCATGGCTGAGCCCCCGGCTCGGCTTGCGGCTTCGCGTTCTTCGCGGCGGCCGGTTTTTCGGCTTTTCTGTCGGCTGCGGGCTTTTCGGGCTTCTTGTCGACGGCGAGCTTTTCGGGCTTCTTGTCGGCGGCGGGTTTGGCCGGCGCCTTCTCCGTGGATTTGGCTGCCGGCTTTTCGGCCGCGGCTTTATCGGCGGCGTTCTTGTCCGCCGACTTGCCGGTGGATTTCTCCGCCGCGCCCTTGCCTTCCGCGGCTTTGACGCCCTTCTTCGCTTTCGCCTCTTTCGCGACGGTTGCCGCGTCGGGTTCGTCGGCCGGGCGCGGCGGCGCGGTGTTCTGGACGTGCAGCACCAGCACCTGACGCGCGCCGCGCACCGCCGCGACCGGCAGACTGACCACGCGGGCAAACGCGGTGTCGGCCTGCTTGTCGACGCGTACGACCTTCGCGACCGGCAGCCCCGGCGGATATACGCCGTCGAGACCGCTGGTGACGAGCTCGTCGCCGGTTTGCACGTCCGCGCTGATCGGCACGAAGCGCAGATCGAGCGTGTCGCCCTTCGGCGTGCCGTAGATCACGCTGCGCAAGCCGGTGCGCAGAATTTCGACCGGCACCGCCTGGTCCTTGTCCGTCAGCAGCGTGACTTCGGCCTGCAGCGGGAACACGCGTGTGACCTGGCCGATCACGCCGTCCTCGTCGACGACCGGCGAGCCGTTCTGGATGCCTTGTTGAGCGCCGCGTCCGATCACGACCTTCTGCGTGAACGGGTCGCGCGTGTCGTACTGGATTTCGGCGGGAAGCGATTGCGTGGTCAACTGCTGCGACAGTTGCATCAGCGCGCGCAGATGGCTGTTCTCGGCAGCGAGCGACGCGGCCGTGTTGGCCTGCTGCGACAGTTGCAGATCCTTCTCGCGCAGCTTCGCGTTTTCGTTGCGTAGCGTGGCGCTCGTCACGGCGAGATCGGCGGCGCCCATGAAGATGTCGCGCGGCACGAGCGCCGCGCGCTGCAACGGATAAAGACCCGCGCCGAGCACGCCGCGGACGATTTCGAGCGTCTGGAAGCGGGCGTCGGAGATCAGCAGGGCGAGCGCCAGCACGACGAAGAACACCAGTCGCGCGAGAGCGGAGGGGCCTTGCTTGAACAGGGGCGGCGGACTGTATTCCATGGTCGGCGCCGGGGGCGTGAGCGGTTGGGTGAGACGGCGGCGCGCTAGGCAAGCGCGGTCAGCGCGCGGAGGCTGGTCGGCCCAGCCAATGACAAAGCGGCCCGCAAGGGGCCGTGTGCCAGATCCGCGCTACTGACATGGGAGGAAGGCTCGCTTACTCGTACGAGAAAATGCTGCCGAGCTTGTCCATGCGCTCGAGCGCCATGCCCGATCCGCGCACGACGCAAGTCAGCGGATCTTCGGCGACGAGCACCGGCAGGCCGGTTTCTTCGGCCAGCAGTCGGTCGAGATCGCGCAGCAGCGCGCCACCGCCGGTCAGCATCATGCCGCGCTCGGCGATGTCCGCGCCGAGTTCCGGCGGCGTTTGTTCCAGTGCGATCTTTACCGACGACACGATCTGGTTCAGCGGATCGGTCAGCGCTTCGAGGATTTCGTTGCTGGAGATCGTAAAGCTGCGCGGAATGCCTTCCGACAGATTGCGGCCCTTCACTTCCATTTCCTTGACTTCGGAGCCCGGGAATGCGGAGCCGATTTCCTTCTTGATCGCTTCGGCGGTCTGCTCGCCGATCAGCATGCCGTAGTTGCGGCGGATGTAGTTGACGATCGCTTCGTCGAATTTGTCACCGCCGACGCGCACCGAGCCCTTGTACACGATACCGCCGAGCGAGATCACGCCGACTTCGGTCGTGCCGCCGCCGATGTCGACGACCATCGAACCCGTTGCTTCCGACACCGGCAGGCCCGCGCCGATCGCGGCGGCCATCGGCTCTTCGATCAGGTACACCTGCGAGGCGCCCGCGCCGTGGGCGGCTTCCTTGATCGCGCGACGCTCTACCTGGGTCGAACCGCACGGCACGCAGATGATGATGCGCGGCGACGGCGAGAACATGCGCGATTCGTGAGCAGTCTTGATGAACTGCTTGATCATCTGCTCGGTGACGGTGAAGTCGGCGATCACGCCGTCTTTCATCGGGCGGATCGCCTCGATGTTGCCCGGCACCTTGCCGAGCATCTGCTTGGCTTCCTTGCCGACTGCCTGAATGGTCTTCTTGCCGTTCGGGCCGCCTTCCTGGCGGATCGACACGACCGACGGTTCGTCGAGAACGATGCCCTTGCCGCGCATGTAGATAAGCGTGTTGGCGGTGCCGAGGTCAATGGCCAGATCGTTGGAGAAGTAGCTGCGCAAAAAACCGAACATTCAAAATCCTGTCTCGCTGGGGGCCGGGCCTCGCACCGTATGCGTAGGACGGCAGCGGAATAAATAACAGCTTCAACCGGGCGGTAGCGACGCCACATGAACTTGAAGCCGCGGGGGAGTCTACCGGAGGCCGTTGCAAAGCCAGGGCGGAAAACGCCGGACGTTCTTTGAATTGTCCGTAAGGCCTTGGTAAGTCGGTCCGGGTTTGGGTCGAACGCGTAATGATACCTTATAATTTTGGATGTTTTGAAGGAAACGGAGCGTACATTTTTCCGTTGCCGCTCCTTTTTTCAGATTGTCCTATCTTGTCGTAACCCGCTGTTACAGCGCGACTTTTTAACTGTTGTGGGATTCCACCCTTTCCGGTGACTGCATGGCTCTGACCCTGACCGATGTAAAACGCATCGCGCATCTCGCGCGGCTCGAACTGGCCGATTCCGACGCAGAGCACACGCGTGCCCAGCTCAATGATTTTTTCGGCCTCGTCGAGCAGATGCAGGCGGTCGATACCACCGGCATCGCCCCGCTTGCCCACCCGATCGAGCAGATCGAAGACGTCGCGCTGCGTCTGCGTGACGACGCCGTCACCGAGACGGTCGAGCGCGAGGCTTTCCAGCGCCCCGCGCCGGCCGTTCAGGACGGCTTGTATCTCGTGCCGAAGGTGATCGAATAAGACCCGCCGGGCAGACCCTCGGCCCGGCGTCGGCGCGAGTCTTTCGTGCCGCAGCCGCGCGGCGTCGCCGCGTACCTTGCCGGGCCGTCTGCCGACGGGCAACCGAACGCCTCCACGGCAGCGTCACTACGCTGCCGCGCTTTCCAGGATAAAACGCAATGCATGAAAAAAGTTTGACCGAACTGCGCGCCGCGCTCGCGGCCAAGGAATGCTCCGCAGTCGAACTGGCGCAGTTGTACCTCAAGCGGATCGACGCGGCCAACAGCCTGAACGCGTTCATCCAGGTCGATCCCGAACTGACGCTCGCGCAGGCGAAAGCCGCCGACGCGCTGCTGCACACCGGCCACGCCGGCCCGCTCGTCGGCGTGCCGATCGCGCACAAGGATGTGTTCGTCACGAAGGGCTGGCGCTCCACGGCCGGCTCGAAGATGCTCGCGAACTACGAGAGCCCGTTCGATGCGACCGTGGTCGCGCGTCTGCAGAACGCCGGCATGGTGTGCGTGGGCAAGACCAACATGGACGAGTTCGCGATGGGCTCGTCCAACGAGAATTCGTACTTTGGCGCCGTCCAGAATCCGTGGGACCGCAAGGCCGTGCCGGGCGGCTCGTCGGGCGGCTCGGCGGCCGCCGTGGCCGCGCGACTCGCGCCCGCCGCGACCGGCACCGACACTGGCGGCTCGATCCGTCAGCCGGCGTCGTTCTCGGGTATCACGGGCATCAAGCCGACGTATGGCCGCGTGTCGCGCTACGGCATGATCGCGTTCGCGTCGTCGCTCGATCAGGGCGGCCCGATGGCGCAAAGCGCCGCGGACTGCGCGACGCTGCTCAACGCGATGGCCGGCTTCGACGAGCGCGACTCGACGAGCCTGTCGCACGAGCACGAGGATTACACGCGCTACCTCGGCAAGTCGTGGCGTGACGGCGGCGCGGACAAGCCGCTCGCCGGCCTGCGCATCGGCCTGCCGAAGGAGTACTTCGGCGCCGGTCTCGCCGACGACGTGCGCGCGTCGATCGACGCCGCGTTGAAGCAGTACGAAGCGCTCGGCGCGACGCTCGTCGAGGTGTCGCTGCCGAAAACCGAACTGTCGATCCCGGTCTACTACGTGATCGCGCCGGCCGAAGCCTCGTCGAACCTGTCGCGTTTCGACGGCGTGCGCTTCGGCCACCGCGCGGCCGAGTACCGCGATCTGCTGGACATGTACAAGAAGTCGCGCGCCGAAGGCTTCGGCCCCGAAGTGAAGCGCCGCATTCTGGTCGGCACTTACGTGCTGTCGCACGGCTACTACGACGCGTACTACCTGCAGGCGCAGAAGATCCGCCGCATCATCGCGCAGGACTTCCAGGAAGCGTTCAAGCAGTGCGACGTGATCATGGGACCGGTCGCGCCGTCGGTGGCGTGGGACATCGGCGCGAAGGGCGACGATCCGGTGCAGATGTATCTGGCCGACATCTACACGCTGTCGGTGAGCCTCGCTGGCCTGCCGGGCATGAGCGTGCCGTGCGGTTTTGGCGCGGGCACGAATGCTCAGCGCCCGGTCGGTCTGCAGATCATCGGCAACTATTTCAATGAAGCCCGGATGCTGCAGGTGGCCGACGCGTTCCAGCGCGCGACCGACTGGCACCGTCAGGCACCGGCAGGAGTGTGAGCACCATGACGAAACAATGGGAAGTCGTGATCGGTCTGGAGACCCACACGCAGTTGTCGACGCATTCGAAAATCTTCTCGGGCACCGCGACCCAATTCGGCGCCGCGCCGAACACGCAGGCAAGCCCCGTCGATCTGGCCTTGCCGGGCACGCTGCCGGTGATGAACCGCGGCGCGGTCGAACGTGCGATTCAGTTCGGCCTCGCGATCGGCGCAACGGTCGCGCCGCGCAGCATCTTCGCGCGCAAGAATTACTTCTACCCGGATTTGCCGAAGGGCTACCAGATCAGCCAGTACGAAATTCCCGTCGTGCAGGGCGGTCAGGTGACGATCCAGGTGCCGGCCAATGAAAAGGCGGGCAAGGAAGCGTACGAGAAAACCATCAACCTGACGCGTGCCCACCTCGAGGAAGACGCGGGCAAGTCGCTGCACGAAGACTTCGCTGGCATGACCGGCATCGATCTGAATCGTGCCGGCACGCCGCTGCTCGAAATCGTCACCGAGCCGGAAATGCGCAGCGCGGCCGAGGCCGTTGCCTACGCGAAATCGCTGCACACGCTCGTCGTGTGGCTCGGGATTTGCGACGGCAACATGCAGGAAGGCTCGTTCCGCTGCGACGCGAACGTGTCGGTGCGTCCGCTCGGCCAGAAAGAATTCGGCACGCGCGCCGAGATCAAGAACCTGAACTCGTTCCGCTTCCTCGAAGAAGCGATCCAGTACGAAGTGCGTCGCCAGATCGAGCTGATCGAAGACGGCGGTACGGTGGTGCAGGAAACGCGTCTGTACGATCCGGACAAGCGCGAAACGCGCTCGATGCGCAGCAAGGAAGACGCGCACGACTATCGCTATTTCCCCGACCCCGACCTGATGCCGCTCGTGATCGACGCAGCATGGGTCGAGCGCGTGAAGAGCGAGATGCCGGAGCTGCCCGAAGCGATCCAGCGGCGCTTCGTGTCGCAGTACGGCCTCACGCCGTACGACGCGAACGTGCTGACCTCGAGCAAGGCGACGGCCGCGTACTATGAAGCGGTGGTCGCGAAGGTCGGTCCGGCCAACGCGAAGGTCGCGGCGAACTGGGTGATGGGCGAAGTGTCGTCGCAGCTCAATCGCGAAGGCCTCGACATTGCCGCGTGCCCGGTCTCGGCCGCACAGCTCGCGCTGGTTCTGCAACGCATTGCCGACGGTACGATCTCGAACAAGATCGCGAAGGAAATCTTCCTCGCGATCTGGGAAGAGAAGGCCACCGACGAAGCCGCCGCCGATCGCATCATCGAGGCGAAGGGCCTGAAGCAGATTTCGGACACCGGCGCGCTCGAAGCGATCATCGACGAAGTGCTCGCCGCGAACCAGAAGTCGGTCGACGAATATCGCGCCGGCAAGGAAAAGGCGTTCAACGCGCTGATCGGCCAGGCGATGAAAGCAACCAAGGGTAAGGCCAACCCTGCTCAGGTCAATGAATTGCTAAAGAAGAAGTTGTCCTGAGTTGAAGTGCCGCGGCCGGGCGTGGTCACGCCCGAGTCATCACGGGCCGTTGCCGGATCGAAGCAGGGCAACGGCCCGTTTTATTTTGCGGACCCGCTTCAGCCGGTTAAGCGCAGACCACGGAGTGTGTGCATGACAAAGCATCCCGATCTCGACGATTTCCGCGTGCCGTACTTCGACGACGGCAAGAAGAAAAACCATTTCTCGCTCGACCATTTCGATCCTAAGGCCAAGCCGTTTTCGAGCGGCTCGAAAGACGCGGACCGCGCGCGTCTGTCGGAAGTGGGCCTGCTGCTCGACAACCTGCAGGAGCGGCTGCACGCGCAGCGCAAGCGTCGCGTTCTGCTGGTGCTGCAAGGCATGGACACGAGCGGCAAGGACGGCACGATTCGCGCGGTATTTCACGAAGTCGACCCGCTCGGCTTGCGCATCGTGCCGTTCAAGGCGCCGACGCCCGTCGAGCTCGCGCATGACTTCCTGTGGCGCGTGCATTCGCAGGCACCCGCGGCTGGCGAGCTGACGATCTTCAATCGCAGTCACTACGAAGACCTGCTCGTTCCGACCGTGCAGGGCGAACTCGACGCCGACGCCTTCCAGCAGCGCTGCTGCCACATCCGTCAGTTCGAGCAGTTGCTCGCCTACAGCGGCGCGACGATCCTCAAGTGCATGCTGCACATTTCGAAGGACGAGCAGCGTGTGCGTTTGCAGGAGCGCATCGACGATCCGCTGAAGCACTGGAAATTCGACGTGTCGGATCTCGAAGCGCGCAAGCAGTGGGACGCATATCAGTCCGCGTATCGCGACGCGCTGGCCGCGACGTCGACCGAATACGCGCCGTGGTACGTGATTCCGGCCGACTCGAAGACGCATCGCAACGTGATGGTCGCCGAACTGCTGCTGCGCACGCTCAATGCGCTGAAACTCGAATATCCGCCAGCGAAGGAATCGCTGAAGGGCGTCAAGGTCGAATGAACTCGACCGCGCCCTTTGGCTCCAGAAACGAATCGAACAAAAGAGGAACGACATGTTGCGTGTGATTACCGCCAACCTCAATGGCATCCGCTCGGCGGCCAAGAAGGGCTTTTTCGAATGGTTCGGCGAACAAGGCGCCGATGTGCTGTGCGTGCAGGAAATCAAATGCTCGCAGGACGACATGACGCCGGAGTTCATGGCGCCGCACGATTTCACCGGCTATTTCCAGCACGCGGTGAAAAAGGGCTACAGCGGCGCGGGCGTCTATACGCGTCATGAGCCGGACGAAGTGGTGATCGGCTTCGGCAGCGAGGAGTTCGACCCGGAAGGGCGCTATGTCGAGCTGCGTTTCGGCAAGCTGTCGGTGGTTTCGGTGTATGTGCCGTCGGGGTCGAGCGGCGACGAGCGCCAGCAGGCCAAGTTCCGTTTCATGGACGAGTTCATGCCGCATCTCGCCGAGCTGGCGAAGGAGCGCGAGGTGATCGTGTGCGGCGACGTGAACATCGTGCACAAGGAAATCGACATCAAGAACTGGAAGAGCAACCAGAAGAATTCGGGCTGCCTGCCCGAAGAGCGCGCGTGGCTCGATAAACTGTTCGACGAAGTCGGTTATGTGGACGTGTTCCGCACGCTCGACCCGCGGCCCGAGCAGTACACGTGGTGGAGCAATCGCGGTCAGGCGTATGCGAAGAACGTCGGGTGGCGGATCGATTACCAGATCGCGACGCCGGGCATCGCAAGCAAGGCGAAGCGCACCGATGTGTTCCGCGACATCAAGTTCAGCGACCATGCGCCGCTGACCGTCGACTACGACCACAAGGTCAGCAAGTAAGCCCATCGGCCGCCGGCGCGTGCAGCGCCGTCGACTGCCAGCAGCCGGTAGAAACGGCGTCTCAGTCGCGCGCCGTCTTGCGCGCCGGACGGCCGATGCCCGCGTAATCGGGCAACTCGTCGACGTTCTTGCCGATTGCTTTCGCGTACAGCGACAGCATGTCCGGCAGCCGCTTGATGATGTCGTCGCGGCGCGCCGGTGTAAACGGGTGCACGTAGATGAAGCCCTGCTCGCGATTGCCGCGCGTCGCTTGCGCGAGCTTGTCCCACAGCGTGACCGCCGCGCGCGGATCGAAGCCGGCGCGCGACGCGATATCGCTGCCGATCACGTCGGCTTCGGTTTCGTCGGTGCTCTCGTACTTCATTTCCAGCAGACGCGAACCGATGCCGAGCGGCGCCATGCCCAGGTCGGCGAGACCGAACAGTTGCGGGATCGTGCCGGACGAATCGAGCTGGCTCGCCTGCAACTGACCGAGCCGCATGCGCGCGTGCTCGCGCAACGCGTGCGCGATCTCGTGGCCGATCAGCATGCCGACCTCGTTGTCGTTCAGGCGCACGCGATCGAGTATCCCGCTATAGACGACGATCTTGCCGCCCGGCAGGCAGTACATGCGGATGTCGTTCGAGCGCACCACCGCGACTTCCCACTTCCAGCCCTTGGCTCGCTCGTTCCATTTCAGCGAGTACGGAATCATCCGGTCGATGATCGAGCGCACGCGCGTCACGCGCGCGTCCGTGTCGCCGTACAGGCGGTTCGCGTGGCTGGCGCCGTAGACTATCTGGTTGAACTCCTCGGCGGCCTGCGCCTCGAGCATCGACGACGGGATCAGGTTGCGGAACACCATGTAGCCGCCGTAGCGAAGCTGCGGGCTCACGTAGTAGGGCGGCGGGACGGCCGGGGGGGCCGACGCGCCGGCGCTCGGAGCGCTGCCGCTAGCGCCGGACGCGCCCGCGGCACCGGCGTTGGCGCCGGTGCTGTTATTCGCGCCAGGATTGGCGCCGCCGGTGCCGCTGTTGCCGGCCGCAGCCGAGGTTGCGTTTTCTGCGCTGGCGCCGCTTGGCGCGGACTTGGCCGCAGGCGTCGGGGCCGGGTTGGCTGTTGCACCGCTCGTGGTCGCGGCGGCGGCAGCCGGCGCAGGCGCTTGCGCGCCGCTCACCGGGCTGGCGCCAGTCGCTGGGGCGCCGGTCGCATAGGCGCCCATCGGCATCGCCAGCGCGACGCTCGCGCAGCCGAGCACACGTACCGCGCGGAATGAGGCGCGGCGCGCGCGAGCCGGAAACGGTACCTTCACGACCGCTCCCTCCACGGCGCGATGCGCACCAGCAGCAGCATGCCTGGCACCGCGAGCGCGGTACAGAGGATGAAGTAGTCGAACCAGCCGATCCGCGCGACCACGAAGCCGCTCGCCGCCGACGCGAGCGTGCGCGGCACCGACGCGAGGCTCGTGAACAGCGCGAACTGCGTCGCGGTATAGCGCGGATCGGTGGTGCTCGCGATGTAAGCGGTGAACGCGGCCATCGTCAGACCGGTGGCGAAGGTCTCGAAGCCGTAGACGAGCGCGAGCGCGACCGAGCGCGGATCGAGCTGCACGCTCCAGTCGATGCCGATCAACGACAGCAGCTTCGTTGTCCCCTGGCTCAGCGCGACGGCGATGTTGTAAATCGCGGCAAGTCCGGGCGAATCGGGACCGAGATGCGCGAGCCACGCGAAGCCGAGCGTCGACACCATCTGCAGCAAACCGAAGATCCACAACCCACGGCCGATGCCGATCCTCATCAGCCAGATGCCGCCGACGATGCCGCCCGCGAGACTCGCGCCGAATGCCGTGGTCTTCGCGATCACGCCGATCTGCGTGCGCGAAAAGCCGATGTCGAGGAAAAACGACGTGGACAGCGTGGTCGCCATCGTATCGCCGAGCTTGTAGAGAAAGATGAAGCCGAGTACGAAGAGTGCACCGCGCCAGCCGTCGCGCTGAATGAATTCCCTGAACGGCTCGACGATCGCCTCGCGCAGATTCTTCGGCGGCTGGCCGTGCACCTCGGGCTCGCGCACGACCAGAGTCATCAGAACGCCAGGCAGCATGAACGCGGCCGTCACGATGAACACGGTGCTCCACGGCAGATGATCGGACAAAATCAGCGCGAGCGAACCGGGCACGAGCGCCGCGATCTTGTACGCGTTCACATGCACCGCGTTGCCGAGGCCCTGCTGCGTGTCGCTGAGCAATTCACGCCGGTACGCGTCGATCACGATGTCGGAGCTCGCGCCGAAGAACGCGACCAGCGCGGTCAGCGCGGCGACGCTCCAGATCGCTTCGCGCGGCGACACGAAACCGAGCGTCGCCATCGCGCCGGCCACGAGCAATTGTGTGAGGAGCATCCAGCCGCGCCGTCTGCCGGGCCGCCAGCCGGGCACGCGCGGCACGTAGCGGTCCATCAGCGGCGCCCACACGAATTTCCAGGTGTACGGAAACTGGATCAGCGCGAACAGGCCGATTTCCTTCAGATTGACGCCTTCCGAGCGCAGCCACGCCTGCACGAGGTAGACGAGCGTAAACAGCGGCAATCCCGACGTAAAGCCGAGAAAGACGCAAATCAGCATGCGCGTATTCAAAAACGCGCGCCAGCCGGGGTGTTCTTCGTGAGCGGTAAGTGCGGGCGCCTCGTGCGGCGGGTTCGACATGTGGATAACTGAGGTTAGCTTTTCTTGACGCGATAGACCGCAAGACTACCACGCCAGTTCACGCCCCACCGCACCACCTGTCCGTCGTGCAGCACGACACGATCGAGAATTTCGATGCCGACTTCGGGCGCGAGCGCTTCGAAGTCCTTGATCGTCAGCACGCGCACGTTCGGCGTGTTGTGCCATTGATAAGGCAGCGACTTCGACACCGGCATGCGCCCCTGGAGCACCGACAGCCGATGCGCCCAGTAGCCGAAATTCGGAAACGACACAATGCATTGCTTGCCGACCCGCACCGTCTCGCGCAGGATCGCCGCGGTCTGATGAATGGTCTGCAGCGTCTGCGACAGCACCGCGAAATCGAAGCTGCCGTCTTCGAACAGGCGCAGGCCGTCTTCGAGATTCTGCTGGATCACGTTGACGCCGTTCTGCGTCGCGGCGAGCACGCCGGCGTCGTTGATCTCGATGCCGTAACCCTGCACCTCCAGTTCCTCGTTCAGCAGCGACAGCAGCGAGCCGTCGCCGCAGCCGAGATCGAGCACTGTTGAATGCGGTTCGACCCAGCGGGCGATCGCGCGGAAGTCCGGGCGCGATGCCAGGTAATCAAGTGCTCGCTGGTTCATGCGTTGACCTCGTTTGCAATGCGTTCGTAGTAGGCGCGCAGCAGGTTGTGATAGCGTGCGTCGTCGAGCAGGAAGGCGTCGTGGCCATGCGGCGCGTCGATCTCCGCGTAGGTGACCGTGCGCTTGTGGTCGAGCAGCGCCTTCACCAGTTCACGCGAGCGAGCCGGCGCGAAACGCCAGTCGGTCGAGAAGCTCGCGATCAGATACTTCGCGGTGGTGTGCGCGAGCGCGGCGGTCAGATCGCCGTCGAAGGCCTTGGCGGGATCGAAGTAGTCGAGCGCGCGCGTGATCAGCAGGTAGGTGTTGGCGTCGAAGTAGTCGGCGAATTTGTCGCCCTGATAGCGCAGATACGATTCCACTTCGAACTCGACGTCGAAGCTGAAGTTGTAGTCATCGAGCGCGCCTTCCGCGCGACGCAGCGAGCGGCCGAATTTCTCGGCCATGTCGTCGTCCGACAGATAAGTGATGTGGCCGATCATCCGCGCGACGCGCAGGCCGCGCTTCGGCTTCACGCCGTGCGCGTAGTAGTTGCCGCCGTGGAAGTCGGGGTCCGACAGGATCGCCGAGCGCGCGACCTCGTTGAACGCGATGTTCTGCGCGGACAGCTTCGGCGTCGATGCGATCACGATGCAATGCGCGATCCGCTCGGGGTACATCATGCTCCATGCGAGCGCCTGCATGCCGCCGAGGCTGCCGCCCATCACGGCGGCGAAGCGCGTGATGCCGAACGCGTCGGCGACGCGCGCCTGCGCGTTGACCCAGTCTTCGACGGTGACGACCGGAAACGTCGCGCCATACGGCTTACCGGTGGCGGGGTCGATGCTCATCGGCCCGGTCGAGCCGAAGCACGAGCCGAGGTTGTTCACGCCGATCACGAAGAATTTGTCGGTATCGAGCGGCTTGCCGGGGCCCACCATGTTGTCCCACCAGCCGATGTCCTTCGGATTGTCGGCGTACACGCCCGCCACGTGATGCGATGCGTTTAGCGCGTGACACACGAGCACCGCATTGCTGCGCGCGGCATTGAGCGTGCCGTAGGTCTCGACCATCAGGTCGTAGCCCGCGAGCGAGCTGCCGTTGCGCAAGCGCAGCGGCTCGGTGAAATGCATTTTTTGGGGAGCGACGATGCCGATGGAGTCCATTCATTCCGCCATTGAGTCAACAGGGCGGCTAAACGGCGTCGGCGAAGCACGGAGAGAAGGGCGGTGTGCGCAGCTGACGACCTCTTTAGCCGCATTTATAGTGAACCGCGGGCCTGAGGCCCAAGGTTCGCGCGCCCGCAATCGAGTCAGCAAATCGGCGCGTGAAAGGGTGTGAAACCGGGTGCAACGTGTTCGTGATGCCTTGGCGCGGTCTGTTGTTCATCGTGGGACCGCGGCGGCGTCAGGCGCAAAGTATAGCGGAAAATTCCACGCGGCAGCGGCGCGGACGGCGCCGCGCGAAGGAGGGCGAGTCCTCGCGGACTACTGAAGAATCAGCAGCAGTTGCTCGTCCGCGTGTTCGGCGGGCGGCCGCGCGAAACCGCTGCGCACATAGCGATGCCAGCGGCCGATCACGTAGCTCACCAGCAGGCTCGCGCGAATCGCGGGATCGTAGCCGGCGGGCAGTGCGGCGCATGGCGGCGCGGTCTGCGGGTCGGTATGGCCTGTGGCGTGGTTATCAGCACGGGCAAGCGCTTCGGTTTGCGCGAGCCGCAAGCACTGCTTCAGCGATGCCTCGACCCGTTCGAGCATCTGGTTCACGCGCTCGGTCAGCCGTTCGTGCTCGCCGACCAGCGCCTCGCAGGTCAGCACGCGCGTCATGCCGGGATTTTTCGCGGGGAAGTTGAGCAGCATCAGCGCGATCGAGCGCGCCTGCAGCACGCCGTTGCTTTCGTGACCGGTGATCTGGTTGATGAGCCCGAAGAGCGTCTGCTCGATGAACTCGATCAGCCCTTCGAACATCTGCGCCTTGCTGGCGAAATGGCGATACAGCGCGGCTTCCGACACACCGAGCCGGGCGGCGAGCGCGGCGGTGGTGACCTTTTCGCTCTTCGGCGCCTCGAGCATGCTGGCGAGCGTTTGCAGGATGTGCACGCGGCGCTCGCCCGGCTTCGGACGCGTTGCGCGTGTCGCGGCGGGCGCCGCGGGGGAGGCTGCGGCTGAGGCTTCGTCAGGCTTGTCGATCGGCTGCATGGCTGTCGTCCCCCGGCTGATGTCGTTGGCGGCTTTCGTCCCTACTGTCCAGGCTTGCGTCCCTTCCATCGAACCGAGCGCGTGCCCAGTCGTAGCGATTTTAGCGAACGAATGCTGCGGTCGACATAATGCGGCCGGCCGGTGCCCGGCAGGCGCGTCGGTACGCCGGCCGCGTGCGGCTTGCGCGGCAGGTGCCCGGTGATCCACACGGTGCGGATGCCGAGCCGCCGATAATTTTTCAGGTGCGAACGCGTGTCCTCGACGAGGATCGCGTCTTTCAGCGACACGTGCGCGTCGCGCATCGCGCGGCGCAGCATCGCGTGATCGGGCTTCGCGCGCCATTGGCGGCGATCGCGCATGTGCTCGATCGCGATCACCCGCTCGAACAGCCGCTCGATGCGCAGCTCGGCGAGCACGGCGCGCGCGTAGGTTTCGGGCGCATTGGTCAGCACGATCTTGCGGCCCGGCAGCGCCGCGACCAGCCGCGCGACGCCGCGCTCGTGGCGGATCATCGAACCGAGGTCAGGGAACGTGTGCACGACCTTCAGGAAGTCGTGCGCGTCGAGCGGATGGTGGCGCGTGAGCCCGAGCAGTGCCGCGCCGTAGCGCAGCGTGTAGCCGGTGCGCAGACGGTTGGCTTCGTCGATGTCGACTTGCAGCGCGTCGATGATGTACTGGGTCATGCCGCGATTGATCGCGGGAAAAATGGCATGCGACGCACGATGCAGCGTGTTGTCGAGGTCGAACAGCCAGACTGGCTTGCCGCTCGCGATGTCAGGACGGCGGCGCCGCGAAGTGGGGGTGCGCATGGTGGAGGGTCTTCAGCCGCTGACGGGCGTTTCATGCTGCGGATGCGGATGCGGGGAGTGTGCCGCAGCGACGCTCGGCGGCGCGCATAGGCTGCCAGCCGCGAGGTGGGGCACAGGGGCGCGCCACAGTGACGCAACCCCTGTGCCGGGGATGCAGCAACGCTCAATGCGAGCGGATCATCGTGCCGAACGGCTGTTCGGTCAGAATTTCGAGCAGCACCGAGTGCTCGATGCGACCGTCGATGATGTGCACCGAGCGCACGCCGCTCTTCGCCGCATCGAGCGCGGACGAAATTTTCGGCAGCATGCCGCCGGAGATCGTGCCGTCTTCGAACAGGCCGTCGATTTCGCGCGCTGACAGGTCGGTCAGCAGATTGCCTTCCTTGTCCATCACGCCGGGGATGTTGGTCATCATCACGAGCTTTTCGGCGTTCAGCACGACCGCCAGCTTGCCCGCGACGAGGTCCGCGTTGATGTTGTACGACAGACCGTCTTCGCCGAAGCCGATCGGCGAGATCACCGGAATGAACGCGTCGTCCTGCAGTGCCTTCACGACCGCCGGGTTGATCGCTTCGACTTCGCCGACCTGGCCGATGTCGACGTACTGGCCGGGCTTTTCCCGATCCGGCATCAGCATCTTGCGCGCGTGGATCAGGCCGCCATCCTTGCCGGTCAGGCCGACCGCGTGGCCGCCGAAGTGGTTGATCAGCATCACGATGTCCTGCTGCACCTCGCCGCCGAGCACCCACTCGACGACTTCCATCGTCTCTTCGTCGGTGACGCGCATGCCCTGGATGAACGTGCCCTGTTTACCAATTTTCTTAAGCGCCTGGTCGATTTGCGGACCACCGCCGTGCACGATGACCGGGTTGATGCCGACCAGCTTCAGCAGAATCACGTCGCGCGCGAAGCCCTGCTTCAGACGCTCTTCGGTCATGGCGTTGCCGCCGTATTTGATGACCACGGTCTTGCCGTGATACTGGCGGATGTAGGGCAGCGCCTCGGCCAGAATTTCGGCTTTCAGGGTGGGCGCAATCTGCGAGAGGTCGGGAAGCTCGGACATGGCGGCAGGCTCGGGCACGGAACAGTTAAAACAGCGCGAATTGTACAGGACTGGCGCGCTGCAACAGGGTTTTCGGCAGCAGCGCGAGCGACGGGCGGTGCAGGTTTGGCGTACCGCACCATGACGGGTCACGGGACGGGTAAACGGCAAGCGTAACGCACTTGCGTGACGGCCGTGCATTGGCCGAACGGACGGCTGCACCCAGGCGTATCAGTCATGGCATCATGATCTGACCGATGCCCCCGGCCTTTCGCGCCCATCCGCAATGAAACCGTCTTCTACCCGTTCCGGGCGCAGCGCGCGCTGTCCGCGCTGCGGCAATGCCTTCGACTGCGGCATGCAGGGCGAGACAACATCTCCGTGCTGGTGCCGTGCTCTGCCGCCGCTGCCGGCGGAGCGGCTGAAGCCGGGCGGCCCGTGCTTGTGCCCGGAATGTCTCGCCGCTGAGATCGCCCAGGCGACACGCGAGGCAAGTGGCGTTGAACCCCCGTAAACGCTGCTTTTGCCAACAGCCGATCCGCACCCGGCTACGCGCCGCGATGCTGCGCCGCCAGCGCTCGCAGATCGCGCGCCACTGCTTCCAGCGCCGGCTCCCATTCGCCGAACCGCGGCTGCCGATACAACGTGGCGCTCGGATACCACGGGCTGTCGCCGCGCTCCAGCAACCAGACCCAATGCGGATTGACGTCGAGCAGCACCCACGTGCGCTGACCGAGCGCGCCGCTCAGATGCGCGACCGATGTGCATACGGTGATCACGAGGTCGAGCGCGCCGACGAAGGCGGCGGTGTCGTCGAAGGGTTCGAGCGCATCGCCGGGTTCTGCGGGGCGAGCTCGCAGGCCGTCGCGGCGGCCTGTTCGGCGTCGTCCCAGCGTTGCGCTTCACGTAACGTCAGCGCATAGTTGTTGTAAGCCAGCGGACTGCGAGGCGCGTACTGCACGGCCTGCGCGCCGGCTTCGAGCGCGTGCGGCAGGTCCAGACTCTGGCGATACGCGTTGGCGAAGTTGATCCATGCGTTGCCATCGTCGGGGGTATCGCGGATCGCGGCTTCGAGCAGCGCGAGCTGTTCGCTCAGATCGCCGTCGGTAAGCGTCAGCGCGCTCGCGAGATTGTTGCGTAATTGCGGCAGTGCCGGATCGAGCGCCAGCGCGCGACGATACGGAGCGATCGCGTCGGCATGCCGGCCGGCCATCTGCAGCGTGTAGCCGGCGCGGAAGTGCGCGACGGCGCTCCCCGCATCGAGTTTGGCAATAATGGCGGCGAGTTCGATCGCCTCCGCATGGCGCTGCTGCGCGAGCCATGCGGCGATCAGCGCGTCGGGCGAGGCGCCGTCGAGCGGATGCAGCTTGGCCGCGGCGTCGAGGTAACGGGCTTCGTCCGCCGTGGCGCCACTGGCTCGGGCCGCGGCGGCATCGCGCAGTAAAGTCAGGTATGCGGAGGAAGCGTCGGCTTCTCGAATCGCGGTGGGCGGCATGAAGGGATGGCGCGGAACAGTCGTCGATGCAGCGCGGCGGCGTGCAATGCTATTTCGAACACAGTCATGTTACCGGCACTCGGCCGCGTGGTCAGCCATGCGGGTCCGAACGGGTAGACTAGGGTCATGCAACGTATAACCAACACCGGCCGCGTCAATCTCGGTCACCTGTTCTGGCTGCGCAGCCTCGCGATCATCGGTCAGCTGCTGACGATCGCGTTCGTGCAGATCTTCATCGGCGCCAATCTGCCCTTGCCCGCGATGCTGCTCGTGATCGGGCTCGAAGTGCTGTTCAATGCGCTCACATGGTTTCGCGTGTCGCAGCAGCGTCCCGAGTCCAACATCGAGCTGTTCGGGCAGATCTGGGTCGATCTCGGCGCGTTGTCGGCGCTGCTGTTCCTGTCCGGCGGCACCACCAACCCGTTCGTGTCGCTATACCTGCCATCGCTTGCGATCGCGGCCGCCGTGCTGCCGTGGTACCTGATGGCCTGGCTCGCGGCGTTCGCGGTCGCCTGCTACGCGATGCTCAGTTTCGATTCGGTGCCGCTCAATCTCGAGAATCCCGCCAACCTGTTCGACTACTACCGCTCGGGCATGTGGGTCAACTTCATGGTCAGCGTAGGGCTGATCGCGTGGTTCGTCGCGCGCATGTCGCGGGCGCTGCGGCTACGTGACGCAGCGCTTGGGGAAGCGCAGCAGCGCTTGCTCCAGGACGAACGGGCGGTCGCGCTCGGTGTTCAGGCGGCCACCGTGGCACACGAAATCGGCACCCCTCTGTCTACAATCGCGATGTTGTCAGAGGAATTGCGCGACGCGGCGCGCACCGACGCGGGACTCGCGCCCTACCGCGCCGATCTCGAACTGCTCGAGCAGCAGATGACGTTGTGCACGTCGGCACTCGCGCGCTTGCGCAGCCGCGCGACGACCACGACGAACCGTGAGCCGGTCGACGAATGGCTAGAGTCGTTTGCCGAGCAATGGCGCCTGCGCCATCCGCACGTGAAGTTCGAGCGGCTCGGCACGCCGCCCGCCGATGTCAGTCTCAACGACACGGTGGCCGTCAGCCAGATACTGACGATCCTGCTCGACAACGCCGCGCGCGCGAGCCGCGATCACGTGACGCTGTCCTGCACGCTCGCACCACGCGGCGACCAAATAGAGTTCGAAGTATGCGACCACGGTCCTGGCATTCCGGTCGCGCTACGCGGCTCGCTCGGCACGATGCCCGTGGAGAGCACGCAGGGCGGTCACGGCGTCGGCCTGTATCTGGCGTTTTCGGCGGCGGCGCGTCTGAAGGGATCGATTGAACTTACCGACGCCAACGGCGGGCGGCCGCGCGGCACGCGTGCGGTGCTGCGACTGCCGCTCGGCGCGCGCAAGATTTCCGGAGCGAGCCCGCAAGGCGCCGCGCCATCCAACACGGAGAAACAGGCATGAGCGAAAAGAATTTTCTGGTGATCGACGACGACGAAGTGTTCTCCGGCATCCTGGCGCGCGGCTTGACGCGGCGCGGCTACACGGTGAGCGAAGCGCACAACGCGGACGAGGCGATCCGGCTCGCGAATCAGCAGAAGTTCAGCGAGATCACCGTGGACCTGCATCTGGGCAACGACTCCGGCCTGACGCTCGTCGCACCGTTACGCGATCTGCAGCCCGATGCGCGCATGCTGGTGCTGACCGGCTACGCGAGCATCGCCACCGCGGTGCAGGCGGTCAAGGACGGCGCCGACAACTATCTCGCGAAGCCCGCCAACGTCGAGACGATCCTGTCGGCGCTGCAAAGCGAGGCGAGCGCGTTGCAAGCCGAGGAGGCGATCGAGCATCCGCAGCCGCTGTCGGTGGCGCGGCTCGAATGGGAGCATATCCAGCGCGTGCTCGCCGAACACAACGGCAATATCTCGGCGACCGCGCGCGCGTTGAACATGCATCGGCGCACGTTGCAGCGCAAGCTGGCGAAGCGGCCGGTGAGGCAGTAGGCCGCGATCGAACAGCACAAAGCAAAACGGGCTGCCTATCCGATATCCGAAGGCAGCCCGTTTTTCATGCATCAGCGCTCGGCGCTGTGACCGCGCACATCACAGCACGTAGCGCGACAGATCCTCGTCTTGCGCGACTTCGTTCAACGCGCGATCGACATACGCCGCGTCGATTTGCACCGTACGGCCGGAATGATTGCCGGCCGAGAACGACACTTCCTCTAGCAGCTTTTCGATGACGGTATAAAGACGCCGCGCGCCGATGTTCTCGGTCTTCTCGTTGACCGAGTACGCGATCTCGGCAAGACGGCGGATGCCGTCGTCGGCGAATTCGAGGTGCACGTCTTCGGTCGCGAGCAGCGCCTGGTATTGCTTGACGAGGCTCGCATCCGTCGATACGAGGATCGATTCGAAGTCGTTGACCGACAGCGAATCGAGTTCGACGCGAATCGGGAAGCGCCCTTGCAGCTCGGGAATCAGATCGCTCGGCTTCGCGAGATGGAACGCGCCGCTCGCGATGAACAGGATGTGATCGGTTTTCACCATGCCGTACTTGGTGTTGATCGTCGTGCCTTCGACGAGCGGCAGCAGATCGCGCTGCACGCCCTGACGGGACACTTCACCACCGCCCGCTTCGTTGCGCGACGCGATCTTGTCGATTTCGTCGAGAAACACGATGCCGTTCTGCTCGACGTTCTGCACCGCCTTGGACTTCACCTCTTCGTCGTTCAGCATCTTGCCGGCTTCTTCGTCGGTGAGCACCTTCAGCGCTTCCTTGACCTTCATCTTGCGGCGCGTCTTCTTGCCGCCGCCGATGTTGGCGAACATCGAGCGGATCTGCTCGGTCATGTCTTCCATGCCCGGCGGCCCCATGATGTCCATGCCGACCTGTGGCTGCTCGACGTCGAGCTCGATTTCCTTGTCGTCGAGCTGGCCTTCGCGCAGGCGCTTGCGGAACGTCTGACGCGTCGTGCTGCCTTCATCGGCGGTATCGGTCGAACTCGTGCTCGAACCGAAGCCGACCGGCCGTGCGGTCGGCAGCAGGATGTCGAGAATGCGGTCTTCGGCGAGATCGCCGGCCTTGGTCCGCACTTTGCGCATTTCGGTTTCGCGGGTCTGCTTGACCGAAATTTCGATCAGGTCGCGCACGATGCTGTCGACGTCGCGGCCCACGTAACCGACTTCGGTGAACTTGGTCGCTTCGATCTTGATGAACGGCGCGTCCGCGAGCTTCGCGAGACGCCGCGCGATTTCGGTCTTGCCGACGCCGGTCGGTCCGATCATCAGGATGTTCTTCGGGGTGATTTCCTGGCGCAGCGGTTCGTCGACCTGCTGACGGCGCCAGCGGTTGCGCAGCGCGACGGCCACGGCTTTCTTCGCGCGGCCTTGGCCGATGATGTGTTTGTCGAGCTCGGAGACGATCTCGGCGGGGGTCATGGTGCTCATCGATGGGTCCTTACTCGATCGTCTCAATGACGCGGTTATGGTTCGTGTAGATGCACATGTCGCCGGCGATTGCCAGCGATTTCTCCACGATGTCGCGCGGCGACAGCTCGGTGTTGTCGGCAAGCGCCTTCGCGGCCGCCTGCGCGTACGCACCGCCCGAACCGATCGCGCAGATGCCGCCTTCGGGATCGAGCACGTCGCCGTTGCCCGTGATGACGAGCGTGGTGGTCGCGTCCGCGGTGATCAGCATCGCTTCCAGACGACGCAGCATGCGGTCGGTGCGCCAGTCTTTCGCGAGCTCCACGGCCGCGCGCGTCAGATTGCCCTGATGCTTTTCGAGCTTCGCCTCGAAGCGGTCGAGCAGCGAGAAGGCATCCGCCGTGCCGCCAGCGAAGCCGACCAGCACCTTGCCGTTATAGATGCGCCGGACCTTCTTCGCGCCGCCTTTCATGACGATGTTGCCGAGCGTCACCTGGCCGTCACCGCCGAGCGCCACCTTGTTGCCGCGGCGCACGGAAACGATCGTCGTGCCGTGAAATTGCTCCATATGCGTTCCTCTTTGCAAAACGGGTAGGACGCGGCAGCGCTGCGCGCTACCGCATGAATCCAGTCAGCGGACGGCGCGCCGGCTGGCGCGCTCGTGAGCGCATGTCCGATCTATTTTAGGGCGGGCGCGGTCATATCAAGATCCGCCGGAAGGCCTAGGGAGAAAAACTGAAAATCCGCTCAGGAAGCCTGAGAAATGAGGCGGGAAGGCGTGGTGGGACAGGAGGGATGGCGGAGCTCGCGCGGATGTCGCGCAAAAAGAAAAGGCGCACGGTTCACCGTGCGCCTCTCGACGAAGCAGCGTTTTCAGGGCGCCAGGCCGGAGCCGCGCCTCAGCTCATCAGTCGCCGAACAGCTTCTGGCGCAATTCGCGGCGCTCTTGTGCTTCGAGCGACAGCGTGGCCGTGGGCCGTGCGAGCAGACGCGGAATGCCGATCGGCTCGCCGGTTTCTTCGCACCAGCCGTAGTCGCCCGCCTCGATGCGTGCGATCGATTGCTGCACCTTCTTCAGCAGCTTGCGTTCGCGGTCGCGCGTGCGCAGTTCGAGCGCATGCTCTTCCTCGATCGTGGCGCGATCGGCCGGGTCCGGCACGATGACCGTTTCACGCAGGTTCTCGGTCGTCTGGCCGGCATTGCGGAGAATGTCCGCCTGCAACTGTTCGAGCCTGTTCTTGAAGAAGGCGAGCTGATCCTCATTCATGTAATCCTTGTCGCTCATCTTCAGGATTTCGGCTTCGGTCAAGAGTCGTTTCGTCGTCATCTGGCTTACTTCTTCAATGTGAGGCAAAACTCATAGTGCCCGCACTTTCGTATTGCCCGCAAACGCGTCGAGTGAACGCGCAGCGCAGGGGTGGTCACGAACGTTAGGCTGTCGTGACGCCGAAGCGCCTGGCGCCCACACACACCGGGCGTTGCTAGCTACGCCGCTGCGGGGCCGAACTCCTCTGGAAACCGATTCACACATGCTCCTGAGGCATCGCTCGCCGACCAGCGCGTGCCCTTTCAGGCCGTGCCCGCCGGCGTTTTCGGCGTGTCTCCGGACAAGATTTTCCGGCGCCGTTTCAGGCCCGTCGCGGGATACGCGCGACCGGGCAATTCGTTGTCATTCTCCAGTGGGCACGTATTGTAACTGAATCACAATCCGGCACCGCAACTGCCGAATTCTGCCTGCGGCGCAGCGATATCCCGAAAATATAACGCGCACAAAGCCAAAAAGCGATGGTCGTGCACGCTTTAATGCAGCAGGGTTTTCACGTGTTTTTCATATAGCCGGCAATCGCGCGGTTTTGGTGCCACGGCATCGCAGTTTCTGCAGAGGATTCACGCCCGCGCAGTCGACCTCGGGTGTCTCGGCGCAATAGCAGTAGCACGACGCATGCCGCGTTACGCGCGGCATGTCGTGGGACTTCTACGGGGCTTGCCTGTGTGACTGCGCTGCGCCCGCTCAGGCGAGGCAGGCGTCGAGACCGTCGGTGATCAGGTCGCGCGGCAGTTCGATGCCGATGAACACCATCTTGTTGGTCTTCTTTTCGGCCGGTTGCCATTTGGCGGCGAGGTCGCTGCCCATCATTTGATGCACGCCCTGAAACACGACCTTGCGATCGACGCCCTTCATGTACAGCACGCCCTTGTAGCGCAGCAGGTGCTCGCCGTAGATCTGCAGAATGCCGCCGAGGAAGTCTTCGAGCTTGTTCGGATCGAACGGACGATCGCTGCGGTACACGAACGACTTGATCTTGTCGTCGTGATGCGCATGGTGGTGATGCCCATGATCGTGGCCTTCGTGATCGCAGTGGCCATGGTCGTGATCACAATTCGCGTGATCATGATCATGGTCGCCATGCGTGTGGCCGTGTTCGTCGTGCGCATGCGCGTGGCTGTGCGCGTGTTCGTCTTCGGCGAGGAAGTCCGGGTCGATTTCGAGCTTCGAGTTCAGGTTGAAGCCGCGCAGATCGAAAATTTCCTTGATGTCCGCTTCGCCGAAATTGACGACCCTGATCGCCGCCTTCGGGTTCATGTGCAGCAGACGGTGGCGCAGATCGCCCAGTTGCCGCTCATCGACGAGATCGGCCTTGGTGATGAACAGGCGGTCGGCGAAACCGACCTGGCGCTGCACCACTTCATGCTCGTCGAGCTGACGGTCCGCGTGCTTTGCATCGACCAGCGTGATGATCGCGTCGAGCAGGAAGTCGCTCGCAATCTGATCGTCCATGAAGAAGGTTTGCGCGACCGGGCCCGGATTCGCGAGGCCGGTGGTTTCGATCACGACACGGTCGAAGTCCACTTCGCCCGCCTGCTTCTTCGCGGCCAGATCGTTGAGCACGCGCGACAGGTCGCCGCGAATCGTGCAGCAGATGCAGCCATTGCTCATCTGGATGATCTGCTCGGTCGTGTCCTGCACGAGGATCTCGTTGTCGATGTTCTCTTCGCCGAACTCGTTCTCGATGACGGCGATCTTCATGCCGTGCTTTTCGTTCAGGATGCGCTTGAGCAGGGTGGTTTTACCGCTGCCGAGGAAGCCGGTCAGGATGGTGACTGGAATCATGTGGGTCGCCTGTAAGTCGTGAAACGGTGCGTGATCGAACGCTAGCGCAAGGCTAGCCAGAAGCGTGAGGCCGGCCGCCGCAGCCAGATGGCGCGGCCCTGTCTAGCCGGTTATTGAAACATATTTGCCTGGCGGGCGCAGGGCGGCCGCCTTGCGGCCGGCCGATGGCGGGCTGCGCGGAGGGTGGCCGCTGCCGCCGCCGGCACGCGCAATTGCCCACGAAATATGGGCGATCAGGCGATTTGCAACAGCAGCCCCTTCAGATACTCCCCCTCGGGGAACGCCGTGAGCAGCGGATGATCGACGCCCGCGCCCAGCCGCTTCAGGATGCGAGCGTCGACGCGGGCATCGGCAGCAGCGCCGGACACGATCTTCTGGAACAGTTCGGGATCGATCGCGCCCGAGCACGAGTAGGTGAACAGCAGTCCGCCCGGACGCAGCAGCTTCAGGCCCGTCAGATTGATGTCCTTGTACGCGCGCGACGCGCGATCCACGTGCTCGCGCGATGGCGCGAACTTCGGCGGATCGAGCACGATCAGGTCGAAGCGCTCGCCTTCGTCGTAGAGGCGTCGCAGTGTCTTGAACGCGTCGGCGTCGAGCCAGCTCGCGCGATCGGCGTCGAAGCCGTTGGCCGCGACGTTCTGCTGCGCGAGCGCGAGCGCTTCCCCCGACGAATCGACCGACACCACGCGCTTCGCGCCACCCTTGAGCGCCGCGAGCGAAAAGCCGCCGGTGTAGCAGAAGCAGTTCAGTACGTCGCGATCTTTCGCGAACTGCTGCACGAGCAGTCGGTTATCGCGCTGGTCGACATAGAAGCCGGTCTTGTGGCCGTTGCGCACGTCGACGTGATAGCGCACGCCGTTTTCGCTCGCGATCAGCTGCTCCGAAGGCGGCTCGCCCGCGAGCACGCCGGTGATCTGTTCGAGCCCTTCCTTCTGACGGATCGACACGTCCGAGCGCTCGTAGACGTTCGAGCAGCCGGTCGCGCCGATCAGCGCCGCGACGATCGCGTCCTTCCACGCCTCGACGCCGGCCGCCATGAACTGACAGACGATCTGGCTGCGCTGACCCGCGTCCTCGGCGACGTAGTAATCGACGATCAGGCCCGGCAGACCGTCCGCCTCGCCGAAGATCAGCCGTACGGCGCCGGTGTCGCGCACCATCGCCTGACGATGCGCGAACGCGCGCTGCACGCGGCGCTTGAAGAACGCGTGATCGATCGGCTCGGCTTCGTCGAAGCTCCACACCCGTGCGCGGATCTGCGAGTGCGGGCTGTAGGCGGCGCGCGCGAGAAAGCGGCCATCGTGCGCGCGCACGAGCACGGTCGCGCCGGGCGCGGGGCGACCGTCGACATGTTCGATCGCATTGGCATAAACCCACGGATGGCGGCGCAGCAGCGATTTTTCTTTCGACGGTTTGAGCGTAACGGTATTCATCAGGTGTCGGTGAGGTACTAGCGATGGGGCGGCGCGTGGTGGCGCGCGGCGGCAGTCGCGTGATCAGTTGCGTTTCTTCGCGCGAGGATGCGCGCTGTCGTAGACGTGAGCGAGGTGCTGGAAATCGAGGCCCGTATACACCTGGGTCGCGGTGATGCTCGCGTGTCCTAGCAGCTCCTGCACGGCGCGCAGATCGCCGCTCGACTGCAGCACGTGCGTCGCGAACGAATGACGCAGCACGTGCGGATGCACGTTGGCAGGAATGCCGGCCACGAGCGCCGCGCGCTTTACGCGCTCGCGCACGACGTTCGGCGACAACCGGTTGCCGCGCGCCGACAGGAAGAGCGGATGCGGATCGTGGCGGACCATCCGTTCGCGCACCGCGAGCCATGCGTTCAGCGCCGCGATGGCCTTGCTGCCCACCGGCACGACGCGGCGCCGGTTGCCTTTGCCGAGTACTTCGACTTCGGCGGAATCGAGCTTCAGCCAGCCGGCCGAGCGATAGCCGTCGACGTCGGCGAAACGCACGTCGAGGCCGACCAGTTCGGCGAGGCGCAGGCCCGACGAGTAGAACAGTTCGAGCATCGCGTGATCGCGCAGGCCTTCGGGGGACTCGGCGGGCGGGTTGTCCATCAGGCGTGCGGTGTCGTCGACGGAAAGCGCCTTCGGCAGCATTTTTGCCTGCTTCGGCGCGCGCACCGCGGCGACCGGATTGGCCGGCAGCTCGACATGGCCCGCGAGCCAGCGATAAAACGCGCGCCACGCCGACAGCCGATGGCCGATCGAGCGCGCGGTGAGGCCGCCCGCATGCGCGCGCGCGACGGCGCCGCGGATGTCGACGGCGGTGAGGCTTTCCAGCGGTCGGCCTTTGGCGAGTTGCTTCAGTTCCGCGAGCTCATGCGTATAACCGCGCAGCGTATGCTCCGACAGCCGCCGCTCGTGCTCGAGATGCGACAGGTAGGCGGCGATCGGGTCGGCGGCGGTCACGGTGGGCGGTGATGTTGTATGGCGCGGCTCAGCGCGGCAGCAGCCGGCTCAGCGCGGCACTCGCGAGCGCGCCGATCTGCGTGAGGAAATCGGTGGCCATGCCTTCGTGGAAGCGGCGCGGGTCGGATGAGCCCATCACGAGCAGGCCGAACGTCGGCGCGTCTTCGGCGCCTTCGGGGTCGCGCAGCGAGAGCAGCGCGATCGATTCGGTGTTCTGCGCCGTTTCGCTCGATGCGGCGTTGGGGTCGTCGGTCGCGCTCATTGCCACGTTCGTCGCCGGGGTGGCCGCTCCGTTGGCAGCGCTCGCCGCTTGCGGGAGCCATTGCGCGGCCTCGAAGCCGGTGTTCGCGCCGCAGTACGGCGTGCTCAGGCTGCCCGCGAAAATCCGCACCTCCTCGCTGACGTGGCGCGCGAAGTCGGCTTGCGCATACGGCTCGGCGACGTCCCACACGCGCAGTGCCGCTTGCGGCACGTCGAAGATATCGCGCAGGCCGCCGGCGATCGTGCGCGGCAGCGCGTACGGATCGCGCTCGGCCATCACCCGGATGGTCCAGCGGTTGAACTTCGCCGCGATGCTGTCGTTCTCGTGACCGTAGCGCAGCAGTTCGGCCAGACGCCGCTCGAGATGCTTGTTCTTGTCGCGCAGCATTTCCATCTGCCGCTCCTGCAGCGACACCGCGGCTTTGCCGTGCGGGTTCGCGAGCCGGATGGTCGCGAGCGTTTCCGCGTGTTCGACGAAGAATTCGGGATTGGCGAGCAGGTATTCGGCGACTTCGCGATCGTTCATGGTTTCGGCTAGAGGACTACGGGAGGGCCGCCTCACGGCGGCGCGTCGGTCAATGAGTTAGACGGAGGGCGCCACGGCGGCCGGGCTGGACGGGTTGTGCTGCGGCGAGTCCGGCGACGCGCTCGCCGCCTCTTCTGCCAACTCGATCTCCCCTTCGAAGACGGTGGCCGCGGGGCCGGCCATCAGCAGCGGCGCGCCTGGTTGCGCAATGTCCCACGTGATCGTCAGATCGCCGCCGTGCGTGTGCACGAGCACCGGCGAATCCAGCAGCCCGCGCCGGATACCGGCCGCGACCGCCGCGCACGCGCCGGTGCCGCACGCGAGCGTTTCGCCCGCGCCGCGTTCGTAGACGCGCAGCCTGATCTCGTTGCGGTCGACGATCTGCATGAAGCCCGCATTGACCCGCTGCGGGAAGCGCGTGTGCCGCTCGATAGCCGGACCTTCGACCAGCACCGGGAACGCCTCGGCATCGTCGACGACCTGCACCGCGTGCGGATTGCCCATCGACACCACCGACATCCAGCGCGTCGTGCCGTTCACGTCGAGCGGCCAGAGCGTGTCCGCGCCTTCGCGGCGGCCTTGCAGGCCTTTGGTCGCGAACGGCACGAGTTCGGGATCGAACACGGGCGTGCCCATGTCGACGATCACCTCGCCGTTGTCCTGCATCGTCAGCGTGATCGTGCCGTTCTGGACTTGCACGCGCACACTGCGCTGGTCAGTGAGCCCGCGCTCGCGCACGAACTTGACGAAGCAGCGCGCGCCGTTGCCGCAATGTTCGACCTCGCCGCCGTCGCAATTGAAGATGCGATATCTGAAATCGACGCCTTCGACGGTCGGCTTTTCGACCAGCAGCAACTGGTCGGCACCGACGCCGAAATGGCGGTTCGCGAGCGCGCGAACCTGTGCCGTGGTCAGTTCAAGCGGTTGGGTATAGCCGTCGAGTACGACGAAGTCGTTACCCGCGCCGTGCATTTTGGTGAATTTGAGCTTCACGTTTTTCGTGTATCCGTTGCTGCGTAGGGCTTCGCGCGTGCGGGCGGAGCCGAAAATCCGGGCCTTGCCGGCCGTCGGGTGAATCACCCTTTCGAGCCGGGTTGGGCCAATAGCAGATGATACACGTTGGCCCATCGGAAACGGTATGGCGGGCAAGGGCCGAGATGCCGCCTCACGTGCACTGATCGACGTGCTCCGACTGCTGGGAGCCCGGTGCCAGCGCCATCTTCAATACACCCCCGGCACTCCCGGCGGCCGCGTCTTGAACCGCTTGTGCACCCAGTAATATTGCTCGGGCATCAGCGGAATCTGCTCTTCGAGAAATTCGTTCATGCGTCGCGCATCGGCGTCATCATCGCCGGTCGGATAGTTGTCCCAAGGTTTGAAGACCTTGAGCCGGTAGCCCTTGTAGTTCGGCAGCACTTCGCCGATGAACGGCACGACCTGCGCGTGCCCGACCTTCGCGAGACGGCCGACCGCGGTCAGCGTGCAGGTCGGCACGCCGAAGAACGGCACGAACGTCGAATTGCGCGCGCCGTAGTCCATGTCCGCGCCGAGCATCACCGGTTTGCGTTCGCGCAGCCAGCGCAGTACGACGCGCGCGCTGTCCGCGCGGCTCGCCATGTCGGCGCCGAAACGCGCACGCGCCGCTTTCGCGACTCCCTCGAGCTCCTGATTCGACATCGGCTGATACAGCGAGCCGCACCGGCGCTTCAGTGAGTAGTTCAGAAAAATCGAACCCGCCTCGATGCCGACAAAATGAAAGCCTAGAAAGAGCGTCGGCGGCAGGTTCGGGTCGGTCAGGTCGATCGCGCTGTCGAGTTGGATCAGCTTTTCGAGCTTCTTCGCCGAGCCGAACCACTGCACGCTGCGCTCGAGATAGCTGCGGATAGCATGACGGAAGTGCTTCTGCGCGACGTCCTCGCGGTGCTCGTCGCTCCAGTCGGGGAAGCACAGCTTCAGATTCGTATGAACGATGCGCTTGCGACGGCTCGGGATTTGATAGAGCAGCCAGCCGAGCCCATCACCGAGACGGGCGACGAATCCATACGGCAACAACGCAAAGAGTTTAAGCAGCCCGACCGCGAGCTTCGCGCCGTAGCGGCTCAGCATGCAACCTCCGGGCGCGCGGCGCTGATGGGGCCAGAATTTTGGTGGGCGGAAAAATTGGCGTGATACCGCACTCGTGGACACTCTGTGACATTCAAAGGAAGTCGCTATAATAAGGGCTTCGCCGAGTTAATAGACAACTTGCGGGGCGAAGCCGGCGGGTGCGGTCCATGGATTCCATGGGTTGCGTCCATCGGTAAGGTAATCCGCTAAAGCGTCGCCGCTTCAGACTCCCGAAGTCGGCTACGTGGAACGCAACCGTAACCACTAACAGGAGTCTGCAACGTGGCAAACGACTATTTCTTCACTTCCGAATCCGTCTCCGAAGGCCATCCCGACAAAGTCGCGGACCAGATCTCGGACGCGATCCTCGACGCCATCCTCGCTCAGGACAAGTACTCGCGTGTCGCGGCCGAAACGCTGTGCAACACGGGTCTCGTCGTGCTGGCCGGTGAAATCACCACCACCGCGAACGTCGACTACATCCAGATCGCGCGCAACACGATCAAGCGCATCGGCTACGACAACACCGACTACGGCATCGACTACCGCGGCTGCGCGGTGCTCGTCGCCTACGACAAGCAGTCGCCGGACATCGCCCAAGGCGTGGACCGCGCGCACGACAATAACCTCGATCAAGGCGCAGGCGACCAGGGCCTGATGTTCGGTTACGCGTGCGAAGAAACGCCGGAACTGATGCCGCTGCCGATCCACCTGTCGCACCGCCTCGTCGAGCGTCAGGCGAATCTGCGCCGCGACGGCCGTCTGCCCTGGCTGCGTCCGGACGCGAAGTCGCAGGTCACCGTGCGCTACGTCGACGGCAAGCCGCATTCGATCGACACCGTCGTGCTGTCCACCCAGCATGCGCCGGACATCGAGCTCGACACGCTGCGCGAAGCGGTGATCGAAGAAGTGATCAAGCCGACGCTTCCGGCCGAGCTGATCAAGGGTGACATCAAGTACCTCGTGAACCCGACCGGTCGCTTCGTGATCGGCGGTCCGCAAGGCGATTGCGGTCTGACGGGCCGCAAGATCATCGTCGACACGTACGGCGGCGCGGCACCGCACGGCGGCGGCGCGTTCTCGGGCAAGGACCCGTCGAAGGTCGACCGCTCGGCAGCATACGCCGGCCGTTACGTCGCGAAGAACATCGTGGCCGCGGGCCTCGCGTCGCGCTGCCTGATCCAGGTGTCGTACGCGATCGGCGTCGCTCAGCCGACCTCGGTGATGGTCAACACGTTCGGCACCGGCCGCGTGTCGGATGCGACGATCACGGAACTCGTGCGTCAGCATTTCGACCTGCGTCCGAAGGGCATCATCCAGATGCTCGACCTGCTGCGCCCGGTCTACGAGAAGAGCGCGGCGTATGGTCACTTCGGCCGCGAAGAGCCGGAATTCACGTGGGAAGCCACCGACAAGGCGCTCGCACTCGCCGAAGCGGCAGGCACCGAGCCGGTCGCGGCGATCGCGTAACTAGCGCGGGTCGATCATTGCCTGAAAGCAAAAAAACCCCGCCGGCGTGAGCCGGGCGGGGTTTTTTCTTTGTCCGTCGATGGCGCGGCGATGTCAGCAGATCAGCGGTCTAGCCACTCAACGCGCAACTGCAACTCACCGGCCCGGCAATCTCACCGGCTCGCAAACGCAAACGCGAACCACCCGCTGCTGCTCGTCGACAGCCGACGCGGTCGGCGGCTCGCAGGCGTGCGCACCTCCGGCGCGCGTTTCGCGACCGCGAGGTGCAACGGTGTCGGCTTGCGCAGCAACGTACGCAGCGACAGGCGGCGCGTGCCGCTCTGCTGGCGCAGCGCCGAGAAGAACGTATGGAACCAGGTGCGAAAGCCGTCGACGGCCTTCGCGTCGCGCCACTGCTCGCCGAGCGCACGGGTGCGCGCGGCATGGTGGCGCAGCGCTCGCATCATATGACGGCGCGCGGGACGCGCCGCTTTCAGCGCGGCGCGGGTAAGACGGGTGCTCAAAAGAGTATGCATGGCTTCACATTTAGGCAATGAACCGCACGTCGGCGCGTGCATCGGATGTGCACGGACAAACAGCACCATATGTGCCAATGACGGGGTTGCGATGAACGGCCTGAAAGCCGGAAATCCGGTGCGCGTCGTGTCGCGGGAGACCGCGACGCGAAACAAGGCGCGCAGCGCTGCGAAGGTACGACGCGGAGAAACCGACGGCACGAGCCTTGACGGGCTGCGCACAATAGAAAACTGCGTAAGCGGCGATCGACATGCGAGCAGGCTACACGGGAATCGTGACGTCAGAAAGTCGGGTTAGTACCCTGCGAGATCGAATTTCCTCTGGATCGAATCGTCGCCGACACCAATCTGGTCTCACTTTTGACGGGCGATTTACGTGCATAGTTGCCCTGCGAATGTGCGATGCGGATGCACTCCACGCCTGAAACCGGTGCATCGGCGCGCCGCGAAACAACGCACCCCGATCGCGCCCGTTTTACAATCGAACATCAGTTAGTCGACAGTAACGGAACGCCATGTCACTCCATTCGAAGAAAGAGCAGATTCAAACGTTGCGGGAGCAGGGTTTTGTCGTCGTGCCAGGACTCGTGTCGCCCGAACGTTGCGGCGAGCTGAAGCGGATCGCACAGCGGCAGCTGCAGGAAGCGGCGGCGCCGATCGAGTTCGAAGCGGATCTGAAGTATCCGGGCGCGCCGTCATCGAAGGATGCGCCGGGCGGACACACGGTGCGGCGCCTGCTCGACGCGTACGGTCGTCACCCGGCGTTCGCGCAATGGGCGACCGCGCCCGAAATCCGTGGCTGGATGGAACTGTATTTTGGTGAGGAGCCGCGACTGTCGCGCGCGCATCACAACTGCATGATGACCAAGCACCCCGCGTACGGCAGCCTGACCGGCTGGCATCGCGACGTGCGCTACTGGTCGTTCGAGCGCGACGACCTGGTGTCGGTGTGGCTCGCGGTCGGCCCGGAAACGATCGATAACGGCGCGCTGTGGTTCGTGCCGCAATCGCACGGCGCCGCCTTCACGTCGGATCGTTTCGACGAAGCGAAATTTTTCCGCACGGATATCGCCGAGAACGAGGCGGCGATCCGCACCGCGGTGTCGCCCGAGTTGAAGACCGGCGACGTGGTGTTCTTCCACTGCAACACGCTGCACTCGGCCGGCAAGAATCTCAGCGATCAGGTGAAGTTCTCGCTGGTGTTCACCTATCACGGCGTAAGCAACGTGCCGCTGCCCGGCACGCGCTCGGCCGCGAAGCCCGAGATCGCGTTCTAGCTATTTTCGTCGTGGGCCTCGTGCGGACGCTCAGCGCTTGCGCCCCGACATCGCGATTCCCGTCAGCCCGGCTAGCGTCGCCACCACGCCCGCGACGATCAGCACGATCGCCTTGTTGCTCGGCGAACCGGTAAAGAAGCGCGACACGTCGCTGCTCACCGAATTGAACGCCTGCCCGCCGAAATACAGCAGCACGATACCGCCGACAATCAGCGCGATCGAAATCGCTTTGGCCATCTGCACCTCCCATCAACTTGAACCGGCCAGAGTGTAGGTGAGCCGCGCGTGCTCGTCCATCCCGCATA
Organism: Burkholderia sp. JPY481; assembly: GCF_038900515.1. Classification (NCBI taxonomy): domain Bacteria; kingdom Pseudomonadati; phylum Pseudomonadota; class Betaproteobacteria; order Burkholderiales; family Burkholderiaceae; genus Burkholderia; species Burkholderia sp. JPY481. The sequence continues at coordinate 300,656 of NZ_JAYMRT010000009.1, forward strand.
CTGGTGCCTGCAAGCGCCGCGTCGATTGGCTAACATAGCGGTCTAGCCGCACCACGGCGACATCACAACAATAAATTCCCCGAGCAGCACGCCTCCCGCAACGCGCGAATCCTCACGCCCGGAATTCTCGGGCGATCTCATCGACAAGGACACTAGCAATGGCTTACGAAGCAGCTTCAGAACGCTATTCGGACATGCAATACCGCGTCTGCGGCAAGTCGGGTCTCAAACTGCCGGCGTTGTCGCTCGGCCTGTGGCACAACTTCGGCGACACCACGCCGATCTCGACGCAGCGTGACATCCTGCGCACGGCCTTCGACCTCGGCATCACGCACTTCGATCTGGCGAACAACTATGGCCCGCCGTACGGCAGCGCGGAAACCAACTTCGGCCGCCTTTTCAAGGACGATTTCAAACCGTATCGCGACGAGCTGCTGATTTCGTCGAAGGCCGGTTGGGATATGTGGCCGGGTCCGTACGGCCAGGGCGGCGGCTCGCGCAAGTACGTGCTCGCGAGTCTCGATCAAAGCCTGAAGCGCATGGGCCTCGATTACGTGGACATCTTCTATTCGCATCGCTTCGACGCGCACACGCCGCTCGAGGAAACCGCGAGCGCATTGGCGAGCGCGGTGCAGCAGGGCAAGGCGCTCTACATCGGCATCTCGTCGTACTCGTCGGCGAAGACGCGCGAAATGACGAAGCTGCTCGCCGAATACAAGGTGCCGCTGCTGATCCATCAGCCGTCGTACAACATGCTGAACCGCTGGATCGAACACGACCTGCTCGATACGCTCGACGAAGTCGGCGCGGGCGCGATCGCGTTCACGCCGCTCGCGCAAGGGCTGTTGACTGGCAAGTACCTGAACGGCGTGCCGGCCGATGCGCGCGTCAACAAGCCGGGCGGCGGTTCGCTGAAAGACGAGCATCTGAGCCCGCAGAACATCGAGCACGTGAGGAAGCTCAACGACATCGCGCAGCGCCGTGGTCAGAGCCTCGCGCAGATGGCGCTCGCGTGGGCGTTGCGCGATCAGCGCGTGACGTCGGTACTGATCGGCGCGAGCCGCGCGGAGCAGGTCCGCGAGAACGTCGGCGCGCTGAAGAACCTCGCATTCTCGGCCGACGAGCTCGCCGAGATCGATCGCTATGCGACCGAAGGCGGGATCAACCTGTGGGAAAAGCCGTCGACGGATCAGGCGATCTGATCGCGTGAGGAGCCGTCCGCGCAACTGGCAGACGGAACCAAGGGCAAAACGAAGCCGCACGCTCAGCGTGCGGCCTTTTCGTTGGTACTTCGCGCCGCGCCGCTACACGAGCGCCGGCAGACCCTCGACCAGCGCCACCGCGCACATCACACCGATCAGCGCGCCCAGCACACGCAGCGCGTTGTGTCGCAACTCGGTTTTGCAGGGCAGTGCGCCGACGAATAGCGCACCCGCCAACGCCATCGGAATGACCAGGATGAAATCGCCGATCGTAAAGTACGTCATCTTCGTCTCCTCCCATGCAGGATGATTGCTATGTCGTTCCAGCAGAGGCTGCGGCTTTGAAATCATGCAGTACCAGTGCACTAATCGAGTATAGGAGACTGAAGGAGCGGCGCGGCGGCGCAAGCTTGCGCGCCGTCGCTTATTCGCAAGCCGCTGAACCCCGGCGCGACGGGCGCGCGGCGATTGGCGCGGCGCAACAAAACACGGCGGAAAGTGTCGAGCGTTCGCTTACGCAAGCCTTTCGTTTTGCGCCGATCCATGCGGGGTGGATCATCGCCTGCGGCTACTCCCGTGCGCGCAGGCGCGTCGCCGCGACCAGGCCGATCACGAGCAGCGCACCGACCAGCCCGACGACTCCGTTCCAGCCATGACCGGCCCACACGTGGCCGCCATACGAACCGACCAGGCTCGAGCCGATGTAGTACGCGAGCAGATACAGCGCCGCGGCCTGGCCTTTCGCATCTTTCGCCAGACGACCGACCCAGCCGCTCGCGACCGAATGACCGGCAAAGAACCCGAACGTTGCGCATGCGATGCCGGTCGCGATCGCCGCGAGCGGATGCAGCATCGTCAGCGCGAGGCCGAACACCATCAGCAGCAGGCTGCCGATCAGCACGCGCGCGCGACCGAACGTATCGGCCATGCGCCCGGACCACGGCGACGCGACCACACCGACCAGATAGACGATGAAGATCGCGCCGATCTCCGTCTGGTTCAGGCGATACGGCGGCGCGAGCAGCCGGTAGCCGATGTAGTTGTACAGCGTGACGAAGCTGCCCATCAGCACGAAGCCGAGCAGGAACAGCAGAGGCAAGCCCGGTCGCGTGAACTGCCGCAACAGCAGCGTGCGGTGATGCGCGAAGCCGAGGCCGCGGCGCGGCACGAAATGGCGTGATGGCGGCAGCAGCGCGCGGAACGCGAGCATCGACAGCAGGCCGAGCACGCCGATCGTGCCGATTGCGACGCGCCATGAAAACAGATCCGCGAGCACGCCGGTGATCACCCGTCCGGCCATGCCGCCGATCGCCGTGCCGCCGACGTACAAACCCATCGCGAGACCGAGGCCGTCGGGATGCACTTCCTCGGCGAGATAGGCCATCGCGACGGCCGGCACGCCGCCGAGCGCGAGCCCTTCGAGCGTGCGCAGCACGAGCAGCTGATTCCAGTGCGGCGCGACCGACACGCCAATCGTCAGCACCGACGACACCGTCAGCGACAGCGTCATCAGCTTGTGCCGGCTCCAACCCTCGGAGACGAAACCGGCGACGAAAATCGCCAGCGCGAGCGCCGCGGTGGATAGCGACAGCGACAGACTGCTTTGCGCCGGCGTCACGTCGAACGCTTCGGAGAACGACGGTAGCAGCGGCTGCACGCAGTAAAGCAGCGAGAACGTCGCGTAGCCGGCGAACAGCAGCGCGAGGCTGGCGCGCCAGTACGCGGGCGAGCCGCGTTCCAGATAGGGGATATCCGACACGGTGGTGGTGCGGGTGGAAGGAGCCGAAGCTGCGGCGGGGGAGGGAACGGCAGAAGCAGTCCGCTGGGATTGCGGCGGCAGGTTCACAACTGAACTCCTTGGGTCACACGGAAACGCGCAAAAGATGTTAAGGATACGCTGCAAACGCGTTTCGAGCCGGCGGCGCGGGCAACGCGGCGTGCCGCGTCACCCGAGCATGTCGCGCGCCCGTCTCCCTGCGCTAGCCGTGCGCCCCGGCTTCGCTGGCCGGCGTCGGCGTCTGCGTCGAACCGGAAGTCGCCGCAGGCCGATGGACGAGCGAAGCGTCGCCCGGCGAATCGTCGCCCGGCGAATCGTCGCCAGGCAGTACCGACGTATCCCAGCCGCCGCCGAGCGCCTTCACGAGCGCGACGCTCGCGGCCATCCGGCGGCGTGCGATCGACACGGCGTTGCGCTCGTTGGTGAGCGTGGTCGTCTGCGCGACGACCACGTCGAGGTAGGTGATCGCGCCGTTCCGGTAGCGGTCCGACACGACCGCGAGCGCGCGCCGCGCGGCCGCGACCGCGTCGTCCTGGGCAGCGGCTTCCTGTTCCAGCACGCGCAGCGCGGCGAGATTGTCCTCGACCTGGCCGAACGCGTTCAGCACCGTTTGCCGATATTGCGCGACGCTTTCGTCGTAGTGCGCGCGCGCCTGATCCTTGACGGCCGCGCGGCCGCCGAAGTCGAGCAGTGTGCCCGCGAGCGTCGGCCCGAGCGACCACAGCCGGCTCGGCGCGAGCAGCCATTGGCTGTAGTTGGTCGCTTCGAGTCCGCCCGTCACGGCCAGCACGAGATTCGGGAAAAACGCCGCGGTGGCCACGCCGATCTGCGCATTCATCGCGGCGACGTGCCGCTCGGCCGCCGCGATATCGGGACGCCGCTCGAGCAAGCCGGACGGCACGCCGGCCGCCGCGACGACCGGCACCGCGACGAGCGGCGCGACCGGCAGCGTGAAGGTCGACGGCGGCTGGCCGATCAGGATCGCGATCGCATGTTCGAGCTGCGCGCGCTGCACGCCGAGATCGAGCGCCTGCGCCTGGGTCGTCTTCAGCTGCGCTTGTGCCTGCGCGACATCGGCATCGGTCGCGATGCCGCCGGCGTAGCGATGCTGCGTCAGTTCGAGCGCCTCCTGGTAGGCCTTGATCGTGTCGCCGAGGAGTCGGCGCTCCTGATCGAGTCCGCGCAGCTCGAAGTAATCGGTGGCGAGCTCGGCCTGCATCGACAGCAGCGCGGCGTCGACGTCGGCGGCGCTCGCCTGCGCGCCAGCCTTCGCGCCTTCGACGCTGCGCGACACGCGGCCCCACAGGTCCGGTTCCCACGACGCGTCGACCTGCACCAGATAGTCGTTCAGCGCGAGACCGGCGGTCGATTTATGCAGCACGTTCTCCGAGGTCCGCGTGCGCGAATACTGGACGCCCGCGGTGACTACCGGGAAGAATTGCGAGCGATACTGCGCGACGCTCGCGCGCGCCGCGCGAAAGCGCGCCTCGGCGGCCTGCACGTCCTGGTTCGCGCTCGCGACCTGCGCTTCGAGTGCATCGAGCGACGCGTCGCCGTAGATGCGCCACCACGCGCCGCGCGTGAGCGTGTCGGCCGGTTGCGCGGGCTTCCAGCCGGTGCCTTCGAGTTCGCGCCAGGTCGCGGGTGTGACGGCGGCGGGCTTCACGTAGTCGGGGCCGACGGTGCAGGCGCCGAGCGCACCGGCGAGAGTCAGCGCGACTGCTGGGGCGCGAATGGAAGCGTTCGCCGACCCGCGCGCGAAATCAGCCGATGACGCAAGCACGCGCCGCAAAACCGACACCTTCATGATCACGTCCTCGCGCCCGACCGCGCGTCGGCTTGCGCCGCCGGCGAGCTGGCCGCCGCGCCGGTCGCACCGGCGGCTCCAGCCGTGCCTTCCGGCGCCGCACCGCCTTCCGCCTTGCGCGGCACGATCCGCACCGGTGCGCCATCGACGATCGAATCCTGCGGATTCAGGATCACCTGCTCGTTGCCCTGCAAACCCGCCACGATCGCGACGCGCGTGCCGAAGTCCGTGCCGAGCGATACCGGCACCAGCTTCACCTTGTGCTGCGGATCGACGGTCGCGACCTTGACGCCGTCGGGACGGAACAGCAGCGCGTTGCCCGGCAGCGTGAACGACGCCGTGCCCGCGCCGAGCGCGAAATGCACCTGCGCGTACGCGCCCGGCAACAGCTCGCCGCTGCGATTGTCGACGTCGACTTCGACGAGCATCGTGCGCTGCTGCGGATCGACCGCACCTGCGGTGCGCGCGACCGTACCCGGGTAGTGCCGCGACGGCGTCTCGGTCAGCGTCAGAAACGCGCTTTGCTGCGCGCGCACCTGCTGCGCGTACGCTTGCGGCACGTTCACATAGACGCGCAGCCGGTCCGCCTGCGCGACATGAAACATTTCCTTCGCGGGGCCGCCCGAGCTGCCCGCGTCGATCAGCGCGCCGACGTCGACGTTGCGCGCGGTCACGGTGCCGTCGAACGGTGCATAGACCTTCTGGAACGACTGCGTCTTTTCGAGTCGCGCGACGTTGAAACGCGCGGCGTCGAGCGTGGCTTTTTTCGCGAGCATGTCGCCGACTTTCTCGTCGGTCTCCTGTTTTGACACCGACTTGCTTTTGAACATATCCGTCCAGCGATCCGCGGTGCTCTTCGCCAGCGCGTAATTCGCTTCGGCGTTCGCGAGATCGGCGCGGGCGGCGCGCAACTGGTCGTCGATTTCGGGCGTGTCGATTTCCGCGAGCAACTGGCCGCTCTTCACGCGCGTGCCGATGTCGGCGTACCACTTCTTCAGATAGCCGCTGGTGCGCGCGTAGATCGGCGTGTCGAGGAAGGCCTGCACGTTGCCGGGCAACGTCAGATCGAACCCGGCCGACGACTTTTGCGGCTGCACGACTTCGACGCTCATCTGGCTCGTGTGCTCGGCATCGCGTTCGAGCGCCGCATGCGCATCGTGGCGCGACCAGATCCCTTGCGCGGCGAGCGCGAGCACCGCAACGGCGGTGGCAATCATGATCAGGCGCGTGCGTCGCGCTTTCGCCGGATCATGCGCGGCGTGGCCGCCAGAGCCCGATCCTGAACCCGAGCCGCCGGGACGTTGTGCTTCCATCAAGCTTCCCCTTCGAAATTGCATGGGCAGTCGAGGCTGCCTCTTGTGTCGTGGCATCGCATGATGCGCGTGCCGGCCGGAACGGTTATCGCGTGCGGGATGTTCATGGCTTCTGCACCACGTGTTCCGCGGCGCGCTGATGCCGCGCCGCGAGCCGTCGATAGATCATCGAGAACACGACCGGCACGAAGATCAGCGTGGCCAGCGTGCCGACCGCGAGCCCGCCGATCACCGCGCGCCCGAGCGGCGCGTTCTGCTCGCCGCCTTCGCCGAGACCGATCGCCATCGGCACCATGCCGATCACCATCGCGAGCGCGGTCATCAACACCGGGCGGAAGCGCGTGAAGCCCGCTTCGATCGCCGCGCGGGTCGCGTCGCCGTGCAGCAGCAATTGTTCGCGCGCGAAGCTGATCACCAGAATCGAGTTCGCGGTCGCGATGCCGATACACATGATCGCGCCGGTGAGAGCAGGGATCGACAGTGTGGTGTGCGTGAGGAACAGCATCCACACGATGCCCGCGAGCGCGCCGGGCAGCGCGGTGATGATGATGAACGGATCGAGCCACGACTGGAAATTGACGACGATCAGCAGATACACGAGCAGCACCGCGAACAGCAGACCGGCGAGCAGGCCCGAGAACGACTCGTTCATCGTTTGCACCTGGCCGCGCAGTTCGATCGTCGAGCTCTTCGGCAACTCGGCTTTCGATTCGTCGATGATCCTGCGGATGTCGTCGGACACGCCGCCGAGGTCGCGGCCGTCGGCGGTGCCGTAGATGTCGATCGTGGTTTGCGCGTTGTAGTGCGTGAGCACCGCGTTGCTGGCTTCGCGGCGCATTGTCGCGAGCGAGCCGAGAATGTTGTTGCGGCCGTTGGCGTTCAACGGAATGTTCGCGAGCGATTGCAGCGAATCGATCGTGTATTGCGGCGCTTCCGTGATCACGTTGTAGCTGACGCCGTTGCGCGGATTGAGCCAGAACGTCGGCGTGGTCTGCTGGCTGCCCGACAGCGTGATCAGCAGATTGCTCGCGATATCGCGCTGCGAAAAACCCGCTTGCTGCGCGCGCGTGCGATCGACGTCGATGAAAATCCGCGGCAGATCGGCGGGCTGCTGGATGCGCGCATCGACGAGGCCCGGCACCGTGCGCAGACGGTTCAGCAGCTTAGCGGCGAACGCACGATTGGCGGCCACCTCACGGCCGACGATCTGGATGTCGATCGCCGACGGCATGCCGAAGTTCAGCGTCTGACTGACGATATCGGCCGGCAGAAACGCGAACTGCACGCCGGGGAATTCGTCGGTGAGCGTGCGCCGCAAGGTGCGCACATAGCCGGCGCTCGGATGATGTTCGGGGTTCAGCGTGATCAGGATGTCCGAGTCGGAGGTGCCGATCGTGCCCGTGTTGCTGTACGACAGGTTGATACCCGACACCGGCAGGCCGATGTTGTCGATGATCGAATGCAGTTCGCCGGCCGGAATCAGCTGGCGGATGCGCGCATCGACGCGATCGGTCAGCACCGCCGTTTCCTCGACCCGCATGCCGGTTTTCGCGCGCATGTGCAGTGCGATCGTGCCGGCATCGACGGCGGGGAAAAAGTCGCGGCCGATAAACGGCAACAACAGCAGCGACGCGCCACAGCACACGAGAAACAGCGTAACGAACAGGCTCGGCCGCGCCATGCGCGCTTCGAGAAACACGCGATAGCGCTCGCGCAAACGCGAGAAACCGCGTTCGAACGCGTAGTGCACGCGCATGAACGGATTGCGCGTTTGCGCCGGCGCGTGATGCAGATCAGCGGGCTTGTGGTGATAGCGCAGCAGATACTTCGCGAGCGTCGGCACGAGCGTACGCGAGAAGAAGTACGACGCGAGCATCGCGAACACCACCGCTTCGGCGAGCGGAATGAACAGGTAGTGCGCGACACCGGTGAGCAGAAACATCGGCACGAACACGATGCAGATCGACAACGTCGACACCAGCGTCGGAATCGCGATCTGATGCGCGCCGTCGAGAATCGCCTGTTCTAGCGTCTTGCCCTGTTCGAGCTGATGGCTGATGTTCTCGATCGCGACGGTCGCATCGTCGACCAGAATCCCGACCGCGAGCGCGAGCCCGCCGAGCGTCATGATGTTGATCGTCTGGCCGAGCGCGGACAACGCGATGATCGACGTGATCATCGACAACGGAATCGATACCGCGATGATCAGCGTCGCGCGCCAGTTGCCGAGGAACAGCAGAATCATCAGGCCCGTCAGACACGCGGCGATCAGCGCTTCACGCAGCACGCCCTCCACCGATGCACGCACGAACAGCGACTGGTCGGCGACAGGGTCGATATTCAGCGACGGCGGCACCAGATTGCGCAGCGTCGGCATCATCGTCTTGATACGGTCGACGATATTGAGCGTGGACGTGTTGCCGCTTTTGTTGATCGTCAGCAGCGCGGCGCGCTGGCCGTTCACGCGCACGATGTTGGTCTGCGGCTGGTAGCCGTCGCGCACGTGCGCGACGTCGCGGATATAGACGGTGCCGTTTGCGGTGGTGCGGATCGGAATGTTGTTCAGCCCGGCGAGCGAATCGGGGCTGCCGTTCATTACCACAGAGTACTCGGTCGAGCCGATCTTCGCGGTGCCCGAAGGCAGAATCAGGTTCTGCGCGGAGACCGCGCTGACCACGTCCATCGGCGACAGATTGCGCTCCTGCAACTTGCGCGAATCGATATCGATCATGATCTGCCGTTGCTTGCCGCCATACGGCAGCGGCGCGGATGCTCCGGGCACGGTGGCGAGCTGCGTCTTCAGGAAGTTATTGCCGAAGTCGAACAGCTCCTGCTCGGTCAGCGACGCGGACGACAACGCGAGGCGCAGAATCGGCACCGTCGACGCGTTGTAGCGCAGGATGAACGGCGGCGTGATGCCGGGCGGCAGCGAGCGCACTTGCGACTGCGACAGCGCGGTGACCTGCGCGAGCGCTTCGTCGATATTCGCGCCCGGCTGGAAAAAGATCTTGATGACCGTGATGCCGTTCAGCGACGTCGATTCCGTGTGTTCGATATCGTTGACCGCCACCGACAAGCCGCGCTCGTAGTTCAGCGCGATGCGCCGCTCCATTTCGTCGGCGGGCAGGCCGTTGTACGACCAGATCACCGACAGCACCGGAATATCGATGTTCGGAAAGATGTCGGTGGGTGTGCGCAGAATCGTCAGTGGCCCGACGATCAGCAATAGCAACGCCAGCACGACGAACGTATAGGGGCGCCGTAGCGCGAGACGAACGATCCACATGACTAGCGCAGACTGATGAAATCAGCGGCGGCCGCGCCGCGCGGATCGGAAACGCAGGCGCGCCCGTCGGCGCGAAGGCAGGTGCGAAGCTGCGCGTTAGCCGCATCTTGCAGATCGTTCTGGTAATGCACGTTTTTGATGTCTCCCCCCGACAGGGTTTATGATGGTCTTCATTACGACGTCTGACGCCGAGATCATCGGCCGTGCGCAGCGCAATGGGAATAGGGCGAAACGACTGGTAAAAGCCTTCTATTCGCCTTCCCAAAGCCCCGCAAAGCGGGAACAATGACTCGAACCTCTCACGCGCCATGCGCGCGACAGATTAAGTGCGCACGCAACGTCCAATGCGAAGCGGCGTTTTTATCATCACCTCGACCGGCGTGAAATCATAAAGCCGGCTAAGGGAAGCGGGGAATTATCATGGAAGTCGGTTCCATTGTCCGATCGGTACATATCGCCGTGCCGCAAGGCGCGCGCGGAATCGTCATGCGCATTCTTGGCGACATGGCGATGGTGGCGTGGTACGCCGGCGAGCCCGGCGCATCGCGGCAGCTCAACACCGAACCCTTTTTCCTCGAAGATCTGATCGATACCGGCGACCTGATACGTCCGGCCGGCGCGCAGACGCATTGAACGAGAGGCTTATCTGTTGCTCATTGCCGTTGTGTGACACGCAGGAGCGGGCTGTAGTGATGTTGTAAGGTGAGATCGGCTCGCCGGCATCGCTGCGGGTCGATGCGCGCGTCGATCCACGGCGCGCCGCAAATCAGCCCGTATTTCTAGCGATGCCCCGCACGTATTACGAGCCGTCGCCCTCGTCTTTAGCCGCGGCGCGGCGCACAATGCGGGGCATGAACGACACCATTCCCGATAATTCCCATCCTGAGGCCGGCGCCGATGGCGCCGTGCCGTTCGCGCGGCTCACGCCGGAAACCGTGCTGGACGCGATCGACGGCGTGCTCGCAACGACCGGCGTGCGGACCGACGGCCGTCTGCTGCCGCTCAACAGCTACGAAAATCGCGTGTATCAGGTCGGCGTCGAAGACGGTCCGCCCGTGGTCGCGAAGTTCTATCGTCCCGAGCGCTGGAGCGACGCGGCGATTCTCGAAGAGCACGCGTTCGTCGCCGAACTCGCCGCGCGCGAGATCCCGGCCGTGACCGCGCGCGTGCTCGATGGCCGCACACTGCATAGCTTCGACGGTTTCCGCTTCTCGGTCTTCGAGCGACGCGGCGGCCGCGCGCCGGATCTCGACCGGCGCGACACGCTCGAATGGCTCGGACGTTTCATCGGGCGCATTCATGCGATCGGACAGACCCAGGACTACGAGGAACGTCCCACGTTGAACATCGACACGTTCGGCTACGAGCCGCGCGACTTCCTGCTGGCGCATCGTTTCGTGCCCGACGACTTGCGAACCGCGTGGGAAACCGTCGTGAATCTCGCGCTCGAAGGTGTCGCGCGTGCGTTCGAGCGGGCCGGCGAGATTCGCACGTTGCGTCTGCACGGCGACTGTCATCCGAGCAACGTGTTGTGGACCGATGCGGGCCCGCATTTCGTCGATTTCGACGACAGCCGCATGGGTCCCGCGATTCAGGACCTGTGGCTGCTGTTGCCGGGCGAACGCGCGGAGGCGTCGCGCGCGCTCGCCGATCTGCTCGCCGGCTACGAGGATTTCTGCGAGTTCGAGCCGCGCGAACTGCATCTGATCGAAGCGCTGCGCACGTTGCGGCTGATTCACTATCAGGCGTGGCTCGCGCGCCGCTGGAACGATCCGGCGTTTCCGGCCGCGTTTCCATGGTTCAACACGCAGCGCTACTGGGAGGATCGCATCCTCGAGATGCGCGAGCAGATCGGCGCGATGCAGGAAGGCCCGTTGTGGCCGGTTTGACGCGTTGACGCGTTGATGTTCAAGGCGCCTGCGACGCCACGTTCGACGACTCCACCAGCGTCGACCTGACGATCACCTCCGCGCGCACGTCCCGTCCGATCGCTTCGATCGCGGGACGCATGCGCGTGAAATCATCGGGCGTGCAGACGTCGCTGTCGAAATGGGTGGCGCCGTCGCGCGTCATCGTGACCACGTTGCTGAGCGGATCGAACGCGTACTCGGACGTGAAATCGACGAAGCGGTCCTGCGTGCGTTGCGCCTCCGGCATGTCGAGCACGCGGAAGTTGGCCGGCAGCTCGATGCGCGCGCGTTCGTGGATCGCGAGGTTGTGACACACGAACGGCTGCGTGCGCTTGCGTTCGCCGAGCCAGTAGCGCGTATCGGCCTCGACGCCGCCGCCGAGGCTCGTCAGGGCCGGGATCGATGCGGTCATGCCGGTCACCACGAGACTTTCCAGCGTGCCTTTCATCGTCAGCGTGAGCGGGCCGTCGGCCGCGCTGAGGTCGCTCGTCGTCAGCGTCGCGGTGCCGCGCAGATTCGCGTTGCGCAGCTCGGCCTGAATCGATTCCTCTCGTTGCGCGGGCGTTTGCGTGCGCAGCCGCGCGCGGGCCTGCTCGGCGTACGGTCCGGCATCTTGCAGCCGATACGTGAAGCTCGCCGAGCCGTCAGGTTCGATCTTGATCGCGAGATCGGTGCTGCGCGACATCGGCGCGGTGGCCGGTGTTTGCGCGAGTACGCCGTCGTCGATCAACACGGTAGGACGGTCCATATCGGACGAAGGCAGAAAACCGAACTCGACGTTCGACGCGGTCGAATCCGCGTACATCTGCAAATCGGGCAGCCACGTGATCGCATGATTGATGACGCCGTAGCCGGGCACACTCGGCAGCGTGTAGATCGTGCCGCTGCTGATCAGCGCCGGCTCGTTGCGCACGCCGACCGTGTCGAGCAGCGCGCCGTAGAGCGCGACGTGGTCCTTGCAATCGCCATAGCGGTTCGCGAGGATGGCGCTCGCGCTGTGCGGCACGACGGAGCCGCGTCCGACGTAGATCGCGACATAGCGGATGTTGCGGCGCACCCAGTCGTATAGCGTTTTGGCTTTGTCGCGCGGGGTGTGATCGTGCGCGGTCAACTTTTGCGCGAGCTGGGTGATCGCGGCGTCGTGCGTGCCCGGGTCGGCTGCGGAACTGCGATAGGACGCGGCGAACGCGGCATAGCTCGGAAAGGTCGACACCATCAGCCGATCCCCGTACGACACGTATGCAATCGAGCCGCGTTCGAGCCGGTCGAAATGCGCCTTGTCGTAGCGGAATTCGTAGCGCGTGCGGCCGTCGCGCGTGATGGGCGTCACCGTGCTGAAGCCACGGGCGTCCGCGTACAGCGGCTTGTCGGCGGGCAGGTCGTAGATCAGGCGGAAGTTGCGGGTCGGCGCGAGATCGGGCGGCGTGAAGTCGCTGAATTCGCCCGGCACGATCGGCTGATGCTGCGTCTTGCGGTAGGTCAGATGCACGCGCGCGCCGGGTTCGACCGCGGGGAACACGATCACCTTTTCCTGGATGTCCTGGAACATCGGCGCGTCGAACGAGCGGACTTCCTGCACGTCGCGGATCTGCTCGGGCGATACGTCGTGACGTTTGCCGTCGGCGGTGACCGTGTAGGCCTCGAGAATCTGCACGTCGGCCATGTTGCGGTTGAACCAGACGTATTGCTGCGCGACCCGCTCGACACCGGCTTCGTTGTTCACGCGCAGCGTCATCGAATCGAGCTTCGCATACGAGCCGTCCGCGTTGATGGTGAAGGTCTGCGTCTCGCCCTCGTTGGTATAGGGGTCGTCCAGTTTGACCGGCGCGCTCGCGCTCGCGGCATCGATGCCGGCCAGCCAGCCGGCGGTGGCAAGGACCACGAAGCAGAGTCGCATGACGGCAGGTATCCCCGGACGGCGGCGTTGACGGCATCGCCAGCTAGCGTCGTTTCGCGCCGCGCGGATGTCAAGCGGCTGGCGCGCATTGGGAGGCGACTCGAAGATTGCCCGGCGGGTATGCACTGCGCGCCCACGGCGTCACGACATTGAGCCAAACACTTAATTGTGTAATGATAATGTTTCTCAATTGAAAGGCATCGCAAGCTTTTTGTCACGCTACTCCCCTGTGACTCGCCAGCCAGCCCTTCGCGCGGATCGCCCGGATCACAAGCCGGCCGGTCCGCCTGTTCTCACTCGAATTCTTCCTACCGCTCTAGCCTGGAGTCCGTTTTGAACGCGCCTGAATCGATCGATCTGAAACCTACCGTCGCCGCGCCGGGCGTCCCCAGGCCGGGCGCCACCGCGCAACAGGCGCCGCGGCGGCAGCGTTCGCGTCGTGCGACCTTCATCAAGGGGCTGCGCAACGTGCATGGCTGGATCGGCTTGTGGGGCGCGGTGCTCGGGCTGATGTTCGGCGTGACCGGCTTCCTGCTCAATCATCGCGCCGGTCCGCTGAAAATTTCGACGGGGGCGCCGCAGGTCGAGGAAATGCAGATCGCGGTGCCTGAGAAGCCGCTGCACTCGCCGGCAGAGATGGCGAAGTGGCTGCAACGCGAGTTGAAGATCGACGGCAAGCCGGGGCGCGCGAAGCGCGAGCCCGCGCATCCGGTCGCATGGGGCGATCACCGCACCATTCAGCCTGAGCAATGGCAGGTCGGCATCATGGGCCCGGGGCAGAGCGTGCAGGCCGAGTACTGGGTCGGCAACGGCTTCGTGACGGTGAAGCACACGCGCAACTCGTTTTTCGCGACGCTGAGCAATCTGCACAAGGGCGTGGGTCTCAGCGTCGGGTGGGTGCTGTTGATCGACACGATCGCGGGCAGCCTGATTCTGCTGTCGCTGACCGGCGTGCTGCTGTGGACCGAATTGAATAAACGCCGCGTGGTGGGCGTGGTACTGGTGAGCGGCTCGGTGATCGCGGCAGTGGTTTGCGGCTTGATGTGAGCGCGGAAGGCACGCCGGGTTCCCTCCGCCTGGTTCGTTGAGCCTGTCAGAAATTTTGTGTTCAAGGCATAACATGTACCCAAAGGAGCATGTATGCCAAGCAAACCAAAAGCAGGGTCTGCGCCCCCGCCTGAGCTGCCCGCGATTCCAGAGGAGCTCATCGAT
>NZ_JAYMRT010000010.1:0-301075 GCF_038900515.1 Burkholderia sp. JPY481
GCTCTTCGGCCCCATCGGCAACATTCCACCTGCCGAGGCAGAAGCCGCTTACTATGCAAATCTCGCTGAGTCTGTCACTGTGGCATGACGCAAGCAAAACGGTCTCCGGAAAACCCGGGGCGCTTCACAATCTTTGTTGGTCGATGGCCGTTGCCGAGGATTCCGCTTCGCCCTCGCAGCGGAGCGACTACCTGTCGAAAAGTCCCTGCAGTCACTTGCCATCAGGAATTGGACGCGCAGCGTTTCGTCTGCGCCGCTTTATCGCATGTCACGCAAACGATTGAGCCGGGAAGAAACCCGCAAGCAGACCCGCAGGCGCCTGCTCGACGCAGCGGCCTCGAGCATTGCCAGGAAGGGGCTGGCCGCAACGAGCGTAGAGGATATCGCCGCCCGGGCCGGCTATACCCGTGGTGCGTTCTACTCGAACTTCGACAGCAAAAGCGACCTGTTCGTCGAACTGCTCCGTCGCGATCACCAGAACACCCGGGAAAACTTGCGGAAGCTGTTAGAGGACGGCTCGTCCAGCCAGGACCTGCGAAAGCAGCTCACCATGTTGTACGCGCAGCGCTATCGCGACGACGACAACTATGTCATGTGGGCCGAGGCCCGCCTGCATGCCATACGTGATGCGAAGTTTCGACAACAGATGAACGTCCTTTGGCTAGAAGAGCGCGATATGATCGCCTCCCTCATCGAGCAGTTCTGCAAGCACGTCAATATGCAAGTCCCAGGCGCGTGTGCCGCCCAGGCACTTGCCACGATCGCATTGATGGACGGCGTCCTCTATTTCACCATTACCATGCCCAACGAGCTGCCGAAGACTTCAGCCGAAGCGGTCGTGAGCAAGATCCTGACGAGAATGTTCACAAGTTCATCACCCTGAGTGAACCTTGCTTGGCGCAAGGTCCGTTCTAGCGGGCTGATCAATCCGTACCCGACGACGACGCGAAGCAGCGGTCTACGCGTACGAGATCGAGTTGGATTTCAGTAACCTCTTCCGCACGTTGGGTGCGAATCGCATCGTCGATGCGTTCGTCGGCCCCATAACGACGTGTCTTGTGGCCACTACCCGTTCATCGCAGAGACGCGCCGATTTAGCACGTGGCGGCGCAAGGTGGAAAGCGCAAAGATCTTTGCGCCCCGTAGCCAGCAAAAGCCTCCCGCGCAAACGTCCCCATTTTCGAGGCAGGCAGCGAATCCGCGCACGCGTGTGGGCCGTTAACCGCGTCTTTCGGACAGGCATAGGCAAACCTCCGAGGCACATGGACTGCTTGGGAAACATGCATCGAAGCGTAGAAGCCAGAGAGGATCGAGTGCACCGTCTGGGCGCTAATGGCTCATGGTCGAACGTATCAACCCGGTTACGCGGTTTGCGCCGCGTAGAAGACCCACTTACTACGGAGATTGGTCGCACCCGGCAAACGGGGAGGCGTCCATATAACTCAGAATGACCGACGTATCATTGCAGGTGACGCATCGGGAGTGGGTGATTCGTTCGTCACCGGACAAGAGAGGCTTTCACTACCACGCTCGCGTGGAGGTTGAGCGCCGCCCTCAGGACTACGTGGACAATCGCCAGGTCTTTCGCTTCATCGACATCGGCTATTTCGACACCGAGGCCTCCGCAAATGAGCGCGGTGTGGCCTGGGCGAAGGCATGGCTCGACGTCAACTTCTAAGCGTTGGCGATTCCCCTCACATCACGCAAGTCTCTGGATGCGTGCCGCTCGGTCTCGGGCATATTCGTTGCGCCAGTGAGGGCTCCGAACAACCTTTTAGGAGCTCACAAATGTCACAGCGAAAGACGGTCGATGATCTGTTCGTGCACATGCTTTCCGATATCTATAGCGCGGAGAAGCAACTGACACGAGCGCTGGCGAAACTCTCCCGCGCCGCTTCCGACCCGGCGCTAAGCGACGCATTCAAGACTCATCTTGAAGAAACGCAAGGACAGGTTGAACGGATCGACAAGGTGGTGGAAACCTGTGACATCCGCCTGAAGAGAATGAAGTGCATCGCGATGGAGGGATTGATAGAAGAAGGACAGGAACTGATCGACGAGATTGAAAAAGGGCCGGTCCTGGATGCGGGCCTCGTGGCTGCCGCGCAGAAGGTCGAACACTACGAGATCGCCACCTACGGTAGTCTCTGCGCCATCGGCAAGCAACTAGGTTTCACCGAAGCCGTGAAACTGCTGACAAAGACGCTGGACGAAGAAAAGGCGACGGACCTCAAGCTTACCGAGTTTGCGGAAAGGGCCGGTAACAAGAAGGCGACGCAACAGTAAACCATGAGGACACAGCGCAGGCGTACCGGTCGAAATGGTCTGCCTGCGCTTGCCATCTTGTGATTTACCTTCGATTTATGCCAACCACATTCGTCCGTGGGTGTGATGCTTCCATGCATCACTGGCCGTTTTGCTGCTTGCCATCCGTATTGTCGTTCGTGCCGTGGCCGGTGTTGGGACGGGTGCTATTGTTCATCCCGCTCGACCGATCCCTCGACGGGTTGTCAGGCGCAGCGCCAGTTCCGGTTCCTGTCGCACCCGTTGCCATCCCTCCAGCGCCCCCAGCATTGCCGCCGTCAGCGGCCACACCGTTACCGGTTCCGCCGCCGCCACCGGCCCCGCCCGCTCCGCCTCCGCCGCCACCCTGCGCGTAGGCGCCGCCCGACAGTGCCGTCACCAGCGCAGAAGCCAGCATCGCTTTAGTCATGAACTTCATGGTTCGCCTCCATTCCATTGGATCGATGTCGCCAGCTGTCGGGCGCAACGCCGTAGTCGCTTCGTCACTTTCGACAGCCCGCTACTGCCGAAGGTCAGTCCCGCGGCAGCATCAACTGGAATGAGCAGGGGTTATTCCCGGGATTGCAGCAAAGAAATCCGAATGGGGTATGCCCTTGTGTCGTGCCGTGGCATGCCGAATGCGCGATCGCGATACATTCGTCGGCATTGAACGAGTCATGTCGCGGATTGCTCACTGCGCGAGCATTGGAAAGATCGACCGGCCGATGCCGCCGGGAGGAAGGGAGCCCCTTCCCCGTGGCAAGCGAACAGGTGAACCTGCTAATCCACATGACGATTCGCCTCGCGGACAGGTCAGGCCTTCTGCTGCTATTCCGGGCGTTGCACGACGGCGATGCGCAACTTGCGGGGGACGTCAGGCAGTTCGACGACCAGACCGTTGAACTGTGCATTTTCGCCACATGCTCGTCCGACGTGACATGGTTATGCGGAGAACTCGTCAACAGACAGCTTGTGGAAACCGTGCTGGTGCGACGACTCGACATCGACGCGACAAGCGGAATCTGATGAGCGCAAGCAGCCGCTTTGCGAGTACCCCCCATGCGTCAAGATACCCACGGATTCGACGGGCGCGAATGCCGGGGGCTTTCGTGAAGCCACGTTGCTTGTCGATCTCGCAAAGACCGCCACTGCTCTACCAATTGAGCTAACGGCCTGGCCAGCCAGAAAGTCGCCCGCCGCCGGGCAATTCTGGCGGCGGTGCTAACCGATATCGATGGTTCGAGTAGCGGACCGTGCCGGCTCCGTTTTTGGCACGGTCAATGTAAGAATGCCGTTGTCGAACTTTGCCAATGCATGGTCTGGGTCGGCATTGTCCGGCATCGGAATTCTGCGCACGAAGCTTCCATAGGCGCGCTC
Organism: Burkholderia sp. JPY481; assembly: GCF_038900515.1. Classification (NCBI taxonomy): domain Bacteria; kingdom Pseudomonadati; phylum Pseudomonadota; class Betaproteobacteria; order Burkholderiales; family Burkholderiaceae; genus Burkholderia; species Burkholderia sp. JPY481. The sequence continues at coordinate 3,661 of NZ_JAYMRT010000010.1, forward strand.
CAACCGATAGCATCCGTCTTCCTCGCTGCGCACGTCCTGCTTCTTTTCGCCACGCAGCACGATTGCCCCTTCCTCGACGCTCACGTTCAAGTCCTCGCGTACCATCCCGGGCAGTTCCGCAGTTACGCGAAGCACCGGCCCTTCGTCCACGACGTCGATGCGCGGCTGGAAGCGCGAGGAACTGAAGTCGCCAAACCATCGTTCAAACGGACCACCGCCTGCAAATGGGTCACGAAAGAATTCCTCCACGGCGCGCCACGGTTCGCGAAGAGATAGTCGTGGAATGTCAGGCCATGCGGCCCGCCACTCATCCGCGCGCCGACCGTCTGAGTCGTCCGCATCGGATTTGCGGGCGGTTCCGCGAAGGAACTTGAAGGGGTTCCATTTTTTCGGATCAGTGTTCATCGTGTGCTCCTTTCCTATCATCGACAAAACGGGATTCCGGTCTCCGCGCCACGACTGCTTCGACTCGACAGCCGAAAGGCGGTGGCTGGAGGACAGCATCCAGCTTCTTGCTACTGCTGTCCCCCTCCCCCGGCCGACTTCAGTCGGTACGCACCTCGATGAGGCGAGGTCGCGCTTCGTCATGGCGCGGTATCGTCAGCTTCAATACGCCGTCCTTCAGATTGGCTTCGATTTTCGACGCATCGAAGTCGGCGCTCATCGAGAACGCCCGCGCGAAGTGAGGCTCACGGATCTCCGCATGCTGCAGACGCAGTTCCGCCGGGGTCGGCACCATCGCCTCGGCTTCGATGTACAGGTTGCCATCGTGGACCTTGACCTCCAGCCGCTCCCTCGTCACGCCCGGCAGATCCGCCCACAGCGTGATGCCGTGGCTGTCCTCGAAGATGTCGACCGGCGGCGTCAATGTGATCCGGCGTTGCGATGCCTCACCGTCGCGCTGGGTCACCGCCGTTTGCTCCTTTCTGGCGAGTTCAGTCGTGTCGTTCATGATGTCCTCCGTAGTTCTGTCGGTGCTCACTGAACGGTAATCGCGCGCGGCTTCGACGCCTCGCTTTTGCCGATGCTCACCATCAGGCATCCATTGGTGTACCGCGCGCTCACCTTGCCAGGGTCCGCGTTTTGCGGAAGCTCGACCACGCGCCGGAAACTGCCGGCGAATCGCTCCTGTGCATAGGTGCGCGCATCGTCGCCGCGGGTTTCCGGTTGCGAGCTCGCGCGCTCGCCGCTGATGGTCAGCAAGCCCTTGTCTAGCGATACTTCGAGCCTGGCCGGATCGACCCCCGGCGCGAACGCGACGACCTCGATCGAGTCGTCGGTCGAACCGATGTTGATCTGCGGGAAGGCGCCCACGCGGCCCGAACGGATACTGGAAGGGAAGCCGCCGAAGAGGCTCGCCATCTGCCGTTGCAGACGGTCGAACTCACTGAACAGATCGGCCCCGAAGTAAAGGTCACTCATGATCGTTTCCTCCTTGGATGCAGCACGGAAACGAACCGGCCTACGCGCTCCAGTCCGTCTGCCGGGCTGCGGCAAACAAATCGAAACACGCAGCGCGCCGCATGGCGGGCGCGACTGCCTGAGCGGAATTTAGAATAGTATGCACGGTGAAAATTTCAAGGTGGGTGGCGTGAGTTGCTGTTCTGGAATTCGGCTCGCGTGCTGAGCGCTCCGGCCGGCATTCGCCGAAGGCTCGGGCGCTGCCCCTCGCCTCGATGCACTCCCGGCACAGTATCGGCCCGGAGGCGCCCTGCATCGTCCTTCACCGATCGGGAACCCGGACTCTCTGTTCCTAACTCGACATTTACGGACGGCTCAGCGCAATCGCGAACCGACATGCACCGGGCCCGACAAGCTCGCAATCGCCAACAAGCGGCATTCGTGGCACGCCGGTTGCACACCCACGATGCCGCGCATCGCGCGCGGGCATGGTGGCAGTGCCCGGTCGCAACAGTGCGTTGGAGAGACCGCTGCAAACTAGCTCAATCTGCCACCATCGCACCAAGGATGACGGATGAGTCAACGTCGGGCCAACACAAGCAGCACACGGGCCGCGAACCCGGGCGCCCGTTCTCGCGACGATCACTGCGATGTCGACCGCACGGAAGCGGGCCACCCGCGTATGCATCCCAAGATCGCGCTGGTTGCCAGCGCCATCGCCGGGAGTGCCGCCGCCGTCGCGCTGCTGCACTACTGGGGCCGCCTGCGTCAAACGCCGGCGCTTACTGAAGGAAGCCGGCTCGCTGGAATTCGAGGGCGCTGGGTGCAGGCGGGTCCGTACCGGATGTTCGCTCGGACCGCAAGCCCGACCGACGCCACCGCCACGAATACATTGGCCGCTCGCCCGCCAGTGATACTCGTCCATGGTCTCGTCGTCTCCAGCCGCTACATGGAACCGCTTGCGCTAGCGCTAGCCAGGTGGTTTCCAGTGTTTGCTCCCGATCTACCTGGCTTCGGTGAAAGCGCATTGCGCGGCCGCTGGCTCGATCTGCCCGGTCTCGCCGATGCTTTGCACCTGTGGCTGGTTGCCACCGGCCTCCGACCCGCCATTCTGGTGGGCAACTCGTTCGGCTGCCAGATCCTGACCGAGCTCGCCGCGCGTCATCCCGGCGACGTCAAGGCATTGGTGCTGCAAGGGCCCACCGCGGATCGCGGGGCCCGGCATCTGCCGGTCCAAATGTGGCGCGCCTTGGTCAACGGCCGCCGCGAGCGGCCTCATTCGCCGGCCGCGCCAGCGCGCATCGACTACGCCAAGGCCGGACTGCTGCGCGCACTGGCCACGATGCGCATCATGATTCGTGACCGCATCGAGAACCGGCTGCCGGTCGTTCGCGCGCCGGTCCTCGTGGTGTGCGGCTCACGGGACCCTGTGTCGCCGCGCGAGTGGGCCATCGAGGTGACCGCGCGGCTGCGCGCTGCGCAACTGGTCGTCATCGACGGCGGCACACACACCCTGAACTATGTGTATCCGCACAGTCTTGCGCTGGCGATCCGTCAGTTCGTCGACACGTTACCCGGCGAACCTTCCGGGCGAATGGAGCAGCCATGAGCGGCGCACCGCGAGGAATTGCGCGATTCGATTCGGCCGCCGCGATGGTCGGTGCACTGGGCGCCTGCCTGCATGGCAAGCCTTTTAGCAGCCCGAGCGGGTCACCACTGCTCGACCGCAGCATGCCGCTGATCAATCTCCTGCCTCGCTTCGCTCGCGAATGGGCGTACTCCATCGGCGGCGCAACCGAGGCGATAGGTGAGCGCGCGGCGCGGCGTCTCGACGTCGAGACCATAGCGACGTGGCTTGCCGATCGTTATCCGCGCCGCCAGTACCCGGCCGCCTTCGTTGGCTCGTCCAACGGCGCGCTCGTGCATCTGGCCGCCGCCATGGGCGTGCCCTGGCTGCCACAGACTTTTCTCTGCCCCGTCCGTGCGCCCGGCAGCGATCCCGATGATGCCGCAGCAGGCCTGCGCGACGGCAGACGTGCGCGCGAGGCGCTACTCGCAGCAGACGGACGAATCGCCGTTCACCACATGCACGATCCGAATCAGGACCGGCTCATGTTGCGCACGATGCGCTACTACCGCATCAAGCAGCGCGCGCTGGCGCTCGGGTTTCGCGAGTTCCTGCTACGCAGTCTGCCCGCCGGCGCGACGCTGTATGTAGACATATGCACGTTGCAGTGGCCCGTCACGCGTATCGGCGAGCGCGCCTTCTTTCAGTTTGGCGCGGCGGGTGGCGCGACACGCGACGAATACTTCGGTGGCGGCCCGCGCGTGCGGGAATACCTGGCCCGTTATGGCAGCGCCCGCACTTGCTGGGAGCCGCCCTCGCCGGATGCGCTCGCGCCTGAAGCCGAATGGGGCTTCGACATGAACCTGCTCGACTCTCTGCGTGCCCTCGCCCGGCAGGCCGACTGGCGTCTAGTCGAGTTTCGCTTCGAGGAACCCGAATCGCTGAGCTTTTTCGCGTTCGACACGCTGCGCGAATGGTACGGATTTGAAGGTATCGAGCCGCAGCATCTCGTCGTCGATAGCTTCGTCCTGCTCGATCCATACACGACGATGCATCTTGGCGCGTTGCCGTTCTGGCTGGTGTTCTGCACCGAGCCATCGGCACACAACCTCGCGCGGCTGCTTCAACGGGAAGGCCGTTTCGAACATATTGACCTGATGCTGTTTTCGCACGGCACCGAAGGCGTCGGCGTGGTGCCCGCGCGCGAGTGGCAAACGATCATCGCGGCGGCCTCGCCCGACGCGCGTCTGTGCGGCGTCGACGCGCAACGTTTTCCTCTCGACTTTGCCACCTTTGTGCGCTTCGACGAAGCACTCGCTCAACGCGGCAGCGAAAGGCCACGCATGCCCTCACCGGCGCCGCTGACCGTGCAAGCATTCGACGCCGCCCTGCTGCGTCACGGGAGCCGGTATGGCGTCGCCGCGACGCTGCCGGGTGCCGAGCAGGTGTCATGACCGGCGCCACCGCGCTGCTGGCCTGGTTTTGCGGGGCCTGCGCCGCGACATATGGCGCGGCGGCCGCCACACTATTCTGGATACAGGGACGCCTGATTTATCCGGGGGAATGGCGGCGGCGTGAGCCGAACGAAGCGGGACTCGCCGACATGTCGGTCGTGACCGCCACCACAGCGGACGGACTCGATCTGCGTGGCTGGTACAAAGCGCCGGCATCGTCTCGACGCTTGACCGTCGTGCTTTTTCACGGCAACGGCGAAGACCTCTCGCAACGCGGGCATATCGCGCGCGCACTGCTCGACTGCGGCTACGGAGTCTACCTCGCCGAGTATCGCGGCTACGGAGGCAATTCGGGCATACCTCACGAAGCGGGCCTTTACGAGGATGGGCGCGCAGCACTTCGCTTCGTCGAGCGTACGAATGCGCGCATCGTTCTGCACGGCTATTCGCTCGGCTCCGGCGTGGCGGTGCAACTCGCCGCCGAAGCACAGTCTCAAGGGCAGATCGAAGGCCTGATCCTCGAAGCGCCCTTTACACGGATCGCAGATGTCGCGGCACAGGTCTTCTGGTTCATGCCAGTGGGCCTGCTGGTTCGCGATCAGTATGACAATCTCGCGAAGATCGCGCGGGTGCGGGTGCCCGTCGTGATCTATGGCGGCACCAATGACAACGTGATCCCACCGCAGCATTTCGCCCACCTATATGCGCACACTGCCGCGCCGCGGCGACTATTCATGCTGGAGGGTGCGGATCACACCAATTGCTGGGAACGCGGCGGCGGCGAAACCGTACTGAGACTTCTCGAGGATATCGAAAAGGCTTCCGGGACAGGCCGATAGCAGCACAGGACAGGAGCTTGTGCGCCCCTAGGCGGCCGTGCGCAAGGCGCCGATCGAAGGGCGCGACTCGCCCGGTGGGAAGATGTACCAAGCGCCATCGTCGTGACGGAAGAAGAACATCCCCACTTCGCCCATGGCGCCGGCCGCGCTAACGTAGACGCACGACCCCCGCCAGCGTCGGCCATGCGCTAACCGCTTTGCGCGTACCTGCTTCTCTGGCTGCAAGCCGAGCCATTTGTCCGCCATGGCATGCAGCGACCGCGGCTTCCTCTCCATCATCGTCTCCTTCACCGCGCGGTGCAAAGATGGGGCGGGTCGACGGTATCGTCGCCGAATTACGGCCGGGGCGCCCGCCCGAATTGGTTGCGCTCGAGACCGGATCAGTCGCGATGGCGCGACGCATTGGCGAGCACGCCGGGCGTCGGGTAGCGCGACTCGCTGGCAAAATCGGCGGCGCGCGTTACGTCGAACCGTACCGGATTCCGTGGAGTCGGGTCCGTCGCATGGAGGTCGACATCGAGGTGGACCTGGATGCGCGCGATACCCCGCTTGGCAACTGGCAGCGCTGGCTACGCGAGCACATCGTCGAGCGTATTCCGGGATCGCGATAATGGCGCAGATCAACATCGATCTGATCGTCGGTCGGCAAGTGCTGACGCGAGACGGCTCATCACTAGGCCGCATAGAGGCGATCAAGGTGGTTCGCGACCACGACGCCTGGATGATCAGCGAATTTCACATCGGTCCCAGTGCATTGGTCGAGCGGCTCGCCGTCCGCTGGCTGCCAAGGCTGTTGCGTGAAGTGGCACAGCGCAAGGGGCGCTGGCGGTATCATCGGATTGCGTGGAACCAGATCGACGTCTCCGATCCTAGGCACCCGCGCCTGCTGTGCGATGTGGCTGAGGTTCACGGACTGGCGTAGCCGCTGAAATCTCGACCGGAGGCCGGAACGCGGCACAGAGCGTGCTTCCCGCTTAAGCGATAGAAAAAAGGACGGGGCGCCAAATGGCCGAGTATCTGAGCGCAATCTTTCGCTCGTATCGCGATGCTTCCGACGCACGCCAGGCTCTCGCTGAGTCCGGTTTATGTGAGCTGGACGTGTTCGTTTTCTCACTCGCGGCTTCGCCTGGCGCCGCGAAATGGGTGCTCCCGACGCACGAAATGGATCATGCGGAATATGCGGCTCACGGGGAATGGGGGTTGAACGCCGTCAACCGGTTCGTCGAGCCGCAAGCCGACTGTTTCGTGGCGAGCCTGCGTGAGGACAGCCGTGCCGCCCACGCATTGCTGGTCGCCGCCGATCCGCCGCCGGCACTGCTGGTACAGATTTGCGCAAGGCTGAAAGACTGCGGGGCGTTCGCCCTGAGGCCGCCGGGCTCCCGCTGGCGACTTTGCAACTCGCACTGACGTCCCGGGGCCAGCCGCCCTTCTGCTGAAACACATGAAGGGTCGGCTGCGCGCCTTTGTTGTCGCCGCCGATACGAAATGAAGAAAGTGCCTGGAAGTTCTACGGTTTCATCACCACCTTGATGCAGCCGTCTTCCTTCTCCCGAAACACGCGGTACATGTCGGGCCCTTGTTCGAGTGGAACCGTATGGGTGATCACGAACGACGGATCGATATGCCCATCCTGGATCCGCTTCAGCAGATCGTCGGTCCAGCGATTCACGTGCGTCTGCCCCATGCGAAACGTCAAGCCCTTGTTCATCGCGGCGCCGAACGGGATCTTGTCGATCAGGCCGCCGTACACGCCCGGAATCGACAGCACGCCCGCCGGCCGGCATACGTAGATCATTTCGCGCAGCACATGCGGACGGTCCGTTTCGAGCATCACCGCCTGCTTTGCGCGGTCGTAAAGCGCATCGAACGAGCGCGTCGCATGCGATTCCATACCGACCGCGTCGATGCATTTTTCCGGACCCTTGCCCTGCGTTAGTTCCTTCAACCGGTCGAGCACGCTCTCGTCCTCGAAGTTGATCGTGATCGCGCCGACGGCGCGCGCCATGTCGAGGCGCTCGGGAACGCGGTCGATCACGATCACCTGCTTTGCGCCGAGCAGGATCGCACTGCGGATCGCGAACTGGCCGACCGGGCCAGCGCCCCAGATCGCGACAGTGTCGGTCGGCTGTATTTCGCATTGCACCGCGGCCTGCCAGCCGGTCGGCAAAATATCGCCAAGAAACAACACCTGTTCGTCGGTCAGGCCGTCGGGAATCTTGACCGGCGTGACGTCCGCGAACGGCACGCGCACGTATTCGGCTTGCCCGCCCGGATAGCCGCCCGTCAGATGCGAGTAGCCGAAAAGGCCAGCGGTGGTATGGCCGAACACCTTGTCGGCCATCTCCTTGTTGCGGTTCGAACGCTCACACACCGAAAAGAAGCCACGCCGGCACTGATCGCACTCGCCGCACGCGATCGTAAACGGCACGACGACGCGCTCGCCCACTTTCAGCCTCGCGTTGCCGGAGCCGACTTCAACGACCTCCCCCATGAACTCATGGCCGAGGATGTCGCCCGACTTCATCGACGGCATAAAGCCATCGAACAGATGCAGGTCCGAGCCGCAGATGGCGCAACTGGACACCTTGATGATCGCATCGCGCGGATGCTCGATGACCGGGTCCGGGACGTTGTCGACGCGGACGTCTTTCTTGCCGTGCCAGCAAAGGGCTCTCATGTCGTGCCTCGTAGTCGATGGGCCCGTCGCGCGGGCCAACAGGGTCGGGATTCGCGGATACGCGTGCGACGATGCGGCGTGTCGATCGCGCCGACGCCATCGCAAGCGCCACCGTGTAGGAGCAACGGACGTGCCGTCGTCAAACGGGTGTCCGAACCTATCGCACCACCGCGACGGAAATCATCAACATCCCCATGGGCGCGCGTGGTACAGCCATTGCTGAACCGGTTTATTCATCAACGGAGGAGTCAACATGGCAGGCGATAACTCTTTCAAGCCGGGCGAGATCGTCAAAACGTCCGGCATCTATTCGGTCGTCCATGACGATGGCAAGGGGACTTTCGAAGTAACGTGCGTGGAGGGAGAGCATTTTCCCCCGACACGCAGCGGCAAAGGAGCTCACTACGAGCTCAAGTACGCAGCGACGCATTCGCACCGGCACGCTGAGCTGAAAGGCACCGAGCAGCGCGGCAGCTAGCGCTTCATGCCCACGGCGCGGCGCATTGCGGCGGTGATTCCCTGCCGCGTGCGCCAGTAGTCTTCCCATGGATCGAACTGCAGCGAACGCTGACGTTCGATCGCCTTGCGCATGGTCCATTCGTCGCCTCGGCCGACCCGCCGCAATTCGTCCCACGACACCGGCATCGAAACCGCCATTCCGGAACGCGCCCTGACCGAGAAAGGGGCAACGGTGCTCGCGCCGCGGCCATTGCGAAGATAGTCGATAAAGATTTTGTCGATGCGATTTTTAGGACCAAGGACCGCCGAAAAGCGGTCCGGTACCACCCGCGACATGTGACGGGCAACCGCCTGCGAGAACCCCTTCGCTTCACTCCAGGCCTGTCGTCGCGTCAACGGCACGACGACGTGGAATCCTTTGCCTCCGCTGGTTTTTGGGAATGACCGCAGACCTATCTCGTCGAGTACCACCTTCAGCAGCTCGGCCGCTTCCAGCATTGCACTCCATGGCAGGTTCGGGTCGGGATCGAGGTCGAAGATGATCCTGTCGGGATGCTCGAGGTCCGGTGCCGCGGCGTTCCAGCAGTGCAGTTCGACAACGCCCATCTGGGCGAGACCGACCAGCGCCTCCGGTTTGTTGGCAACCAGCAGCGGCGGATGCCTCGGATGCAATTCCGGCGGCAGTTCTTCCACGCCGGGAATCTGGAACTTTTCGCTGTGTTTCTGGAAGAACAACTCGCCTTTAATTCCGTTTGGCGCGCGAACCAACGCCAACGGCCGATTATGCAGATGCGGCAACGCCCATTCGGATATCGCAGCGTAGTACTCGACCATGTCGCGCTTGGTGTGCCCGGTCACCTCATCCATGACCCGCTCCGGGTTGGATATCCGGATGCCGCCGATCGTCACCGCACCTTTCGGCCCTGGACGCTGGCGAGTCGAACCCGCATCGGCCTCGAGCGGTTCGTCCGACTCGACGGCGATCATCGGTTCTTCGGTGATCGAGCCAGCGGCCTTGTCTTCCCGGATCGCGTGAAAAACCGGATGTCGGACTTCGCCCGCGGGCGTCCATTCGAGGAACGAACACTCGACGACGAGCACCGGCTCCAACCAGAGGTAGTCGCGGTTTTTTTCCGGTTTGGGAGGGTTGTAGAACGCTGTTTTACTAGCGGTGACCGTGCCGGCACGCCGCAGGAAAGCGTTCGTGGCGCGACTGGACAGGTATGGCTTGACGTTGCCCGCGTAGCGCAGCGACCCATCCTGTTCGTACACGCCGAGCAGCAGGGAATGAACACCTGAGCGCGCACCTTTTGTCCGCGTGAAGCCGCCGACCACGAATTCCTGGCGCAAATTGCATTTGAGCTTGATCCACTCGGTAGACCGTCCGGAGCGGTATGGCGCATCGCCGCGCTTGCCGATGATCCCTTCGAGCTTCATGCGGCAAGCTGAAGCGACCAGCGACACCGGGTCTTTCGCGAAGTCTTCCGACAATCGCAACACATCGGCGTCCGTTTCATGCATCAATGCGCGAAGAAGCTTGCGACGCGCACGCAACGGGTGTTCACGCAGATCGGTGCCGTTCAGCCAGAGGATATCGAAGACGAACAGGACGATGTCCGCGGTGCTGCGCCGGTCGAAGGCATTCTGAAGCGCATTGAAGTCGGGGCGACCCTCCGCGTCCAACACGACCACCTCGCCGTCGAGCCACACCTCCTCGACTGGCAAAGCCGTGAGTGCGTCGGTCAGACTGGGCAAACGCGAAGTCCAATCATGTCCGTTGCGGGTAAAGATCTGGACGGTGCCACGCTCGATCCGGACCATCATCCGATAGCCGTCGAACTTGATTTCGTAGGACCAGTCGCCGCCCGCCGGTGCGCGATCGACCAGCGTAGCGAGCTGTGGCTCGATCAGAACGGGGAACGTCCCTGGCTCACCCACAGGAGCATGGGCGCGACGGGTCCGCGAGGAGTTCCACCGGCTGCTCATGTCATGGACCCACCTATTCGGCTTCGTTAGCGACGGTCAATTCGATCGGCATCGCCACATCGATCTGCGCCGCCTTGCCTGCCGGTCGGCCAACCAGCCTCTTCACCTCCCGCGGCAACGAGCATCTTTTCGAAGCAGCACGCATCGCACTGTTCTATATAGGAACCGTACCGTTGAACGGCCCTGAAGCCGTTGCGCTCATAAAATCGGATCGCGCGCCGGTTCACCGCGCGAGTCTCGAGGACCAGCCTTTTATAACCGGCTGCCGCCGCGTTGACTTCAAGCTGCTGCAGAATCACTTTGCCGACACCTGAATAATGCGGCCTGCTGTAGATTCTCTTGAGTTCCGCCGTGCGCGAGTCGAAATGCCAGAATGCGCCGCACCCAACCGGTTCACCGGCAAGGGTGCGGGCAACAAAAAACCGTCCGTGCGATGAGTGAAAATCGGCGAGACAAAACCTCGACTGCCCGCCATCGCCTGAAAATACCGCCAGCGTGGCGCTGAGTTCATCAAGCAGGATTTGTCCATCAAGCGAGGCAGGGTCCTCGCGGCGGACAGTTATGGCAATGCATGACTGAGTCATTGGTCCTCCGTTGGCGCGGCTTCGGCTTCAGCCTGTTTTCGTTGCATCAGTGGTCATTCCTTGAACCCCCATGCGTCCGCCGTCGGGATGCAAAGATGCGACTGACAGAACGAGTACACGAGTAAGCAGCTCATCGGACATCGCCTCGCTGTGCCTGTTTACTGCGCACCTGATGCAGCCGTGTCCGACGCGCCTTTAGCGTGTGAGCCTTTCTGTGGGAGTCGGGTCGGCGAGCTCGCCGTCGAACCTTTCGACATGGATGTCGAACCACTGGTCGCGCCTGTGTTCGGCGCACTGATTCCCGCACCACCCTGGCCCGCTCCGTTGGCTCCTCCCGCCACGCCAGCACCAGCGCTCGTCCCGCCGCCTCCACCGCCTCCACCGCCCTGCCCATAGGCCGCGCCGACCGACGCTAGCGCCAATGCAACACATACGGTTGCTGTCTTCGTTGCTTTCATGATTGCCTCCCTTCAGTGACCGCAATCTCGCGGCAACGACGTGGGACGAAACTGCGCTATACCCGGTGGGGTGCCAGATTTCGCACGCCGGCATTTCCCGAAGCGCAACGACTATGCCAGACACGCGTCATGAGTAGCCGCACCTCAGGTGCTGCCCAACCGGAAGCTCCCATCGACGCCCACCGCGCGGTCAGTATGGCGTCCTTGACGCGAGGTTGACGACGATATGGAAACATTGACCGCGTGGGGCGCCCTCTGCGCCGCCGACGGGTTTGAAGTAAGACGCGCTCGCGACGGCCGATCGGCACCACGAATATTTATCGACTTTCAGTTGATGTGGTTGTCGCCGACTGACGGATGTCAGCCTTGGCCCGGCTCAGTGTCTAAGATGAACCATTGTCCTCAAACGCGGGCCCAAGAGACTTAAGAAGTTTTGCAAGCCTTGCTCGCTGCTCCGGAGCCAGCCCCGGTGTCGCGCTTACCTGTTCAAGCCGCGCACGCCAGTAGGTCCGGCCGAATAGCGAGTTTGCGCCATCGGCTGACAGGATCCGTTCGAGATGGGTTATCGCCGCTTCGGCAGTATGTGGGGTATAAGGACTCGTCCTTTCCGCAGGCCCTTTCCTGAATGTTTTTGTTTTCATCCATCTTTCTCTTGTGCTAGCCGACTGAGTCCGGTCATACCTCGGCTCTCTCGTCGAGACCGATTCTCTCAACCAACTCATGACGGTGCTCTCCGTTGTTATCTTTAGACGCTCGTCGCGTTTCCACGCGCGACGGTGCAATCACATTCGCCGATGCGTTTGATGCCACCATTCATGATGATTCAGATGTCGTAGCATTCTTGACCGCGACCGCTCACGCCGATAGTGGCCAACCACCATGAGCGCGGCGATGCCAAGGGAGGAGCCTCCGATAATGAGGCCCATGCAGGTTTCACTCATGACTTATTCCCCTGATGGAAGCGCGAGGGTATGCGTGAGCCGGCTCACTTAACCGGGTTTGAAAATGGTCGATCCATTTCCGTTTGCCTGCAAACGACATTAACTCACGGCGTGTGAATACCGCTCACACTCGCAGACGAGCTGTCGGCAGCCGCGTTGCCGACGGTTGCAGGATGCGATCGATGAGCTCGATGCGCTTCCACCGCCAAGCACACTCAGCCGGAAACGACGCTGGCTGGCCAGCCGGCCGACGCAGCCCAGGCTGCGATCGACTGTTCAGTGTCCTGGCCTTCCTTCAATAGCCATTCGTAAAAGCTTTCCGTCACAGGGTTCATGTGGCTCGCGCACGCAAAGTACTTCCGGTACCGCGCTGCGCGCGGACCAAAAGGAACGCATAATCGGTTCGAAACGATCTCGTCGATGGCGAGAAAAAGCGGCACCAGGGCGATGCCTAGCCCCTCGGCGGCCGCGTGCAACGCAAAGTACATCTGTTCGAACTTCAGTTGGCCGATTGGCTTCAGACCTGGCACACCGGCCTCATCAAGCCATTCCTCCCATGGGTACGGCTCCGTCACATAGTGGATGAGCGTGTGGCCCGCGAGGTCACCGGGTTCGCGCAGACATCCTCCCTCAAGCAGATCACAGTGGCAAAGCGGCACGATCACCTCGGTCATGAACGGCAATGACACGCAGCCCTGGATCGGCTCGCACGCACCGCGAATCGCAATATCGTAGGCATTTTCATGGAAATTGACCGGTGCGATCGACGTCGTGAAGCGGATCTCGACGTCGGGCCGCCTGCGCTGGAAACTCGAGATGCGCGCAATGAGCCAGCGCATCGTAAAAGTGGGTGGCGCATTGATGGTTAGCGCGCTGGGTACCACCTGGTCCACGAGATGCATCGACGCGACGGCAAGGCGGTCTAGCACCGCGGTCGCCTCGGCGAGATAGCACCGGCCTGCTTCTGTCAGCACCAGCTGCGAGGCAGTGCGCATGAATAGCGGCACGCCGAGCCATTCCTCCAGCGACGCAACCTGTCGGCTGACGGCGCCATGGGTCACGTTTAGCTCCGTGGCGGCCCTCGTAAAGCTCACATGCCTGCCCGCTGCTTCGAAGGCTCTCACAGCGTTGAGCGGAGGGAGTTTTCTTGTCATCTCGGGAAGTCGCCGATTTAGCGTCGCTAACGATCCTTGCCGCGGGTGCGCAACGAGCATTCCCGCGCAGCCTGTAGCGGAAGCGAACCGGCAGATCGAGGCCGATAGAAGTTCCGAGGCTTAAACGGAGAGGTTTTCTGCGCTTGAGAGGTCGAAGCCGCCGGCCGCGATGAATGAACCGGAGGGTCATTCGTCGGACCAAATCCATGAATGGAAGGGCCTGCCACTCGGCAATCCCGGAGCACTGCGATCGCTGGCTGATTTCGTTCGCCTGGCGTTGATTTGCCTGCGCCACCCGGCGGGGAACGGGAATTGCTGCCATGAAGGCGTCATGCGTGCACCTGAGACGAACTGCCCCCGATGGAAGGAGGACACATCATGTTGTATTACGCCCTTGTATTTTTCATCATTGCGATCATTGCCGCAGCGTTCGGCTTTGGCGGCATCGCCGCAGGCGCAGCCAGCATCGCAAAAATACTTTTCGTCATATTCGTCGTGATTTTCCTTGTTACGCTCGTGATGGGCCTCATGCGGCGGTGACACACGAGTCGTTGCAAACGCGGGCGCCGCCAGGTGCGGCGCCTGCGAGCTTGTCTGTCGCACGCATACGTTTTGATCACGTCCGTATGGGTCGCAACACGGCGAGTTATCCCGTTGCCGATCGACTTCAATTCGCAACTGCCAGCGTCATGGCGCTTGCCAACGCCTTTGGCGAGTGGACGCCCGACAGCTAGTAGCGCGTGTTGAACACGAAATGCGGCACACCGCTCGCCTGCGTGTCGCCGAACGAGCTTCGCTGGCCGGGGAGGTCCGCGGCACGCTTTGACGCCGCCTGGTGTGCCGTCAGACTCGTGTACTCGAGGCCGCATTCGAGGCTAAGACGCGCGAGAACCTCGGCACGTCTCGCCGCAACAGCTTGCGCACTCCCAAGACGATCGCGATAGAACGCCTGGTACGGCAAACCCTCGACAGGTATCCCGGGCAGCAACTGGTGAGAACGCCACTGCACCGATACTCCCACATTGGGCCGCGAGCTTGCGAAACGCGACACCGCCGCATCCATTTCGATCTCGAGGACGGATCGCTCGCCACTTTCATCGCAGGGTTGCCCATTCAGGGTTTGGTCAGACGTGTCATCGCGGAGTATCCTCGCAACCGGCCTGCACCAGCAGGCCGCTGCGTGTGAAAGACAAAATCCTTTCGTATGGTTTGCCAGACTCGTTAGTACCGCGCATCTCCGATAATGCCGGCTCGCTTCATCTGCATACCCAGTACTCAGGAATACCACGGCTCTACCGTGGTGGTGCCAGAGCGTGAGGGGCGATCGAACGTCCATTCGTGCCCTCGCCGTTATCACACCAGCGAACCACTTGTTGCCGACTTCGGTGTGTGAGTCGATTGCGCGGTCACCGACGACATCTGTTCGCAGTACACGTGTTATCGCCGCGGGCAGTTCGACCCTCAACAGATCTTCGCAGCTCTCCAAAACGGACACTCAGAGACTCGGTGTATGTGGCTTCACATTAGAGTATCGGTCGTGACACTGCAGTGCGCGACCAATGGCCGGCCGTGTCTCGCACAACGTTGCAGACCTGCATCTGGCGCAAAGACACTCAGCAGCCCAAGGTCGGTGCCCTGGCAAGTCTGCTTCAGGAAATCCAACGAAAATGAATAAAGGCGTTTCGGACAATTTCGATAAGGCCGACCATTGTCACTAATCAGTTCTCGCTACAGATCGTCGGCGATCTGGATGTGGGCATCGACTTGCGCAATTTGGCCGATTGTCCCCTGACGCTATTGGCAGAGCGGTAGTCAGCACTCAGCTCGCGGACCCCGCTTCCATAAGCTTGCTGACGACCTGCTTAAAGCTTGGCAGCAGAAGCCTGTTCGCATAGCCGCTGAGGTGATCGCCATCGAAGACGAGCGGCCGGCCGTCGGCGGTGTGCGTTGAGCAGACCGAATCTGGGCACAGTGGTGGCAACGGGTCCCATACGCTAACTTCAGGGACCGCCTGCACGATGTGAGCATACGATTCGAGCACCGGCGCCCGCAAGGCTTCCAGATCCTCACGCGCGATGCTGTCGCCGCCGGAACAGATCGGATTGTCGCGATTGAACCAGTCCGAGCATCGGAACGGCTGGCTCCGAAACTCGGGTGTGGGTCCCTCCAGGATGACCTTCGCCCCTTTGGCTGCCAGTTTCTGCAAGATTGGAATGGCCTCTCGCACGCCGTCTACCCGGCTTTTCACGGCCTCTGGACCAAACATGTAGTCCCGGGCGCTCGAGTCGTCGAAGCGGGCCCACTCGTCGGAGAAACGTGGCAGTCGCAGCGAAGGCAGGAAGATCACGTCACCTGGCCTGACCTGTGCCTCGATTTGAGCGAGTGCCGCATCTGTCTCCGGCGCACAGCTCTCCACCTCATCCTGTTTGCGCGGCAGCAAAACCATGAACGGACAGCCGCCATTGTTGTACGCGAAGACCTTCACGCCAGTATCCCGGGCGAATTCGCGCAACATCCTGTTGTAGGCCATCGCATGCGAATCGCCGATCACGTACAGGCGCCCGCGATAGGTCGCCGGAAGCGAACATCCCGCACGTGAATACGTCCATAAGCGCCCCCCGTTGAGCTTGGTCCTATCCCACGTGTCCAGACATCCGTCAGTGCTGGCCTCAAGGGGGCGGCTCGGATACCAGTCGTCGGCACGTTGTGACACCACGCTCAGCGACAGATTCAGCTGGGCTACCTGAATGCCTGCCCACAACAGCGCTCCGCACATCAACGCAGCTACGCCCGCACCTACGACAGCGGGACGCCGCATGCCTTTGAGGACCGCCGAGCGCCGCACCGGATTCTCGACGTAGTACCAGGACGCTGTCGCCAGTGCGAAGGTCAGTACGGCCGCAAGCACCCGCCAGACTGGCGCATCGAGCCCCGTCGTCCACCGCAGCAGCACGATCACAGGCCAGTGCCAGAGATAAAGCGAATATGAGATCTTGCCGACGAAAGTCACCGCTGGTGAAATGAGCAGCTTGTGCAGCCAATCCCGCGGCTCTCTTCCGTGCAGCGCATACAGTACGCCAAGCGTGCCGGCAACCGGCAGCAGCGCACCCGGAAAAGGAAGCTGCTGCGGGCGCAAGCCGTTGAAACCGGCCGCAAGCAGCACCAGCGAACCGCCGAGCAACGCCATCGAAACCAGCGTCCCATTGCGGTCGATCACGCCGAGCGGGCGCTTCGCGAGCGCGAGCAACTGGTATAGCAGGATACCGGATGCCAATTCCCAAAAACGCCCTGGAATCAGGTAAAAGTCGATCCCTTCATTCCGTCTCGAAAGCCACCATGCGCTCAACACGGACAGAGCGAACCCGCCGGCGAACAGAACAACGCAAAGCGATTTTCTCGGACGTTTGCTCACCCACATGAAGAAAAGCAACGGAAAGATCAGGTAAAACTGCTCTTCTACCCCAAGCGACCAGGTATGCAGGTATGGGTTGAATTCGGCGCGTGGTGAAAAATAGTCATCACCGATGAACGCGAGCACCAGATTGCTCAACCCAAAGAAAGCAAAGAAGCCGGTGTATTTGTTGGTATCGCTCAGCCATGCGTTTGGAATGAACAGTGCTGAAAACAAGCCGGTCACCAGCAGGCACACCACCAGCGCTGGCACGATCCGCTGCACTCGACGCGAATAGAAATAGAACACGAAGCGCGAAAATTGCATCGATTCGAGATTTCCAATCGTGCCGCGTAAAACTGCTGCTTGTCGACTCCGGACGCGCGCAATAGTGTTCGAGGTCCTCGTGGATCGGCAAGCGCGTTGCTCCCCGTTGCAGTTCTAAAGTTCATAGCAGTGATGCCGATAAACGGTTTGCCGGTTCCTGATTTCCCGGGATGGTCATTATTCAAAGGCGCTGGGCGTCGACGCTCTCAATCCACAGATACAGAATCATGAAGACCAAAGCACTTTCAAAGTTCTTACTCGCCGCGGGGTTTGTCGTCACAACACTGCTCACCGGTTGCGCTTCGCTTCCGAAAACCGACCTTGCCGCCAGCAATCGACAAAAGCTCCATACGATCGCCATGTTGGACGTCAAGGAACCGCGCGGAGAGAGCGTGGTGAACTTCGGTGGCGCTGCCGGAGCATTTGGACTGATTGGTGGATTGGTGCAAGCAGGGGTCAACGCCAATCATACGAGTACGTACACGCAGCGTGTCGCGAGCGAAAAAATCGTTTTCGCTCCCGTTGTTGACAATGGGCTTACAGAGCGACTTTCCAATGCCGGCTATCAGATCGTTGCGTTGCATGGCCAGAGCGTCAAGCTCGCAAGCGATGGCAAGTCAGACGACTTCTCAGATATCAAGACCGACGCGGATGCCATCCTGAATGTATGGATTACTTCGTTTGGCTATGCATCCCCACCGAATACGAGCGACTTCATTCCGTGGGTCGTTATCCGTGCGCGCCTGCTCGATTCGAAGTCCATGCAGGACATGTACTTTAAGACATTCGCTTGCGGCTGGGACATCAAGGCCAATTCGATTCATATCGAAGCAGACGCCAAATATCGTTTTGGCAGCTTCGGCACGCTGACCGACCAGTTCGACCAGTCGGTAGCAGGCCTCAAGGATTGCGAACAGGCGGTCGTCGCAGCAATCGGGCAGGATTTGACGAAGACGCAGTAAGCGGTTGATAGCCGAAGACGCCTGCCCAACCGCAATCAATGCGGCAGGCACTCGGTTTGGAACCAATAGTCGACCAGGCGCTGGGCCGCTTGCAGATCATCCGGATAGTACGGGTCGTCATTCCACGGCGACGGGTCGTAACCGGCTTTCCTCAGAGCCGCGAGTTCATTCTGGTGCTGTGCCAAGGTCGGAGGCGCGTTGGTTTTGAGCGCCGCCAGATCGCGGCACTCTGCCGGGCTGAGATGCCGCCCGGTATATGGCGTGCCGCCGACGACACAGCCAGCGAGCAAAAGCACCGCGGCAGGAAGTGTCAATCGTGTTTTAAGCGACTTGGTCATAGTGCGTGGACTTCCCTTCGATTGCATGATAGTACGTCGTCGCCAAGTGCGACCGCATGAAACCCCTGATTTACGTCGGACTGGCCCGTCTTCAACTCCCCGTTGAACGTGGTCTTGAATGACACCTTATCGTCGCCCGCGAGAGCAGGCGGGGAACCGGCTGTCGCCGAGGTGTTCAGCGCGCTGCTCAGGCTGGGTACGCATTGCGCGCTGAAACAGCCGGCGAGTAAGCCTTGTGCGAATCGAACTTTTCCGCCAGCAGTTGCAAGATCGAAGTATGGTCGAGGTCGCCCGAAAACACGCCGCCCGCCGACACGTAGGGCGACACGGGAATCGCGGGAACGCGTAGCCCTGTCGTTTCGAAAGCGAAGCCAGCGACGTTACAGGGAAGGCGAAGCGGCGAAACGTGGTCAAAAAAACCGCCATGCTCGCACCGTCTTCGGATTCTTGCTGATGAAGTCCTGCGTCGCGAATAGGCTGGACTCGGGGTAATCGGAGCCGAACACCTTGACGTTGCCCTCGGCCGTGCGCATGTTCTCGAGCGGCTTGAGGCTGCCGTCCTTCGTCAGGATCGTGGCGCTCGGATCGTTGACGATCAGCGCATCGAATTGCCCTGCCCGCACCGCCGCGACTGCGCCCGCCGCCTGGCCCACATCGATGATCGCAACGTCCGTCGGCTGCAGCCCCGCCTTATGCAGAATGTAGTTGACCGCCATGTGCGTGCTCGAACCCGGCGCGCTCACGCCGATACGCATGCCCTTCAGGTCTTTCGCCGACTTGACTTCGCCCTGGCGCTTCTGGGACACGCCGAAGATCCGGCCCGGACAGATCTTGTCGCAAAGCGTCCGCGGACCAGCCGTCGCCTGGTCTGGTTGCATTGCTTCGTCGCGCTCCATCAATGTGGTTGATGCAGATGTGCGAGCATCATGCCCGAGGCCAGACGGGTTGGACGTGGTCTTTTGGCAAGGCACCATCACCGATCGCGATGACGCAGATCTCTTCGATCGACTCTCCGAATTCAGAGTCGATGAATGTGAAGACCTCCATCGATATGCAAAGCGTCTCCGGTGCTAAACGGCAAACAGCCCAACGCCAACGACGCGACGGCCTTGCCGATCTCGTCCACTGTCCCCCATCGCGCGATTGGCGAAAATCCTCGTCGAATCTTCTCGTCGTAGTCGGCCTGTGCGACTTCCGTCATTCTGGTTCGAAAGATTCACGGCCGTACCTCGTACACCGGTACGCCAAGCTCGCCGAGTCCGGCGGCGAAAAGTTTCGTTACCGTGGTCAATGCCTACTTCGAGATGCAGTACTCCGCTCTGTTGGGAGCGATCAAGCGATCAGAAATGCGTCGCCGAGGAGATATTGATGATCGAACGGGCGTGTCCCCCGACATCGGCGCTCCCGACTAAACGGCGCGCCAGCCGTTGCGGCAGAAAGAATGTGCCACGCATTCGATCGAGGGAAATCCCTTATTCAGCGAAAGTCGATCCCGCACGTATCCGGCTCGACCTGAAATCTGATGGGAGTATTCGATCCTGTCATGACCGGGAGGTATGTCACGCGGGCCGCAGAAAGGCTTGAGATTACGCAGTCGTCCGTCAGCGATGCTCTGAATCGACTGCGCGAGCCATTTGAGGATGAGCTATTTGAGAAGTCCGCCAGTTGTAGCCATGATGGCCGTCGCCCGGCTTATCGAAGCAGGTTGTCAACGAAGAGACGCGACCCAGAATCCAAAGTCATTCAACCAGGCCACCGTGAACTTCCTTGACGACAGCTAGCTAGCTAGTCGCGATTTGCCTGCAACACCGTGAGCGCGGCCATATTGATGATTCGACGAACCGTCGAACTGGACGTCAGTATGTTGACGGGCGCGTTGACGCCGAGCAGGAACGGCCCCACGGCGACATTACTTCCTGCCTCGGTCTTCAGCAGGTTATACGCAATATTTGCCGAGTCGACATTCGGACAGACCAGCAGATTGGCCGCGCCCTTCAGTCGCGACGTGGGCAAAACACGCTGACGCAGCGCTTCATCCAGCGCGCAATCTCCGTGCATTTCGCCGTCGATCTCGAGGTCGGGTGCCTTTTCGCTGACGAGTGCGAGTACTTTGCGCATCTTCTCGCCCGACGCGGAACTGCCCGAGCCAAAGTTCGAACGCGATAACAACGCAACTTTGGGCGACAGATTCAACCATGCCATTTGCGCTGAGGCCGCAATGGTGAACTCCGCGATCTGTTCGGCAGTCGGGTTGTCGTTGACGTGTGTATCGACGAGTGCCAGCGTGCGCTTGTCGAGCAGCAGGATATTCATGGCCGCATAAGTTTGTGCGTCGGGTTTCCTGCCGATCACTTCGTCGATGAAGCGCAGATGCTTGTGATAAGCACCGACGGTGCCACATATCATCCCGTCCGCGTCGCCCAGTCGTACCATCATGGCGCCGATCAGCGTCAGGCGGCGGCGCATTTCAACCCGCGCCATTTCCTTCGTGATCCCATCGCGGCACCGCAGTTCCCAATACGTCGTCCAGTATTGATGAAAGCGTTCGTCGTTTTCTGGATTCGTGACCTCGACGTCCTCGCCCAGCTTCAGCCGCAGCCCGAATTTCTCTATTCTCGACAGCAGCACTTCCGGCCGGCCGACAAGAATCGGCCGCGCCAGCTTCTCGTCGACGATCACCTGAACCGCCCTCAGAACACGCTCCTCCTCGCCCTCGGTGAAGACAATGCGCGAGTTTCCACCCTCGCGCACGAATTGCTTCGCGGCCGAGAACAGCGGTTTCATGAACGCGCCGGAGTGATAGACGAACTGCTGAAGCTGATCCGCGTAAGCGTCGAAATCGGCAATCGGGCGCGTAGCCACGCCGTCCTCCATCGCGGCCTTTGCGACCGCGGGTGCGATGCGCACGATAAGCCGCGAATCGAACGGCTTTGGAATCAGATACTGCGGCCCGAAGGAAAGATCGTACGCACCATAGGCGGCGGCGACGGAGTCGTTCGGTTCCTCTTGCGCGAGGCCGGCAATCGCTTGAACGGCGGCCACTTCCATGTTCCGCGTGATGGTGGTCGCACCAACGTCGAGCGCACCGCGGAACACATAGGGAAAGCACAGGACATTGTTGACCTGATTCGGATAGTCCGAACGGCCCGTCGCGATCACCGCGTCATCACGGGCCTCGCGCACTTTCTCGGGAAAGATCTCCGGCGTCGGATTGGCGAGCGCGAGAATCAGCGGACGCGGCCCCATCTGCTTCACCATCTCCGCGGTCAGCACGCCACCCACCGAAAGACCAAGGAACACGTCGGCGCCTTCGATGACATCGGACAGCAGCCGCGCCGACGTGGCCTGTGCAAAGCGCGCCTTGTCGGGGTCCATCGCTGCCTTGCGTCCTTGATAGACCACACCTTCGATGTCGGTCACCCAGACGTTTTCGCGCGGCAGCCCGAGATCGACCATCAGTTCGAGACACGCGAGCGCCGCGGCACCTGCGCCTGAAGTGACGACCTTCACCTTCGAGATGTCCTTGCCCACCACTTTCAGACCGTTGAGAAACGCAGCGGACACGGTGATCGCAGTACCGTGCTGGTCGTCATGGAAAACGGGAATCTTCATACGGTCGCGCAGCTTTTGCTCGACGATAAAGCAATCGGGCGCCTTGATGTCCTCCAGATTGATCCCGCCAAATGTTGCTTCGAGACTCGCGATAATATCCACGAGCTTGTTGGGATCGCTCTCGGTAATTTCGATGTCGAAGACGTCAATGCCCGCGAACTTCTTGAACAGGACCGCCTTGCCCTCCATCACCGGCTTGGACGCAAGCGCACCGATGTTGCCGAGACCCAGCACCGCCGAGCCGTTCGTGATCACGCCGACCAGGTTCCCTCGGCTCGTGTAGCGAAACGACTCGCGCGGGTCCGCCGCGATTTCCTCGCATGCGACGGCGACGCCGGGCGTATAGGCGAGTGCGAGATCCCGCTGCGTGACGAGCGGTTTGCTTGCGCTCACCGATATCTTCCCCCGCGTAGGAAACTCGTGATACTGCAGGGCTGCCTCGCGTTCGGTCCTGTCCATTTGTGCCGTGCTCCTATGTGTGCGCCGGGCCCATCCCGGCTGATCGTCATGAAACACATTCTAGGAACGAGGCATGCGAGGTTTATTTTGTTTTATTATCGGGGCATCACCTTTTGGTTATGTCTGGATTCGCCCTATCGTGTCATTCAACACGGACGAAGTGATAAGGCGCTTGAGTGCACGCCTGAAAATGCGCCATCTCATGTTGCTGCTGCAAATACGGCAACATGGCTCTCTCACACGCGTAGCCGAGCACATGGCGAGCAGCCAGCCTGCCATCACGAATGCGCTCGCTGAACTGGAAGATATGTTCGGTGGTTCGCTGTTCGAGCGTTCGTCACGCGGCATGATTCCGACCGCGCTCGGCACGACCGTCCTCTCACGCGCTGAGTCGATGCTGCACGATCTCGACCACCTCGCATCCGATGTCGGCGCGCTGATCTCCGGTCACGCGACGCGGTTTCACATCGGCGTGATTTCCTTCATTTCAGGAAAGACTCTGGCGGCGGCAATCCGTCATACGCAGTCGCAGATTACGCAGCGGCTCACTTTTTCCATCCACGAAGGCACGAGCGAAGGGCTAATGTCCCAATTGCGCGACCATACACTCGACATTGTGATCGGACGTGCATCGTCGAGCGTCGATCTCGATGATCTTCATTTCGAAGTGATTCATCAGCAAAAACCCCGTTTGATCGCTTCCCGGCGCCTCGCTGCCAGACTCTCACGCAGCGCAATGAACTGGCGAAAACTCGCCGAACTCGACTGGATTCTCGGTGCATCGCAAACCCCGATGCGCGACCAGATATCCGATCTGTTCCTGCACGCCGGCGTCACACCGCCCTTTCCTGTTGTCGAAAGCCTATCGCCGCGGCTGATTGGCGAGACGGTCGCATTGAACGAGAACGCCGTGTCCATCATGCCGGCAGACATCGCGGAAGAACTCGTACGGATTGCGGGCGTGGCGATTGTCCCCTATGCGTTCGACTGGACCTTGCCACCCGTTGCGCTGTTCACCCGCCCGGGTATTCCGCGCGACATAGACACGATTTTCGCTGCATCATTGCGTGCGCAATATCAGACCAAGGTAGTGAGCGACCCAGCGTCGCTCGGGTAACGTTGGTCGCAAGTCGCTGCTCGACAAACGTGACCGGTTTCTATTGCGCCCGCATGGTCGTATGCCTAAACCTCCGGAACGAACCATATGAAACTCGACGAAAGTGCAAAAGCAGCCGGACTGACCCCGACCGCTGAACTGCTGCAGGACGCCGGGCAACGTGCGCTCGCTTATGTTCAGTCTGTGCATGACAGGCCGGTCAACGTTTCTACTCAGGCATTGCAAGGCCTGAATGACTTCCGGCACACATTGCCAGACGCCGGGCTGGATGCACGTGAAGTCTTGCGCCGCCTCGACGAGGCTGGGTCCCCCGCTACCGTCGCGACAACGGGCGGACGGTACTTCGGTTTGGTGATCGGCGGCGCGCTGCCCGCAACCATCGCAGCGAACTGGCTCGCGACTGCCTGGGATCAAAACGCGTGCTTTCGATGGACTTCGCCGATCGCGGCAACGCTCGAAGACGTTGCGCTACGCTGGATCGGCGATCTGTTCGGCTTGCCGGACGACGTCGGAGGAGCCTTCGTTACGGGTGCGTCGATGGCCAACTTTGCGGCGCTGGCAGCAGCACGCCACTCCCTGCTATCCCGCCTGGGCTGGGACGTGGAGGCGAAGGGACTCTACGGCGCTCCGGAACTCCGTGTAGTCGTCAGTAAAGAGACTCACGTGACCGTTTCCAAGGCGTTGTCGATGTTAGGACTCGGACGCGAGCGGGTCATCGTAGTGCCAACAGATCACCAGGGCCGGATGCGAGTCAGCGAACTTCCGGAACTGGATGAGCAAACGATCGTGTGCATCCAGGCTGGCAACGTCAATACCGGCGATTTCGATCCGGCGCGCGAGATATGCCGCCTCGCGAAGAAAGCCGGTGCCTGGGTCCATGTTGATGGTGCATTCGGGCTATGGGCGCTTGCAAATCGTCAGTTCGACAGTCTGACGGATGGCGTGGCCGAAGCCGACTCCTGGGCGACGGATGGGCATAAATGGCTCAACGTACCGTATGACAATGGCATCGTTCTAGTGCGCAGAGCCGCCACTCTGCGTGCGGCAATGTCGTTGAATGCCGCGTACCTGGCAGAGGGCGACGCGACTGAGCGGGAACCGTCGCACTACACGCCGGAATCCTCGAGACGAGCGCGCGGTGTGGATATCTGGGCCGCGCTTCTTAACCTGGGCAAAGATGGCGTTGCGGGGCTAGTCGAACGTACCTGCCGGTATGCCCGAATTTTTGCCCAAGGTCTCGAGGCCAGTGGCTTTGAAATCCTGAATCGTGTCGTACTCAACCAGGTGCTCGTCTCATTTGGTACGCCGGAGGTGACGCGCGCCGTGATCAACCGTCTTCAGGCCGAGGGCATTTGCTGGTGTGGCGGCACAGTATGGCAGGGCCGCGTCGCCATGCGAATCAGTGTCTCCAGTTGGGCCACCACTGACGCGGATGTGCAAACGAGCCTTCGGGCAATGATTCGCGCCGCGCAAGCCTGCGTGCCGTGACGAAACGCGAACCACCGTAGAGCGTGCATGCTCATACAGATGAGCTTTGCAAATCTTCATTGACTTTTCTGGACTGCGCGGTTTATAAATTGAGCATGCGTAACGTAAACTCCATCACCGACCGGCAGCGAGGACGTCCCCGCGAGTTCGACGTCGACCACACTATCGAGCGTGCAATGCAGGTCTTCTGGACGCTCGGCTATCAAGGCACGTCTTTGCCGGACCTGATGCAAGCGACCGGGCTCTCCCGAGGGAGTCTGTACGCAGCCTTTGGCGACAAACACGGTCTTTTCCTGCTCGCCCTCGATCACTACATCGTGCAGGCGCTCAAACGTCTCGACTTTGAGCTTGCCTCAGGGCAGAAAGCTCTGGCGGGGCTAAAGGCGTGTATGGACGGCTACGTCGAGCGTACCAATGGTGCTGCCGGCAAGCGCGGCTGCCTGGTTGTGGCTACAGCGATGGAATTGGCGGCGCATGATCACGAGGTTTCGAACCGGATCGCCTATTTCTTTAGGGCGATGGAGGCCCGGTTGGTCAAAGCGTTGAAGCACGCCCAGAAGGAAGGCGATCTGGGCAGGAACGTTAGCCCCGAGGCGGCGGCTCACGTGCTGGTTTGCTTTCTCGAAGGGCTTCGTGTCGTTCGCAAGACAGGAATCGAATCTGACAGGGCAAGGGATGCCGTGCAGACACTGATCAGCAGTCTGGCACGTTGACTGCTGACGATGAGGCGCGACGCATTTCCCGCGTCTATTTATGGACTGATTGGTTTAGTTATCAATGGAAGCTATTCATATAGCAGCGGCGCTGCTTGTTCCTTTGCTGTGGGGATTTCAGTTTGTCGTCGTAAAAGCGGGGCTCACGGTGCTGCCACCGCTCTTCTTCGCGGGCCTGCGATTTGCCGTGATTGCCGCGATTCTTATTCCGTTCGTGGCACGAATTCGGGGCCCGGAGATTTGGCCGATCTTCCTGATTTCCTGTTTCATGGGAGGGGTGAATTTCGCGTGTTCATTCATAGGATTGACGCAATCGCCGGCGGGAATCGCCGGGATTGCCAATCAGCTTTGGACGCCCTTTACCCTGATGCTTGCCTGGCCAATGCTTGGAGAGAGGCCCTCTGCCCGAATGGTGATCGGCGTCGGCTTCGCGCTATGCGGTGTGGTCCTGTCAATCGCCGATCCGGGGTTGAAGGTCTCGACCATTCCGACTCTATTCGTGATCGCGTCTGCCTTCGGGTTGGCGATGGGCAACGTACTCGCAAAGAAATTCGGCCCTTTCGATCCTGTGATGCTCTTCGCCTGGGTATCGCTCTTCACGGCATTCCAGCTTCTTGGACTTTCGATGATCGTGGAAGGTGGGCAGATCGACGCGCTTCAGAGGGCGTCAAGTTCAGAGTGGCTGGCTTTCGCCTTTACCGTGATGCTCGGCGGAATCGTCGCATTTACGATCTGGTTCTGGCTTATAGCCCGATTCTCGATGGCTCGGGTTGCCCCCTACGCGTTGCTTCAATCATTCTTCGCGATTGGCGCTGGCGTCGCCTTCAGGCATGAACCCATTACCCCTACGCTGATTTTGGGCGCCATTATCTGCGTTTTCGGAGTCGCGCTCAGCCAGTGGCCGATCTCCACCAAGCCGCGTACCGGAGACAGGGCGCAGTGAATCGCTCACAAGGAAACAGAAGGAACAATCGTCATGGCGAAATTCGTGCTAGTTCATGGTGCTTTTCAGGGCGGCTGGGTGTACGCAAGAGTCGCCCGCCACCTTCGCGAGGCCGGACATGATGTCTACACTCCCACGCTGACCGGCCTCGGCGAACGCTCTCACCTGGCCGACCGGGCGATCAACCTGGACACTCACATTCAGGACATTGTTAATGTCTTCAAGTACGAGGACATCACCGACGCAATCTTGTGCGGTCACTCGTATGGCGGCCTCGTCATAACTGGTGTAGCGCATGAAATCGGGGAGCGCATCCGCAGGCTTTTCTATCTCGATGCCTACGCGCCAGCCGATGGGCAGTCACTTGTCGATATTACCGGCGCCGAGACCGCGCTGGCTTTCCTCACGCAGGCGGGCCAATCCGGCGGAATGATTCCGCCTATTCCAGCAGCCCTATTCAATGTAAATGAAGCAGACGCCGCCTGGGTCGACAGGATGTCGGTGCCGCAGCCGCTGGCCACGTTCGTTCAAGGCGTCCGCGCAGGAGTGGATTCGGCACCCGTTGCTAACCGCACCTATGTATTCGCGAGCGATAACGGAGGCGATTGGTTTGTCGAGACGTATGCCCGATTGAAGGACGCCCCCCGATGGAAGGTCCACGATATTCCGTGTGGTCACTCCATCATGCTGGATCGTCCGGCGGACCTGGCTGCGCTACTGCTGGCGGAAGCGACGCATTGAGGTCTCGCGGTTCAGATTGCCCCAACGTCTTAAGGACGGCGCTATCGCCGGCGAAACATGAACCCGGTACCCGCATCGAGCAGTCAACTTTCCGAATCGCCACACACGGATAAGCCAACCCGCTATATGTTGTTTACCGGTGCGAGTCGCGGAATCGGACATGCGACCGTAAAACTGTTCCAGAAGCATAGCTGGAAGGTTTTCACTATTTCGCGGCAACCCATCTCCGAAGACTGCAAGTGGCCGGCCGCGCGGGATTCGCATATCCAGGCAGACCTTGCCAATTCCGGACCCATCCACTCACGCAACCGGTTTCCTGCGACGAGGTTGAGGTTGAGGTTGAGGTTGAGGTTGAGGCCATGCCGACAGCGCAATATCAGCCAGTCGCTTCAATATTGCCCTGCATGCCCCGTCGCAGGCTTGCGCCGACATGCCTTGCACGACCGCCTCGTAAAAGCGGGCGAGAGCTTCAGTGTCGGTCTCCGGGGCAAGCTCACCCTCGGCGACGGCACGGTCAAAGCGTGCCTTGACGGCCTGGAACCAGGACTCCCGCCGCTCGGCGACCGCCCGTGCGACGGATTCGCTCTTTTCGGCATATTGAAGAACAGCCGTCGAAATCATGCAGCCGCGCGGCCTTCCGGGGTCGGTAAAGCGTGCCGCGGCGTCGTGCAGGTAGAACGCTATCGCATCGTAGGCGGGCATGTCTCCTTGCAGCGCTTCCAGCCACTTCCCGTTCTCACGCTTGCTAATGTGGTCGACCGCCTGTCTATAAAGCTCCTCCTTTGAGCCGAACGTTGCGTAGAGGGACGGCGGCGGAATACCCATGGCCTCGGTCAGATCGGCTATCGAGGTGCCCTCGTATCCATGCTCCCAGAACAGCCGCGCGGCGACATCAAGCCCCACGTCGCGCTCCAGTAACCTCGGTCTGCCACGTTTTCGGGCGGGGTGACTCATTTTGTAGCGATTCCTATAAAAAACATTGACAGCGTGTTTTCAGCGTTATTAATATAACGATCACTATTCAATTCGAAAAGGAATGAATGATGTCTGGAAAACTTTCAGGTAAAACGGCCATCATAACGGGAAGCTCGCGGGGTATCGGCCGTGCTGTGGCGCTGGCCTTCGCGCGAGAAGGAGCCGCGCTCATCGGCGTGCATTACGGCAGCAACGCGGATGCTGCTCACGCCACCGTTCGCGAGATCGAGGCCCTCGGAGCAAAAGCCGTCGCCATCAAAGCGGACTTGAGCCGCGGGAAACAAGCAACGGACAGTATCTGGGAGCAGTTCAAGGCAGCCGCGATTGCCGCCACCGGTGAGCCTCGGCTTGACATTCTGGTCAACAACGCCGGCATTGCACCGGGGATTCCCTTGTCTGAAACCAGTGAGGCGACCTTCGACGAGGTGCTGACGGTCAACTTCAAGGCACCGTTCTTTCTGATCCAGGCCGTTTCCGATCACATTCGCGACAATGGACGAATCATCAACGTTTCGACGGGCTTTACGCGTGTCGCCGCTCCAACGCATCCCGCGTACGCCGCATCGAAAGGTGCCGTTGAGACCCTGACGCTGGCGCTTGCCCCTGAGTTCGGGCGTCGCGGCATCACGGTCAATACGGTCATGCCGGGCGTGACGGACACGGACATGAATGCGGAGTGGCTCACCGTACCGGAGGCGCGCGCCGGCGCGGAGGCGATGTCGGTATTCTCGCGAGTAGGTCGAGCTGACGACGTCGCTGACGTCATCACCTTCCTGGCTTCGAATGACGCACGCTGGACTACGGGACAGGTGATCGACGCGACAGGCGGCGCCCGGCTCTAAGCATTGCGCCCGGTAAATCCACCGAGCGCACTAGTTCCAACTGCTGTGCTCCAATCGGTGCCATCTGCTGCTTCGTTTTCATCGCCGCGAGATCAACAATGGCATCAACGTGGTCCGGGATCTCCAGTGTACGACTTCAACGACCGGACCATGTTGGGCATGCTGCATTGATCCCGGGATTAAGCACCCCGAAGTGCAGAGCTTGCGGCGACTTCGCAGCGCGCGGCAAGTACGACCCCGGCGGTTCGCTGCCGGGGTCTCCTTTTCAAGCCACATCGCTGAGGTCTGCGAGCCCCGCTCTCGCGTCCGGGTCTACCGCGATCCCGGCGTCTCCGACGCGAGCCGCCACGTGAGATTCCCGCGAGCACGCATCTCGCATCTCGCGTGGAAATAGTCCGTGAAATAGATGCGAGGTCGTGCAAGCAGGCTGCCGAGGAACTTTCGTTCCTGCAAGTCATACGCGAGGTCGTCGAGGTCGGAGCGCTCTCTGCGCACGCGCACTCCTTCCGCCAGAAACCGGGATCTCGCGGCGCCTAGCACAGCGAGGTCGATGTCGCACGTAAAGCGTTCATCGAGTTCTTCCGGCGCGCCGATATGACGGGTAGCGAGGACCATTTCGCAGATGCGCTGACACATCGCAATGCGATCGCCGGCCGAGCGTCGAAGCCAGTCCGCGCTGCGCTGTTCGTTGTCGCTTGCGCCTGGAACATAGATGATGTCGTGGCACCACAGCGCAAGTTCCACGAGATCAGGATGCGGAATCGCGCTGCGCGCCACATCGAAATAGCGCAGACAGCGGCGAACGTGACGCAGCGTGTGATAGTGACGAATGGGTTCGCCGTAACGTTGCGCGAGGTCGGCATAGACCGCCTCAGCGCGTGCGCCGCCGCAGCGCGTCCACAACTCGACGAAGCGTTCCTGCAAGTGGGTCATCTCTGCTCCTTCGCGCACTTCAGCTCACTACGACTGCCAGACGCTTTAGTCAGCAGGCTGCTCAGAGAAACTCCGCGCGAATGTCGATGCTGGAGCGTCGACAGATATCCGCGTAGTGCCGCGCGAGTTTCGCCTCTTGCTTCCATCGCGACGTGCTCGGCACGGATACGCTCGGCAAGATGATGGGGCGTGTAGTTGACCGGTGCAGGCGGTGGTTGCTGGACGGAGCTCGCCGGCTCCGGCGTTTCGCTGAGCGGCGCCCCGCACTTGCTACAGAATCGGGCGGTTGCGGCGGACCCGCGCCCGCAACGGGGACACACGCACGTCAGCATGGTCACGCAGGCTTCGCAGACCCTGGCCCTGCTGAGATTATCGAATCCGCAGTTTGTGCAGCGCATACAACCTCGCCGCGGCACGACCAGTAGGAATTCATTATGCGCCGGATGCACCACGGTAGCAGTCCGGCTATTCACCTGGTATTTCGGCCGCCGAATCCCCGGAAAGCTATACTCCCGAAAAGTATTGCCCTATACTGCCCCCTAGTATCCACACATCGTCGCTGTCATGCCTCATTCCGTCGAAGAAAAGAAACGCGTCCTGACACGCGTGCGCAGGGTCCGCGGCCAGCTGGACGCGCTCGAGCGCGCGCTGCAGGATGGCGCCGATTGCGCGCCGGTGCTCCAGCAACTGGCTGCCATCCGCGGCGCGATCAACGGGGTGATGGCCGGTGTGCTCGAAAGTCATCTGCGCGAGGAGTTCACGCACCTTGCGGGATCCGCGGATGCCCCATCGGGGTCGATCGACGATGTCGTGACCCTCGTTCGAACCTATCTACGCTAGTTGAATGCGGGATTTCCAACCCGCAATTGGCCGCCCCTTTCTTAACAGGACCACTATGAAATCGCGTGCTGCAGTTGCGTTTGCGCCAGGTAAGCCCCTCGAGATCGTCGAGATCGACGTCGAACCGCCTCGCAAGGGCGAGGTGCTGATCAAGATTACGCATACCGGTGTTTGCCATACCGATGCCTTCACCCTCTCGGGGGACGATCCCGAAGGCCTCTTCCCCGTCGTGCTCGGTCACGAGGGCGCCGGCATCGTCGTGGAAGTGGGTGAAGGCGTGACGAGCGTAAAACCCGGCGATCACGTGATCCCGCTCTACACCGCGGAGTGTGGCGAGTGTCTGTTCTGCAAGAGCGGCAAGACCAATCTGTGCGTGTCCGTGCGCGCCACGCAGGGCAAGGGCGTGATGCCGGACGGCACGACCCGCTTCAGCTACAACGGCCAGCCTCTCTATCACTACATGGGCTGCTCCACGTTCAGCGAGTACACCGTGGTGGCCGAGGTGTCGCTCGCCAAAATCAACCCGCAGGCCAATCCCGAGCAGGTGTGCCTACTCGGCTGCGGCGTGACCACGGGTCTGGGCGCGGTGAAGAACACCGCCAAGGTTCAGGAAGGCGATACCGTCGCCGTATTCGGGCTGGGCGGCATTGGCCTCGCCGTGATCCAGGGCGCCAAGCTCGCCAAGGCTGGCCGCATCATCG
Organism: Burkholderia sp. JPY481; assembly: GCF_038900515.1. Taxonomy (NCBI): domain Bacteria; kingdom Pseudomonadati; phylum Pseudomonadota; class Betaproteobacteria; order Burkholderiales; family Burkholderiaceae; genus Burkholderia; species Burkholderia sp. JPY481. Next base: position 35,563 of record NZ_JAYMRT010000010.1, read on the forward strand.
CCATCGACACCAATCCGGGCAAGTTCGACCTTGCGCGCGCCTTCGGGGCGACCGATTGCGTCAACCCCAATGATCACGAAAAGCCGATCCAGCAGGTCATCGTCGAAATGACGGGCTGGGGTGTGGACCACAGCTTCGAATGCATCGGCAACGTCAACGTGATGCGGGCGGCGCTCGAATGCGCGCACCGTGGCTGGGGCCAGTCGGTCGTCATTGGCGTGGCCGGTGCGGGCCAGGAAATCTCCACCCGTCCGTTCCAGCTCGTGACCGGCCGCCGCTGGCTGGGCACGGCCTTTGGCGGCGTGAAGGGCCGCTCGGAACTGCCCGGCATGGTGGAAGACGCGATGGAGGGCAAGATCCAGCTCGCGCCGTTCGTCACCCACACGAGGCCGCTGTCCGGCATCAATGAAGCGTTCGATTTGATGCACGAGGGCAAATCGATCCGGACCGTGGTTCACTACTGACACCGAAGGACGGAGAGAGGCCTGGGTCTCGGCAATTCGTCCGTCCGTTGACCACGCCAACTGCTCGTACGCGAGGCGCCGACGCGTCGCTCGACAATTTGCCCATGGTCCCGGCACCGATCAGGTATTGCGTTCGCCGGCGCTGCATGGGCAATCGAGGATGCTCCGGGCCGAGGGCTCCCCGGAATCGGAAAAGCTACAGATCGAGAATCAGATCCGAAGTCGGCCGGCTGCAGCACATCAAGCGCATGCCCTTGTCGATTTCACGCGGGCGGATGCCTCCGTTGTGCTTCATGTCCACCGAGCCTTCGAGGACTTTCGTCTTGCAGGTCCCGCATATGCCCTGGCTGCATGACGATGGCAAGGGCACACCGTCCTTGCGCGCGGCGACGAGCACCGTCTGCGAACCGTCCATCATGAACGTGCGACCCGAGCGCGCCAGCTGCACCGTATAGCCTATCTGCCCGCTCGCTTCTGCGGTGGACTGCGCGCCCGGCCCTTCGGCGCACTCCACAGTCTCCGCGAAGTTGAAGCTTTCCTGATGATATCCGGAGGGATCGTGCCCACCTTCCTCGAGCATCTTTCGGAAGCGTCCATATAGCCGCCCGGGCCGCAGATGAACACTTCATGATCGCGGTAGTCCGGCACATGCCGGCTCAACAGTTCAAGATCAAGACGCCCCACGGGACCCGACCAATCCGGCTCGTTCCCGGTCGCCTCGCATACGTGCACGACCCGGAGCTTGTCCGAGAGTGCGCACAAGCACGCAAGCTCGTTGCGAAAGATGATGTCTGCCGGCGTCCGGGCGCTATGAATAAACACGATGTCGCGATTCAGGCCGAGGTCGAGCGCCGCCCGCGTCATTGACAGCAACGGTGTCACTCCCGATCCCGCCGCAAGATACAGAAGCCTTGCAGCGGGGTCCGAAGAAGGTGTGAATACGCCCGAGGGTCCGAAGGCTTTCAGCTCGTGTTTAGCGCCCGGGACGGCCGGCTCTTCAACTTTGAGCCGGGCCAGTTCATTACGGTGTCCGCCGAGATCGCCGGCAAGGAGGTCAGCCGTTGCTACACGATCTCTTCGCCGCCGACACGCCCCCATACGCTTTCCATTACGGTCAAGCGCACGCCGGGCGGCATCATGTCGAACTGGCTGCACGAGAACATGAGGGAGGGTGTCGAGCCGATGTAAACCGAAATACGACTACCACGCCTTGTTCTTTGTCTCCGTGGCCCAGTCGTCGTGTCCTATTGCCACTTCGCGTGCTTATGACGATTGCGAGCGACTACGTCCCACTGCTTTCTCGCTTCCTTTTGCGCCGACTTGCCGTGATCATGCTGATGTTCTCCGTCGGCTGCCTGACCAGCCTTGGGGCTCCGCCTTGCGAACCTGAACATTTCGGCGAATTTCATCTCGATCTCCTTGTGCGGTAACGACGCCGCAAATCCAGTTTACTCCGGCTGCCAGGCCAGGAAACGCAATGATCGACGCGTCAATTCAAATGATCGTTCTCGTTCTTGTCGTCTCGAACGCTGTCGCGCCCGGGCGGGAATTTTTCTCAATCTCAGCGTTGCAGCGCGTGGCGTAGATGAATGTCAGATCCGAAGCGTCTCGATGCGGCACCTGGAAAGTACCCCAATCCTCGCCTGGTTCGCTGAGGCGGTCACATAACAGTTCGATCACTGCATCGGGAGCGGGTGCGCAGTTCATGAACGGCTTGTGCGACATCAGAAACGTCCGCATTGTCTCTGGTTGTTCCAGGTCGAGCGGAACGTGCCACGGCAGCCGGCCAGATGTTCCGTCAAACTGCACATACAACACCGGCGGAGCCTTGAAGTGCATGTGGAACAGCCCATGCACATGGATCGCGAAACGCTCGAAATAGTCCTCCATGCGCGACTGCAGGCTCGAGTGGGAATAAAGGAGGGTCGCGCTCGCGGTAGCTTCCAGACGAAAGGTGACAAACCTCGCTTCGCCTTCCTGTGAAACCACCCCGACTCCGTACTGCCCTATCACCTGGAACGGGGTCGCGCGAGGCGGAGTGTAAAAGTACCGATCGACGTAAGAGATGGGTTCCCCATCGTCGTCATCGTCGCGGAAGTTGCCCGCTCGGGAACTCGCGGAGGCTGGATTGCCGGGATTCAATCGGGTGGATCTGGTGTCCCTATCGCTTTTGCTCGACATAGTGGTGCCTCCGCATCCGGTTCTGGGAGAAGCAGCATATGCGTCCAATCCGACGGGTTCGGCCTTGCGTCTGCCTTGCGAAAATTACCCCTTCGGATCTTTACGTACCAGGGAGTTTTGCGGTCCGTGAGTCGTGCGCCTCCAGGCCTCGTCCGCTCTTTGCTGAGCCGATTTCACGGTATGTTCGATCCGACGCTTACTGGTGGGCGCATGCGTAATCGCCGAAGTCAGACTGGAAAGTGTCCGTCGGACAGTCCTCGTGACCATAACTCGCTCCGCGTTCTAGTCCATATCCACATGTTAAGTCTAGGCCGTTACATGAAGTGCGCGCTACTGTACGTTTGAACAGCACCTTGGTGAGTCCACGATGCACATCGTCCCGTTTCATCGGAGCAATGAACCTCCGGTTAAGGCAGCGCTTGATTTACAACCGCCCTGAAGGAACCGCGCAGTTCAGCCGGGGCTTCATGTGTCTGGCTTGGGGCCCCTGACCGCAGCGAAGCGGCGTTGTATCGCGACGAGTTGGTCGTCCGTGGTCGCTACCAGCCACAAGCGTGCGTGCTCCTCGATTTTCCGGTTGTGGTCCTTCAGCGGCCCCATCGAGGTCGCAGCCTTCCAGACCACCGGGCCCACCCGGGTACTCCTGCCGGACGGCGCGCCTACCAGCAGGCAGTAAGGTCCAAGCGGAAGCGATACGAACGGTACCGCTGGACTCCCTCGCGTGCGCCAGTCGATGAAGGGCGTCTCGCTGATAAGCAGCGGCATGGCCAGACCGTAAAGCACGCTGAAATCGTACAGCGCCAGTTGCTTGCGCAGGCCCGCGTAACCGCGCCGGATGTCAGCGATGACTGCCGCGCGGATTTCATCCTCGAACATCGGCTCGTTCGCATAGCGCGCGAATGCCTCCCGCGCGTCCGACTGATATGCGCTGAACACCCCGAGCTCCACGCAGTCCTGAACCGCGCGGTGGATCTCCGCTACCGAGCCGGCCTCATCTGGCTTGCCCAATTGCGCTGCCCGCAAAAACCGGGCAAGTCCCGCTTCCTGGATCGGCGGGCCATCCGCAGATGTGTCGTCGTCAGCGTCCGGATCGAGCGGCACGTAGATATATTTTTCGGCCGCAAAGCGCGATTTCTTGCCTTCATCAAACTTGATTTCGCCATCGATACAGTCCAGATAGCGAGTCCCGATTCGTCCATGCTCCCAGATCCAGTTCTTCAGGAGCGGGCGGAGTGGATGCAACGTGTCGTGCTCAGCAGCCATTCAAGCCTCCCAATGCTCTCGGATAGTTCCGCGCGGTCGCCTGTTTCGTCGAGGATCCCCATCAGCGATGGTAACGGAGACACGGCCTCCAGCTTCCGTCAACTCAAAGTGTGCGAGTGACGCCAACAGGTATCGCGTGTCTGTTGGGCGATGGGCGTCAAGGGGCGTTTGCGGCGCCCGAACCGCAAAGCCAATTTCCTTGTAAATCAATGAGGTAGAGAAATATGACGAATTGGCACGTCGCGTGCAGTGTTGGGTCCAGCCAGCGTTGCCCTGCGCTGAATGGCGTAAGACGCCATCCCAGGGACTTCGAAAACACTGTCGCGCATCGGCGTCCGGTGTGGCTTCCTGGAGTCTACCTATGCCACTCGCTCGACTGCTCCTCTGCTTTCTCCAGTGCTCGCTCGCAGCCGCGGTACTGTTGCCGGTCGTCGCCGGCGCCGCGATCCTGCCAGACGCATCGCAACGCTATGCGTCCGGCACGCTCGACGCGAGCCCCAGCGATTCGGCGACGCCTCACGAGCTGAAAGCCGGCATCGAGCGCCTACGCACCGGGACGTGGTGGGAAGCCAACCGCAAAATACGCCCGGAACTCGCGCAAGTCGGCGACCTGATGTTCCTGCTGCCGCTTGCCGACAGGCAGCTCGAACCATCGTCGGATGCGATCGGCCGCGTGCAGCGCCTGCGCGAGGCGCTGCGCGGACACCTGATGCGCGAACCCGCCGGCTGGACCCGTCTCGTTACGCAGGTGCGGGCAGAGCGCGCGAAGGCCGGCGATGCGTCAGCCGTGCTGCTCGCTGACGCGCTCGTCAACGAGGTCCGCTACCGCGACGGAACCGACGGCAGCTACTACACGCCGGCACGATTCTTTGCCGAAAGCGGCGTATGCAAGGATTTCGCCGTCGCCAAATACCTGCTGCTGCGCGACGCGGGTTTCGAGATCGAGCGGCTGCGTCTCGTGTCGCTCGCGCCGCGCTACAACAACACGCCGGACGACTGGCACGTGATCCTCGTCGTGCGGATCGATGGCGCGAGCGAACCGCTCGCACTGGATTCACCGAACGCGAAGCGCGCCGCCGATGCGTCCAACGAGACATCGGCTTCGAGCGGTCCGTCCACGCTGCTCGGTGCAATCCTCGCCGGCCGCGAGCGCGCCGACGCGGTGCTGCGTGCGCCCGCCGGACCGCTTGCCGCACCGCTCAGCCGGTCTGGCCAGGCGCGGCGGCCGCTGGCGACAGTGTTCAACGAACTGGGCAGCCGGTCGTTCGAACGCGCTGCGCCGGGCGCGCTGCGGCGCGCGTCGGCGGCCGGGCGAAGCCCGAACGCGATGTATGTCGACGAAATGGGCGAGTCGTGGACAGTCGACGGCTCCGGCACGTTTCCGAAGTGGCGCGTCGCCGTTGACCAGGCAGACGCGCTGGCGAAGCCGGGTCCGGCGGCAAGATTGATACGCGTGGCGGCACGTTGACCGAGGTGGGCATGGCGCGCCACCTGCACAGTGGAATCCCGCCGCCCCGGAACATCCGGTATTGCCCTTCGCCTCGCAGTACGGTGAACAACTCGCTCTCGTCCGCTAGCTCCTCGCATAGCGAACGGGCCCGCGTATAGGCGTCGAGCACTTCTTTGGCAGCCCAGCCCTTCGCCGCCATCATCGTCACGCCCATGACCTTTTAATAATCGAGTTCATGCCTGAGCAGCGCCGGCGTGCGAGGTAAGGTCCGGACGATGTCGAGTCCCCGGTTCAGATACCGGTGGCAATACATCATTTCTGGTGTGCAGGAACCGCGCTTTAGTCATGCCCTCGGCAGCATGATTACCGCGAACCAGGTGTCCCGGATCGAAACTGCGATGGCACCAATCATGAGTTAGCGCGCGCGACGGGCCGCTGCGGAAATTCGCGCGGTCCGTCCCATTGCCCGCCCTCGATCTTCTGACGCAGGTCCCTCATCCAAACCGGACACAATAGACAGGCGGCAAATGCGCCGAAATCAATTGCCAGTTTTCGCCACCGTCGTCGGACGTCCAGAGCGAACCGGTGGTCGACCCCATCGCGAGGCGCATGCCAGTGTCATCTACCGCGAGCCCGTGCCGATACACAAGGTCATACGCCGGTGTTTGCGGCAACCCGCTCGAGAAGCGTTCGAACGTGCGGCCGCCGTCGCGTGTGCGCGTGACGACGAATTGGCCGTCCACCGGAATGCGGCACTGGTCTTTCACGGCAGGCACGAACCACGCGGTGTCCGGGTCGCGCGGATGGACGGCAACCGCGAAGCCGAAGCTCGACGGCTGCGCTTCGATCCGCTGCCAGTGAGCCGCACCGTCGATCGAGCGGAAGATGGCGCAGTGATGCTGAGTCCACAGCGCATCCGGGTTTGCCGGACATTGCACGACGCGGTGCGGGTCTTGCACGTTGGCTTCGCCGCGCCGCTCCGGCGGCATGTAGTCGGCTTCCATGCCCTCGGCACTCACGCGCCAGCTCGCGCCGCCGTCGTCGGTTTGCCAGACGCCGCCGCACGACACACCGATCGTCACGTGCCGGCTGTCGCGCGGATCGACCATCACGGAATGGATTCCCGCCGCGTCGTAGCCGCCTCCGAACCATTCACGGCGCTCCGGGCGATCCCACAGCGCGCGGTTGAGCACCCATGTGTCGCCGCCATCGCCGGAACGGAAAAGCCCGCCCGGAATCGTGCCGGCCCACAAGACACCCGGCTCGTCCGGGCCGCCTGTTTCGAGCGACCAGATCTGCTGAAGCGTCCAGGGAGTGGCCGGCCGGCTGGGCGCGGCTTCGTCATCGCTGTCGGCGCCTGCGCTCGCGTGCGCGCCGTCTGCGGCAGGCGTCTCGTCGGCAGGCTGCGGCGGGTAGACCGGAACCGCGCACTCTTCCCAATCCGTCATGCCCGCGCGCCGGCGATGCAGCTTCACGCCGAAGTGGCCAAGATTGAGCGCCGCATACAGCGAGCTGTCGCGGGGATCGGGCAGCACCATACTCACTGGCTCGCCGGCGAAATGCAGATCGCCGACGTGCCAGCCGCGCTCACCGTCGGCTCTGACATCGAACAGGCCCTTGCGGGTCGCGACAAGCAATCGATCGCTCATATCGAGTGACTCCTCGAGTACTGATGGCCCTCTCACCCGCCCGACAGCGCCTGAACCACGTAAACCCGGCTTTGCTCGCCGAGCGCGTCGGACAGATGTTCCCGGTCGTGGACCCGCCGGCCGTCGACGAACACCGCGAGATGCGGTCGCAGCGAGCCCTGATCGTCAAGGATGTAGCCGCGCAGTCGAGGCTGCGCGACGAACACGGCTTCGAGCGCTTCGCCGAGTGTGCGCGCGTCGATCTCGCGCTCGGGCGTTGCGATATGCCGCTGAATCGAAGCTGCGAAAAAGATATGCGCCATGGCCGGATAGAGTCGCGGGGACGACAGCGTCCGTCGGTTCTGTAGTCTAGGCGATTCCCCGCTTTCGGTTGAGTTGCGCGATGACCGCTATTAACGCCGCGCTGCACGCCGCATGCCGGATCGTCTCAGCCAAGGCGGTGCCTCGCTCACCGCCAGCTTGAGACCCATGACGACGATCGCTATCGAAACGAGTAACGGCATCGACGGCGGCCGCCGCGCGATGAACAGTTCGATGGCCGCAGCCGTGACCGGCCCGAGCGCCTGAAACGCGACGACGCGGCTCGCATCGATACGCGCGAGCGCCCACAGCAGACAAAAATATCCGATGCCGCTCGATAAGCCAATGACGCCGACGTTCGCCCATTGCGTTGCGCTCAAGCCGGGCACGAGCGGCTGCGAGGCCAAAGCGCACCATACCGCGAGAAAGACGACCGCGGCGGTCATCGCCAATGTGCTGGTGGGCAGCGCCGGATAGCGTTGCACATACGGCCGGTACATGATGCTGCACACCGCGCCGATCAACGTCGCGCCGAACAAAGCAGCGAATGCGGGGGCCGTGCTCGGATGCGCGCCGGTAGGTGAAGCGGACGCAGCCAACAGCAACGCGATGCCGCAAACCGCAAGCGCCAGGCCGGCGAGCTTGGTCCAGCGAAAGACCTCGCGGCCGATCACGATTGCGAAAATCATCGTAAAAAGCGGCATGGTCGAGAACACGAGCGCGCAGCTAGCGGCGGACAATGTTTGCAACGCATCATTGATCAGCACGATCAGCAGCGCGAACTGAAAAACGCCAAGCACGGCGATCGCGACCGCGTCTTTCAGCGCGAAGCGCGGCCGCGGGCCGCACAGCACCGGGATGGCGAGTACCAGCGTGCCGATCAGGTACCGAAGAAAAGCGAGCGTTGGCGGCGATGCATCGCTCGACACCGCGCGCGTCGACACCATTGCGACACCGACCAGCACACCTGTGATCGCAGCGGCCGACGACGCCTTGCCATCCACCTTCACAGATCGAGCGCCCAGTTCTGACCGATCAGGTCCTTGCCGAAGCTGTGATGCGGCTCCTCCTCTACCAGCGTGAAACCCGCCCTTTCATAAATGCGGCGAGCGTCGGTGAGGACACTGTTGGTCCACAGTACGAGTTTCCGGTAACCGGCGTAGCGCGCGAAGCGGATGCACTCGTCGACCAGACGCTGGCCGATGCCGAGGCCACGCGCGCTTGCTTCGACGGCAAGCAGCCGCAGCTTCGCGGTCGTGTCGTCCTGCCGTACCACGAACACCGAGCCGACCGGCTTGCCGTCTTTCTCGGCGATCCAGCAGCGTTCGCGCTTCGGATCGAATTCGCGGACGAACTTCGCGACGATTTCAGCGACCAGCGCCTCGTACTCTGCGTTCCAGCCGAACTCCCGCGCGTACAGCACGGCTTGCCGATGCACGATCCAGCCCATGTCGCCCGGTTGCGGCTCGCGCAGAATGAAGCCCGGCTCCGGATCGCTCAGCAGCGTGCGGATCTGTTCCATCGCGTCGACCAGTTGCTGCTGGGCGGTTTGCGGCAGCCGCTCGAGCATCGCGATGACCTCGCGCTGCGATGCTTGATCGAGCGGCGCAAAGGTCGCGCGGCCCTGCTCCGTCAGTTCCAGATGCGCAACGCGCGCATCCGCCGCCGAGCGCGATTTGACGACGAGGCCTTTCTTTTCGAAGCCCGAGATCACGCGGCTCAGATAGCCAGCATTGAGGCCCAGTTCGCGGCACAGGTCCGACGTCGTGAGGTCCGTGCGGTGCGCGAGCTCATACAGGATGCGGACCTCGGTCAGCGAAAACTCGCTTTCGAGCAGATGCTCGTGCAGCACGCCGATCTGGCGCGTATAGAAACGGTTGAAGCTGCGAACGGTTTGCGCACGCTGGTCGACGGTGACATCGGACATGATTGCACCTTTATATTTGCCTCAGGCAAATTATTATATGCCTCAGGCAAATATGTCAACGACCGAGCAACTGGGTGAACGATGCTTTCGACGGTAACGCGAGCCACGAAACTGAGAAAGTGAAACCGGGTGGCCTCGGCGTACAGGCAGGTCGCGGCGGCGTACATGCCGAGTGGGAAGACGCCCGACCATTCAGCCGCCGTATAGCGAATTGGCTCGCCGACGATCACGTGCTTTTCGATGAAAAGCGCGGCGAGCAGAGGAATCCAGAATGTCGCCATGAACCAGCACGCACTGGTCAGGACCCTCAGCACCAGGTAGTCGTCGCGGGGCCAACCCGCCAGGTTATGCCCTGCCAGAATGAGACGGCTGCCGGCCAACGTCGTAATGACCATCGCTCCCATGTTGATCCACCACGGCTCCGTGAGGTCGGCGGCCGTCACGGGACACGAAGCACCATCGGTAGAAAATCAGTGTGACGCCGTATACTCGACAAGCCGGACCGCTTCGTCCAGATGAAGTGAATGTACGAATGTTTCATTCAGAGCTTGTTCAGGAAATCGACTTCAATGCGAAACACGCCCTACATCCAAGGCCGGTTACTGATCGTCGCGATGTTCGCTCTGCCCGCGTTCGTGTTCACGAGCGGCTGTAAGTCGACGACCACAGCGAGACCGTCCGCGACCGCGCCGACGGCAGTCGCCACTGACGACGCCACGCTCGCCGGCCGCGTGAAGCAGGCGCTTGCCGCGGACTCCACGCTACGTTCGTTGCCGATCAGCGTGGCAACGTACCGAGGCGTCGTGCAGTTGTCGGGAGACGTGGATTCACAGGCTCAGATTCTGGAAGCCCTTGCGGTGACCCACAGCGTGCCGGGGGTGCAATCCGTGAGCAACGATCTGCACCTGAAGTCGCAATGACATGCGTTCGCCGGTGGACGGATAACTCGAGAGTCACGCGGGATCGCGCACGTACCACTTTGAATATATCTCAAAGTGATATGTCGACCGGCAGGCCGGCTGCGAAACCGGTGTTCAACAATCGAAAGGTATGCTGATTGCTCATGTGTTATGACGAGGCGGTTCGCGATTGACCGGTTCAGTGTCACTTTGCGGCCGTCTGATTGTGTCTCGAAAGGAGTTTCGATCGTGTCGCTCTCTCGCCGTCATTTCATGATACTTGCCGCATCCGTTGCCTCAACGACCGTTCTCTCGACGAAGTCAAACGCGGACGCGCCCGTGCTCGCCGAAAACGATCCGACCGCGCAGGCGCTCGGATACAAGATGGACGCGTCGAAGGTCGACAAGTCGAAATTCCCTCGGTACCAGACAGGGCAGACTTGCGCCAATTGCCAACTGTATCAGGGCAAACCCGGTTCCACGAATGGGCCGTGCCCGACCTATGGGGGCAAGCTGGTCGAAGCAAAAGGATGGTGTAACGCCTACGTGAAAAAGGCGTAATTTACAAACTGCGAGTGTTGAACGAGAACCGTCACGCACCGCAAGCAACAACAAGCCCGCCTTCCGTTCAGCACCATATCACCTGGTCATATCCAACCGTGCGCCGGTAGACGTGCGTGGCGTTCCAGTTGCACGTCGTGTATTCCATGTACGCATTGGTAAGAACAACGATCCAGTGTGACAGCGTTTGCATCACGATCTCCATAGGTCGGAAAATGCCCTTGAGGCTCCTGAGGCGCAACATTTCCATGATTTGTTGAGCTCATCATCGCCTTCTGCGGCAGCAACCGATTCTTCGAAGACCTGAATCGACCCAGAGCCAAAAACCGCCAATGAAAAAAATGGCGAACCGTTGTCGCGATGCAGCATTGAAGCGACCCCGGCAACGGAGAGCGATGCATGATGTGACTCATGCTGCCGGTTGTGTCCCGACGCGGCAATTGCGAAATCCGCCACCGCGATTGCTGATTCCTGCCGTCGTCGAAAATTGATCGCTCGCGCCTTCGTCAGACGGATCGTTTCGTACCAGGGGCTTTACTATGTCGACCACCTTTTACGTCACGCCTGGAACGTGCCGCGCGTCGCGTGTCCTGCATCGCGTCGACTAAATTCTCCAACTGCGTAGCGACACGATCCGCGCCTAAACCTTGCGCCGCGATCTGGGCACCCTCGAAGCACAGATGGAGGATCATCGCGCAATGTTCGGGATGTCCAAGCCCGGCCTCGCCGCACGAACACCACGTATTTGTCGTCGCTGCCTTTTACCTTGAACATATGAAGCGGGCGAGCGCGCCACGGCCGATCCCCTCTGTTCAGCGCTGAAAGTACGTCAAGCCCAACGCGCTTTTGACCTCTGACAAAGTTTCTCCCGCCACCTCCCGCGCGCGCATCGTCCCGCGACGCAGGATCGCAAGCACCTCGGCCGGGTCTTCCTCCAACTCGCGACGGCGTGTGCGAATCGGTTCAATGAGTGACTGGAGCCGCTCGTTCAGCACGCGCTTGATCACGCTATCGCCAAGTCCACCCCGCCGATAGTGGGATTTCAGTTCGTCGACTTTCTGCACGTCCGGCTCGAATGCATCGAGAAACGCGAACACGACATTGCCTTCCACCTGACCAGGATCGCTGACTCGCAAGTGGTTCTGGTCGGTGTACATGTTGTTGACTGCCTTGGTGATTTCGTCCGGCGTGGCGCCTAGTGCGATGGCGTTCCCGAGGGACTTGCTCATCTTGGCTTTGCCATCGATACCGGGTAATCGCGTGACCTGTGACAGCACCGCCTCGCATTCGACCAGCACGGGTCGGTCGACGGTGCTGTTAAAGCGCCGCACCAATTCGTTGGTCTGCTCGATCATCGGTAGCTGGTCATCGCCCACGGGTACGTGGGTTGCCTTGAACGCGGTGATATCAGCCGCCTGACTGACCGGATACGTGAGGAAGCCCGCCGGGATGTCGCGCTCGAAACCGCGCAGGCGAATCTCCTCCTTGATGGTCGGGTTTCGCTCGAGGCGCGCGACCGTCACGACGTTCAGCAGATACTGAAACAGCTCGGCCAGTTCTGGTACCTGGGACTGGATGAAGATGGTCGACTTCGCTGGGTCGATGCCCACCGCAAGATAGTCGAGCGCTACTTCGATGACGTTCTGGGTAACCTTCTGATGCCGGCCCACGTTGTCGGTTAACGCCTGCGTGTCAGCAAGAAGCAGGAACTGCTGCGCCTCATGCTGAAGTTGAACGCGCGCAAGCAGCGAGCCGATATAGTGGCCGAGGTGAAGCGGGCCGGTGGTGCGGTCACCGGTCAAGATCGTGGGGCGGTTGGTGTGTGTCATGGACAGGAGGCTCCTGGTTTGGATGCCACCAGCCACGAGCGCGCAGAAACGAAAATGCCGCCAGGACTGGCGGCATCATGTTTGCAAATATGCGTGTGTGTGTGGAAACGGGCCGCCGGATTCAGGCGTGCCACCAACGGTGCAGTTTCAGCGAGGTCGGTTTCGTATCCATGGCATCGAGTATAACGCAGCCTCAAACAAATTTGCCCGATGTCGGCGACGCGTACGAGAGTGACGCGCTACGTGCAGGCGCGAAAAAGGGAAAGTGATACGATTGTCGGGCGTCCGATCAGGAGACGAATATGCCCATCTATCAGATCACTCGCAGTGTTCTGGAGCGCGTCGCCCAGGCGGTATCGCGCGCCTTCCACGATGACGCTATCTACAGCGAAGAGGCTGCGGCGGACGGTCGGTTGAACGTGCTGCTAGTGCGCAACCCGGCCGGGCCCGATACCCCCTACATTTCGCTTCGCTTCCCCGGTGACCTGCTGGGTCGCCTCGAAACACTGGGGCCCAAGCAAACCGCGATAGTCGGCAATCACATTCGAAACATTGTTTCGGCCCGTCTTGCCGAGTACCGGAACGCGTCCGACGCCGGAACGCTGAGCCGGAACGCCCCCTTCCCGATCGAATTCGACGAGCGCATGTTCGACGACACCGCTGGGGCGGATGACCCTACTTGAGCTCGTCGGCAGGAAATGCCGTGAGGAAATCAAAGTCGCATCCTGCCGCGGCGGATAGCACGTGATCGTGATAAAGCCGCTGGTAACCGCGCGCATACATTCCTTCCGCCGGACGAAACTCACTGGCACGATGCGCCAGCTCGGTCTCGTCAACCAGTAGATCGATCCGCTTGTCGCGCGCCGACAGCCGGATCCGGTCGCCGTTGCGCACTAGCGCCAGCGGGCCGCCGAGCGCCGCCTCTGGCGTCACGTGAAGCACGATCGTCCCGTATGCAGTGCCCGACATGCGCGCATCGGAAATCCGCACCATGTCCTTCACCCCCGCCCGTGCAAGTTTCTGCGGAATCGGCAGATAGCCGGCTTCGGGCATGCCTGAAGCACTGCGCGGCCCCGCGTTCTGCAATACGAGGATGTCGTCCGCGCGAACGTCCAGATCAGGGGCGTCGATGCGCGCGGCCAGATCTTCGAGCGAGGTAAATACCACCGCGCGCCCTTCGTGTTCCAGCAGTTCGGGAGTCGCGGCGGCGCGCTTCAGCACCGCGCCGCCGGGGGCAAGACTACCGTTCAGAACGATCAGGCCGCCCTCGGCACTGATCGGTTGCTCGGTCGAGCGGATCACGGCCGTATCGATCGGATCGGCAAGCGGCTTGTTCAAACGCTCATCGAGGCTCTGCCCGGCGATGTCGCGACAGGTCAGATCGAGTTGGGGCATCAAGCCGCGCAGAACACCCTCCAGCCCGCCTGCAGCATGAAAATCCTCCATGTAGCCGTTGCCTACCGGCTTGAGATCCACGAGTACCGGCGTTTCATCCGACAGCCGGTTGAACTCGTCGTAATCGATCTTCAGTCCGATACGACCGGCGATCGCCGCCAGATGAATCACGGCGTTGGTCGAACCGGAGACCGCCAGCAGCACACGCAACGCGTTGCGCACCGATGCGGGCGTCACGATCTCGGCCGGTTTCGGTCCGCCATCGAGGGCCATGCGCGCAACCAGCGCTCCGGTCTCCTCGCAATTGCGCAGTCGATCCGCATGCACGGCCGGAATCGCCGCCGACCCGGGCAGCATCATGCCCAGCGTTTCCGCAATCAGCGCCATGGTCGACGCCGTACCCATGACCGCACACGTTCCCGAGGTGACGGCCAAACGCCCCTCCACCTGCCTGATCTCCTGCTCCGGGACTTTCCCCGCGCGGAAATTCGACCAGAAGCGGCGGCAGTCCGTGCAGGCGCCAAGCCGCTCGCCGCGATGCCGTCCGGTCATCATCGGACCGGCCACCACCATGGCCGCGGGCCGCCCTGCGGAGATCGCGCCCATCAACATTGCCGGTACGGTTTTGTCGCATCCGCCGAGCATTACCACCGCATCCATCGGCTGGGCGCGGATCATTTCCTCGACGGCCATCGCCATCAGATTGCGATAGACCAGCGAAGTCGGCGAAAGGAATACCTCGCCAAGCGAAATCACCGGAAACACCACCGGCAACGCGCCCGCCGCGAGCACGCCGCGTTCGACCGCCTTGATCATTTCGGGGAAGTGGCGATGGCAGTTGTTGAAACCACTCTCCGACGTGCAGATCCCGACGATCGGCTTGTCGAGCGATTCGCCGGTGTAGCCCATCGATTTGGCAAACGACCGGCGCAGATAGCGCGCGAAGTCGTGATCACCGTAGTTCGTCAGGCCATTGTTCAGGCCACGCGGTTTTTGGTTCATGTCCCATTCCTTACGATCAGGCGATGACGGATGTATTTGGGCGTCAGGTAGTCCAGTATGCCAAGGCTGCCGCCCTCGCGGCCAAAGCCCGATTCCTTGATACCACCGAAGGGCGCCTCGGCCGTCGCCAACAGCGTCTCATTGATGCCGACCATGCCTGCCTCGAGCGCTTCCGCGGTCATCGCGGCCAGTGCCGAGTTGTGCGTGAAGACGTAGGCCGCCAGACCAAATTCCGTTGCATTGGCGCGCGCGATCACGTCCGCGAGGTCGTGGAAAGCCGCAATCGGCGCAACGGGTGCAAACGGCTCCTCGCACATGATCCTCGCGTCGTCGGGAACGTCAACCAGCACGGTCGGCTCGATGAAATGTCCTCGTTCGAGATATGGCGGCCGTTGCCCGCCAGCCAATACTCGCGCACCACGGCCGCGGGCATCCTCGATCAGCGACAGTGCGCTCTCTACCGCGCGGGCGCGAATCATCGGACCAAGGGTGGTTTCGGGGTCACGCCCATCCCCTATCCTGAGTTCCCTCGCAACGGCCGCAAACGTCTCGGCAAACGGCGTCAGAATCGAGCGGTGCACATAGAAACGCGACGGCGAGATGCACACCTGACCACAATTGCGGAACTTGGTCGTTGCGAGCTTTTTCGCGCTTTCCACAGGGTCCGCGTCGGCATGGACGATCACGGGTGCATGTCCGCCCAACTCCATCGTAACCTTCTTCACGTGATCGGCGGCGAGCCGCAAGATCTCCTTGCCGACCGGCACCGACCCCGTCAGCGACACCTTGCGGATCACCGCGGATTGAACCAGCCGGGCCACCATCGGTTTGGCGTGACCGGTCAGGATGCCAAGCACCGCGGCCGGCAAGCCCGCATCGAGCAGAACCTGCCCGAGCGCCATGCAACTCCCCGGCGCTTCCGAAGCCGGACGCGCGATCACGCTACAGCCGGCCGCCAGCGCCGCGGCGATCTTGCGCGCCGGCAGCAACATCGGGAAATTCCATGCCGACAGCGCGAGGCACGGACCCACTGGCTGATACCCGACGGCAAGCCGCTCGTCGACATGGCGCCCGGCAATAGTGTGTCCGTAGATGCGCTTGGCCTCTTCCGCATACCACTCGAACTGATCCGCGCTCGCATTGATTTCGCCACGCGCCTCGAGCAATGGTTTGCCGGTCTCGCCGCTCATCAGGAACGCGTACGTGTCAATCCGGGCTCTCAGTAGGTCCGCTGCACGGCGCAGCACCGCGGCCCGCTCCCACGCCGACGTCTTCGACCACAGCGCGAACCCGCGCCCGGCTGCCGCAAGCGCAGCCGCTTCGTCGGCTTCGGTCGCTGCCGGCACGCTGCCAACCAGCTCGCCGGTCGCCGGACTTCTGACTTCGATACATGCGCCGTCGGACGCACCGCGCCACGCGCCATCGATTAGCAGGC
This sequence comes from Burkholderia sp. JPY481, assembly GCF_038900515.1. NCBI lineage: Bacteria > Pseudomonadati > Pseudomonadota > Betaproteobacteria > Burkholderiales > Burkholderiaceae > Burkholderia > Burkholderia sp. JPY481. The sequence continues at coordinate 51,918 of NZ_JAYMRT010000010.1, forward strand.
CACCAGATTCGTACATGCTCGCCCCTTTCAGATTCGCGTCTTCGTATAAGCGTCCTGCACGCCGTCGGACCATGGGCCGACGTTCCACTGGCCATACGCACCCATCCCGCCCGCGGGGTCCGCACCGTAATAGACCGGCACGTGAATCAGACTCAGGCCCGGGTGAGCGTGCGCCTGCGCGAGCGCATCGCGCAGACCTCGCTCCGTATCACCCGCCGACAATGCCATCACGCCCGCCACGGCTCCCGCCATCGCCACATAATCGACGGCGACCGAATCGTTGGTGCGGTAATCGGTATCGAACTGCGCTTCCTGCAAGCTGCTGATCGCCGCCATGCGGCGGTTGTCGAGCAGCAGGATGGTGCCGTGCACGCCATGCTCGATACCGTCGATCAGGATCTGCGGATTCATCATGAACGAGCCGTCGCCGGTGAACGCGACGCCATAGCATCCTTTCCCCGCGATCGCCTGAGACAGCAGCGCGGAAACGGCGAAACCCATATACGACGCACCGGACTCGGTATACGTTTCGCCGGGCAAGTCGTCGCGGATCACCTGGAAGCCATTAGCCTGCACGTCGCCGGCATCGAAAAACTTCAGCGCACCGATCTCGCGGCAAAAACGCTCGGCGATGGCGATGGCCTGCGGTTGCGTCAGCACCTCGCGCCGCCAGACCGCATCGAAACATCGAGGGCCGCCGGCGCGCGCGTCGCGCAAGGCCAGCCACTCGGCTTTCTTGCGCGCGGCCTCTTTGAGCCACGCCGATTTCGCCGGCGTCAAAGAACCGGCCAGCGCCACCGCCAGCCGCTCGCAGATGGCCGCCGCATCTCCCAGCAACGCGGTGCTTTCGTTGTAGTGCTGGACGTCGGTCGGATCGGCGTTGATATTGACCACATGACGAACCTTGGGCCAGCCGATGCCCGAGCAGTCCGACTGGCACACCGCGCGGCTGCCGATCACGATCAGCAGCTCTGCCTCCTGCATGGCCCAGTTGCCGCTGATCGACCCTTTCGAGCCCGCCACGTGCAGGTTATGCGGATGGGCGTCGGGCAGCACACCAACCGTTCCGGGGCTCAGGACCGCGACCGCACCGCTGGCTTCGGCCAGCCGCCGCACCGCCGCCGCAGCATGACGCGCACCGGCGCCGACCTTGATGGCCACCCGGTCCGCGCCCGCGATCAGCTTCGCAGCCACGGCCAGGGACGCCTCGTCCGGTATCGGCAAACGCGGCCAAACGGGTCGGGCCGCAAGCGCATCGAGTCTCAGCGACACCCGCGCCAGTTGCGTGTTCAGCGGCAGATTCAGATAGAACGGCGCGGGCCGCCACGGATGAAACACGGCCGCACTGCCATTGCGCAACGCGTCGCGCAATGCAGCGGGCGTATGCAACGTATAGGACGCCCCCATCCGTTCTGTCAGGGACCCAAACAGTCCCTGCCCGGGGCGAGGAATCTGCTGCATGTTGTAGCCCTCGCCGTGCGTCGTCTCGTCGCCATACAGATGGTAGACGCCGACCCCGTTCGACGCAGCGGCCAGCGAGCCGGCGAGCGCTTGCAACGCGCCGGGCCCGATCGACGTGAGCACCGCGGCGACTTCGCCGTAGACCCAGGAAAGCGCGGTGGCCGCGTGCGCCATTTCCACTTCGTTGCGGAACTGCCAGCATTTCACGAGACCGTGCGCCTCGTAGATACGCAGAATCTCGGCAATCGCGGTATTGCCGTGTCCGAAGATCGCCAGATACTTGGTCACGCCCTGCTTCATCAAACCCAGCACGAGCGCTTCGGCCAAAGGCAGTTCGACGACATCGGAAAGCAGGCCGTCCGCCAACGCCTCGCTCAGCCCGCCCGCCTCGCGCAACCAGGCGGCGCGGCTTTCTGTCGTGACCGGAAGCTGCTTCGACGGAGTAACGAGATCAGACATGGTTGTGCCTCGCGGGATCAAAATGCCAGGCGAATCGCCTTGCCTTCACGAGCCGACTGCTCGGCCGCCGACGAGAAACGCAGCACCTCGCGGGCCTCCCTCGCCGTTAGCACCGGCGCCCCACCCGTTTGCAGCGCATTCAGGAAATGCCGGGTCGACAGCACGAAGCTCTGCTCCCACCCGCTCGGCACGTCGTAGGTCGTGAGCTGGCCGTCGCGGTACAGGGTCACGGGCGGCGTCGCCCCGAGCCGTCCATGGCCGCCGTTGATGAAGAGCACACCCGACGTGCCGGTGATCTCGACGCGATCGTCCTGCGCATAGTGGCGCGTCACGAGTTCCATGTCCGGCGAATAGACGATCTCCAGATTGCCGACACGATTGCCGGGAAACCGGAACGAGATGATCGACTGTGCATCGAAACGCATGCCGCCCGGACCTTCGGTATCGCCGATAAACGCATGCACCTCTTCCGGATCACCCATGAAATGCCAGGCGAGCGCGAACTTGTGATGTCCGTCGTCGAAAACGAGCGGCCCGCCGCCCGCGTGAGACTTCTCACTGCGCCATGCCGATGCGGACGGTGGCACTTCCCACGCCGTCGCGCTGCGCGCCGGGTTCGACTTGATGCGGATCGACAGCGGCGTGCCGATCGCGCCCTGATCGATCAGCTCGCGCGCCTTCAGCACCGGCGGATAGAAGATGAAATTCTCGAAGACCTTGAAAGGCCGGTCATAGGCCTCGGCGGCCGCCACGAGTTGGTCCGCCTCGGCGAGATCGACGCACATCGGCTTTTGCAGCGAGACGATCTTGCCCGCCGCCATCGCTTTCAGCGCCACCGGCAGATGCAGATGATGCGGCAACAGAATCTCGACCAGATCGATGTCCTCACGCGCGAGGAAGCGATCCACGTCCTCCTCGACCGCGACGTCGGGAATGCCCCAAGCAGCGAGCTTGCTGCGCGCCTGCGCCACATCCCGGTCACAGACGCCGACGATGCGTGCCAGCGGATTTTGCAGGTATTCGATGGCGTGCAGATCGGAGATGCGACCCGCACCGATGATCCCCACGCGAAAACGAGATCCCGTCATTTTTCTTCCTCTATTTGAATAGTCTCTGTTGGCGATGGTTTGCGTTCATCGCTTCGCGTGGCGTGATTCCCGATCGCGATTCCGTCCGGGTCGAAGCGATGCAGCTTTGAGCTTTCCACATTCAGTCCGACTTCGTCTCCGCGGCGCACCGCGTGCGCGAGCGGCGAGCGCACCGTGAGCGTCGGCAGGCCATTGCCGATGCCGAGGTAATACAGTGTCTCCGCGCCAAGCTGCTCGACGAGTTCGATGCGCCCGCCAACGCTCGCCTGCCCGCGCGCGCAAAGTGTGATGTGCTCGGGCCGGATACCGATACAGTCCACACCATCCGGCGCGCTGCGCGGACCGGCATCATCCCGGCTCATTAGATACGGCCAGGCCGACGCCGGTAGCACGTTCATCGCAGGCGCGCCGATAAAGCGCGCGACGAACAGATTCGCGGGCCGTTCATAGAGCTCCATCGGCGTGCCGACCTGCTCGATCTTGCCGCCGTTGAACACGACGATCCGGTCCGCCAGCGTCATCGCCTCGACCTGGTCGTGCGTGACGTACACCATCGTCGCCCGCAACCCGGCATGCAGTCGCGCGATCTCGAGGCGCATCTGCACCCGCAACGCGGCATCGAGATTCGAGAGCGGTTCGTCGAACAGAAAGATCTTCGGATGGCGAATGATGGCGCGCCCGATCGCCACGCGCTGCCGCTGCCCGCCCGACAATTCTCTCGGCGTGCGTTCCAGCAGATGATCGAGCTGCAGCGTCTTGCCGACCTCGCCCACCTGCCGCCTGATCTCGCGCTTGTCGACGCCCGCGAGCCGCAATCCGAAGCCGATGTTTTCAGCCACCGTCATGTGCGGAAACAACGCGTAGGACTGGAACACCATCGCTATTTCACGCTTCGACGGATGCACCTGCGTCACATCCCGGCCATCGATATGGATCGTCCCGCCCGACACGTCTTCGAGGCCGGCGATCATTCTCAGCATCGTCGATTTGCCGCAGCCCGACGGGCCGACGAACACCACGAACTCGCCGTCGGCGATGTTCAGATCGACGCCATGGATGACCTCATGGCCAGCGAACGATTTGCGTATGCCCTGCAGACTCAATTGCGCCATTCGATCACCCTTTTACCGCGCCCATGGTCATGCCCTTGATGAAGTAGCGCTGGAAGAACAGAAACACCAGCAGCGTCGGCAAGCTCGCCAGAATCGACAACGCGCCCTGCACGCCCCAGGCGACGGAATACTGGCCATTCAGATTCACGATGCCGAGCATGATGGTGCGTTTGTCGTCGGATTGCGTGAACACCAGCGGCCACAGAAAGTCATTCCAGATCCACGTGAACTGCAGCGTCGCCAGCACCGCGAGCGCCGGCAAACTGAGCGGTAGCACCACCGACAGCAGCACGCGCGGCTCCGATGCGCCTTCCATGATCGCGGCTTCACGCAGCGTGCTCGGCACCGTTGCGAAGAAGTTGCGCATCAGCAGCGAGCAGATCGGAATACCCAGCGCCGTATGCACGAGGAAGACCGGCCACAGTGTGTCGATCAGGCCGAAAAAATTGAAGAGCCGGAACAGCGGAATCAGAATCACCTGCGGCGGAAAGAACATGCCGGACACCAGCACCAGGAACAGGCCATTCGAGCCGCGAAAAGGCAACTTCGCGAATACGTAACCGGCGAGCACGCCGAGCGCGGTCGAGACGATCGTGGCGGGCACGGTGACGGTCAGCGTGTTCACGAAATACTGGTGTACCGCGGGCTTCGACAGCACTTCGATGAAATTGCCGAGGTACAGCCTGACCGGCAAGCTCCAGAGATCGCCCAGCGCAATGTCGCGCTGCTCCTTCACCGACGACAGCAAGACGCCGACAGTGGGTAACAGGAACAGCACCGCCAGCACCACGAGAATCGTGAAAGTGGCCGCTCTCGCCGGATTGAAGCGGGCATACAGACGCTCATCCATAGATGCGGTCCACCTTGCGCAACTGACGGAAATACAGGCCGATCACCGACACGGCGATCAGGAACAGCACCACGGAAATCGCACTGCCATAGCCCATGTGATATTTCTTGAAGCTCTCGTTGTACATGTGCATGGCCAGCGTATCGGAACTGTTGAACGGTCCACCGCCGGTCATGATGTAGAGAATGTCGAAACCCTTCAGTGAGTTGATCACCGACAGCGCCACCGCGACCACGGTGGACGGCGTCAACAACGGCAGAATCACGAGGCGGATGCGCTGCCAGCGGCTCGCGCCTTCGATATGGCATACCTCCTGCAAGTCTTCGGGAATCGCGGTGAGCCCGGCGAGATAGATCACCATCGACAGCCCGGTCTGTTGCCACGACCACGCGACGATCACGGACCACAGCGCCGTATTCGGTTTAGCGAGCCACGCAAAGTCGTGAGGGGTTCTTGTCGCGTGAGACAGAAACAGGTTGAGCAGCCCCCAGTCGGGCTGATAGATCCAGATCCAGATCTGGCCGACGATCACGGCCGACAGACAGATCGGCAGATAGAAGATGCTCTTGAACACCCGGGAACCGGGCACCTTCGAATCGAGCAGCAGCGCCAGACCTAAGCCCAACAGCGTCGGCAACGCGATAGCGGCAACGATCCACAGCGCGGTATTGAGCGCCGCATGCGAAAACAGATGATCGTCGCGAATCCGCGTGAAATTGGACAACCCGACAAAATCATAGTCGGACGAAAAGCCATTCCAGTCTGTAAAGCTGTAGTAGAACGACGACAGCAGGGGGCCCACCACCAGTATTCCGAAAAACCCCAGGGGCAGCGCGAGAAATACCACGCGCCATAGCCGATCGTGTTTCCTCATCTCGCGTCTCTACCGGAAAACAAGGCGGGCCGCCGCCGGGCGACCCGCCTTCGTGGAGGTGTTACTGCTTCTTGAACGCGGCCTGCGCATCCGTCTGGGTCTGACTCAGCAGGCCCTTGATATCGCCAGGCTGGTCGATGAACTTCGCGAACATCGACAGTCCGACTTCCGACACCGGCGGCGGCGTGGCGAGGTCATAGTTGAAGGCGAAGCTGTTGGACTTCTCGACCGCGGCGGCGGCTTTCTGCATCACCGGGCTGTAGTGGGACTGATCGACCTTCACGTTGGCCGACAGCGCGCCCTGGGACGACGTCCATGCCGACTGCACGTCGGTGTTGCTGACCATGTAGTCGAGCAGCTTTTCGCTACCCGCCACGTTCTTCGAGTTGGCGGAAATCACGAGGCCGTCCACCGGGCCCAGCGCGACGTTCGGCACACCCGCCTGCATCTGCGGGAACACCGCAACGTCATAGTCCTTGCCCGCCACCAGATGGTTGTTGTTCCAGTAGCCGGTGATCCACGTGCCCATCAGCGTCATCGCGGCATCGCCCTTCGCGACCTTGTCGGCGGCATCGGTCCAGTCGATTGCGTTGGCGTTATTGTTGAAATAGCCCGCATCGAGCATGGACTTCCATTGGCCCATCACCGAGCTCACCTGCGGATCGTCGTAGCGGGCATGCCCCGTCATCAGCTTCGCGCGATAGTCCGGCCCCGCGGTACGCAACAGCATGTAGTCGAACCAGAACTGCGCAGGCCAGCGATTCTTCGAACCCATCGCAATCGGCGTGATGCCTTGCGACTTGAGTTGCTTGCACATGGCGAGGAAGCCGTCCCACGTGGTCGGCATCGTCGTGATGCCCGCCTTGGCCATCACCTTCGGGTTATAGAAAACCCCGACGAAGTGATAGTCGACCGGCACCAGATAGCGATGCCCGCTGTAGCTCGTCGCCGCTGCCGCGATCGGTTTGGAGATCACGGAATCCAGCCCCGCGGACTTCCACATGCCGTCGATCGGATGCAGGCTCTTCGAATCGGCGATGAATTGCGTCTTGGCGCCCGCCCAGAAACTGAATACGTCGGGCAGGCTATGCCCGGCCGCGCGTACCAGGATCACCGACTTGAAATCCTCGTGTCCCACCGGGCTTTGCTTGATTGCGATCCCGGTCGCCGTGGTGAATTTGGCGAGTTGTTCGTTGAACGCCTTCTCCCCCATGTCGCCGGTGAAATAGTCGCTGATCGACACTTCGCCCGAATCCGCGAAGGCCGGGGTCGTGAATCCCGCGGCCGAGGCCAGTAGTGCAGCCAGCACAAGCGCGCGACGCTTTACTCCGTGTCTCCCCAACATGCCTGCCTCCGTAAAGTTGACGCATGCAAAACAACTTGGATTAAAAACTGAACTCACCCGACAGACCGACCCAATTCACCAGTACTGAATTTGCATAGGCACAACATTACTTCACATCTAGCGTAAAAAAATCCGTGTAATTCCCTACGTTGAGTGATTTTTCGGCTAGAGTTTTCCTATGTAAAACTTTTAATGTTTTGCACACGAAAACTTTTATTGGTGTGGAGGGATATTTCATGCGACTGCTCCAGTCCCTGACTCGAGGCCTCGAAGCACTGACGTATCTGCGGACTCATCACGGCCCCGTCCGGCTAACGGAACTCGCGAGCGAACTCGAGATGGACAAATCCATGGCCGCCCATCTCCTGAAGACGCTGGTTGCCGCCGGCTATGCGGCGCAGGATTCCAACCGGCGCTATCTGGCCTCGAACGGCAGTCAGCCGGGCAAGCCGGTACAACGCACGCTGGAGGAAGTCGTCGCGATCAAGGAAGCATGGCGCCCGGCGCTGGAAAGACTCGCCGCGTCCACCGGGGAATGCACGCATCTGGCGGTGCTGGTCGGCTCGCGCGTCTGGTATATCGACAAGGTCGACTCGACCTTGCCGCTCAAGGTCGATCATCCGATCGGCGCGCTGTCGCCGCTGCACTGCACGGCGCTCGGCAAAGCGTTCCTGGCCTTCGGCCACGCCGAAACGCCCGCCGAATTGGCCGCGTACACGTTGCGCACCCTGACCTCGGAGCTGGCTCTCGCGCAGGAGTTGGAACTAACGCGCCAGCGCGGCTATGCCATCGATGACGAGGAATTCACCGATGGCATCCGCTGCGTGGCTCGCCCCATCTACGACGGGCACGACGAGATGATCGCCGCGATGGGCATCTCGTGCCCGAGCGTGCGCGTCGACGCGGCTCGCCTCGCCGAATTGGGCGACATCGTGCTGCGCGAGTCGGGTAGTTGAACGGGGGGATATCGTCGGCGGCGATTTCAGTCGCGACGCCCGCAAGCGACGATGCGTTGACGCGAGCCGAGCCACGCGACACGGGTTGAGCCAGCAGCCTGCTGGCTACAACTTATGAGGTCCAGTGTATTTCGACGGTCGAAACGGCAAACTTCAAATCGTCCGCCTCAAGACAACAGGTTTTCCACCCATCGTCTGTTTGGTCATCCATGCGGCAAGCGCCGAATCCAGGTAGTCGGCGTGTCCGGGAAACCAGTTGTACAGATGCATGCCGATGTCATGCACCAGCGCGCAACCGGCCTGCCCCGCTTCGACCGCTGCTTTAACGTCGCGGACTGACTTCAGCACGGCTTCGTGCTCTTCGATGTGGCAGTCGCGCGGGGGAAAGTTGGTGGTGCGCATCCATTCGTCTTCCTGCTCGAAATGGCTGACCGCATGCTTCTCGAATTCCTCGATCGCGGCAAGGGCGCTCGCATCGGTGCAGGTCACGAGCCGTAGCGCGACTTCATAGAATTCCTTATGCACGTCATCCATCGGCGTGAAGCCGAGGAGCCGTGCGTCTGACCACACAAGGCTGTTGTCACTCTCCCGCACAGGGGCTTCGACATCTTTCAATACAGGGGCTGTCATGTCCGTTCAATCCGGCTTTATCAAGAGTTCTATGATAGCCGTCAAACATGGAACGCCGCGAATTTCCCAGCATTCCATCATCAGCGTGGCTTAAATCCTTCCGTCTTTCGAGACTAGCTGGCTCGAACACCAGCGCCTCGCAGATCGAATATTCCTGACTCGGCTGGCCACGGCATATTGCTCCCTCGCTCAACACGACTTGCAGGAGCGCGATCGCTACGTCATCGCGGTCAAGCGTGACAGCAACGGACGCGGCGGTTCGATGAGCTTCATCGACGACACCGCCGAGGGCGACGCCGTGGACGTCTCCTTGCCCCGCAACGAGTTTCCGCGTGCTGGTTCTGATTCAGGAAATCCTGACGGCTGAAATCAGTGCTTCCTGAGACGACATTCCGCCGGCGCCGATTGGACGCACGCACCGATCTCCATAGCATCGACTCATCGTCTATCGAAGGGAAAATCATGGCGGGCAATCGGTCACTGCGTTCGGAGGTCGAAAAACTCGTTGGCCCGACACGGGGCCGCGGGGCGTGCGTGCGTCTGCTCGACCGCTCCCGCTCGGGCGAAACATGCCGCGTGTGCATTCAGATCGATCGGCCCTCCGGGACGTTTTCACTCTTCTTCTTTCGCCATGCCGACGGCACATGGCACGTGTTCCCGCCGGGCCTGCGCCGTCCGGAAATGGGGATAGGCCGCCTGGCGGCCTGATCGTTCATCAATCGATGAAACGTCACATCGTCGGGCGCTATCGCGGATTCGTTATCGAAGCACACATGGAGCCACGCACGGCCCGTTTGTCCGATGGAATCGCGCTGACCTATCACGTCACGTGGTCGTTACGCAGAAGGACACGAAAACAACACCTCACCGGTGATTTCGCCGATCCGGTTACATACGAGTCGGAGAGCGTTGCCCTCGTGTGCATCGACCGCGAGGCTCGCGCTCTTATCGATACGATGCTGGCGAATCACGCCAGGCACACGCTAACCGCTACCACGCGTTCTGCAGATCCGCGATCGTCGCCGCCAGGAAGCGCGCCGCCTCGCCGCCTGTCACGACGCGATGATCGAACGTCAGACTGAGCGGCAAGATCCGGTGCACGGCAGGCGCACCGTCTGCCGCGACCACCTGTTCATGGATGCGCCCCGCGCCGAGGATCGCGACGGTGGGCGGCACGACGATGGGCGCCGCGTACTTCCCCGAAATCATTCCGAAGTTCGACAGCGTGATCGTGTTGCCGCGCATTTCTTCCGGCGGAATCTTGCGCGCGCGGATATCGGCGCGCATCCGGTCGAGACCGCCGCGCAGATCCGCCGCATCGCGATGCGCGACGTCGCGCAGCACCGGCACGAAAAGCCCATCGGGCAGATCGACGGCAATGCCGAGATCGATCTTCTCAAGGACATGGCGTCGCCCCGTATGTCCGTCGAACCATGCGTTCAGTGGCGGCTCGGCGCGGCAGCCCGCGACCAGCGCGCGGATCAGGCGGATCGTCACGTCGGTGTGCGGCGGCCACGCATGAATATCGGCGTCGTCGATCACGGTCGCGGCGGCCACTTCGCTTTGCGCGCGCGCCATGTTGTGCGCCATCGCACGCCGCACGCCGCGCAGCACTTCGGCCGGACCGACTTCGCCAAGTATCTTCGCGACGCGCTGCACGTCAGCCGCCGTGATCACGCCTTCCGGGCCGGACGGCGTCACCATCGAGAGATCGACATCCAGTTTGCGCGCAAGCGCGCGCGCCGCCGGAATCGCCTTGATCACACCACCGGCCGCGCTGACGCCACCGCCCGTGCCAGGCGACGCAGGCGCTTCCTGCACGACATGCTGGCCAACTTCCATATGGCCGACGACAGTGCCCGCGTCTGCATCATCGGCCTCGCCCTCGAACGCGACGAGCGGCGCGCCCAGGTGCACGATATCGCCGGTCCGTCCGAACAGCTTCGTGATGCGGCCGGATTGCGGCGACGGAATCTCGACGATCGCCTTCGCCGTTTCGACCGACAGCAACGGTTGATCCGCGCGTACTTCGTCGCCATCTTTCACATGCCATTCGACGATTTCCGCTTCCTGCAAGCCTTCGCCGAGGTCCGGCAGTTTGAAGATTTTCATGGCTTTACGACGCCTCCATAGCTTGCCGCACCGCCGCGACGATGCGCGAGGCACCCGGCATGTATTGATTCTCGAGCCGGTACAGCGGCACCACCACGTCATAGCCGGTCACGCGCTGCACAGGCGCGAGCAGCGAATAAAGCCCGCGCTCGGCGATATTGGCGGCGATCTCCGCGCCGATGCCGCCCGTGCGCGAACCCTCGTGCACGATCACGCAGCGGCCCGTCTTCGCCACCGAGGCCAGGATCGTGTTCATGTCGATCGGCTTGAGCGTCGCGACGTCGATCACTTCGGCCATCACGCCTTCCTGCGCGAGCAGATCGGCGGCGCCCTGTGCGTCCTGCACGGCGCCGCCCCAGCACACCAGCGTCACATCCGAGCCGTCGCGCAGCGTAAAGCAGGTGTCGAGCGGCAGCCCTTCGCCGTTGTCTTCCACTGTCTGCCGGAACAGCCGATAAAGGCGAGTCGGCTCGAAGAAGATCACCGGGTCGGGATCGCGAATCGCGGCCAGCAACAACCCGTACGCGCGCGCCGGCGACGAAGGCGTGACGACGCGCAAGCCAGGAATGTGCGCGAACAGGGCTTCGGGGTTTTCCGAGTGATGCTCCGGGGCATGGATGCCTGCGCCGCACGGCGCGCGGATCACCAGCGGACAGGTGAGGCGTCCGCGAGTCCGATGCCGCAGACGCGACGCATGATTGAGCACGTGATCGATCGCCGGATACAGAAACCCGCTGAACTGGATCTCGGCGACGGGCTTCAGTCCCATCGCTGCCATGCCGATCGCGGTGCCCGCGATCGCTGACTCGGCGAGCGGCGTGTCGAGCACGCGCTGCGCGCCGAAGCGTGCCTGCAAGCCGGCCGTCGCGCGAAACACGCCGCCGTTCACGCCGATGTCCTCGCCGAGCAGCACGACGGCGGGATCGTGTTCGAGTTCGTATGCGAGCGCCAGGTTGATCGCATCGATCATGTTCAGATCAGCCATGGCCGTTGCCTCCGTTCTGACCATGCCGACCATTGCCCGCTATCGGTGCGAATCGCTGCGCGTTTTCCAGTTGCTCACGCATGGCATGCGGCAGCGTCTCGTACAAGTGATCGAACATTGCCGAGGTATCGGGGGGCGGCACAGCCAGATACGCCTCGACGGCTGCCTCGACCTGCGCGTGACACGCCCGGCCGAGTTGCTCGTCCTGCGCTTTGTCCCAGAAGTTCATCCGCATCAGATACTTGCGCAAACGCAGCAGCGGCTCGTATTCCCATTGCTTCCGAATCTCATCCGGGTCGCGATAACGCGTTGCATCGTCGGCCGTCGTGTGATCGCCGAGTCGATAGCTGAGCGCTTCGATCAGCGTGGGGCCATCGCCTCGGCGCGCTTTCGCGAGCGCCGCATGCATCACCTGATGCACGGCGATGACATCGTTGCCGTCGACCTGCAAACCGTCGATGCCCGCCGCGATTGCCTTCTGCGCGAGCGTTTGCGCCGCGCTCTGCGTGCTGCGCGGCACCGAAATCGCCCACTGGTTGTTGTTGACGACGAGCACGAGCGGCGCCTGCCAGACGCCCGCCATGTTCATCGCTTCGTAGAAGTCGCCCTTCGATGTGCTGCCATCGCCGCAAATCGTCACGGCGACGCGCGGTTCGCCGCGCAGCTTGAACGCGTAGGCCGCGCCGGCGGCATGACAGACCTGTGTGCCGATGGGAACGCAATTTGGAAAGTCGAGCCGCGGTACGCTGAAGTCGCTGCCGCGTTCGTCACCGCCCCAATACAAGAGGCTTTCCGTCATCGTGACGCCGCGCAGCAATTGCGCCGCATGATCGCGATACGAAGGAAACAGCACGTCATCGGCCTGCATCGCGCTCGCGACGCCCACTCCGATCGCCTCCTGCCCCACCGACGAAGCAAACGTGCCGAGCTTGCCAGTGCGCTGCAGCGCGACCGCTTTGGTATCGAATGCGCGGGTCAGCACCATCGCGCGATAGAGGGAGATCAGCGCCTCGGGTTCCCGCGCAAAGGCCGGCAATGGCTGTACGGGCTCGCCTTCGGGACCGAGATATCGCGTGTACCCGATGTGAAAACTGGCAGTCGTGGTCATGACCGCCCTCCTTATTCTTCCGATGTGGAATGCGTGCAGGAGATCACGTGCACAACCCGTGCCTGTAGGCGCGGAAGTGCCGGCGCCCTGAACGGCGGTTCGGGCGGCTTATCGTTTGACACGGAAAGCGGGGATAAGGTGCGAAATTTTTCTGCGTAGTGCGTGTCAGTGCAGGAGCCGCATCTTTACGGCAGCACGACGCTGAAGGACATCGAACAGAACTGCCTCGTGCTGGCCGACGGCTACTTGCTGGCGGTCCGCGCAATTGACGATCTGTGGGCCAACCAGACCTGAGCCGCCTCTTCGGTCAAAGAAGCACGCGGGCTCCGCGATGGAGCCCGCTTCGGCCGAATGCTTCGGATTACTTTGCGACGCTATCCAGCGCGGTGGCCCGAATGAGCCGTGTCTCCTGTGCCGTGATCAGATGGCCGGATGCCTTCAGATAGGCGGGGAAGTCCGGGTGCGTATCGCGTGCCAGGCACCGTCGTTCGTAGTCGGCCAGATCGTCATACCCCCACAGGTGAGTGAACTGGTTCTGCGGTCCGACCATACTCGTCCAAAAACCGAGCGGATGTCCAAGCGTCTCGAGCAGGATTGGCATCGCGAGCCTGTCGAACACGTCGAGAAACTCGGGCATCTTGCGTAGCGCGATCGTGTAGACCCGGAAATCGACGAGGGGCTTGGCCAGAAACATTGGTTGGGTATTCATGCGTATGCCTTCTCTTTGCGAGTCATCGCTTTGGTGGCGATCGCATTTCCGGTGACGAACCCGAACGTCATATTCGGCCCGTGGGTGATACCGGCGCCCGGGTAGTTGCCGCCCATCACGCTGCGCCGGTCATTGCCGACCGCGTAAAGGCCCTCGATCTCGCTGCCGTCGGCCCGCAGCACCTCGCCAGTGACGCTGGTCTTGAGGCCGTCGAACGTGCCCAGATCGCCCATCACCACCTTCACCGCATAGAAGGGGCCGGTCGCCACAGGCGCAACGCAAGGATTGGGCTTGTGGTCCGGATCGGCGAGATAACGGTTGAACGAGGTGCGGCCGCGTTGGAAGGCCGGGTCTTCTCCGCGCTCGGCATCGCGATTGTAGGCATGGACCGTCATTTCGAGCGCATCGGGAGCGATGCCGCAATTGCGCGCCAGCTCGCCGATCGTGTCGCCCTTGATCAGGTAGCCTTTGCGCAGCAACGGCCCCACCGGCATCGGCGCGGGCTTCGCATAGCCCAGTCCATATTTGCCGAGCGCCACCTTATCGCAGATCAGCCACATCGCCGTCTCCCGTTCACCCTCGCAGGCGCGCATCAACGCGGCGCCAACGTCGTGGTAGGAGTTCGATTCATTGGTGAAGCGCTGACCGTTGCGCAGCACGCCGATCACGCCGGGTTTATACCGGTCGAGCAGATGCGGAAATACGCCGGTGCGGCCCTTGCCAAACGGCACCTTCGAGACAGGCATCCAGGCCGCCGCATCGGCGAAGCCGAGCTTCACGGCACCGCCCACCTTCTCCGCCATCGTCAACCCGTCGCCGGTATTGCCGACGGGCGTGGGCGACAGATGCTCACCGCCACGCTTCACATGCGGATAGACCTGCGCAATGCGCTTGAGATCGTGCGGGAAGCCGCCACAAGCCAGCACGACGCCGTGCCGGGCGGTGATTCGAAGCTCACCGTCCGCTGCGCTCGCGCGCACGCCGATCACCTTGCCGCTCTTGCTCAGCAGTTCCTTCACAGGCGTCGAAGTGAGGATCGGAATGTCGATCGCCAGCGCCGACTTCGCGAGTCTCGCGGCGAGCGCGTTGCCGCTCGTGACGTTGATGCCCCGCCGGTAGAGCGCAAGCTCCTTGATGTGCGTAGCCAGACGGCGGGCCACATACATGAACGAAATGATGGACTTGGTCGCGCGGAAGAAATGCTTGAGGTCCGCGTTCGAGGAATTGAACATCATCCCCATGAACGTGATCGTCTCGAGCGGCTGCTTGAGGCGGCGCATGTCCTTGCCCAGCCCGCGAATGTCATATGGCGCGGCGAGGATCGAGCGACCGATGTCGACGCCGCCGGGCGCATCCGGGTGATAGTCCGGATAGAGCGTGGGCACGAACTTCATCTCGGTCTCGCGCTCGAAGAACTCGACCATTTTCGGCCCGTTCTCGACAAAGCACTCGACCGCGGCGGCATCGTAGTTATTGCCCGTCTCGCTCATCATGTATTCGCGCACGCGCTCGACGGTGTCAGCCGGGTTCTGCTGTCGGCCGTATTTGCTCAGCGGAATCCATAAGACGCCGCCCGACAGCGCGGTCGTACCACCGAACACGGGCTCCTTCTCGAGCACGATGACATCGAGGCCGCGCTTGCGTGCCGTGATCGCAGTGGCGAGGCCCGCGGCGCCCGATCCGACCACGACCAGATCGCAGGTGATCTCCTTGGTCATATCCAATCTCCTTGTCGTTGTGGTGTGACGGCGCTCACGCGGCCGCAGTAGCGTTGAAACCGGGGCGCGGAACCATGTCCATCAGCATGCAATCGAGCCCGCCGTCGACGAGCACCTCCGCGCCATTGACGTAGGCAGCCATATCAGAGGCGAGGAACAGCGCCGGGCCGGCGAGGTCTTCCGGCTCGCCGATGCGGCGGCTCGCGGTGGCGGCGGCGCGGCGAGCCTCGAAGCCGGGCTCCTCGTAGAACTTCGCGGACAGCGCGGTGCGGATCATGCCGGGCAGCACACAGTTGCTGCGCACGCCGCGTGGGCCCCACTCCGCCGCCAACTGCCGCGATAGCAGCAGCACGCCCGCTTTGCTCGGGCTATAGGAACCGCTATTGGTCTGCGGATTGAGCGACGCAATCGACGCAACGTGGACGATACTGCCTTTGCCCGCCGCCAGCATGTCGCGCCCGAAAGCCCGGGCACACAGCAGATAGCCGGTCAGATTGACGGCGATGGCCTGGTTCCAGTCCTCGATCGAGACTGTCTCGAGCGCTCCAGCGCGCAGCAGCCCTGCATTGTTGACGAGCGCGCCGACCGGCCCGAGCTCCGCGCGAACCTTGTCGGCAGCAGCGGCAACCGAGGCTTCGTCCGACACGTCGCAGCCGATCGCTCGCGCCACCGCACCGGCCTTCCGAAGTTCGGCGGCGACAGCTTCAGCACCGGCAAGGTTCCGATCCACGAGCGCGACGTGTGCGCCGATAGCGGCGAACGCGCGCGCGATGCCGGCACCAATGCCACTGCCGGCACCCGTCACCACGCAGACCTTTCCGTTCAAGTTCAGCGCGTACGGGGTCGAGGCCGCTGCGCGATTTTCAAGTTCCTGTCTCATGTAATTACCTTCCTGAAATATGTATGCGATTACGCTTCCTGATATCCGTATCGACATTGAACGCCCCGAGCGCCTGTGGAACAATGGACAGAGTCGACATAGAGCAGGACATAACGTGCATCATGGCCTCTGACCAGCAGCGCCGCCGGACCGTGCTGCATTTCGCGCTCTATGGCGCGGAAGCCGACCAGCCTTGGGTCGACATGGTCCATTACGAGCGCATTCCGCTGCGTGCCGGGCGTTTCGATTTCGACATCGAACCGCACGTCCACGATGCGCTGATCCAGGTGCTCTACGTGACCGCCGGCGGCGGCGAGACTTTCATCGACGGCAAAACCTGGGCCGTCCAGGCGCCATGCCTCGTGGTCGTGCCGGCGCGCTCGGTCCACGGCTTTCACTTCCGCAGCGACGTCGACGGTCACGTGATCACCGCCGCGCAGTCCGCGCTGGAATCGCTGGCGATGACGGCCGCACCCGAGCTGCTCGAATTCATCCGCACGCCGACGGTGTTGTCGATCGATCCCGCCGTGGAGCGCGGCACATCTCTGGACACGCTGTTCCAGTCGATCGGGCACGAGGCGGAGAGCCACGAGCGCTGGCAGTTCACCGCGGGCGCCGCACTCACTATCACCCTGTTCGTCAAGATCGGGCGTCTCAGCGAGAGCGCCCGGCTCTCAGCCAGTTCCGAGCAGCGCACGATGGCCGCGCGAATCGAGCGGTTCCGCGCCCTGCTCGACCGCCATTGCCGTGAGCGGCGCCCGGTCGCCAGCTATGCCGGCGAGATGGGCGTCACCACCGGCCAACTTTCGCGGATCTGCCGCGCTACGTTCGGGGTCTCGGCCATCGAGGCGATCGATGCACGCTCGATTCATGAGGCCAAGCGGCTGCTCGGCTATTCGACGCTCAGCGTGAAGCAGATCGCCAGCGAACTGGGCTTCCAGGACGAGGCGTATTTCGGACGCTTCTTCCGCAAGCAGACGGGACTGCGGCCAACCGAATACCGCTCCGCAGCGCACGACCGATCCTTGCCGCCTGAAAAGGCAAGAGCGAACTGACTCGCTCTCGCCCCTTGATCCGCTTCAGGCCGACAACGCCCCCAGCTTCACGAACAGATGCTCGGGCCCGGAGTTGGTCAGATTGTTGCCCCGCACATACTGGATCGGCCTTGCCGGATCGAGCGCAATCTCGCCGATCTTGCGGGCCAGAGCCTTCGTCGCGATCAGCGTCTCCAGCTTGGCGAGCGGCGCACCGAGGCATTTGTGCATGCCGTTGCCGAAGCCCAGATGACCGCTGGAATCGCGGTCGATGTCGAAGGTCTCGCCATCGGCAAACTTGCGGCTGTCGCGGTTCGCGGCCGACAGCAGCAATCGCACCACCGCGCCCTTCGGCAGATCGACGCCCGCGACGGTGGTCGCCTCGGTGGTGATACGGCTCACGCGCTGGACCGTGCCACGGTAGCGCGCCACCTCCTCGACGTAACGCTCGGCGTCGGCGGGGTTTTCGCGGATACGTGCCAGCAGGTTCGGCTGTTCAGCGAACATGCGAAACGCGTTGGCAACGAGGATGGTCGTCGTGTCGTGCCCGGCGATGAAGACGAACGCGCACAGCTCTTTCGCTTCCTTTTCCGAAAGGAGCCCGTCTTTCCACATGCGCGCGATATGTCCGCCGATCGACTGGCTGTCGGTCAAAGCGAGCCGCTCCATCGCTTCCTTCAGGTAAGCGAAGAAGGCCTGCGCGCTCTGCTCGTCGGTGCCGGTCCCCGGCGCATTGCGGGCCAGGCGCCCGAAATAGCTAAAGGTCTCGTCCGACCAGAACTTCATTTTTTCCTCATCCTCGTTCGGCACGTCGATCATCGCGGAGATCGTCGAGATGCTGAGCGGGATCGCGAAATCGTCGACGACGTCACCGCCGCCCTTGGCGATCATCACATCGAGCAAATCCTCCGCCCTTTGCGCGATCTGATCGATAAAGGGATCGAGCGCCAGCGGCAGGAACGACGGCTGGACGACCTTGCGCAAGCGCGAATGCGCGGGCGCATCGAACAGCGTCAGGAACGTCAGCGGCGGCGGGCTGACGACCTCGGAGGAAAACAGCTTCGGATTGCGGATCGCCTGGTAGACATCGTCATAGCGCGACAGGAACCACACGTCTGAAGTCGCCGATTGGCAACGCAGCACCGGCGCATGCTCCCGCATCCAGCGGTAGTGCTCGTAAGGGTCGCCTTGCGAGCCGTCATCGACCACCTTGAATGGTTCCAGCCCCTCGGGCCAGTCCAGCTCGTGTGAATAAGCCGGAAGCGTGCTGCCCGAGAATGGACACACCTGCGGCGCGCTCTGCGGCACGGCAGGCGGGAGAGCGGGAGCCGCTGCGGCCGCCGGTGCCGTCTTGCCCGTCGCCATGCGCTCCAGCGCCCGGCTCATCGTGGCCTTGGAATGGAGCGCATGCAGCGCAATCACGTCCCGCGCCGCGTTCAGGTCGCCCAGTTCGAAGGCGGCGACGATGTCCCGATGCTGCTGGACGATATCGCCGACGATCTCGATCTGGTCGGTCAGCGCGCGAGCGATGTAGTCCTGCACGGCCAGCTGCCGGTACAGCGCGATCAGCTGCGCATTCCCGGAAGCTTCGATCGTGAACAGGTGGAACGCGTGATTCGCCTCGATGTAGCGTGGCACGTCGGTAAAGTGCCGCCCTCGCACGAACGGCGCCGTCGCCTCGGCGAGCTGGCGGAAGGTGATCAGTTGCTCGCTCGACAGCCGGCCCATGGTCAGTTGAGCCGCCCCCAGTTCGAGCGCCATGCGCAGGTCGAAGGCTTCATCGACATCGACAGGAGCGAGGCGCTCCTCGCCGGTCTGGACCACGAGGCCCGTGCCGGCAAACTTCTCATAGTAGAAATTGCGCGGCGTCAGCCCCTCTGACGACAGAAAATCGCGCACCGCATCGACCATCGGCGGCGGGCCGCAGAGATAGACATCCGCTTCGCCACCATTGAGCTGGGACGCGTTGATGTGGTGGGTCACATAGCCCTTGTTGGGATAGGCACTGTCAGGGTTGGAAACGGTGCAGGCATAGGTGAAGTTCGGCAGGCGCTGCGCATAGGTTTCGAGCCGGTCGATGCCGACCAGATCCTCATCGGTGTTCACACCGAGGATCATGTGGATCGGATACGGACTGCCGCCGTCCTCCACGATCTTGTCGAGCATCGACAGGAACGGCGCGAGACCCGTGCCACCCGCCAGAAACAGCACCGGCCGCTCGATGGCGCGCAGATAGAAGCTTCCCATCGGGCCGCGAAATTCGATCGCGTCGCCGACTTTGGCGGTTTCGCAGAGCCAGCTCGACATCACCCCTTGACGCACATTGCGCACAAGGAACGACACGTGCGGCTCGGACGGCCCCGAGCTGAACGAATAGGACCGGGTCTGATCGGTGCCGGGCACCTGGACATTGACGTACTGCCCGGGAAGAAAACTGAGATCCGCGCGGTTCTCGAGCTCGACCGAGAAGGCGATCGTAGTGTCCGACGCTCGTTGGCAGGCGACGATCCGCCCCTTGTGGGAGGACGGGCCGGTTCCCGAGACATCGGAGTTCGTGGCGATCTGGATCACGCAGTCGGAGCGCGGGCTCATCTGGCAGGTGAGAACCTTGCGGGCGCTCACCTCGTCCGGGCTCAGCGCATCTTCCACGCAGTCGCCCAGAACGTACTCACCGGACTCGCAGACCGCCTTGCAGGTGCCGCACACGCCATCACGGCAATCGAGCGGGATATTGATCCTGGCGCGGATGGCGGCATCGGTGACGCGCTCGCCCTCCTCGCAGTGGATGAAGCGGGTCACTCCGTCCTCAAAACGGAGGGTTATCTGGTGGGCCATGCCGGTGTCTCCTCTAGAGCCGCCCGAACAGTCCGCTTCGCTGTCGGTATGTTCGGGCGGGTGGCGCGCGAGGTAATCTTGTTTCTCTCGCAAGCGCCAGGTGGGCTTAGTGGCGCCAATTTAGAGCCTGGGCCGCGTTCGCCTCAATGGACAGAGACGACGTTTGCCCGGACAAAACGTGCATCTAGATGGATACCCGATGGCGTTCGTAGTCTGCCCCTCACTGCTTCGGAGCCGAACTCAATAACGCCAAACGGCGCCTATCATCCAAGTACCGCCCGGCGGCGCATGCGCCACAGCACCGGGGTGGATTCACGCACCAAACGTGTTCGGCAGTCGATCCCGGATTGGGAGGTCACATGTCATCGCTACGCGCAAACGATCTGCTCCGTTCGAAGGAAGGAAGCCGTCTGCATGGCCCGGACCTCGGTTGCTGGCGCCGCTGGGGCCCTTATCTGAGCGACCGGCAGTGGGGCACGGTTCGCGAGGACTACAGCGACTACGGCACCGCCTGGGAGTATTTCCCCCACGATCAGGCGCGCAGCCGCATGTACCGCTGGGGCGAGGACGGCATTGCCGGATTCGGCAACGACCCACTCGACTGGTGCGTGTCGCTCGCGCTCTGGAACGGGCGCGACGCCATCCTGAAGGAACGGCTGTTTGGCTTGACCAATGCGCAGGGCAATCACGGCGAGGACGTGAAAGAGCTTTACTTTTATGTCGATGGCACGCCGACGCACTCGTACATGAAGATGCTCTACAAGTACCCGCACGATGCGTATCCGTATCAGGACCTGATCGACGAAAACGGCCGGCGCGGCGCCGATCAGCCCGAATACGAAATCCTCGATACCGGCGTGTTCGACAACGATCGCTATTTCGACGTCTGGGTCGAGTACGCGAAGCACACACCCGACGACATCGTGATGCGCGTCAGCGTCGAAAATCGCGCGGATCAGCACGCGCCACTGCATGTGCTGCCGCTCTTCTGGGCGCGCAACCGCTGGGCGTGGTCAGGCAAGCCCGGCAGGCCGTCGCTGACGCTCGAGACGGAGTCCGCCGAAGGCGCGCGGGTGATCGCGCACAATCCCGCGCTGGGCACGATGATCGTCACGGCCTCGGCGCAGCAGCCGATCGAATGGCTGTTCTGCGAAAACGAAACCAATGTGCGCCGCATTTTCGGCATCGCCGGCGCGGGCCCGTTCAAGGATGGCTTCAACGATTACCTCGTCGATGGCGACGAGCAGGCGATACGCCGCGACGCGGGCACCCGCGCCGCCGCGCATGTGGCGCTGTCGCTCGCGCCGCACGAACGCGCGGTGCTGTATCTGCGCTGGCGTCCGGCGGCACTGCCGGGCATCACGCGCGACGACGCGCCGCTCGACTTCGAAGCGCTGTTCGCGCGCCGGATCGCGGAGGCCGATGAGTTCTACGCGGCGCTCCAGCACGATATCGCCGACGCCGATGCACGGCTCGTGCAACGCCAGGCGCTCGCCGGCATGCTATGGACGAAGCAGTACTACCAGTTCGACGTGACGCGCTGGCACGACGGCGACCCCGGTCAGCCGAAACCGCCGAAAGGACGCCGGCACGGCCGCAACGCCGACTGGCGGCATATGTGCAACGGCGATGTCGTCTCGATGCCGGACAAGTGGGAGTACCCGTGGTACGCGTCGTGGGATCTCGCGTTTCATGCGGCCGCGTTCGCGATGATCGATCCCGACTTCGCGAAGAAACAGTTGCTGCTGCTCGTGAAAGAACGGTACATGCATCCGAACGGGCAGTTACCCGCCTACGAATGGGCTTTCGGCGACGCGAACCCGCCCGTTCATGCATGGGCGACCTGGCGCGTGTACGAACTCGACCGTGAAGTCACGGGCGTCGGTGACCACCAGTTTCTCGAAGTGATGTTCCACAAGCTGCTGCTGAACTTTTCGTGGTGGGTCAACCGCAAGGATGCGGATGACCGCAACATCTTCCAGGGCGGCTTTCTCGGGCTCGACAACGTCGGGATCTTCGACCGCTCTTCCCCGCTGCCGACGGGCGGCCGCATCGACCAGGCCGACGGCACCGCGTGGATGGCCTCGTATGCGCTCGACCTGATGCAGATCGGACTCGAGCTCGCGATGACGAACAACGCGTATGTCGAAATCGCGGTGAAGTTTTTCGAGCATTTCCTGTATATCGCGGAAGCCGTCGGTTGCAGCGAGGGCTGCAGAACAGGGTTGTGGGACGGCCGCGACGAGTTCTTCTATGACGTACTGCATCTTCCGGACGGAACCCGTGTGCCGATGCGCGTTCGCTCGATCGTCGGTCTGATTCCGCTGTTCGCCGTGCATGTGCTCGAAGAGCGGATATACGGTCACCTGCCCGGCCTGCGAGAACGGCTCGCGTGGTTTCTCGATCACCGGCCGAATCTGGCCAAGCTGGTGTCGCGCTGGACCGAACCCGGCAAGGGCAATACCACGCTTCTGTCGCTGCTGCGCGGATACCGGATGACGGCGCTGCTGCGCCGCGCGCTCGACGAAGATGAATTCCTGTCCGATCACGGCGTGCGTGCGTTGTCACGCGTGCATCGCGATACACCGTACGAGTTCGATCATGGCGGCGCGCATGTCTGCATCGAGTATCAGCCGGCCGAATCGGATTCGCGCGTATTCGGCGGCAATTCGAACTGGCGCGGACCCGTGTGGATGCCCGTCAACTATCTGCTGATCGAATCGCTGTATGAATTCCATCGCTACTACGGCGACGAGTTCCGCATCGAGTATCCGACGGGGTCAGGCAACCGGTGCTCGCTCAGCGAGATCGCCGACGGTCTCGCACGGCGTGTCACCACCCTCTTTTTGAAGGACGAGCACGGCATGCGGCCGGTGATGGCGGCTTATCCGCAATTGCAGGCCGACCCGCGTTCGTCTGATCTCGTGCTTTTCCACGAGTATTTTCACGGCGACAGCGGACGTGGCGTCGGCGCTTCGCATCAGACGGGCTGGAGCGGTCTCGTCGCGCTGCTGCTGCAGCCGCGTCTGATGAAGCTGGCCCATGTGGCGTCCGATATCGCCGCCGCTGCCGAAGATGTGCAGGCAGGCGCGCCAGTCGCCGAAGACGCACTCCCCACGATGGCGCGTTAGACGACGCTCGCCTGCGGCAATCTTCATAACGCCTGTCGGACCAAGGTCTCATTGACCGACCGCAAGGTCGCGTGTCTTATTGGCTGGGGAGACTCCACGTGCCCGAGGAGTCTCCATTTCATCGTCCGAGGCGAACCGCGAAGCAGGAAGAGCGCAAACATGGACTGGAACCGCTGGTACAGCTTGAAGAGTTACCTCAGATCTTCCCTGTGGACGGTACCGCTCGTCGCAGTAGCGATCTATGCGGTGGTGAAGCCGCTCACTGAAATGCTGGGAAGGTGGTTGATCGGACACGACATCCTCGACCCGAAAACCGGCCTTTTCGGGCTGTCCATGACTGGCGCGCGGTCACTTGTCGGCGACATCGTTTCCGCAGACCTGGCGTTTCTGGTATTTACCTTCGGTTCGCTGCTCGTCGCGATCCAGGTCGCTGGCGGTCAATACACCCCGCGGATCATCGCGACGACCTTGCTGCGCGATAACGTGATCCGCAACATCTCGGGATTGTTCGTTTTCACACTTCTATTCGCCAACAGGACCTTGGGCTGGATGGGTGACAGCGAGGTGCACCAGCTTCAGGTATTCATTGCAGCGCTATTCGGATTCGCTTCCGTCGTCGCATTCCTTTTCCTGATCGACTATGCGGCGAAATTTCTGCGTCCAGTGAGCCTCGTGGCGCGCGTTGGAGAGCACGGCATCGCGGTCATCGAGAGCGTTTATCCCGCGCCGGCGACGGGCCGGATCGCCCCGCCGTGCGTTGACCGCAAGCGAGGCGTGCCTGATCGCATCGTTCGCCACAGCGGTACATCCGGCATCGTTCTGGCCGTGAATCTGGAAAGACTGGTCGCCAAGGCGAGGCGCACGAACTCGGTTATCGAATTCGTGCCGCAAGTCGGCGATTTCGTCGCAGTCGACGAACCCTTGTTTTATCTGTACGGGGACGCTGGCGCAATCGATGAAAACCGGCTGCGTACACTGGTCGCCTTTGGGACCGAACGCACGATGGAACAGGATCCGATGTTCGCGTTCCGCATCCTTGTTGATATTGCGCTCAAGGCGTTATCGGCCGCGATCAACGATCCCACAACGGCCGTGCTGGCCATCGATCAACTACAGCGGCTATTGCGCGTAGTCGGAAAACGGTCTTTGTACACCGAAGAGATCAGGGATAAGTCTGGCCGTGTGTGCGTGATCTTTCGAACGCCGAACTGGGAAGATTTCGTGCATATCAGTTTTCGCGAGATACGTCAGTATGGCGCCGGCAGCATCCAGATCGCGCGGCGTCAGCGCGCGGCGATAGAGAATCTCCTCCAGTGCTTGCCGGAGCATCGTCACGACGCATTGCGTGTCGAGCTGACCCTGCTGGACCGAGAGATCGGCGCGCGGCATCCATTTCCGGAGGACCTGGCGTTGGCGCGTATCCCGGACTCGCAAGGGCTTGGAGGGTCGGAGACGTCGGCGGCAAGGCAACCGGTCGTTTGAGAGGCGATCATGCGAAAACTCATCATGGGCATCGTCGAGTTCCGGGAGAAGATGCTGCCGCAATACGCGCAGCAGTTCAGCAAACTGGCGCTCGCGCAGACTCCCGATGCGCTCTTCATCACCTGCTCGGACAGCCGCGTCGTGCCGGACCTGCTGGCATCGACCCATCCCGGCGATCTCTTTACGATGCGCAACGTGGGCAATCTGATCCCGCCGGCGACTGCGGAGGGCGTCTCTACCGGAGATCTTTCCGAGGCAAGCGCAATCGAATATGCGGTGCTGGTGTTGAAAGTCGCGAATATCGTCGTGTGCGGGCATTCCGAGTGCGGCGCGATGAAGGCCGTGTTCTCACGCAACGCCAAGCTGAAGTCGCCAAACCTCGATAAATGGCTATGCCACGCCAACAACGCGGCGTTTCGGCTCGAACAGGAAGGTCCGCTCGATGACCGCTTGAAAGCGCACGATCAATTGTCGCAACTCAACGTGCTGGTGCAGCTCGAACACCTGATGACCTACCCGATCGTCCGCCAGCAAGTCAGCGCCGGGGCACTCGTATTGAGCGGCTGGTGGTTCGATATCGCGACTGGCGCCATGTATGCCTATGAGCGCACGAGCCGTTCATTCGAAGTCATCGACCGCGCGATGGCTGAGCGGATCATTGCGCGCCTTGCGGCGCGGGCGAGGTGACGGTTTCCGAAGCTTCGCAACGGCACCGAATTGGCGCGCATGAAGTTAAACGACAGATATCAGAGTCAATCAGTGGCTCGGCACCGCCGCTCGATAACCAAAGTTAGACGCTTCTCTCTAATCTGCCAATAACCCCGGTATTGCACCACGCGGGTAAGTCCGAATATTACATATAGATTAGCAAATCCATACTGCGTCACGACAGGCGCTCAGGCTCCCTGAGAACGTCCAGTCGGCGTGCATGGAAGCCGCTTCCAGGCTCTGTGCAAAAAAAGACATGCTACGGAGACAGTATGGGAATTCGCTTGAAGAGCGTCGTGAGTGCGCTCGCGTTGTGTGCCCTCATTGACGTCAGTTACGCCGCCGACCCGATCAAGATCGGTGTCGACGGACCTTTCACCGGCGGTTCGTCTTCGATGGGCGTGAGCATGCGCGACGGCGTGCGGCTCGCCACCGCGGAAATCAATAAGGCCGGTGGCGTGCTTGGCCGTCAGATCGTGCTGGTCGAGCGCGACGACGAGGCGAAAAATGAACGCGGCGTACAGATCGCGCAAGAGCTGATCAACAAGGAAAAAGTGGCTGCGGTGGTGGGCTACATCAATACCGGCGTGGCGCTCGCGTCTCAACGCTTCTTCCAGGAAGCCAGGATTCCGGTGTTCAACAACGTCGCGACTGGCAGCGTCCTGACGAAGCAATTCACCGATCAACCGGATAACTACGTCTTCCGCAACGCCGCCGCCGACCGCATTCAGGCGCCGATGATCGTTGAAGAAGCGATCGCGAAACGTGGCTTCAAGAAGGTCGCGATTCTCGCGGACTCCACCAATTACGGTCAGCTCGGCCGCGAAGACCTCGAAAAGGCGCTGGCCACGAAAGGCGTGAAGCCGGTTGCGGTAGAAAAATTCAATATCAAGGACGTCGACATGACCGCGCAGCTGCTCAAGGCCAAGGAGGCCGGCGCTGAAGCGGTGCTGACCTATGGCATTGGGCCGGAACTCGCGCAGATCGCCAACGGCATGGCCAAGCTCGGCTGGAAAGTGCCGCTGATCGGCAGTTGGACCCTGTCGATGGCGAACTACATCGACAACGCGAGCACCAACGGCGAAGGCGCCCGGATGCCGCAGACCTTCATTCAGGAAGCGAACACGCCCAAGCGCAAGGCGTTCATCGACGCGTACCTCAAGGAGTTCAAGCCGAAGAACAACCGCATCGAATCGGCGGTGTCCGCCGCCCAGGGCTACGACTCGGTCTATTTGCTGGCCGCGGCGATGACCCAGGCGGGTTCGACCGAAGGTCCGAAGGTGCGCGCCGCGCTGGAAAACCTCAACGGCAAGGTGGAAGGCGTCGTGATGGTGTACGACAAGCCGTTCACGCACGACGACCACGAGGCGATCAGCCCGAACGTGCCGGTGTTTGGCGAGGTCAAGGGCGGCCGCGTGATCTATGCGTACGACGCTGATCGCAAGGACGGCAGCCAGTTGCGCGCCAAGCAGGCGTCGACGAACTAAGCGCGGATACAAGCGCAAATCCAGCGCGGCAGCATGCTCCAAAGCCGCACCCGCCCGCCAGCGGGGGCGGCTTTGTTTTATAGATGGTGAACTCTAAGGCGCTCGACGATGACCATTCTTTTACAGCTCATCTATAGCGGGATCGCACTCGGCATGATCTACGCCGTGATCGCATTCGGCTATCAACTCACATTCGCGACCTCCGGCACGCTGAACTTCGGCCAGGGCGACGCGCTGATGCTCGGCGCGCTGGTCGGCCTCACGCTGGTCTCGCTCGGCGTCAACTACTGGCTGATGATCCCGCTCGTCTGCGCGTTCGGTCTGTTGCAGGGCGCGTTCGTCGAACGGATCGGGGTGCGGCCCGCGATCAGGATCAAATCCGAATTCGGCTGGATCATGTCGACGATCGCGCTGGGCATCATCTTCAAGAACGTCGCGGAAAACGTCTGGGGCCGCGACGATCTGCGCTTCCCGTCGCCGCTGCCCGAAGCGCCGCTCAAGGTGTTCGGCGCGAACGTTCTGCCGATGGAACTTCTGGTGGTCGGCGGCGCGCTCGCGATGATGCTCGCCGTCGAGTTCTTCAACCGCAAGACGATCTTCGGCAAGGCCGTCGTGGCCACGGCGAACGACCGCGACGCCGCCGCGCTGATGGGCATCAACACCGGCCTCGTGATCACGTTTTCGTATGCCCTCTCGTCGCTGACCGCCGCGTTCGCCGGCGTGCTGATCGCGCCGCTCACGCTGACCGGCGCGACGATGGGCGCGGTGCTCGGCCTCAAGGCGTTCGCGGTGGCGATCATCGGCGGTCTCACGAGCGGTTTGGGCATCCTCGTCGGCGGCGTGATTCTCGGCATCGCCGAGACCACTACCGGCTTCTATCTCTCCACCGGCTATAAGGACGTGCCGGGGCTGGTCCTGCTGCTCATCGTGCTCGCGATGAAACCCGCCGGGCTGTTCGGCAAGACTTCAATCAAGAAAGTGTGAGGGCCGCCGTGAATCTGAAGAAACTCGTTGCGACGGCACTTGTGCTGATCGCGCTTGCGGTGTTCCCGGTGCTGTCGGGCAATCCGTACTATATCCATCTGGTCGAGACCATCATGATCTACGCGATCCTGCTGTTCGGTCTCGACATCGTGGTCGGCTACACCGGCCAGGTTTCGCTCGGACATGCGGGGCTGTTCGGGGTCGGCGCCTACACGGCCGGCGTGCTGTTCATGAAGCTCGGCTTGCCGATTTTCGTGACCGCGCCGCTCGCGATTCTCGTCACGGCCGGCTTCGGCGCGATCCTCGCGCTGCCCGCGCTACGCGTGTCCGGCCCCTACCTCGCGATGGTGACGCTCGCGTTCGGCACGATCCTTCAGATTCTCATCAACGAGATGGATTTTCTGACCAACGGGCCGATGGGCGTCAAGATTCCGAAGCCGTCGCTCGGCGCGCGGCCGATGAACGAAGTCGAATACTACTGGCTCGTCGCGGCCCTGCTGGTGGCCTCGCTGATCGTCGTGCACCGGGTGCTCAAGTCGCATCTGGGCCGGGCCTTCGAAGCCCTGCGAGACAGTCCGATCGCGTCGGACTGTATGGGCGTATCCGTGTACCGTTACAAGGTCTACGCGTTCGTTATCAGCGCGGGCTTCGCCGGTCTGGCCGGCTGCCTGTACTCGTATTCGGAGCAGTACATCTCACCGAATACCTACAACTTCGAGCTGACCATCCTGTTCCTGCTCGCGATCATCATGGGCGGGCGCAAGACGCGCACTGGCGCGGTGCTCGGCTCGGCGATCATCGTGCTGTTACCCAAGCTGCTCGATGACATCGATATGTTCCGCATCGTCGCATCGGTGCTGGCGGTCGCGGTCGTGATCGGCGCAGGCGTAGCGCTCGCGCGCAAGGTGTCGACGGCACGCAAGGTGGCGATTCCGGTGCTCGGTACGGTGGGGCTCGCCGCGTTTTCATACTGCATCGATACGCTCGCCGACTGGCGGCTGAGCATCTTCGGCCTGATGATCCTGCTCGTCGTGTACTACCTGCAGGACGGCGTGATCGGATTCGTGCGCAAGAGCATGATGGGCGGCGCGGTGCGCGCGAGCACCGTCGACGCTCATCAAGCCGCGACGATCGGCGCAGACGCGGTCGCCGCCGTGCACGCGGGCGACACGGAAGAGATCCTGCAGCTACGCGGCATCCTGATGCAGTTCAGCGGGCTCAAGGCGCTCAACCAGGTCGACCTGAGCGTGCGGCGCGGCACGGTTCACGGACTGATCGGCCCGAATGGCTCCGGTAAGAGCACGATGATGAACGTGTTGACCGGCATCTACGTGCCGACCGCAGGTTCGATCGAGTACCGTGGCATGTCGATCGCGGGTAAGACTTCGTCGCAGATCGCGTTGGCGGGCATCGCGCGCACCTTCCAGAACGTGCAGTTGTTCGGCGAGATGACCGCGCTCGAAAACGTGCTGGTCGGCTTGCATCACACGTTTCGGGCACATATCGCGGACGTCGGACTGATGTCCCCGCGTTACCGGCGCGAGGAGCGCGCCGCCCGTGAACGTGCGTTGGGCATGCTGCGCTTCGTCGGGCTTGAACATGCGGCCGGCGAAGAAGCGCGCAACCTGCCCTACGGCAAGCAACGGCTGCTGGAGATCGCGCGGGCGCTCGCGCTCGACCCGCAAGTGCTGCTGCTCGACGAACCGGCGGCCGGCCTGACCGCGCCCGACATCAAGGAGCTGGTCGCAATCATCCGCAAGGTGCGCGATCACGGCATCACCGTCGTGCTGATCGAACATCACATGGATGTCGTGATGAGCGTGTGCGATCGCGTGTCGGTGCTCGACTTCGGGCAGAAGATCGCGGAAGGCAATCCGGCCGACATCCAGTCGAACGAAAAAGTCATCGAGGCTTATCTCGGCGGCGAGGCGGCGGGGCAAGCGGCCTGAGCCGCGCTCCCCTACCTCGACTCACGAGATACACAGGAACACTCAGGAACACACATGCTATCGGTCAAGAATCTGCATGCAGGATACGGCAAGGTCAAAGTGCTGCACGGCATTTCGATCGACGTGCCCAAGGGCTCGGTCGTCACGCTGATCGGCTCGAACGGCGCGGGCAAAACCACCACGATGCGCGCGATCTCCGGCATGATCCGTGCGAGCGACGGCGAGATCACGATGGGCGTGGGCGCGAGCGCGAAGCGGATCGACGCGCTCGACTCGCATCGCATCGCGCGTCTCGGACTCGCGCATTCGCCGGAAGGACGGCGCGTGTTCGCGACGATGAGCGTGCACGACAACCTGATCCTCGGCGCCTTTCCACGCCTCACGTGGGCGCGGCCGCGCGGCGATGTGAACGCCGATCTGGAACGCGCGATCGAACTCTTTCCGCGTCTGAAAGAGCGGCGCCATCAACTCGCCGGCACCCTCTCCGGGGGCGAGCAGCAGATGCTCGCGATGGCGCGCGCGATCATGCTGAACCCGGAACTCGTGCTGCTCGACGAACCTTCGATGGGGCTCGCACCGATACTCGTCGAAGAGGTCTTTCGCATCATCGAAAATCTGAAGGGCCAGGGCGTGACGATGCTGCTCGTCGAGCAGTTCGCCGCGGCGGCGCTCAACGTGGCGGATTACGGTTACGTATTGGAGAACGGCCGGATCGCCGCGCATGGGCCGGCGCTGCAGTTGCGCAACGATCCGTCGGTGAAGGCCGCTTATCTGGGCACGAGTCATTGATGTAGTGCAGGCATCCCTGGGTCTCTAACACCCCGGGTGGCTTCTTTGAATCCAAGCCCGCCCTCTTTCGAGGGCGGGCTTTTTTTGGGTTGTCGATCTCAAACGCCACGATTCTGCAGCGGATACATTCTTCGACCGCGATGTGTGATCCGCTGCAATCACCATGCCATGCCAGCAATGCTGGGGATATCAAGTGTTGAAATGGCATACGCCAAGATTTATTCACACAAATCTGGCCACCGCGACCTAGTGTGTTTCGGTAGATACGTGCCTTGCTGCATGTCTTCGGCGGACGGCAAGCAAGCATCGTTTCTGCGCTGGGAAAAGACGTTTTCACATATATCAGAAGGTCGGAAGTGATCGCGCCGGCGAAGGAAAGCCGGCAACTCACAGGCGTTTTCCCTTTTTCGCGAGGCCCAGAATGAAAATCAATTTCAGTTGCCTATCCCGGTCTGTTTTGCAGGGCATTGCAGGTGGTGGCGTCGTCGCGCTCGCATGCTCGATCGCCACGGGCGCGCACGCGCAAACGCTGGGATCGCTCGTCCAGGTGGCCGCGGGCGACCCATTTAGCGGTTGCACCGCTGACCAGCTGAACGCGCAGGAGTCGGCATTCGGCAGCGTCCTGTTTCCCGCCACCTCGATCGAACCCTGGGTCGCGGTGGACCCGACGGACTCGTCTCGCCTCCTCGCCGGCCACCAGCAGGATCGCTGGAGCGACGGCGGCTCACGCGGGCTCGTCGGCGTCGTCTCCAAAGATGCGGGCAGCACCTGGTCCAACTCGATTCCGTCCGGCGTGACTAACTGCACTGGCGGCAAATTCCGCCGCGCTTCCGATCCCTGGGTGGACTTTGCGCAAGACGGAACGGCCTTCTTCTTCTCTCTGGTGCTGGACCCCGCGCAACCGACCACGCCGTTTGGCGCGCGCAATAGCGGAATGCTGGTCAGCCGCTCCAGCGACCATGGCGTAACGTGGCAGACTCCCGTTACGCTGATCCGCAGCAACTCGCCGCACGTGCTCAACGACAAGAACTCGCTCACTGCGGACCCGACCGCGACGAACTACGTCTATGCAGTTTGGGACCAGTTGAGCGTGTTCCCTCCAACGAAGGAAGGCGCCAGGTTGCTCGCGGAAAACGATGGCGTTCTGATCGCGCGGCAATTGCGCAACGGTGCAGCATCCGCGGCGGGCGGCGCTCCCGTATTCAAGTTCAACTTCACCGGCCCGAGCTTCTTCTCGCGATCCACTGATAAGGGCGTGACATGGAGCACCGCCGCCCCGATCTACCAGCCCGGGACGAACGCACAGACAATCGACAACATGGTGCGCGTTTTGCATGATGGAACCCTGCTCGATTTCTTCACGGCGATCAATGCCACGCCGTCGGGCCTGAGCATCGGCTATATCAAGTCTGCGGATAAAGGCGCGAGCTGGTCGGCGCCGACATTCACCAACGACATTCAGGCGGTCGGAGTGGTCTCGCCTGACAGCGGCCAGTCGATACGCGATGCGTCCATTCTGTACAGCGTCGCTGTGAACCCGACGTCGGGGGCAATCTATCTCACCTGGCAGGACGACCGCTTTTCGTCCGCGACCTGCACCACGCCCACTGGATCGATTCCGATCGACGGGATCGCCTTCAGTGAATCGACGGATGGCGGTGCTACCTGGTCAACGCCGGTAAAGATCAACAAGACGCCGCCAAACGCAACCAACCCCTGCCGTCAGCAGGCGTTCATTCCGGCGGTGGTGCCGTCGGGCGACGGCAATACGATCGTGGTGGCCTACTACGACTTTCGTAACGACACGAACACTCCCGCCGGCTTCGAGGGAACCGACTATTTCGCGGTGTTCTGCTCGACTGCTACTGCGTGTACCAATCCGGCGAATTGGAGTAATGAACGCAAGCTCACCGACACCTCGTTCAACATCCTTAACGCGCCCGTGGCGGGCGGCCACTTCCTCGGCGACTACATGGGCCTGGCTGCTAGCGGCTCGAAAACTGTCTACCCGGTATTCGGTGTAGCCACGGGACCCAACGTGACGGCCGAATTCACACGCAAGATCACTTTGCCGTAAGCGCAAATGGCGGCGACGGGAGGGTCGCCGCCCAGCCCTCCTTCACCGCTCGTAGGCTTTAATTTTCAGGCACTTTCGCGGCGCTCCAACTCTGATAGTGCGGGCTATGCCACCGATTCACCGCCCCCCTTCACTTCGACGGCATCCCCGACACGTACACCAAGCTGCGTCGCGGCGCTGCCGCGATTCACGGCGATCTCGACGAGCCCGATCGAGTTCTCATACCAGAAAGCTTGACCGGCCGTTACATCGGAAAAGACCCGCGCGTATTCGACATCGGCATCTCCGATGCGAAGCCGTGCAGACCTCGGCACCGTTCCAGCCCGCAGCCCCGTCAGCGCATTGCCGTAGTGATCGACGTAAATGACCTCGGCGAAATCGCCCGCATCCAGTTGCACGCTCAAGCCTGTCCTCTCAACGAGCTTGTCGGAAGGCAACTCGCCGCGGCTGAGCCATGCCGCCATCGGCGCGAACAGATCGCGGCCATGAAATGAGGCGGAAAGCGCGCCCGGACGCCATGTAATCCGCCAGGTCCGGGTATGCGCCGCGCGCGCCGCCACGACCGAGAGCAGCCCGTTGTCCGGTCCGACGAACCGCTGCCCGTCGGCTTGCAGCACGACGGCATCCCGCTCGCTACCCACGCCGGGATCGACCACGGCAAGGAACACACAGTCCGGCGGATACCAATGCGATAGCGCGGCGAGCAGATGCGCGCCTGCCTTCGCGTCGTAGTTCGGCGCAGTGTGCAGCACATCGACAACGGGAGTGCCGGCTGCCGCGTGTCGTAGCAAGGCGACCCTCACCTGCCCGACATAGATGTCGTCGGCCCCGAAATCGGTAAAGAGTGCGAGCATCGCATAGCCTCCTTGAGTCCTGTGCCGCCTCGCCGGTCAGCGTTCGTTAAATATCTGAAATCCCCGCTCCTCGCCTTCTCCGCACACATCAGCGCGACCGGGAACGCGAACGCCTCGATGGGGATCGGCTCCGCTTTGCTTGCGCCGAGGCCGCAGATCCATTCGGCGTGATCTGCGCATCAACGCAGAACGCGATGAACGCCTGCACCTTTGCGGCCAGATGCCGACGCGACGGGTAGAGCGCATATAGAGGGAAACGTTCATCCGGCCAGTCCGGAAACAGATCGACAAGCTCTCGCTGTGCGATCAGTGCTTCCGTTCCGATCGACATGACCTGGGCGATTCCTGCGCCCGCTACACAAGCGTTCAGCATCGTGCCGACATCGGAG
This sequence comes from Burkholderia sp. JPY481, assembly GCF_038900515.1. Taxonomy (NCBI): domain Bacteria; kingdom Pseudomonadati; phylum Pseudomonadota; class Betaproteobacteria; order Burkholderiales; family Burkholderiaceae; genus Burkholderia; species Burkholderia sp. JPY481. The sequence goes on from NZ_JAYMRT010000010.1 coordinate 85,924, forward strand.
ACCAGCAGCCGCCCGGAAACCGGAATGCTGACGACTTCCTTGCCCCGATGGAACTCCCATTCAAAGGGGCGTCCCGATAACGGATTGTAGAAAAGTACGCGTTCGTGATCGACGACGTCATCTGGACGATTGGGTCTGCCGTTGCTTTCAAGGTAAGCCGGAGACGCGACCGTGATGATCCGCGCTTCCAGCAGCTTGCGAGCAACCAGAGTACCAACGGGTGGCGGCCCGAAACGTATCGCGAGGTCGAAGCCATCCGCAACGAGATCGCCCACGTCATCGCGCATGATCAATTCCACCGAAAGCTCTGGAAACTGCTGCAGAAATGCCGGCAGCTTCGACGCGAGGACGGTCCGCGAAAAGAACGGGTCCACGTTGACGCGTAACTTGCCCTGGACCACGCCGGCAGAACCCGATGCCGTACTTGCCGCGCACTCGATGCCGACCAGATGCGGGCTGACGGTCTCGTAGAGACGCCTTCCTTCGTCGGTCAAGGTTTGCGATCGGGTCGTACGGTCGAGCAAGCGGACGCCGATCTGCTTTTCCAGCCGGCTTATCGCTCTGCTTACGCCGGACGCTGACACGCCGAGCGCCTCCGCGGCGCGAACGAAACTTCCGCTTTCCGCGACAGCGGCAAGCACCGTTATCCCCGCGAACAATCGACCGTCGAAGGTCATGATGCGCCTCGAGCAATGATGGATTCGTGATTTTAATCATTTCAGATTTGATTGAACCATACTTTATTCATCAATTGGCGCGTGAGACATTGGACGCCTCACCCACACGGAGGAACAGCATGGAAACGATCAAACGCGCAGAGCTCGCAATACCACGCCTGGGCTTCGGCACGTTCCGCATGCCCGGCAACGACTGTCGGCCGGTCGTCGAAAGCGCGCTGGAAGTTGGCTATCGGCATATCGATACCGCCGAGATGTATCAGAACGAGGAATCGGTGGGCGCCGCCATCGCCGGCTCGGGGATCGCGCGGGACGAGCTATTCGTGACGACCAAGGTATGGCACGAGAACCTCGAACCCGATGCCCTGCGCCGCGCATTTGCCAGCAGTCTCGAGAAGCTGCGGCTTGATTTCGTCGACCTGTACATGATCCATTGGCCGTCCCGCGACATGAATCTTGCGGCTGCTTTGGAGACGCTCATGGAGCTCAAGGAGGCGGGGCTTACCCGCGGCATTGGCGTGTGCAACTTCAATATGCCGCTGATCAAAGCGGCCGTTGAGGACATTGGCGCGCCGATCGCCTGTCATCAACTCGAATATCACCCGTTCCTGGATCAGTCCGCGATGCTCGCCTATCTGCGTTCGAAAAACATCCCGTTGGTGGCGTATGCGCCGCTCGCACAGGGACGTGCGGCAAGCGATACGACTTTGGCGCGGATCGGCAGCAAGCACGGTGCGACTGCCGCACAGATTGCCATTGCCTGGCTGCTCGATCAGGACAGCGTTATTGCGATCCCCAAGGCACAGCGGCGCGAAAGCCAGCAAGCCAATCTCAATGCGCTAGCGGTTCGACTCGACGACGATGACCGCAAAGCAATCGCAGCGCTTCGCAAGGACCAGCGTTACGTCACTCCCCCCTTCGCTCCCCAGTGGGACGCGTGATTCAGCAGGCTTAGGTGCTCGGGCGACGGGCACACTCATCCAGTGCAGAGTTCGGACGATGCGCTTGCGTGCCCAGTCCGAACGCGACGACGCTGAGCAGCGCCAAAGCCCATACACAGATCACGCCGTACAGCATCACGAGACCAAAGCCGTGGACGAGCGCCGCATGAGCGATCACGCCATGCGGATCGGCGCTTGCGAGTTTCGCGCTGTCCTGCGTGAGATCCGCAAAATTGCCTGCGGCCACCTTTTGCGCGAGAAAACGCAGCGACGATGCTTCGGAAAGGCCGGCAAGCGCGCGAGAAAGATAAGAAAGCACGCCTTCGAAGAGTATGTAACCCATCAGCGCGATATTGATGGCCAGGCTGATCAGTCTCGCGCTCATATCGATACCCGAGGCCATGCCTGCGCGGTTCGGCGAGACCGAGCCGGTCGCGGTATTGGTGACCGGCGTGTTGGTCATCCCCAGCCCGGTTCCGCACAACAGGCATCCCGGCAGCATCGTGAGCCAACTCGCCTGCTCCACGCCAGCGCCGAACCTCATCACGATGAAGCCGAGACCGATAATGAACAGTCCGAGCGGAATGACCCTGCGCGCATCGAAGCGCAGCGCAAGCCGCTCGGCAAATGGCGGCACGATCAGTGTCGGTAGCGTATAGGCGAGCAGCGACAGTCCGGACTTCACGTTCGAGTAGCCGAGCGCGCCCTGAAAATAGATCGGCAGGTAGATCATGAACGGCCAGTAGCTGAAGTTCATGCCCATCGATCCGCATATCGCACCTGAAAACCGGCGGGTCCGGAACACGAAAAAATCGAACATCGGCCGACGACTACGCTTCTCGACGACGATGAACGCGATAAAACTCAACCCCGTCGCCGCGACGATGCCTCGCGCGACGGGGCTGTCCAGGCCGAGATCCGGTCCTTGCGTAATGAAATAAACGAGGCCGAAACATGACGCGGAAAGCGTGAGGATGCCGGCAAGGTCCAGGTGTTGCGCATGTGGGTCACGGGACTCCTGCACACCCGCGTAGACGAGACCTAGTGCCACGATCGAGATCAACGCGTGGACGAGGAACACCCACTGCCAGTTGGCGACTGCGACGATCATGCCGCCGATGATCGGACCGAACCCAAGGCCGATGCCGAAGATGATTCCCCAAGCGCCAAACGCTTTGCTGCGCTCGCGCCCCTCCTGGAACTGATGCGACAGCACCGCCACCTGGCAGATCAGCATCGCTCCGCCGCCCATCCCTTGAAAAAAACGGCTGACGATCAGGACCGGCGCACTCTGTGCGAGCCCGCAGATGAGCGAGGTGATCCCGAACATCACGATGCTGACCACATAGACGCGTTTGCGTCCGAAACGATCTGCCAGCGCGCCCGTGCCCATAAGCACGGTGGTACACGCGAGCGTGTAGGCGTTCATGATCCATTGAATCTCCTTGAAATTTGCGTGCAGCACGCTTTCAAGGGTGGAAAGCACCGTCGGCACACTGGAAATTTCGAGGCCGAACATCAGCGAGGTCAGGCATACCGCGGCGAGCGCCACGGCATTTTTCGGAGGGGTGGCGAGTGTCATGAGATATCGCAGGGAAAAGGTGCGTTTGCGCGTACACGTCGGCGTACACAGGGGAGCTAATCGATCAGCAGCATCACGTCCGATGTACTATAACGGGAACAAACGTCCCTATTGAGGCAGTTTTTCCCACAACTTATTCCCACAAGGACCCAATTCGATGGATCAACTCGATGGCGTAGCGGTCTTTGTCAAGGTGATCGAAGCCGGCAGCTTTACGGTTGCGGCCGAACGCATGCACCTTACGCGGTCGGCCGTCGGCAAAGTGATAGCGAAGCTCGAGGCTCGCCTCGGCGTACGTCTGCTTCAGCGCACGACGCGTAGCCAGACACTGACGGAGGCGGGGCGCAGCTACTACGATCGATGCGTCCGGGCGCTTGCCGAGTTGGACGCCGCCGAAGCCGAACTGGAGACCGGATACAGCGAGCCACGCGGGCGCCTGCGGGTCAGCGCGCCGCTCGCATTCGGCCACCATTGCGTCGCTCCGGTGTTGTTCGGACTGGCACGCAAGCACCCCACACTACAGATCGACATCTCGTTTACAGACCGGGCAGTCGATCTCGTCGAGGAAAACATCGATCTTGCGGTGCGCATCGGCGATTTGCGCGACAGCACGAGCCTCGCCGCACGGCATCTCGGCGTTCAGGAAACGAGCATCGGAGCGGCCCCGGCCTATCTTGCGCGGCATGGGACGCCCGTCGATATCGACGATTTCGCGAAGCATGCGGGCATCGCCTACTCGCGCGCCGGTGCGATGTCGCCGTGGCGCGTACTCGACACGGACGGGATTGAACGCGAATTGCTGATCAAGCCGCAACTGAGCCTGGACGATATCCAGGCGATTGCCGGAGCAGGCGTCGCCGGTCTGGGGCTCGTGCAGTTGCCATGCTGGTTGCTGACACGATATGTGATGACGGGCGAACTCGTCGCGGTGAGGGAGCGTTGCGGCGTGCGACCACAGGACATCCACGCGGTGTGGCCGAACACGCGATATCTTCCGTCGAAGACTCGTTGCGCCATCGATGCACTGGTTGCGGAGATCCCACCAATGATTCTCCGTTGAGGTGCGTCAAGCATCCAGGACCGATTCAGTCATGCAGCCAGACTGCCAACGAATTGTCTGATGCTGGTCAGCACGGCTGCCTGGTCGCCCGCGAAAACCCAGTGATCCGCGCCGTCGAGTTCGACGTATCGTGCGTGCGCGATGTGGCTGGCAAGATGCCGGCCAGCGCCGATCCGAACGGCGTGGTCGTCGTGACGGTGCAGCACCAGAGTCGGAGCCGCAATCCGGCCCAGCAGATCCCGCACATCCATATCGCGCAACGCCTCGAGCACGCCCTTGAGCGCTCCCGGGCTCGACGCGGCCCGCAGCAAACCTGCCCACCAAGCTCGCGCCTGGGGGTCACGAGACAGGCTCGGCGCGAACGTTTCGATGCCCGCGGGGCCGCCCCACGCCGCGACGAGTTGCTGGAGCCACGCGTCGTACTGGCTAGCCCGCAGCGCGTGCGGATAGTCGGGTGCCGCGCTTCCCTTCGCCAGCGAGCCAAACAGGACGAGACCGATGACTCGATCGGGATGATCGGCGGCAAATTTGATGCACGCCGGACCACCCTCGGACGCACCGAACAACACCACCCGGCGGCTTCCGGCGGCGTCGAGCACCGTGCCGATGTCCTGCGCGGTTGCGTCGACGCCGGGGTTGAAGCCGACACGATCGGAAAGCCCGATACCGCGACGATCGAGCAGGATGAGCCGGCCCATCTCAGCGAGAGAGGACAGGAACGCCCGGCACCGTGGCTCCTCCCAGATCCGTTCGACGTGGGACACGAAACCAGGCAGCAGCAACACATCGATGCGGCCGGCGCCGTAGGTCTGGAACGCGAGATGGACGCCGCCGCCGAGGACATAACGGGTCGGCGGCGGCGCCTCGATCGGCAATGCGATGACGGCGTTCAGCAGCGCACGGGTCTCGGTTTCGGGCGCCACATCGAGCGTGTCGCGAAGGCGCTGGGTCAGCGCATCGAAGTGGCGCTCGGCCGTAGCCCGATCACCGGCGAGCAGCAGATTGCGAATCAGATGCCGCGCGTACGCTTCGCTGAGCGGGTCCAGCGCAACGAGACGGCCCGCGTGCGCTGCCGCAGCCGCGTAGTCGCCTGCCGCATGCCTGTCTTGCACCACCCGCTCAAGCGCGTTGATCGCCCTGCCCCGCAAGGCCTCACGGCGAAAGAAAGCCCACTCGTCGAACTGCGGGCAATCGCCGGGTGAAAAACCTTCGAGAAAGTCGCCCGAATATTGACGGCATGCCCGCTCGAACTCTCCTACATCGCAGGCTTGCTCGAACAGTTGCGAATCGATATGCAGGTCGATCGCCGATGACCATCGAAGCGTCGACCGGTCGGTGGTGAGGACGTCGCCGCCCAGCGTCAGCTGGAGGCGGTACATCAGGCGCCGCAGCCGCACCCGTACGACATCTTCGCTGCTATCCGGCCACAACATGGTCGCGACGACGTCGCGTCCGACCGGCCCCTTCGCTTCGGCCAGATAGATCAGCAGGGCCAGGCCTTTGCGCAAGCCTATCGGACACGGCTGGTCGTCCCGACGAATCTCCGGAAAACCAAGCGTCCGCACGTTGAACAGAGCCATCGTCATGCAAGCCTCCATGACGGCGTCGAGGGGACGCTCAGGGGACGCGTCGATCCTACCATGCACGCCAGACGATCATCGCTGCACTCATTGCGGCGGATCGCACCGGAGGATTTGCCATGAAGAACCTGGGTAAGCATGCGATCGTGATAGGCGCCGGAATGGGTGGGCTGCTGGCCGCGCGCGCGCTGTCGGATTTCTATTCCACCGTGACCGTGCTCGAACGCGATGCGTTTCCGGCAGAGGACAGCTGGCGCAAAGGCGTCCCGCAGGGCCGTCACACACATGGGCTGCTTGCCCGCGGCAGCGCGGTGCTCGAGGAGTTCTTTCCCGGATACAACAACGAGGTCGTCACGCAAAGCGGCGGGTTGCTCGGCGATGTCGTGAACGACCTGCTCTGGATCGGCCGCAACGTCACGCTTGCCAATGGCAACAGCGATTTGACCGGCCTTCTCGCGAGCCGTCCGGTGCTCGAAGGCCATCTGCGACGGCGGCTTCTGGCACTGCCGAATGTGCGCGCCATCGAGAACTGCGCGGTGCGAGGGCTCGCCAGCGACTCCGCCCGCGAGCGCGTGACGGGTGTGCGCATACGCGCCGAAGGCAAGCCCGAAGAGACCCTCGACGCGGATCTCGTCGTCGATGCGAGTGGACGCGGTTCGTCCAGCGCGACGTGGCTCGCGGTGCTCGGCTACCCGGCTCCCGTCAGCGAGAAGGTCGAGGTCGGCATCGGCTACACGACCCGCACCTATCGACGTCGGCCGACCGATCTCGACGGCAAGCTCGGCATCATCGTCGCCGGTAGTGCGCCGAACTGGCGAAACGGCGTGATCCTCGCACAGGAGAACGACAGTTGGATCGTCAGTACCGGCGGCTTTCTCGGCGACGAGGCGCCCGATAACGATGAGGGCTTTCTCGCGTATCTGGCGACGCTGCCGACCATGGAAATTCATGACATCGTCGCCGCAGCCCAGCCGTTGAGCGGCTACAGGCGCTACCGCTACGTCCACAGCTTGCGACGTCGCTACGAGAAGCTTGCACGCTTTCCCGGCAACTACCTGGTGTTCGGTGACGCAATCTGCAGCTTCAACCCGGTCTACGGACAGGGCATGACGGTCGCGGCGCAGGAGGCGCTGACGCTGCAACGGTGCCTGCTGCGCGCAGGCGCGCACGATCTTGCGCGGCGATTCTTCACGGAGGCCGCGAAAATCGTCGACGTTGCATGGGATATCGCGGTCGGCAACGACCTTCGCAATCCGCTCATCGAGGGCCGGCGGCCGCCGATGCTACGTTTCATCAACCGGTATATCGGCTGGCTTCACGTTGCCGCGACCCGCGACAGCGCATTGGCAACCGCGTTTCTGAAGGTCGTCAACCTGATGGTTCCACCGCCGTCGCTGCTGAGGCCGGCCATTGCCTGGCGCGTCTGGCGAGGCAACCGAAGCTCTGCGTCACCGCTTTCTCGCTCGCAATCGAGCGAGCCGCCCGCTAACGAGCGAATTGAACTAACGTAGATCAGGCAAGCCCAGCCATACCTGCATGCGCGAGTCCGCGCGGGTGCAGTTCCTGCCAAGACGGCCCCTTCCGTCGAAGCTTCCATTGATGATTGCGTCGAAAGGAGTACGACATGATCGGTGTATTCGTTACGTTTCGCTACGGCGACAATTTCGATGAACGAGCTGTGCGGACGATTGCCGAGACCGCACGTGGGGGGTTCGAGGGAATGCCGGGGCTACGTTCAAAGGCTTTCACGCTCAATTCCGCAAAGCGTGAAGCCACGAACTTCTACGTTTGGGACTCGGAGGACGCAGCCAAAGCGTTCTTCACCGATGAGCTCCGCGATCGGGTAACCGGTCTTTACGGTGTACGCCCCGACGTCGAATTCGTGCAGATTGCCGCGCTCGTGGAAAACGCTCGAACATGACATCGTGCAGCGTCGCGGGTAGACCAACACGAGATTGTCTACACCATGATGAATCCGTGCCGCATGCCGAGCATCACCGCCTCGGTGCGGTTGGTCGCACCGAGTTTGCCGAAGATGGACGACAGGTGGAATTTCACCGTGTTATCCGAGATGTCGAGTTGCCGCGCGATCTCCTTGTTGCCGAGTCCGTCGGCGAGCATCGCCAGCACTTCGATCTCTCGTAACGTCAACGCTTCGAACGTGTCGCCGGGTGCCTTCTGGCGCGACGGTCTCGTTTCGGCGAGCAGCCTTGCGAGGATGTCGGGCGTCAGCACGCAAAGGCCCGCGGCGACGGCTTCGATGGACGCGACGATTTCGGCTGGCATCGCGTTGCGCGGCAGGATGGCCGCCGCGTCGGCGAGCAGCGCATCGAGCATCCAGTCGCTGTCCGGGTCGTCGCTCAACAGCACGAGCGACGGCGACGCGTGCGAGAGTTCGAGCAGAGTCTTGAGCGCGTCGCTTGCCTCCGGCGCGATGTCGGTGACGATCACATCCGGCACCGAACCGGCGAGGCAATCGACGAGCTTTTCGGCGTCGGCTGCGCTACCCAGGAACTTGAGTGCCGGGTTCGCCTCGACAAGCGCTTGCAGGCTCGCGCGCTCTTGCCACGATGCCGCAATCACGGCGACCCGCAAAGGCGCTGTCTGTCCTGTCTGTCCATCCGACATTTCGTCCCTTCCCGGACCTCATCTGCACGAATTCCGTTGGGGCCGTTCGCCCACCGTGACCGAACACGCGTGGCGTTCGCCACCTCGAATCAAGGCGATCTGCAACTGCTGCCCAACGCTTGCCGAACCCAGCGCGGCACTGACGTCGCCCATGTCGCGGCAAGCCTTGCCGTCCAGTTCGATCAGTACATCGCCTATCAGCACGCCCGCCTGCTCCGCAGGGCCGCCCGGCGCAAGCGAGTTGATCAACAGGCCACTGCCGAACGACAGGTTCATTTCCTTGACCCAGGCTTCCGGCAGGCCGACCCGCTGCGTGCCGACACCAAGGTAGCCCCGCGACACGCGCCCTTTCGCCAGCAGTTCATCGGCGACGCGCTCCACGGTCGTCCCCGGAATCACGATGCCGGCGCCGCGCATCAGCGCCGACGTGCAGATGCCGACGACCTGCCCGCGCATATCCGCGAGGGCCGCCCCGGAGAAACCAGGGCGCAGGCCGCCGTCCAGTCGCACGAACGCATCGAGTTGTCCGCCTCTCCACGTGCGCCAGGCTCCCCCTACGCCGCCGATCACGCCAAAATCAGCGCTAACGCCGGAATCGTCCGCACGGGCGACGGCGAGCGCAAGATGACCCGGCTTCAGTGAGTGGGCATCGCCAGAATCGATCGGGTCGAGATCGACGCCGTCCAGTTTCAGCACGCCGACGTCGGAGCCCGGGTCCAGGCCCGCGAGGACCGCGGCGACCGTGCGGCCGTCGGTCAATGTGACTTCGATTCCTTCCTCACGCCTGATCGTGTGTGCGGCCGTCACGACGACGCCACGTCGCCAGATTACGCCGCTCGACGGCATGCGATGCCGGCCGTGTACCGCCACGACACTCCGCCCTACACGCGCGACGATGTCCGCCAGATTGTCCGAGAGATCCATCAAAGGATTGCCGCTCGAGGATGTGGTTTCCATTTCAAGCCCCCTGCCCATTGCGTGATGACGACGGATTCACAATGACAGAACCACGGGGGGCGCACACCACCCGAATGGGTAGCCGGGTAGATGCAGTTCGGACCTATTTCAACCCGCGCCTAGCGTCGCCCGCTACGGCCCCATACATAGCGCACCCATCGCTGCCAGCGGCTTTGCGGAGGAGCGGGCGCGTGGCGTGCAGTCTGCGCTTCGCGGTCGCGCTGGGCGGACTTCCGCACCTGTTCGTGGATCTGCCTCAAGCTCATGCCGCCTGGGCCTTTCAGCTCGTCGGGATCGGTAGCGGGATCGTCATCGGGATCGTCTGTCATCAGAGTCGCCTGTTGGTGAAGAGGCGACTTGATCTTGATACAGATGCCCAGCAGGAGCAAGTTGGACGCGGATCGCCGACCGGTGCGCCGTCCAACGGGCCTTGCCCGCCTGCCGTTCGTGAAGTAGATTTTTCTAATGAGGTTCGAGCCGGGAGGGACGGCCATGGAACTGAGTGTGGAACATGTCGAGGTTTGGGCAGCTACCATCGACGACAAACCGGGAGGTCTTGCGAAAGTCTTAAGCGTCTTGCGGGATGCTGGTGCCGACTTGCAGTTCATCGTGGCGCGTCGCACGCCAGAGGCATCGGGTAAGGGAGTCGTGTTCGTCGCTCCGCTACAGGGAGACAGTGTGACCCGCGCCGCCACCCAGGCGGGGTTCAGCGTCACGCCGAGCCTTCACTCCATCCGTGTAATGGGTCTGGACCAGTTGGGCATCATCGCGCAATTGAGCCAGATGCTGGCGGATGGCGGGATCAATCTCCGCGGCGTGTCGGCCGCTGTACTTGGCACGCAGTTCATCGCTTATCTCGCGCTCGACTCGCTGGACGACGCCGAAAAGGCGATTGACCTTCTACAAAGGGCCTGAAGTACCCGTACCGGACTGCGGACCGGCTTGGCTCTTGCTGGCAGCGAATCGCGATGCCGGTACCGAGGTCGGCAGGGATGAAGACACCGACGACCACAAGGCGGGTGCTTTGGGCGCTCTCGCTTTGCATTGTTGCGACTTGCATCGCAATTGGCGGGGTATTGCTGTTCGAGCTGTTGGTGGTCGGCCGTGCCGTCAGCGATTTCCGTCGGGACGCGGATCTCGCGCAGGTGGGCATCGCACGTGGCGAGCCGGCTACGCTCGAGGAGCGCATCAACCCGCCCTATCTGAAGCGGTACGGCCTGGACCGCAACCTGTATAAGGACATTCACGGAAACTTTTCGCCGACCGGCGCCGACTGGCGGCAATGGGGGCTGCGAACCAAGGTCGCGGCCACCGTGATGTGGCTGGGTCACGATCCACCGGGAACGTGGTGGACCTACGTTCAGATCAGGTGCGTTGATCGGTTTCCGGAAGCTCACACCGACAGCGAGCCGATCGTCGATGTTGCCGACGCTTGCCTCGGCGAGCCGCATTGATCGACGCACAGGCATTCAACGGCCTGTTCCCTGTCCCGCTGGTGATTTTTGATCATCGGAACGGCCAGCACCGAGCGCCTCGAGCAACGGCCGCAGCGCATTCAGTTCCGCGCCGAAGCCGCTCCAGTCTTCCGCCTTCAATCGCTCGATGGCGCGGTCGTAGTGAGCAAGTGCCTCTCGCGCGCGAGCATCCACCGTGCCCCGGGACGGCGATGACGCTCGCGCGGTCTGCTGGAATAGCGCCGCCAGCGCTTGATCCAGCGTATCCTCCATCACCACACGGTCGCCATAGGCGGCAATCACTCTCTTCATCTCCGGCAACTGACCGGACGCCGCGCGCAAATAGAGCGGAGAAACGTAGAGGATCGAGTTCTCGATCGGCACGACTACAAGATGACCGCGAATGACGCGTGAGCCCATCTGGTTCCACAGCGAGATCTGCTGCGAGATCTCGGTATTCTGCTGAATGCGCGCTTCGATCTGAAACGGCCCGTAGACCAGCTTGTCCTTCGGAAACGTATACACGATGAGCTTGCCGTACCCGGGCTGATCGCAGCGCGCCGCGAGCCACGCAATCATGTTCTCCCGCTGGCTCGGCACCATCGGCAGCATCAGAATGAACTCGGCGCGCGGATCGCCGGGGAGTCGCATGATCGTGTAATACGGCGGCATGGTACTGGCGGAGCTTCCGCCATCCATGCCGACCAGTTCCTGAGGAAACTGCCACAGGTCCTCGCGGTTGTAGAACACTTCCGGCGCATCCATGTGATACGCGCGGTAGAGCTGCGCCTGGATCAGGAACAGATCTTCGGGGTAGCGGATATGCTGCCGTTGACCCGCTGGCATCGCGTCCAAAGGCTTGAACATACCGGGGAAGATGCGCTCGTATGTGCGCAAGAGCGGGTCGGCGGGATCGCTGGCGTAGAAATCGACCGTGCCGTCATACGCATCGACCACGACCTTGACCGCGTTTCGAATGTAATTGGCGTTTTCGCCGAAACCGGGCCGGGAGTACGGAAACCACCGGCTGACGGTGTAGGCGTCCTGGATCCAGAACAGCCGCCCATCGCTCGCGACGACATAGGGGTCATGGTCGAGAGTCAGGAACGGCGCGATCGTCCGCACGCGGTCCTGAATGTTGCGGTGAAGCAGTATCCGGCTCTGGTCAGTGATATAGCCGCTCAGCAAAATGTTCGGATCGTCGAGCTGCCAGGCGAAGAGACTGCGGCGCCCCACACCGCCGAGCGTGACGCCGTCGCGCCCGCTATACCTCGTGTATGCATTGGTCGGCCTGCGCGGATAGTCGAACTCAGCTACGTTGCCGTTTACGATCACATAGTCCTGGCGGCCTTCACTGAAATACAGACGTGGTTCGCGAATGGCCGGGCCGCCGCTGGAGACGGGCGGAATATCGTGCAGATAGAAAGACGGTAAGCCTTCAGTGGACTTCTCGGTGACTGGCGACATCACGACGCCGATGCCGTGAGTAAAGATAAGGTGCAGGTTCACCCAGGTTTGGGCGTTGGATGGAAGCATCGCCGGGTCGAGTTCGCGCGCCGACAGCACCACCTGTCTGTATCCGCTATCGAGCTGATAGCGGTCGATGTCCACCGAAAGAAACTTGTAGTAAGTCCTGATCTCCTGCAACTGTGCGTAAGTGTCCATCAGCGGTGGCACATCCCATAGCCGGATGTTGTCGATGGTCGCCCGATTGGCCTGCAGCGAGTCGAGCGTCAATCCCTGCTCGGCCTCGAACGGTTTGACCTCGATGTTTGCGAGGCCGTATGCCTGTCGCGTTAGCGCGATCGTATGCTCGATATAGGGTGTTTCCAGTTTCAGCTCGCTCGGCTTGACATAGAAGCGCTGAAACAGCGATGGGTAGATCTCGGCGAACACAATCGAACTGCCGAATACGAGCAATGCGAGAACGACGGGCTGCAGATGGCTGCGCCGGCGCATGTTGATGCACAGGGCAACGGACGAGGCGGCTCCAAGGCCGATAAGCATCCACAGGACCGGCAACTCGACGTGGACATCGGTATAGCTCGCGCCGACCACGACGCCGTTGTCGCCATAGAGCAGCAGAAAGCGGTCGAGCCACCACGACCACGCCTTCACCGCAAAGAACAACCCGAGCAATGCGGAGCCATGAGTGATAGCGGCGGCCGACAGCGTGCGTGGTGGCCGCTCCAGCGCAATGTCGCCGCGCAACGCGTAGACCGCACCTGCCACGGCCGCGCTCCAGAACACTAGCTGCAGCAGCCAGTTCTTCAGAGCGACATACGCGGGGAGCGAGAAAAGATAAAAGCCGATGTCCCTGTCGAAGATCGGATCGCGCGCGCCAACAGGCACCTGATAAATGAAGCGAAGCGCGATGTCCCAGCTCGAAGCTTCGCTAGCGGCGACAACCAGCCCCAGGACGATCGCGGCGCAGGCAATACTGGCGCGCCAGGGAACGTGCGGCGCGATCAGTTCCGACAGTTCGACCGCAACCTCGCTCGCATGCGACGGATCGGCCGCTTGCGCTCGCAAGACATCGACGCGCCTCGCGTAACGATGCGCCAACATCCCCGACAGCCAGATCGCGCACGCCGAGATTACGAACACAGCCGCAAACAGCAGCACCCGCGCGGAAAGGAGGGTCCAGAAAACGCCACCATAGCCGACCGAGGAGAACCACAGCCAGTCGACGAGGACGCCGGTGATGCGGCCGACGACGATCAGCGCAACGACCACGGCCGCCACCGCGATTGCATAACGTCTCAGACGCACGCCGGACTTCACTTCCGACCGCATAGTCCCTCCTGTGCGTTGGCCGTCGCCGATGCCGTGCTGCGGTTGTGATCCTGGTTCGGATGGGCCGGGTCAGACAGCTTGAATTATTGTAGGAGCCATAGTCAGAATACTAGTGACCCTAGTTTCTACATGCTATCGAGTCCGCCGGACGGTTTCTCTGGCGGCGGCACACCCTTTGCTGCGATGAAACGGTCGAGTTCATTTCAAGAAAGGGGGACCCCTACCATGAAGCTCTACTATTCGCCTGGTGCCTGCAGCCTCGCCGACCATATCGCAATGCATGAGGCCGACCTCACTTTCGACAGGGTTCGCGTCGATTTGAAGTCGAAGCAGACCGAAACGGGGGAGCAGTTCAATCAGATCAATCCAAAAAGCTACGTCCCAACCCTCGAGATGGATGATGGTCAGCGGCTTACCGAGAATGTCGCGATTCTTTCGTGGGTCGCACAGCGCAAGCCTGCGCTTGCGCCCAATAGCGAACCTGGCAACCTGCGCCTGCTCGAGATGCTCGCGTTCATTTCGACAGAAATCCACAAGCAGTTCGGCCGTGTTTTCAAGCCCACTTCGGATGCTGAAGCAACGGCAGCGCGTGAGAAGCTCGGTCAACGCTTTCAGTTGATCGCCACCATGTTCAGGGGTGACTACCTGTTCGGCAGCGAAGCGAGTGTGGCTGATGCCTATTTGTTCACCATGCTGCTCTGGGCTAAAAAGATGGGTATCGAAGTGCCCGAGAAACTGGCAACCTTTGCCGAACTCATGCGCGCGCGTCCGGCCGTCCAGCTTGCGATGAAGCACGAGGGACTGGAATGATGAAGCACCGACCGTCGCCGCGCCCGCCAATGATTGTCTTCACCGCCTCGTAAGGTCCACGCCAGGCAAACGCGGCGCGGCGAAAACCATCCGGTCCTCGCCGCGCGCGTCACGCCTTGCCATTCACTCGACGACGAACGTCGCTTTCAACGCAACCGCATTCGCCAGGTTGTAGACGTTCGGAGACGTCGCCATCACCGCGTCGTGCACTTCCGCGAATTGCTCCCTGGTGCCGTTGCCCTTGATACGAACGGTGTAACGCAAACTCTCGTAGCCGTTCGCGACCTGCGGATCGAGCCCGAGAAACCCCCTCAGGTCGATGTCGCCTTCCGTTTCGATTTCGAGCGATTGCAGCGTGATCCCGCGAACCGCGCATTGCGCGACGTAGCCCACCGTCATGCACGCGTTCAACGCCGCGATCAGATGTTCCTGGGGATTCGCAAACCGGTTCGATCCGCCGAGTTCGCAAGGCTCGTCGATATCTATCGTGAATCGGCGCGGCACACGCTGGCCGCCGATCGAGAACCCGTCGACCTCCGCGCGACTATGCGTCTGGCCCTGCCAGACGGTCGCGACGCGCCAGCTGGACGCGGCTTTCGACACATCGCGCCTGACGTCGTCGATCAGCGCGAGCAGATCGTCGACGTTGAGTCCGTTGACGATATGCGCTTCGGTAGGCTGTACATTGGCATTCATATTTCTCTCCTTTAGCTGGATGAGTCGTGTGCGTCCGCGCGCTCAATGCATCGTGGCGAGGACCGCCCGGATGCGCGTCCCC
Source organism: Burkholderia sp. JPY481 (assembly GCF_038900515.1). NCBI lineage: Bacteria > Pseudomonadati > Pseudomonadota > Betaproteobacteria > Burkholderiales > Burkholderiaceae > Burkholderia > Burkholderia sp. JPY481. The sequence continues at coordinate 101,187 of NZ_JAYMRT010000010.1, forward strand.
TGCTCTTCGGAGACGAGCCCATCGAGCACTTCCGCGAAATGAGGATGATGCATACCGGAATGGAGGTACTGCCACCGGTAAGCGTGATGGAAATTCGCTTCGATCGACATGGCTTCGGCCTCGACTACGGCACGCCCGCAGTTCGCGATGAAATAGCGCGAGTCCGCTGCCGCCTGCACGCGCAAAATGCCGTCGAACGCGGTCAGCAGTTCGATGAACTCGTTGACCGCGTGATCGCGCGCCGCATCCGTCAGCGTAGCGTCGTGGCGTTTCCATTCGAGCTCGTCGAGAATCGCGTGCTGACTTTCTTCCTTCCAGTGGTAGAGAAATACATCTTTGAACAGCTCGGATAGCTGATCGTCAGGATGAATGCTCTGGCGGTAGTGAATCTGCGAGAACAGTTCGATATGCAGCGTCATGGCCAGCACCGCCCACGTGCTCTTGCCGAGGACCACGGCGGCAAGCGCATCGGGATCGACGTCGAAGCGATAACCGGCGGGCAGCGTTTCGCCGATCATTCGTTCGATGCGCCGAAACAGCGCCTGGTGTTTGAGCTCTTCGTCGCTGAAGCGCACCAGCGCTTCGAGCGCGACCTGATCGCCGAGCCAGTAGTCTCGGCTCACTTCCAGCACCTTGGCATTGATGAAGCGCTCGACCAGCCCGAATACGTTCGCGTAGGTGCGCCCCTGAATCTGGCTAACGAACCGCTTTTCCGCGTCCGACAGCGTGATGAAATCCGGCACCAGCGAGAGTCCGTCCGGCAAATACTTCTGGGACATATCGAAGGTACGGCCTCCGATCACATCACGGTCGATATCCCAATTGACCAATTTCGAAGCGCGAATGCATCGGGCGTAGCGATCGCGATCGGACAGCCGCAATACTGCGTTCATAGAAGTTCTCCCAATGTGGACCGCTGCGCGGTCCGGCGTTGAGCGTCGGTTCGCCGGGCGGAGCCAGTCGAATGGTCTGGCTTTCCGGCACGCTCAATTTACGATTGGGAGTCTGGAGGTTCTATGATCGAGTCGCCGCGCGATATGACTGAAACGCCGTTTCTTCTCGCTGCTTGCACGGATCGACAGACGAGGTCGTCGAGCCGGCACGGCGCCTCCTGGCAGACATCACCGGTCCGGCATTGCGGCGAGGCCACCCGGATGTTGCGAGGGCTGCGCTGATGTTGCCGCGCCGTTGGGCTGTCCCTTGCTCTTGCGCCAGCCGGCAGGCGGCATGCCGAATTCGCGTCTGAACGCGCGACTGAACGCGGCTTCCGACTCATAGCCGATCTGTTCCGCCACAGCGTTGAGCGGCTTGCTACCGGTCAGAAGTTCGTGCGCCGCAATCTGCATGCGCCATCTGGCGAGGTATTGCATCGGCGGCTGCCCCAGTAGATCGGTAAAGCGTTGCGCCAACGCGGAACGCGACAGGCCCACTTTGCGCGCAAGCTCCTCGACGGTCCACGCATGCGCCGACTGCGCATGAAGCAGCGAAAGCGCGCGCCCAACGTAGCGGTCACGCACGCCGGCCAGCCACCCGGTATGGTTCTCAGGCAGCGCTTCGATACAGCTGCGGATCGCTTCGACGAAAAGCAGTTCCGATAGCCTGGCAAGCACGATCGTGCCGCCCGCGCGCGACTCGGCCGCTTCGGCGGCAGCAAGTTTGAGAGACGACTCGAGCCATGCCGCGCGCGGATCCTGGCGCATGTCGATCTTGAAGAGTCGTGGCAGCGCCGAGAGCAGCGGATTGTTCAAAGTATCGTCGCAGGCCAGAAAGCCGCACACGATGCGCGTCACAGCGCCCCCGCCGCCATGGGACAGCGTCATCACTTCACCGGGTGCTGTCGCCATCTGCCCGGCCAGCAGCGAGTCCGACGGCACCGGAGATAAGCCGATCGCGCTGCCCATGATGTGCGTTTCCCCTTGGGGCACCACGATCAGTTCGCCGGCATGGACGTGAATGGCCGAACCGGGATCGCCGGCCAGCTTCGCCCAGCAACTCCCCTCTGTGATCAGATGATAGGAAACGACGCGCTCGGAAGGCGGCAAATAAGCGCCGCAGAGCGATGCATCGGTGCGGCCGATCAGACACCACGGCGCGGTGAATGTCCCGTTCAGAAACACGGCGCCGCTCAGACGAACGGCGCGCAGAACATCAGAGACTGCATCCATGGATAGCTCGCGTGAAATGCGATTTCCCGGGCGAGAAACCTGGCCGTCGCGCAATCGCGAGGACGGCCAAGGGCTACATGTTATACCCGCTATCTCACGCGATGACAAATTCCTTACCGATGTTTTCGCGAAGCTTATGAAGCATTTTGCGGGTCGGCTGGAGACTCGCGCAATGCGTCGGCGAGAAGTGGACGATCGGTCAAGAAACATCGACTCACGGGCAGGACGGCAGCGGCATGTCGCAGGCAGAGTTCACGACAGGAAGGAACATCACGGATCGACGTCATCCGTACTTCGGCAGTCAAGCCTTCCTCGGACTTTTAGAACCTGGCGCGTCGCTGAACTGACTGCTTCGCGCGAACACTACAGCGTGAGATACCGATGAAAAGCCTGATAAGCCGTGCGATCTACCACCCGATCATTGCGCTTTCCGTTTTCTATCTGGTCGACGTTATGCATCACGTCGACTACAGCGTCGCCGGCGCGTTGCTGGTGCTGACCACCAAGACGGTCTCGCGTGTTTTAAGTCTTTTCGACAAGGGATAGACCTGGGATACGAAGCGGCGCCGTAATTCAGCGGTGACATAAAAGGTGCTGGCTGCGATCGGCAAATCAGCGAAAAGAGGCCAGAAAAATGGCCTTTTCGCGATGCAAATGCGCGGAGATGATCGATAGAATTTTCTGTAGCGCGTTACGCACCATGACGCGTCCGATATCTGTGGGATCGCGTTCCCACAGCGGATTTCCGGTTAATTCAGCATGACACGGCTCGCACGGCACTACGTCCCCGAACAACCGCAACACGTTATCTTGCAGGGAATCGCGGGCCCTGCATTCCTGGACGAGGGAGACTACCTGTACTTCCTCGCCTGTCTGGCAGACGCCGCGCGCGTCGCCGATCTGGCAGTCCACGCGTGGGTGCTCATGCCTGACGCGGTCCAGTTCCTCGTCACGCCTTCATACGAATCGAGCGTGGCCATGGCGATGCAGGCAGTGTGCCGCCGCTATGTCGAGACCTTCAACCGCCGCCATGGACGCCGCGGTGCGGTGTGGCGCGGCGGGTACCGGGCGACGGTGATCGAGCCCGAGCGGTATTTCCTGCTCACGAGCCAGGTCATCGATCAGGCGCCGGTGCGCAAGCGTCTTGTTGCCGACCCGGCAAACTACCAGTGGTCGAGTTGCGCGCACCACATTGGGTCGCGTGTGGATAGCTTCATCAAGGATCACGCGCTGTACCGGGCGCTCGGCAATACGCCGTTCGAGCGCCAACAGGCTTACCGCGATCTGGGCGCGCAGCCGCTCGACGAATGCGAGGTCGATAACCTGATGCAGGCGACGCTCAACGGCTGGGTGCTCGGCAGCGCCGCGTATTGCGAGTGGGCGGCGCGGACAGCCAATCGGCGTTTGATGCCACTACTGCTGCGCGACCGCCCGTCCACGGTTCGCACGGCACGCGCGCTCGCACACGTGGGCTAAGCAAAGGAGAAACGAAACGGAATTCAGTCTTTCTGCTGTCCGGCCATTTCCGTGGCCACTTGAATTCCGTTGTCCAACGCGGTTTCCTCCAGAGCGTAAGCGATACCCGGTTGATGGCGCACTTCCTTGATCACGTTCCGAGAACGGTCGATGTGGATGATTTCAAATGTGTAGCCACCTTCCGCTACCCCAATGGTTACGATCCGGTATGTATGGTTGCCTTTAGTGATCGTTCTAGTGGGCATCGATACCTCGCGTCCGCGTCATGTTTCTCCTCCATCCGATAAGCCATTTCATTCCGAACTCGATTTGCTCGAAAAGCCTTCGACCAAACTCAGCTCGGCCAGCGTTCAATCTATGAAGTGCGGATTAAGGCAGGCTTAAAGTTTCGATTCGCAAATTGCGCGATTCGACGCATGTCGACGCAATACCCGTGCTGCCCCTTACATACAATAGCGAGGTCATCTTCTACGATCAGGTGGTGACTGAATGCACGGCTTATTCGTTCAAGGCGACAGGCAGTCGGTCCCGCAGCAGTCAACGCAATTGGCAAGTGTCGGTGGAATATATTCCTTCAACCATTGCAGCATCACGGGTCCGACCGTGAACCACGATGGAGGCAGCATGCGCAGAAGAAGCTTCTTACAAACAGGTGCCGCGGTTCTGGCAGTCGCGGGTGTGGCGCTGAGCGGGTCTGCGGTCACGTTGAGTGACGCCGTTGCCGCCGAATCCAACGCATCGAAGCGGCAGGTCATCGATGCGAAGGTCAACGAGACCCTGACGCGGCTGTTCGAGACGGTCAAAGGTTCAAGAGAACTCGTCGACAAGGCGAACGGCGTACTCGTGTTCCCGTCCGTGCTCAAGGTCGGCTTCATCGCGGGTGGCCAATACGGTGAAGGCGCTTTGCGGGTGCACGGGAAATCGGTCGGCTACTTCAAGACGATATCGGGATCGTTCGGGTTGCAGGCGGGCGCGCAGTCGAAGGCCATGATCTTTCTGTTCATGACGCAAGAGGCGCTCGACAGCTTTCGCAAATCCAATGGATGGTCGGTCGGTGGCGAAGGTTCGGTCGCGCTCGTGAAGGTCGGAGCGAACGGCACGATCGATACGACAACGGCCACCGAACCCGTTCAGGCGATCGTGCTGACGAATTCAGGTCTGATGGCTGACGTGTCGCTGGCCGGCACGAAGGTTTCTCGACTGAAAATCTGACGGCATTGCTTGCGGCGTTTGTCTGACAGGGCTTTGCGCTCGTCGCGCAGGGCCCCGGATTTCACGCGCAACACATCGCAACTCGCATCTGTGCGAACCCCTCGCGGTAGCGCGCGGCGAGGTGTGTGGCCGTCCGCCCCAGCAACGCCCGGTCGATCGTCAGCGCATCGAGCATTGCTTCCGAAAGCGCCTCGATCCCGACGCTGCCCGGCACGCCCGCTGGCTCCCACGTCGCGGCAAACGCGGACTGTTTCGTCGCGTCATGCGCGCGCGCCGGATGAACGAAATTCACCCGCGGCACGCCGAACGCCATCGCGACGATCCGTCCGTGCAGGCTGCTTCCCGCATAGGCCGCGGCATCGGCGATCAGTGCGCAGATGTCCCATATCTCCAGCGAACGGAAGAGTTGAGTACGTGAGACCTTCATCCGTGCTGCAATCCGTTCGTAGCACGCCATATCGTCATGCCAGGGCGCGGCACCCGCTCGGAAAAAGACGCTACCAAGCCCGCTCTCGTTCGACACGCGATCGAGCTCGCTCGCTAGCACACCGAGCGTTCTATCGTCGCCGAAGTCCGCACTGAACTGCACGGCGACATATCCGTCCGGAAACGCCCGCAGCAAATTCGCCACGCCGCTCCGCTCTTTGCGAGCGCGAATGGTCGCGCCGAACAACTCGGCCACCATCACCGCCGGGTCCGGCACGAGCCGCGCGACAATGCCCGCCGCGGCGAGCCCGTTCTGCGTGTGGACGTCGCGCACGCTGACGTCGTCGGCTTGCGTGAGCTTCGCGAGGACTTCTGCTCGCATGCAGGGGTCCAGCCGCTCGACATCGACGCCGCCAACCGCTTGATAAATGACGCTCGACGCAAAGGGAAACATCTCACGGGACGCCATGTAGGGAGCAAGCGCATCGAGACCCGTCAGCGCACGTGCCCATGCGCGTCGCTCATCGTGATGTGCATCCAGTCGCGCGATGATCTTCCGTGCCTCGTCCCGCGGCAGCAGCATCACCGCCGCCTCCCAGTCGCCGCAAGTCAGGATCTCGCCGCCTGCGTGCACGATATGCACGCGGTCCTTGCCGCGTTCGGCGGCCAATTGCGCGAGCGCCTGTACAGCGTGACCGCCGTGGACGCGCAGGTCGCGCTGCGCGAGGCCGGCGAAGATCACGTCATCGCGCGCAAGCAGTCTTGCGACGACGTGAGGGAACAGCAGATCACCCAGGTTGTGGCGATCGAAGGCGCCGAACAGCACTACCGCATCATGTTTTCCAGTGTCTCGCATCATGATTTGCGACCGACCCTCTGCGAAGGGCGGCTACGGTGCTCACCGGGATCCTCTGCGGCGCCACCTGCCGCCGCACCGGCTGGAGCCCGCCGCTTGTCGCGCCATTCCTCCACCTGCCACGCAATCAGCCCCGGCAGAAAGACGATGATGTCACGAAAACGGCGCGCACCCGCGAGCGCCAGGCATAGCTGCGGAGGAAAACCAAGCACCGTACCGATTAGCAGAAACCCACCTTCCTGAACGCCGAGCGCGCCAGGCACAAAGAACGCGATGCTGCTGAGCGCCTGGATCAGCGACTCGAGCACGAGTGCCTGCAGGAAACCTGCTTTGGCCGACAGAAAATAGAGCGCGAGCCATAGCTCGAGCGCGGTCGCGATGCATTGGAGTGATTGCCAGATGAGCAGGTAACGGATGATCACGCCAGGCTGATGCCAGAGCTCGCTGATCGACTGATCGATGCGGACCGACTCGCCGACGAGCGAGCGGAATTTGCCGCTGGTGATGCGATTGAACAGCTTCGTCAGACGGGCGAACGGACTCGCGCGCTGCACGAACGAAAACGCCAGAAGCAGAACCGCCAGAATGGCGATGCCGCCTCCGAGCCTGGCCGCAAGGTGCAACGCCGCGGCGCCCGCATGGGCGATCAGATAGCCGATTGCCGCAATGGCGAACAGCATTTCGCTGATCAGCGTCAGTTGCAGATCGACGACGAGGCTCGCCATGGCGGGGGCCGGCTCCATGCCCCATTTGCGCATCATGCGAAAGGTCACGACTTCGCCGCCCACTCGGGCGACGGGCAACATGCCGTTCACGGACTCCCGAATCCAGACGAGGCGCAGTACGGCGAACAGATTCGGGCGTATCGGGCCGCGCATCAGCATCTGCCAATTCCTCGCGTTGGCGAGCATCGGCAGAACATGGACCATCCCTGCAAGCGCGAGCCCGGCGCCGGCCGCGCGCATCAAACCGAGCACCTTCTGCGCGTCGACGTGCCACACGAGCCAGACGGCAATAGCCAGGCCGGCAAGTGCGGCAACCCGGGCGAGATATTTCATAAGCTGGTGGCAGCATCCTGTCGGATGTTTTCAGGTATCGAACCGCGAGCCTCGGTTCGAGCTGCCGCATAATTCGTTCCCCGCGCCGGGAGAATGCTGTGTTATTTGCTGTCTTGCACGAGTCAACGGACCCTTGCGAACGCCCGTAGCACAGCGTCGCCACGCGGCGTCACGTGAGGAAGCCGGAATCCCGAGCCAGCTGGCTCATTCGCGATCAATTGCAGTTCGCGCAGCGCGCCAAGTTCTACCCGATCCGAATCGATTCGTTCAGGCGCATCCTTCAACAGCAGCAGCGTGGCCACTTCGTGCGGGCTCAACATATCGCTTACCTCGCGGCAGGAAGAAACAACGGGTGACCAGATCCGGCCACGGCTGCATCGGCAGCACGCGAGAACCAGACCCGGCAGAATTTGTGGAAGCCTGTCGCCTATCGTGTCGACGAGCGGCGTGCGCGAGGCGGACTTCGGCGTTCCGGCGTGTCGGGGGTTGGCTTTGCAACGCGCTCGAGAATGGCACGGACCATTTCCTCTACGTCTGCTTCGGCGACGGACTCGCCGTCCCGCTGCTCCTGCGGCGGCACGAGGTCCTCGCTCAGCGTCGCGTCGATGCTCGTTGCGCAGGCCGGCTGCTCAGCGCACAGGGTGCCCTCGTGGAGCTGATGCCCGTCGTCGTGATTGCTGCCGGCGCGGCACGGCGCGATGGTTTCCGACGCGATGTCCATCCAGCCGCGCGTGTAACCGGTGAACTGCAGGACGAGCCAAGGCATCACATCGGCCTGGCGTCTGATCAGCTGTTCAGGTGTCTGGGCGCGCAATAGGCTTTCCCAGTGCAGCGCGGCACCTGTGACCGCGGACCTGCACGCATCGACGTTCAACCTCATCAGCGCGCAAAAGCCGGCGACGAACTGGTTCGGCAGTTGCGACACGTCGGTCGAAACGGATAGGGCAAATGGCATCTGTTTTGGGCTGCTCACGGGATATCTCTCAGGTTCTCGCGGACACGGTGATCGCTGCCACTGCGATTCGTGAAGGTTGTTCCCACGCCGGGCCGTCGGTCGGGCAGACGGTCTGAAGCCGTCTTAGAGCAGTCATTCTAACTTTGTTAAGTCGAATTCCAATTTTCGAGAGCCAGGGAGTTTCCCCGATATGTGGGAAATGCGCGCTTATGATGAGCGGGCGAGACGTGCGCGAGGCAACCGCAATGGCGAGCGCCGGGCGACCGGGCGGGTGCCAGGTACTTGCGCCTGGCACCGTGCTTCGAGAGGGAGTTTGCGGTCGATGAACCGCCAGGAGCGGCGAGACTTAATGCACGGTTCCGAAGAACAGCTGCGCAGCCTCCTCCGGCGTCAACCCCGCGGCGAAATAGGCCTCGAGGCGTGTGGCCTTTGCATCGTCGAGCAGAAACGGCGGCCGTACGAGGCCCACTGCGACGGCATGGTCATACCATCGGCTTATCCACGCTCGCAATTCGATTTCACGCGCCGATAGCACTTCCATGCGATGTTCTCCCATCAGGTGTACCCGCGCGACGGGTTCGTTCGAAAGCAATGGTCCAGCTTCATCGACTACTCGCTGATCAAGCCGTGCCTGATCGCGTAACGGATCACCTCCGCGTTGTTCGAAAGACCCAGCTTTTGCATTAGCCGCATCTTGTGCGTGCTGATCGTCTTGGCGCTGAGCGAGCACGCTTGCGCGATGTCATTGATGCTCCGGCCGCTGGCGAGCAGCTGCAGCACCTGAAACTCCCGATCCGTCAGGACTTCGTGCGGCGGCACGTCTCCCGCGTGCTTTTCAAAGACCATCGCGTCGACCAGTTTCGGGTCGATGAAACGTCCGCCGTCGGCGAGCTTACGGATTGCCGCCAGCAATACCTCCGGATCGCTGTCCTTGGTCACGTAACCGGTCGCGCCTGCCCTCAGCGCGCGCGACGCCACCTGCGCCTCGTTGTGAATGCTGAGCACGAGAAGCGGCAACCCGGGCCGGTCCGAGCGCACGCGTCGGATCAGATCGACGCCGCTGATGCCGGGCATCGTCATGTCGAGCAACAGCAGATCGATGTCACAGCTGCGAAGTTTGTCGATCACCTCGGAGCCGTGGCCAGCCTCCTCCACCACGATCATGTCGGCGGTAGTTGCGATGATCTGCTTGAGGCCGCCGCGCACGATCGCGTGATCGTCGGCGATGAGGATCTTGATCATGTCCCGAATCCGAACTCGTGCGTGAGGCGCCCGATTGGTGAAGCCTTGCTCCGTTCATCTCGCAGGATTCGCGGCGGGCAAGTTCCGCCCGGCTAGGTGACCAGCGAAAGCGTCACCGGGATTTCTGCCCGATCGATCAATTCGTCGAGACGGTCGACGAGCTGATCGAGCGCCACGAACGTGCCGGCATCGAAACCTTCCGCATGATCGCGGCGCAGTTCCTTCAACGTCTGCTGCAAACGTCGTATCGCGACAGGACGAGTGTCGCGCAACGGCCAGCAAAACAGCAGGTATGTCAGCGGTGTCAGGCTGCGCGCCTCGCACCACGTTTCGAACAGGCGCTGGCAGATTCTGTCGATCTCTTGCAAGCGCCTGCGTCGGTCCAGAAAATCCGCAATCATTTTGCACATCGCCTTTCGATCTTCGCAAGCCCCACCGATGATGGATGAACGGGCGATTGCATGCAGTCGTCGGCGGCTGCAAATGACTACGGCAAAGCCTGATCCGGAGGTCAGGAAATCCTGAAGCCCGCAACTGCGGGGTCGGCCGTGCGCCTGCTGTTGCACGAGCCGGCGACGGTCGGGAAGGATTTTCAGACGCTCCGGCGCCGCTTGGGCCCGACCCGCCGCGGACGTACGCGGCCGCTGAAATGTCGCCCGCGCAGCCTATTACAATGGTTGCTATCCAAAAGACGAATGCGACCGCCATGCACCTTCCTTCGAGCCGCCGAGCGCAAAAACGAACCGCACTGCCAGCCTGGATCGCCGCATGTGTCGCGCTCGTGCTGTTGCCGCTCCCCGTTCTTGCCCAGGACGAAAAACCCGGTATCGCCTTTTCCACGAGCGAGCCCGGCGCATCGCTGCCCGCCGGCTGGAAGAACCTGCCGGTGGTGCGAGGCAAGCCCATCACGCAATACACGCTGGTTCACGACGACCACACCACGGTGCTGCAGGCGGACGCGAACCGCTCCGCTTCTGCGTTGATGCACGAAGGGAATATCGACCTCGCGCGCACACCCGTCGTGGCATGGCGCTGGAAAGCAGAGGGGCCGACCGAGGGCGCCGATAACCGCGTCGCGTCGAAGGAAGACGCGCCAGCGCGGCTGATGTTCATGTTCGACGGCGACAAGAGCAAGCTGTCGATGTTCGACCGGGCGAAGATGGGGCTGGCCAAACAGCTGAGCGGCGAAGATCTGCCCTATGCGACGTTGATGTACGTCTGGTCGACCAACGCCGCGCCGGGCACCGTCATTGCGAACCCTCGCACGAACCGCGTACAGATGATCGTGGTTTCCGGTCAGCCCGGCGATGCGGGTCAATGGCAAAGTCTGCGTCGCAATATCGTGCAAGACTACGAGCGGGTCTTTCACGAACCGCCAGGGAGAATAACCGGCTACGGGCTGCTGACCGATACCGACAATACCGCTACCACGACGCGCGCCTGGTACGGCGATGTCCAGTTCCTTCCCGCGCCTTGAAACCCGGTGCCGTCGAACTGATCGAACCCGCCAGCACGACGCGGCTGGCCCGGTTCTTGAACCGATTTCCCGATCCTGCCCAGCTGTGGCATAACACGTGCTACGAGATCATATTCCCCAGGATCGCATAGCATGAATCAATCGAAACCCGGCGACTACCGAGCAACAGACGGCGCGCAAGGCGAGCCATCCATGCCTGAGGACTGGGCGCAGCGATGGATCGACTCGGTCATCGACTACGCGGTCATCGGACTTTCGCCGGAAGGCATCATCCGTACCTGGAATGTCGGCGGCGAGAAAATTCATGGCTTTCTGGCTGACGAAGTCATCGGGCAGCGTTTCGACATTTTCCACACGCAGGACGATCGCGACAAAGGCAGCGCCGCTGCGTTGCTCGATATCGCCCGAAGCACCGGCCGCTCCGAGTCCGAAGGCTGGCGCATCCGCAAGGACGGGTCACGCTTCTGGGCCAATGTCGTGATCACCGCTCTGATCGACGACACGGGGCGTGTGCTCGGCTTCGGCAAGATCGTGCGCGACATGACGGACAAGAAGACCGCGCACGATGCCGTCGTCGAGAGCGAACGGCGCTTTCGCATGCTCGTGAACGGAGTGACGGACTACGCGATCTTCATGCTTTCTCCCGCCGGCATCGTCACGAACTGGAACGCCGGCGCGCGCCGGATCCACGGGTACAGCGCCGACGAAATCATCGGCTCGCACATGTCGCGCTTCTACACGCCCGAGGATGCCGCGGCCGGCCTGCCGCAACGGGGACTGTCGATCGCAGCCAGCGAGGGACGGTTCGAAGCCGAAGGGTGGCGGGTGCGCAAGGACGGCCGGCGCTTCTGGGCGCACGTGGTGATCGATGCGATCCGCGACGAAGAGGGGACGCTGGCCGGCTTTGCGAAAATCACGCGCGACATCACCGAGCGTATGGAAGCCAGCCGGATGCTGGAGGACACGCGCAAGGCGCTGTTCCAGTCGCAAAAGATGGAAGCAGTCGGCAAACTGACGGGCGGCGTTGCTCACGATTTCAACAACGTGCTGCAAATCCTGCGCGGCAATCTGGAATTGCTCGACAGCCGGCATTACCGCGATGAATGGACTCGCGAGCGCGTGGCAAAAGCGATAACGGCGGTCGAGCGCGGCTCGAAACTCGCGTCGCAACTGCTCGCGTTCGGACGGCGGCAGCCGCTACAGCCGGTCGTTATCAACCTGGCCTCCGCTCTTCGCGGCATGGACGATCTGCTGCGCCGGGCTCTCGACGAGACGATCGACGTGGAAACGGTCGTCGCCGGCGGCTTGTGGAACACGCTCGTCGATATCCATCAGCTGGAAAACGTGATCCTCAATCTGGCGATCAACGCACGGGACGCGATGTCCGAGGGCGGCAAGCTGACGATGGAACTCTCCAATGCGATGCTGGACGACGAGTACGTCGCTTCTGTGCCGGACATCCAGGCCGGCCAGTACGTGCTGCTGGCCGTCACCGACACCGGCACAGGCATGCCGCCCGACGTGGTGGATCGCGCTTTCGATCCTTTCTTTACGACCAAACCGGAGGGCAGAGGAACGGGTCTCGGGCTCAGCATGGCCTACGGCTTCGTCAAGCAGAGCGGCGGCCATATCAAGATTTACAGCGAGGTCGGGCACGGCACGACGGTCAAACTGTATCTGCCCCGCTCGACCCGACCGGCAGTCGAACTGCCGCCACGCGTCACGCCGGCGCCCAAGGGAGGATCGGAAACGATCCTCGTCGTGGAAGACGACAGGAACGTGCAGTCGACCGCCCTCGACACGCTCTCGGACCTCGGTTACCGGGTCCTGAAAGCCGACGCCGCGGAGGAAGCGCTCGCCGTATTGCGCAGCGGCGTCCACATCGATCTGGTTTTCTCCGATGTCGTGATGCCGGGTCCGCTTCGCAGCACGGACATGGTCGCGCAAGCTCTGCGGCTGCTGCCGCATCTGAAGGTCCTTTTCACGTCGGGGTATACGCAGAACGCGATCGTCCATGGCGGCAGGCTGGACCCGGGCGTCGACCTGCTCAGCAAGCCGTACAGCCGCGAGCAGCTTGCGCATAAGATCCGCCAGGTGCTCGATGCCGGCGACCCGGTACGCAGTAAGACTTCGCGCGATGCGGCGCTCGGCGGCCCTCTCACCCCATTGCGTATCCTGCTGGTCGACGACGACGTGAATCTGGCTCAAGCGACCAACGAACTGATCGGCCTGCTCGGGCATTCGGGGAAATTCACGACGTCGCCGCATGAGGCGCTCGAGTGGCTGGCAAAAGAACCCTTCGACGTGCTGATCACGGACCTGCGCATGCCGGATATCGACGGTATCGAACTGGCGAAGCAGGCGACCGCGCGAGCGCCTTCACTGCATGTGGTGTTTTCGTCGGGATACGCAAACCCGCAATTGCCAGCGATGCAATTTCGCTGGACCGCATTGAGCAAACCGTTCACCATCGACGAACTCGCAAGGGTGCTGGCCGGCGTTCGTAAGCGGCAATGACGTGCACCTGCGCTCACCGGCGCGTCGGCGGGAGCCTTCCTCTATCTGACCTGTTCGCCCCGCCGGTCAATAGCGTAACGCCGGCAGTGCTCCAGATATTCCGCTTTGTTTGCGACGGTCAATTCAACCATGCTGCGTTTGCCGGTCCAGCTTGCGCCACGACCGGTGTAGCGCCCTCTTCATCGCGACCTGCACGACCGCCGGCCGTTGCGCCCGCTTCGTCTCGTTGCTGCGGGTGTCGTCGAAGGCCTGCTGGTAGCCGTCGATGAGCGCTTCCGCCATGCAACTGGTGATGACGCCCGGCAAGTCCGCGCTGCGCGCGGCGGTCGCGAGCGACAGTCCCAGCCTGAGCAGGTCGTGCACAGGATTGCCGATCACGCATTGATCCAGATCCCTGATCTGGACTGCCACGTGACCCGCTGCATCCGCGACCGGGCCGAGATTCCCGAGATGACAGTCGCCACAGATCCACACGGGCGGACCATCGGGCAACGCGCCGGGAGCCTGGCTGTCGAGCCACGCATAAAAGCGCCTGGCGCCTCCGCGTACGTAGTCGTACGCCGATCGAGCCATTTTGTGCCGGCGAAGCTCCGCCAGAAGAGGCGCCCGTTGGTCAGGAGCCGGCAATTTCTTCGAGGACGCCTTTTTCACAGTGCACCTCGCTACAACGGCCATCTGCCACAACCGCGTAGCTAAAACCGTGCCGCACCTGTCTTCAGCGGGCCGCGCGCCGATAGCCGCGATCATCGAGCCGAACGAACAGACCGACGATTTCCCGGGTGGGTATGCTGGCCGACAAGGTCGCGATCTTGATCGGAGTAAACCATCGGCATTGGACGATCTCATTGCCGGGCTCAGGTGATATGTCGCGCGCGAACTCGGCCAGGAAAACATGATGCCGCTTGTTCAGCCCGCCAAACTGGAACAGATACGTCAGGTGGACCTCGACGACGTTCGTTTCTTCCTCCAGTTCGCGTCGAGCTGCGTCCAGCGGGGTTTCGAGCCGCTTTATCGTGCCGCCGGGCAGCGACCAGCGCGAGCGCGAGCGAGCGACCAGGAGCAGTTTGCTGTCGCGTGCGCATAGGATTGTGGATCGATCTTTCATTTCCAGGTCGCGGGCATTCAGTCGTGGGAGCCGATCGCAGCACGACGAGCAAGCAGCGTGCGCGCTGACCTAATAAGTCACTGGCAGGCCGCGAGTTGTTCGACCCGGAGAAAGCTAAATACAATGCGATGCATGGCCCGAAGCACCGTCCCAATCAAGCCGGCTCGTGTCTTCGACTCCTTTGCGGATGATCGCGAGGACGAAGTGCGAGTTGCGCCAATCTGAGCGAGCACGCATGCGGAACTCCCACGAGCCGATAGCCGCCGGGCCCCGAGGCGCACTTCGGACGCCGACGCTCAGCGGCTCGTTGCTCGCGCTCGTGTTCTGGTGGCAGTCACTGACGCCAACGCTGATTCCGCGGTCGTGGGTAACGCAAACCGTCGTCGGCGCGTTTTGTCTGGCCATCGGCTACGGGGTAGGCACTTTGGCTGGCTGCGGGGTGAATCGGCTGCTGGAGCGATGGGGGCGCGTGCCCGGCATCGGGATCCGCCGGCGCATAGGGATCGTTCTCGCGGCGGCGTGGCTCATTGCACTATTCGTTGGCGCGAAGCTATGGCTCGGCTGGCAGAACGAGCAACGTAGTTTCATGGGGATGACAAGCATCGGCTGGTTGGATGGCGTGCTGATGAGCGTGGTGTCGCCGTTGGCGGCGGTGCTGCTGGTGGTCATCGGGCGAGTGGCGGCCCGTGGTGTCGCGGCAGTCAACCGGGTGATCCAGGGTCACGTGCCGTCGATCGTCTCCGTGCCGGCAACCGCGCTGCTCATCATCGTGATTGGCGTGGCGCTCGGTCGCGCAGTGGCTTTTCCCGCCCTCGCCACGGGCTCCGATCTCGTCCACGAGCCGAAGAACGAGAACACGACCGAGGGAACCCTGTCCCCCACGTCGCCCACGGTGTCCGGCAGCAGCATGTCGTTGGTCGCATGGGACAGCTTGGGACGCATGGGGCGCGACTTCGTCGCAACGGCGACAAGCAGGCAGGAGCTGGCGAAGTTCCACGGAGCGGATGCGAGGCTGGTAGATCCGGTGAGGGTCTACGTGGGGGTGCGTTCCGCGGATTCGCTCGAGCAGCGTGCGCGGATTGCGGTCCGCGAGCTCGAGCGCGCGGGCGGGTTCGACCGCAAAGTACTGGTCGTATGGATACCCACCGGCACGGGCTGGATCGTGCCCAAAGCCGCCGCCTCGCTGGAGCAACTGCACGGTGGCGACACGGCGATCGTGGCGATTCAATACTCCTTCCTGCCTAGCCGCTACGCGATCTTCGTGGACGCTGGGCTCGCGGACGTGGCGGGTATCACGCTCTTCAACGCCGTTCGCGCCCGCTGGTCGACGCTCCCACCGCAAAAGCGGCCGAAGCTCATTCTGTTCGGCAAGAGCCTCGGCGCCGCGGGAGTGGAAGCGCCTTTCGTGGGAGCGGACGCATCCGCGTCGGTGGCCAATATGGTGGCCGCGACCGATGGCGTGCTGATCGCCGGCGCCAAACAAAGCAATCTCATCCATGCGCAACTCACTCGCGAGCGCGATCGCGGGTCGCCCTTCTGGCAGCCGGTCTTCAATGGGGGGCGTGTCGTACGGTTCCTGAATCGCGATCCGCATCAGGTGGCATTGAATGCCGACTGGTCGGCTCCGCGAATCGTGTACCTTCAGCATCCGGCCGATCCGGCTGTCTTCTGGAGCGTCAGAGCGTTCTGGTGGCCGCCGGAATGGATGGCTCCGCCTCGCGGCTTCGACATGCCTCGCGCGATGCATTGGTTTCCGATCGTCTCAGGCGTGCAGGCGGTGGGCGACATGATTCACCAGCTCGCCGTGCCGCCGGGTTTTGGTCACAACTACTCTTCGGAGGATTACGTCAACGGTTGGGCCAGCGTGATGCCGCCCGACGGCTGGACGAAGGCCGACACCGAACGACTGGCGCGGTTCCTCGACAACGTCGCTGGCGACGAAACAGAACCGTGACCAGGCAGAAGGTGAACAGACTGGAGCGATGCTAACGCCACGCCTGGGTGAATTCGCCGATGACCCGCGTCAGATGCGCCTGCATCGCCGTGCGCGCAGCGGTCGCGTCTCGCGCCATGATCGCCGAGAAGATGCGCTGATGCTCGTCCTGCGACGCCGCCCGCAATGCGGGAGTATGGAAGTGCTCCTCGATCTTTTTCCACAACGGGTCCGCGCGCGAGTTGTCCCACATCGCAGTCACCACGAGCCGGAGCATTTCGTTTCCCGTCGCCCGCGCAATCGCCAGATGGAAATCACGGTCGGCGGCCTCGTTCGCCGACTTGTCGTGCATGTTTTCGCGCATCGCGCGCAACGCGGCGAACAGCCGGTCCAGGTCTGAATCCTTGCGTTCGGTAGCGGCCAACGCTGCGATCCCGCTTTCGATCACCACCCGCGCGCGCAGCGTCTCGATCGGCCCTAGCCCGCGCGGCAGTTTGAACATGGCGGAGCGCGGGTCCGGCGCGTCTGCCACATAGATGCCGGAGCCGACACGAACCTCGACCACGCCCTGCACTTCCAGCGCGATGATCGCCTCCCTCACTTGTGTGCGGCTCACGCCAAAGCGTTCGGCCAGCGTGCGCTCGGAAGGCAGGCGCGCACGCGGCCCGACGTCGTCGGCGGCGATCAGATCGTAGATCTGTTTCGCGAGCCCGACATAGGAACGGTCGGTCGCGTCCTCATCGGCACCGCGGCCGTTCGGCGTGTGTGAAAGCTCGTCCATTCAGGATTTCCGAAAGCTTCGAAGCGGCCAAAGGATCGGTTCGAGTTCGACAAAATGGTACACCAATTGACGGATAAGCCCGCCACGGGCCCGGCGCCACCCTTCCTGGGCATCGGACCGAGTCAGCAGGGGTTTCAGACCGTTCGGCTTCGCCGCAACGCCGTGGTAAACCACTATCGCGCGCGGATTGGTATGCCAGTACTGTCAGACGTGACTGATTTCGGACGGCCCTTCGTTTTGCTTCGGAGGCGACGCCTTTGAATACGTCGTTCCGCTGCTTCGGCGAGTCCGAATTCAGCCCCGCCGCAGCACATCCCGCAAGATTCCCTGCTTCACGCACAGAATTCGGCGGCGATTCATGACCGCCATGTTCGCCGGCAATCGGCAAGTTCAATCCAACAAAAAGGAGACGACATGCTTTCAGGAATCCAGGTGCTACGAGCGGCGGCGACCGCGGCATTCACGCTGTGCGCAAGCGCGGCTTTCGCGCAGGCAACGATCGTTTCCGGGCCGTCCAGCGATCCCACATGCATGGTCCCGTGGAAGAGCGACACGAAGTACATCAAGTATCCGAAGAAGAATGGGCCCTATCGGATCGCACTCGTGAACGGCTATATCGCGAACACGTGGCGTATCCAGATGATCAAGACGGCCAAAGCCTATGCGGCACAGCCGGCCGTCGCCGCGAAGCTCAAGGAGTTCAAGGTCGTCTCGACCGGCGAGGACGTGCCGGCGCAGATCTCGGCCGTCAACAACTTCATCGATGCCGGCTACGACGCGATCATCGTCGACGCGCAGAATCCCACCTCGTTCGGCCCCGCGATCCGCCGCGCGAAGAACGCCGGCGTCGTGCTGATCGCGTTCGACAACATCCTCGACAGCGAAGACGCGATCAACGTCAACGTCGACCAGTACGGGCTCGGCGTGCTGTGGGCGAAGTGGCTCGCGAACCACCTGTCGAACGGCGGCAAGGTGCTCGAGGTTCGCGGAGTGGCGGGCACGTCGGTCGACACGGACCGGCACAATGGTTTCATGAAAACCTTGGACGACACCGGCAAGAAGTGGAACGTCGTGCAGGTCTACGGCAAGTGGGACGACGGGGTCGCGCAAAAGGCCGCCGCCGACGCGATCGCCGTGCAGGGTCATTTCGATGGAATCTCGGCGCAAGGCGGCGACACGGGCGTCGTGCGCGCGATGATCGATGCGAAGCATCCGTTCGTGCCCTTCGGCGGCGAGACGGAAAACGGCTTTCGCAAGTTCTGCGCGCAGTACGGGGGCCAGGGCCTGAAGTGCACGTCGGCCGGCACCGGTCCAGCGCAGGTCGCAGTAGCGATCAAGACGGCGCTCGCCGCGCTCGACGGTCAGACGATCCCGGTCTCGATCAAGCTGCCGCTCGACGTCACCGACGATTCGAAGCTGAAGTCGGGCGTCAACTATTTCCCGAACGACTCCGACAACTTTTTCGTCGGCAACTCGTTTCCGACTTGCGGCATCAATTTCTCCGCGCAGGAGATCATGAAGCAGAGCCAGGGCAACCAGTGATCGGATGATGGCCGGAATGTGACGGGAGACGAAGCATGCCGCAGGATGCAGCGCAGCCGTTCTTTCAGATGTCTGGCGTGTCGAAAAGCTACGGCGGCGCGGTCGCGCTGGATCACGCCGAGCTCGCGGTGAAGAGGGGCCGCATTCACGCGATCCTCGGCGAGAACGGCGCGGGCAAGTCTACGTTGCTGAAGGTGATGTCCGGCGTCGTGCAGCCCGACGAGGGCACGATGCACTACGATGGCAGGCAGGTCTCGTTCGCATCCCCGGCCGAGGCGAACGCGGCCGGCATCGTCTGCGTTTATCAGGAGCTGTCGCTGATCCCCGACTTGAGCGTAGCCGACAACATCTTCGCTTCGAACCCGCCGCGACGTTTCGGCATGATCGACCGCCGGGCCCAGCGCCGCCAGGCGGAGGAGGCGCTCGCCCGAGCGGGCGCCGCCGACATCAATCCGCTTGCGAAAGTCCGGGACCTGCCGCTGTCGCGCCAGCAGATGGTCGAGCTTGCCAAGGGTCTGGCGCACGAGCCTCGCATCCTGATCCTCGACGAAGCTACATCGGCGCTGACCGCGGCCGACGTCGCGCGCGTGATCGAGGTGCTCAAGCGCCTGCGCGACGAAGGGCTTGCGCTGCTATTCATCTCGCACCGGATGCACGAGGTGAAGGCGCTCGCGGACGAATGCACGGTCTACCGCAACGGCCGTCATGTAATGAGCTTCGAGGCCGGCACGCGCACCGACAACGAAGTCGTCGAAATGATGATCGGCCGCAAGTACCAGCATGTGTTTCCGGCCAAACCCGCCAACGGCCGCGCAGCCGCCCCGGTTCTCGCGTGTCGTGATCTCGCGTGGAACGACACGCTGCAAGGCATCAGCTTTTCGTTGAAGCCCGGTGAAATCCTCGGCCTGGGCGGCCTCGACGGACAAGGCCAGCGCGAACTGCTGCTCGCGCTGTTCGGCGTGTTGCGCGGTTGCGCGGGCACGATCGAGGTCGACGGCAAAGCGGTGTCGATCGGCAGCCCGAGGGCCGCGCGCGCCAACGGAATCGGCATGGCGCTGATCCCCGAGGACCGCAAGACCGAAGGCCTGATGCTGCCGATGTCGGTACGCGAGAACCTGTCGTTTGCCGCGCTCGATCGCATGTCCAGCGGCGGCGTAATCGATCGCGACCGCCAGCAGTCGCTGGTCGAGCGGATGATGGAGCTGCTCGCGATCAAGTCGTTCAGCGTCGATGCGCCGGTGGGCTCGCTGTCGGGCGGCAACCAGCAGAAGGTGGTCATCGCGAAGTGGCTGATCCGGCAGCCGCGAATACTGCTGCTCAGCGACCCGACGCGCGGTATCGACGTCGGCACCAAGCAGGAGCTCTATCAGCTGCTCAGGCGCCTCGCCGACGAGGGCGCGGCGATCGTGTTCTATTCGACCGACTACGACGAGCTGATCGGCTGCTGCGACCGCGTGCTGGTGCTGTACGAAGGCCGGATCAAGAAGGAACTCGTCGGCTCGGCGATCACCGAGCAGAACCTGATCGCCAGCGCACTGGACCTGCCCGTCGGACAGGTTTCGCCTTCCACGGGAGTCGCGCTATGAGCGGGCTGCGCTACTGGTATGCGGAGAATCGCGGGGCGGTGTTCGCGTTCGGCCTGTTCGTGCTGATGTTCGCGATCTATCTGTTCAACTATCCGTCCGCATTGTCGGCCAACGTGTTTCAGACCGCGGCGAATAAGGCGGTGCTGCTCGCGCTCGTCTCGATGGGACAAGCGCTCGTCGTGCTGACGGCCGGCATCGACCTGTCGATCGGCATGACGCTGGTGCTGACGAATTGCATCGGCTCGTGGATCGTCACCGGCGACGCGCTGCACAGCGCGCTCGGCATCGTCGGCGTGCTCGCGGCGGGCGCGCTGTGCGGCGCGCTGAACGCCGTGATCATCATTTTCGGCCGGCTGCAGCCGATCGTGACGACGATCGCGACGAGCGCGGTCTACTACGGCCTCGCGCTGCTGCTGCGCCCCGTGCCCGGCGGCTCGATCAACGAGAACCTCGCCGACGCACTGACCGGCAAGGTCGCCGGCGTGCTGCCGGCGAGCCTGCTGATTCTGCTCGCCGCCACCCTGCTCGTCTGGGTTCCTTTCAAACGCTCGGCAATCGGGCGCGCGGCGTACGCGACCGGTTCGTCCGAACCGGCCGCGTTTCTGTCCGCCATGCCGATCCGCCGCGCCAAGTTCGCGAGCTATACGCTGGCCGGCCTGCTCGCCGCGATCGGCGGCCTGTTTCTGACGTTCTTCACCGACACCGGCGAAGCGAGCCTCGGCAGCGCCAATTCGTACACGCTGTTTTCGATCGCGGCGGTGGTGATAGGCGGCGTGTCGCTGCTCGGCGGCAAGGGCAGCGCGATCGGCGCGATCTTCGGCGCATTCGCGTTTCGCTCGATCGGCGACCTGCTGTTCGTATTCAACGTCGATGCGCTGTGGCAGCCGCTATTTCAGGGTGTGATTCTTCTGCTCGCTGTCGCGATCGGCGCATGCGGGCTGTTCAGGGTACGCAACCGTCTGGAGTGGTTTCAATGAGCCACGTCTCGACAACCGGCCGCAGCACCTTCGTGTCGAAGCTCACGCGCAGAATCGACAAACCGATCGTGATCGCGTTCGCGTGCATCGTCGCGCTGCTGCTCGTCGGCGGGATGTTTTCGCGCAGCTTCACGTCGCCTGAGTACATCCTGCTGCAACTGAAGGTCGGCGCGTTCCTCGGCATCATCGCGACCGGCCTGATGATGGTGATCCTGCTCGGCCACATCGACCTGTCGCTGCCATGGACGATCACCGTCGGCGCAATGATGGCGTGCGCGGTAGCGGGACACGGCGAACTCGGACAGATCCTCGCGATTCCGGTGGGGATCGGTTGCGGCGTGCTGATCGGCGTCGTCAACGGCATCCTCGTTGCGCTGCTGCGCATTCCGTCGATGATCGCCACGCTCGCGACCAATGCGGTCGCGCAGGGCATCATGATCGTCTATACGGGCGGATCGTCGCCGCAGGATTCCGCGCCACAGGTGATGCGATGGCTCGCGGCAGGCTGGCTGGTACCGGGCGTGCCGAATGCGGTTGCGCTGTGGGTGGTGATCGGCGGCGTCACGGTGTTCCTGCTGTCGCGGACGACCTTCGGCCGCACGCTGTACGCGATCGGCAATACCGAGCGCGCCGCGTATCTGTCCGGCATCAATACGCGGCTCGTGACCGTGGCCGCATTTGCGGTGTGCAGCGGGTTCGCGGCGTTCGGCGGCGTCTTGCTCGCCGGCTATGCATCGAAGGCAGCGCAGTCGATGGGCGATGCCTACCTGCTGCCGGCGATCGCGGCGGTCGTGCTCGGCGGCACGTCGATTCTGGGTGGCCGAGGTTCATACCTCGGCACGGTAGCGGGCGCGATTCTGATCACGCTGCTGCAGTCGATCCTTTCGGTCGCGCAGATGCCGGAGGCTGGACGTCAGATCATCTACGGCGTGGTGATAGCGGCGATGCTTCTGCTGTATGGACGCAGCAAGCGGGAAACGTAGCCCACGGCCACGCTCGCGCTCATCCATGCGCATCCACCCACGCGCGCGCCCAATCGAGGCCTGCATGGTGGGCTTCTTCCTCGCTATCGAATAGTCCGAGAATGCCCGACGCTTCGACCAGCTTTCCGCCCCGGGTGATGGTTCCGCTCGCCGCATAGCGCTCCGGTTGCAGGATGCCCTCGCCTTCCTGCTGAAGGATGGCATGCCCCCACAACGTGTAGCCGTCGTAGTCGCTGGTTTCCATTAGCGCACGACCCCTGAGGTTGCGGCGCGAGTGGGCATGCGATGCGCACTCTCTTCGAGTGTCATTAACGGCGGAATCTCCGACAAGTCCGGTTTTACCGTCGGCATGGTCTGCTGCATGTGGCGCGCGGTAGCAATAGTCATAGAAATGACGACGCAAAAAATATAGCACCGGTTAGCGCTTCAGTGGTGGCGACCATCGGGGCTTCGCGCATGGGGTGGTAGTCGGCGTCGCCAACGGTTCGATTCGACGAAGGAACGTTTCGTGCGGGCGCTACAGCATCCCCGGTTTCGGACGATCAGCCGCATGGACTCTCCCCCCGACAGACGCACCGCGTCCCGCGCCGCACAAGGTAGTGCGCCCGCTTCATCGTCGCAGCCTGCCCGCTCGTGGGCCGCCGATCTCGGACCGGGGCTGGCAAGCCTCGGTTGCGATAACGACCCCAGCGGCATCGCCACCTACTCACTCGCGGGCGCGTGGTACGGCTACGACATGCTGTGGACCTGCATACTGTCGTATCCGTCGATGGTTGCGCTGCAACTGGTCTCGGCGCGCGTCGCCGCCGTCACCGGACATGGCCTGACGGCGAACATGCGCACCCACTATTCGCCGGTGTTCTTCTATTTCGCTGTGGCGCGCTTCGTGATTGCGAACACGCTGAACATCGCCGTCAATGTGATGGCGATGGCCGCAGTTTTCCAACGCTTCACGCATGGGCCGCTCTGGTTGCTCGCGCTCGCATGCGGTTGCACGTCGATTGCACTGCAGTGGTTCATTCCGTATGCGCGCTATGCGCAGGTGCTCAAATGGTTGATGCTGCCGATGTTCGCGTACGTCGGCGTGCTGCTGATAGTCGATGTGCCGTGGCACACGGTCGTGCTGCGCTCTCTGGTGCCACACGTCGAGTGGAAAGAAGAGTTCGTGACCATGCTGATGGCCGTGCTCGGTACGACGATGAGTCCGTATCTGCTTTTTTCGCAGGCCGAGCAGGAAGCCCAGGAAGAACATCGGCAGCACCAACAGCACACCGCGCGGGGCGATCGACGTTCGTCGCAGCAGCTTCGCCGATTGCGTAACCAGACCTTGATGCGCACCGCGTTATCGAGCGTGGCCGCATCGTGCATGATGATTGCGGCTGCGGCGACGCTGCATGGTGCACAGACGCAGCCCGGCGAGCCCACGGAGCTTTCGCGAGCGCTCGAACCGCTGCTGAAGGGCTATGCCGGCCCCCTGCTCGGGCTTGCGCTGGTCGGCTCGGCGCTGCTCGCACTACCGCCGCTTGCCGGCTCGGCTGCGCAAGCGGTCGCGAGTTCGTTCGACTGGCCCCACGGCAAACAGCGTGATCGGCGCATTGCCGTTTTGCTCATCGCGCTCGCGGGGCTCGGGACGCTGCTTGGTCTCGCGCTCGGCCTGTGGCGCGTCGATCCTGTCAAGGCGCTGTACTGGAGCGCCGTCGTCAACGGTATGACGATTACGCCCGTGCTGGTGCTTCTCGTGCTGCTGAGTGCGAAACGCGAAGCGGTCGGCGAACTCGTCGCGCATTGGTCTTTACGCGCGCTGTGCTGGCTCGCGACCCTGACCACCGGCGTGGTCGTGGTCGCGCATTTCGTGCTCGAAGCGGTAGAGCGTGTGTCGCGATGAGCCCGGGCTACTTCACGCTTCGTAGATGTTCAGCGAGGCGCGCGAACATCGCGTCGCACCGGTTCAGTTGTTCGACCGTGATGAACTCATCCGGCTTGTGGCCCTGATCCATGCTGCCGGGTCCACAGACCACGGTCGCAATGCCCGCCTGCGTGAACAGTCCGCCTTCCGTACCAAAGGCGACCGTTTCGTATTGTTTCGATCCGCTCAACAGCGCGAGCAGGCGTGCCACGTCGCTATCGGGCGAAGTCGCGAGTCCAGGATACGCATTCAGCATTTGCACGCGGACATCGGTATCGGGCTGCACCGCGCGCATCTTCGGCAGCAGTTCGCTTGCCACGTAGGTTTGCAGTTGGTCCACCACCCTGTTGGGATCGAAGCCCGGCACGCCCCGCACTTCGAAATCGAACTCGCATTCGGCGGGCACGATATTCAGCGCGCGTCCGCCCTTGATGACACCGGTCTGCACCGTCGAGAACGGCGGATCGAAACGCGCGTCATGGTGTTCCGGCTGCGCGAGTTCGTCGCCAATCTGCTCGAGCCGGTTGATCAGCCGCGCCGCGTATTGAATCGCGTTGACGCCCTGCGGCGCGTACGCGGAATGACATGCCGCGCCCTTCACGTGGCAGCGCATCGCGAGCTTGCTCTTGTGGCCGAGCACCAGTTTCAATTCGGTCGGCTCACCAATCAGACACATGCGCGGCCTATGCGCGCGCTTTTCGAGTTCGGCCAGCATCGGCCGCACGCCGAGACAGCCCACTTCCTCATCGTATGAAAACGCGAGATGCACCGGCACTTCGAGCTTCAGCCTCAGGAATGCGGGCACTGCCGCCAGCACGCACGCGATGTAGCCTTTCATATCCGCCGTGCCGCGTCCGTACAGACGCCCGTCTTTCTCGGTGAGACGAAACGGGTCCACGGTCCATGCCTGACCGTCGACGGGCACCACATCGGTATGCCCGGAGAGCACGATGCCACCACGGTCTCGCGGCCCGATGGTGGCGAACAGATTTGCCTTGGTGCGATCGTCGTTATGGAACAGCTCGCTTTCCACACCTAGATCCGCGAGGTATTGCTGGACGAAGCCGATCAGCTCCAGATTGGAGTCGCGGCTGACGGTCGCAAAACCGATCAGCCGTTCGAGCAGCGCACGGCTCGACAGCTCACTCATCGCCGGGCACTCCGTAGCTCGGCGCCGCGGTCGGATTCAACGCACGCGCGATGTAGTCCCGCATCTGCGGCCGATACGCTTGCCATAGCGCGTCGAGTTTTCCGATCGGATCGTCATCCGCCCAATCGACACGCAGATCGACGACCGGCCAGACGTGTGTATCGACGATCTTCAGAGCCGCCGAATGCACGGGTCCGGCTTCTCCGCCTGCTTCGACGGCAGCATGCATCGCGTGCAGCAGACGATCGGCGAGCGCGCCTTGTGCGCTCTCGAACGCTTTCACCATCGCGTCGATCACCGGCTTGCCGGCGAGCAGATTACCCGCTGCCACACACTGATTTCCCGCGACCGCGTGATGCACGCCGAGGGCTTCCTTGCCGGTGAACAGCGCGGTTCGACCTTCGCTGTCGACCACCGTCACCTGCCGGTACTCGCTCCATTCGCTCGCGCCCAGCGCCCGTTCGAGCGCCGCATCCGGCGCGATACGCTCGCTTTCGAGCAGATCGAGAATCTGCGGGCCGAGCGCGGGCAGCGTCACGTTCTGCGTCGCCACCGCACCGACGCCCGCGCGCACCCACGGACACCGCGCACCCACCGCAATGCTCGACGAACTGATCGCGATACCGAGCTGGCCCGTCTTCTCACAACGTCCGACGATCGAGAATGTCATGGGAATCCTTTTAAGCCTGCGTCGGCGTCCAGTTGTCCGGAATCACGGCGATCACGTCGATTTCCATCAGCCACTGCGGCTGGCCGAGCGCGCTGACGCAAAGCCCCGTCGAAATCGGATACACGCCCTTCAGCCACTTGCCGACTTCCTGATACACCGGCTCGCGATAACGAGGATCGGTGATGTAGGTCGTCGTCTTGACGATATGCGACAGGTCGCTGCCCGCTTCCTCCAGAAGCTGCTTGACGTTCTTCATCGCCTGCTCGGCCTGCGCGCGCGGATCGCCGAGACCGATCAGGTTGCCGTCGAAATCCGTACCGACCTGGCCGCGCACGTAGACCGTATTGCCCGCGCGAACCGCCTGGCAAAGATCGTTATCGAGCGACTGGTTCGGGTACGTGTCCTTCGTATTGAACATACGGATGCGGGTATGGGTAGGCATCAGTTCACTCCCACTTCTTTGGTCTTCGGCTCGTGCGATGCGTCACACGCGGTATCGGGTGCAGTCGCGGCATGCGCGCCGCGCGCGTCCTGCTGACGCTGCGACGCGTCGCGATAGGCGAGGTATTTGCGCTGCGTGACGATGTGATCGGCGATGTGCCTGGCGTCGTGCCAGACGCCCCAGATAAACGACGACGCGCGCCGCGACAACCACGGCAAGCCGAGGAAATACACGCCAGGCTCCTTCGATACGCCGCGTTGATGCTGCGGCTTGCCCTTATCGTCGAACGCGTTCACGTGCAGCCAGCTGAAATCGACCGCATAGCCGGTGGCCCAGATGATCGTGCTAACCCCCGCGTTCCTCAGATCCAGTTCCGGCAGCGGATGCGTCACGCACTCCGGGTCCGGTGGAATCAGCCGTGCGTCGGGGTCTTCCGGAAGGTCGACGCCGTTGCGCTCGATGTAGGCGTCGGCGGTGTCGAGCAGCGACATCAGGTATTCGTCGCCACGCTTCAGATTGACGGCGAGGTCGGGTTCGAAGGTCACAACGCGATTCGCGAACGATTTCGTGGTGCCGACGAGCGTCATGCCGCGCTGCGCGAGCCTGCGAAAATCGATGGTCTGGCCGCCGTATGCGCCGCTGACGGCGATCGTCACATGCTCGCGTCCCGGCACCGCAACTTCCTTGTCCCATTCGCCGAGCACACCCAGCCACCAGCAGAAATCGCGGCCGCGATAGGCGCGCGGCGGACGGTCATGCGCGCCGACGGACAGATAAACCTTGCGGCCCGCGCGTTGCAGTTCGTCGGCGATCTGCACGCCGGACGACCCCGCGCCCACCATGAGCACCGCGCCCTCGGGCAGTTGCTCAGGGTTCCGATAGTGGGCCGAATGAAGCTGCGTGAGTTCGAGGTCCTGCGGCGCGATGGGGGGAATGACGGGACGCTGGAACGGCCCGGTCGCAACGACGACGCGACGAGCTTCGATCGTGCCGTCGGACGTTGCGACCGCAAATCCTGCCCGGCCCTTCAGACGCTCGACGCTCGTGACTTCGACGCCGGTGCGGATCGGCGCATTGAACATGCGCGCATAGGCTTCGAAGTACTCGGCGACCTGATCCTTGCCGGCGAAGCCATCGGGATCGAGTCCTTCGAACTCCATATTAGGGAAGCGGTCGTGCCAGGCGGGACCATTCGCGACCAACGAGTCCCAGCGGCAGGTGCGCCAGCGTTCCGCGATGCGGTCGCGCTCCAGCACGAGATGGGGCACGCCGAGTTTGCTCAGATGTTCGCTCATCGCCACGCCAGCCTGACCCGCGCCTATGACCAGCGTGTCGATCGACAATTTTTCAGCCGCCATGGCCTTCTCCTTCTGAAATACGCTCTGGATTCGGGTCTCTCGGTCGGACAGAATGTACGCCGCGCGGCGGCCAACAAAAACTATATTTTAAAAATGCTCTGCATCGTTTTTCGCTATGCAATCGAAAATTGTCGAGCGACAATCGGTTCGACCGAACACGGAGCAATTGATGGACGGCACCTCGATCCGCTACTCGTTGCGTCAGCTCAGGTATTTTGTCGTCACGGCCGAAACGCTTTCGTTCACCGCCGCGGCAAAGCGGCTGCACATCTCGCAGCCGTCTATCTCGACGTCGCTCGCGGATCTGGAGGAATCGTTCGGCGTCCAGCTGTTCATCCGCCATCACGCGAGCGGGTTGTCGCTCACGCAACCGGGCCGCGATCTGCTCGGCCACGCTCGCAATCTGCTTCAGAACGCCGAAGAATTACAGCTGACCGCAACCGAAATCGACGGCGGCATGTCGGGCTCCATTTCGCTCGGCTGCATGGTGTCGCTGGCGCCGCCGCTGATGCCCGGCATCATCAGCCGCTTCGTGCAGGATTATTCGGCGATCACCTTCCGTACCACGGAAGCGCATCAGGACACGCTTTTGAGCGGCCTGCACGACGGCTCGCTCGATATCGCGCTGACCTACAGCCTCGATATCACCGATGGAATCGCGTTTACCCCGCTGCTTTCGCTGCCCCCGTATGTCATCCTGCCCAAAACACACAGGCTTGCACGGGCGCGCCAGGTGTCGCTGGCCGATCTGCTGCCCGAGCCCTATGTGATGCTGGATCTTCCGCATAGCCGCGAGTACTTCTCCGCGCTGTTCGACGCGGTCGGCAGCCGCCCTACCGCGGCGTTCCGCTCGTCACAGCCTGAAGTGGTGCGTGGCATGGTCGCCAACGGCTTGGGTTACAGCATACTCAACTTCCCGCTGAAGTCGACCCGGACTGTGGACGGCGAAGACTTCGTGATTAAACATTTCAGGGAGAGTGTCAATGCGACGACGCTTGGCATTGCGCTATCGGGCGCCGTCAAGCCGCGCGAGGTTGTGAAACGCTTTTCGGCATTCTGTGAA
Organism: Burkholderia sp. JPY481; assembly: GCF_038900515.1. Lineage (NCBI taxonomy): Bacteria > Pseudomonadati > Pseudomonadota > Betaproteobacteria > Burkholderiales > Burkholderiaceae > Burkholderia > Burkholderia sp. JPY481. The sequence continues at coordinate 130,067 of NZ_JAYMRT010000010.1, forward strand.
ACGTATATCCGGCGACTGCGCATCAGCTAACAGGAGCCCGCAAGTGTCACTGCATAGCCATGTGCTATGCGCTGCATGCAAAAACAATATTTTACCTAGTAATTTGGATTGTTAGATTGGTGCTCATCGGATGCAAACACTGATGGGGGGCCCCTATGTCAGCCATTCTTCAGTCGACGGACACTGAGCTCGACATCGTTCACGCGCTGCGCGAGAACTGCGAGCGTCCGTTCGAGGATGCACACGCGATGCCGCCGGCCGTCTACACGTCGGAGGCGTTTCTCGCGCTCGAGCAGCGCGACGTGTTTCGCAACGAGTGGTTGTGCGTGGGCCGCGCGAGCGCGCTGGCAGAGACCGGCGACTATCTGACCGCGCAGATCGACGACCAGCCGCTGTTCGTGCTGCGCGATGCGAGCGGCGCGTTGCGCGCATTCTCTAATGTTTGCCTGCACCGGATGTCGGTCTTGCTCGAAGGGCGCGGCAACGTGCGCCGGATCGTCTGTCCGTATCACGCATGGAACTACACGCTCGATGGCTCGCTCGCGGGCGCGCCGTTGATGGATCAGCAACCGGGCTTCTGCAAAGACCAATACAGGCTGCCTGCCGTGCGCTGCGAGACGTGGCAAGGCTGGATTTACGTCACGCTCAACGCGCACGCGCCTTCGGTCGAATCGCATCTGTCCGAGCTGACGAAGCTGATCGCGCCGTACGGCATGGGCGACTACGTCGAGACCTTCCACGAGGAACACGTGTGGGACACCAACTGGAAGATCCTCGCGGAAAATTTCATGGAGAGCTACCACCTGCCGATGCTGCATCGCGCAACGGTCGGACCGCACTCGAAGCTCGAAGAAATGGAATGTCCGCCGGGTTTGCCTGCGTTCAACTATCACTGGATCACCAAGGAAGCATCGCTGCCGATCGGCAATGCGCATCCCGCCAACACGCGTTTGCAAGGGCACTGGCGCCGCACCACCGCGCTGCTGGCGATCTACCCGACCCACCTGATCACGCTGACGCCCGGCTACTTCTGGTATCTGATCCTGCAGCCGCGGGGCGTTGGCCGCGTGCATATCCGCTTCGGCGGCGGCCTCGCGCCGGAATTCGTCGACGATCCGCGCGCCGCCGATTACATGTCTACGCTCAAGACCCTGCTCGACGAAGTCAATGCCGAGGACCGGCGCGGCGTCGAGGCGGTGTTTCGCGGCGTGCACGCGCCACTCGCGAAGCCCGGTCATCTGAGCCCACTCGAACGGCCGAATTACGACTTCGCCCGCTATCTGGCGGGACGCGTGGGCGCGACGTGATCCGCCGCCCCACGTAGACCGCCAACACTCTGCCGAGATGCCCATGTCAAGCCAACCATTTATCTCGTTCGACGGCGTCAGCAAGTCATACGACGGCGTGCATAGCGTCGTCGAGGGACTCGATCTCGACGTCGGGCACGGTGAATTCGTTTCGCTGCTCGGTCCGTCCGGTTCCGGCAAGACCACGACACTGATGATGCTGGCGGGATTCGAATCGCCGACCCGCGGCGAAATCCGCCTCGCCGGCAAGCGCCTGGACGACAAGCCGCCGCATCGGCGCGATATCGGCATGGTGTTTCAGAACTATGCGCTGTTCCCGCACATGACGATTGCCGAGAACGTCGCGTTTCCGCTGTCCGTGCGCAAGGTCAGCCGCAGCGAACAGAAAACGCGCGTGACGCGCGTGCTCGACATGGTGGAGTTGTCGCATCTGGCGGGGCGGCGTCCGTCGCAACTCTCGGGTGGCCAGCAGCAGCGTGTCGCGCTGGCCCGCGCGCTGGTTTTCGAGCCGAGCGTGGTGCTGATGGACGAGCCGCTCGGCGCGCTCGACAAGCGCCTGCGCGAAACCATGCAATACGAAATCATGCGGCTGCATCGCGAACTGTCGCTGACGATCGTCTACGTGACCCACGACCAGAACGAAGCGCTGACGATGTCGAACCGCGTCGCCGTGTTTTCCGATGGACGCATCCAGCAGGCCGCCACGCCGACCGAACTCTACGAAAACGCGGCGAATGCATTCGTTGCCAATTTCGTCGGCGAGAACAACGGACTCACTGGCCGCGTCAATTCCGACGGCGGCGAATGGGCCGCGATGCAACTGGCCGACGGCAGCACGGTGCGCGGACGCCCAGGCGCCGGGCTCGCGTCAGGCGACGCGGCGGTGCTGGCGCTGCGACCCGAGCGCGCGCACATCGCCGCAACGCCCGAAGCCGTGCAGGAAGCGACCCGGCAGAACATGAACGTGGTGCACGCGCTGGTCGAGGAGCTCGTCTACTGCGGCGATCATCATCGCGTGCATCTGAAGCTCGGCCATGGCGAAAGCATGGTCGTCAAGGTGCCGAATACACAGCATCATGATCTGCCCGCACTCGGCCGCCAGACCGCCGTGACCTGGCGACGCGACGACTGCAAGGTGCTGCCCGCGATGGCGGCCGCGCCGAAATCCTCCGCCGCGTCCGGCGGCGCCGACTATTCCACTGTTGCCGTTCCCTCGTCCGCCTCGCCACTTATCGCAGGAGCCAACTAGAAATGAAGACCACGTTCTCGTCATTCCGGACCACCCTCGGGGCATGCGCGCTCGGGATGTTTGCCACAGCCACGGTTCACGCGGCCGATACGATTTCCGTCGTCACCTTCGGCGGTGCGTATGAAGCGGCCGCGAAAAAAGCATGGTTCGAACCGTTCACCGCGAAAACCGGCAACCAGTTCTCCACCGAGTCCTACGATGGCGGCCTCGCCAAGCTGCAGGCAATGGAGCAGTCGAAGAACCCGACCTGGGATCTGATCGACCTCGAAACCAACGACGCGATCACCGCCTGCGACGAAGGCCTGATCGCCAAGTTCGACAGGAAGGCCCTCGGCAACACCAGCGACTTCCTGCCGGGCTCGATCAGTGATTGCGCCGTCAGCGCGATGGTGTGGTCCACCGTCTATGCGTACGACAGCAGCAAGCTGAAAACCGCGCCGACCACCATCAACGATTTCTTCGACCTGAACAAGTACCCCGGCAAGCGCGGCATGCGCAAGTCGCCGAAGGTCGCGATGGAATGGGCGCTGATCGCCGATGGCGTGGCGCCCAAGGACGTCTACAAGACGCTCTCCACGCCTGCCGGCGTCGACCGCGCGTTCAAGAAGCTCGACACGATCAAGCCGAGCATCGTCTGGTGGGAAGCGGGTGCGCAGGCGCCGCAGCTGCTCGCCGACGGCGCGGTCGTGATGACGCAGGCGTACAACGGCCGTATCGACGACGCCGTGCACAAGGACAAGAAGCCGTTCAAGATCGTCTGGGATGCGCAGGTGTACGACTACGAATGGTGGGCGGTGGTCAACGGTGCGAAGCATGCCGACGCGGCGCAGAAGTTCATCATCGCGTCCTCGACGCCGCAAGCCTATGCGGATCTGTCGAAGTACATCGCGTACGCGCCGCCGCGCAAGGACGCCATTCCGCTGATCGACAAGGCGCGTCTGAACGATCTGCCGACGGCACCGGACAACTTCAAGCGTCCGCTGCAGATTAACGCGACGTTCTGGGCCGACAACGCGGATGCGATCAACAAGCGGTTCCAGAACTGGCTGACGCAGTAACGCCGGATCGAACGAACGTCACCCGAGAGATCGAGCACGATGAATACGCCGCTGCCATCCACCGCCCCTTTCGGCCGCGGCCCGCAGGCCGCGAACCGCGAGTCGTTCCGGGCTGCGCGCCGCAAGGCCGCGATGCGCGCATTGCTGCTGGCTTTGCCGTTGCTGATCTTTCTGCTGGTGACGTTCGTCGCACCGATCGCCAGCCTGCTCGCGCGCAGCGTGCGAAATCCTGAAGTGCGCACCGGCATGCCGCAGTTGAGCGCCGCGCTGGCCGGATGGGACGGCGCGGGCGTGCCCGGCGAACCGGCGTTCGCCGCACTCGCGCACGACCTGAAGGGCGCCAGCGAATCCGGCCAGCTCGGCAATATCGCGCGGCGCATGAACTTCTATCAGCCGGAGTTCCGCAGCCTGCTGTTCAAGACGGCGCGTGCCACACGTTCGGAAACACCCGCGCAATGGAAACCCGTCCTGATCGATCTGGACGAACGCTGGAACACGCCGGAAACCTGGCGTCTGCTCAAGCGTGCGTCGATCTCGCCCACACCCGACTATTTGCTGAACGCCGTCGACGCGCAAGTCGCGCCTGACGGTTCGGTGACGTCCGTCGCGGCGGACAGCGCCATCTTCCGCGCGGCGTTCGGGCGCACGGTCACGATCAGTGCGACGGTCACGCTGCTGTGCCTGGTGCTGGGCTACCCGGTCGCGTATCTGCTCGCGACGCTGCCGGAGAACCAGAGCAACCGGCTGATTCTGTTCGTGATCGTGCCGTTCTGGACCTCGCTGCTGGTGCGCACCACCGCGTGGTATGTGCTGCTGCAACCCGGTGGCGTGATCAATAGCGCGTTGCTCCGCTTCGGCATCATCAACCATCCGCTGCCGCTGATTTTCAATCGCACGGGTGTGTTGATCGGCATGACGCATATCCTGCTGCCCTACATGATCCTCGCGATCTTCTCGGTCATGAAAGGCGTGCCGCCCGTGTACATGCGCGCGGCGAAATCGCTCGGCGCGCATCCGGCCGTGGCCTTCGCGCGTGTGTATATCCCGCAGACGCTGCCGGGTGTCGGCGCGGGATGTTTTCTCGTGTTCGTGCTCGCGCTCGGCTATTACATCACCCCCGCCCTGCTAGGCGGCGCCGGCGACGAAATGATCAGCCAGCTGATCGCGTCGCAGACCAACGATCAGCTCAACTGGGGACTCGCGGGTGCGCTGTCGTGCTATCTGATCGCATTTACAGCGGTGTTCTATTTCATCTTCAACCGGCTGGTCGGTATCGACCGCTTGCGCTTCGGCTGACGCGCCGCGCAAGCGCCGCCAAGTAGTTGTCGCTCATTCGGATAGTTGATCAACAGGCAGACTCAGATGAAAGACGGACGAACCCGGCTACTCTCGGAACGCATCGCTGGCGCCGGACTGCGCGTGCATTGCGCGCTGATTTTCTTTTTCCTCGTCGCGCCGATCCTCGCGATCGTGCCGCTGTCGTTCAACTCCGGCTCGTTCTTCTCGTACCCGATGCAGGGCTTCTCGCTGCGCTGGTACGCGCAGGCGCTGAGTTCGCCGGACTGGCAACGCGCGTTTGCCAACAGCATCGGCATTGGCGCGGCGTCGACGCTGATCGCGACGGTGCTCGGCACGCTGGCCGCGCTCGGCTTGAGCCGCGCGCAGTTTCCGTACCGTTCGATCATCATGCCGATCATCGTGTCGCCGATGATCGTGCCGATCGTCGTCGTCGCGGCGGGGTTTTATCTGGTCTTTTCGCCGCTCGGGCTGGTCAATTCGTACACTGGCGTCGTGCTTGCGCATGCGGCGCTCGGTACGCCCTTCGTGGTGATCACCGTGACGGCTTCGCTGCTGTCGTTCGATCAGAGCCTGCTTCGCGCCGCGTCGGGTTTGGGCGCGCAGCCGTGGGTCGCGTTTCGTCGCGTCACGCTGCCGCTGATCACGCCGGCCGTCGCGACGGGCAGCGTGTTCGCATTCGCGACGTCGTTCGACGAGGTGATCGTCATTCTGTTCATTGGCGGCCCCGAGCAGCGTACCGTGCCGCGGCAGATGTGGAGCGGCATCCGCGACCAGATCGACCCGTCGATCCTCGCCGTGGCCACACTGCTGATGGCATTCGCGATCGCCCTGTTCGCCTGCATGAACTGGCTGCGCAAGCGCGCGGCGGCAGCCAGCCGCTCATTTGCGTGAGCCGACTGTTGCGCCAGTATGATGACGTGAAGATGCGACTGGATGGCCTCGCTCTGACCGTGGAGCGTTGCTAACCGCTGTGCGGCGAAGCCGGAACTGCTGGCGCGGCGGTCCTTGACAGTTAGTTGCAGATTTATAAAGAAAAATATTGAGCGCGTGAGTGCGTGACGATATGCTTCGCATCGCCGCTAAACCACATGCAACGACCGAGGGTCGGGAAGGAAACGACAACATGCGATTGCGACGCATCACCGCACGACGCTCACCCGTGCATGGCATGGGACTGTTCGCGCTGCAGCCGATCGCCGCAGGCGAACGGGTCATCGAGTACAAGGGGGAAGTGACCAGCTGGCGGCGCGCCGCCGCCCGTCAGCGAGCCGATGCGGGCCACACGTTCGTGTTCGGTCTGTCCGATGGACGCGTGATCGACGGCAGCCGCGGCGGCAACAGCGCGCGCTTTCTGAACCATGCGTGCGCCCCCAACTGCGAGGCCATCGAAACGGGCGACCGGGTGTTCATTCATGCGCTCGCCACCATCGCACCCGGGGAAGAGCTTTTCATCAACTACGGTCTGTCGGTGGACGGTGCGGTCACCGACGACATTCGCGCCCAGTACGCGTGTCATTGCGGTGCACCTACATGTCGTCGAACCATGCTGGGAAATCACGGGTAGTCGCGTCTCGCCGTTGCCAACGCGAACTTGCGACGCAAAGCGGTAGTAACTATTAAGCCGGCGGTTAAAGCAACATGATTTACTGCCCCGGCGGCTCTTTTATCTGGCTCTCTGCCGGTAGGTTAGGCGTATGGCCAGACAGGTTACCGCGGTCGCTTGGCGCTCGAGAACGCATTCTTAACACCTGAAGTTCAAGCGCCGCATTAAATAACTCGTCATGCCGATCCTTCGTCATTTCGCCTGAACGAAGCTGACGTTCGAGAATGAGACAATCAGTTTCGGTTTCGAGCTCAATATCCAAAAGACGGAGCGTGCCGAGCTGCGTAATATCTGGTTGCGCGCGGCCGAGCCCATTCAGCAAAGCATTTCTTATTTGGATGAACTTCGGCAGTCTTTCGCGAAGAAGCGGTGACAGTCGTTGATAATAATCGCCGTCATCCATCAGTTGCTTCATTGCGGAGGACTCGACTATCACTGGCCCGTCTTTCGATGAAGGCACGGCAATATCGTTACCCTCCAACTTCAATTCCCCGATTTGTTTGAGTGACGAGAGCTGGTTCCTGATGGATTTGGCATCTTCGATTGCGGCAAGCAACGCACCGTCCAATCGTTTTTCTGTCGGATCGGACGTAAAGATCAGCGGCCAAAGAAAGAACAGAACTGCCAAAAGAAGACTCAGAACTCCGACGAAAGTCCCAACAAAAGTGAGCTTGCTGGGTAAAGACCATTTATCCCATTGTTCTTTCGTCGGAATCAGGAGCCAGTTTCGCATTTAAGTGCCCCTATCAGCAACTTCGTTATCCGGAGACCGCTATCCGCCCCAGCTTCGACGGTGATTCCCCTGGCAATACAGAAGTATATTGCACGGAAGATAGCTCGTTGACCCGGTTCCAGACACGTGGCTCGACGACGTGACACAGATCGCCGACAATGCGCACTGCAAAGCCATCAATAGCAAATGACCAAAGGAAGGTAACAATGTCTATAGCGAAGACCAGAGCCACTCCCTATTACGCGGTGATCTTCACGTCCATCCGAACCCCCGGGGACAACGGGTATGGAGACATGGCCGATGCAATGGCCGAAGCGGCCGCTAAACAGCCCGGATTCCTGGGTGTCGAGTCTGCGCGGGAGGAACTCGGAATTACGGTTTCCTATTGGGATAGCCTCGAATCCATCGCCGCCTGGAAACGGGATTCAATGCATCTGGTAGCACAACAGGCCGGGCGGGAAAAATGGTACGAATCCTACAAAACCCGCATTTGCCTTGTTGAGCGAGACTACGACTTCTCGAAAATCTAGTTTCCCGCGCCTTGTCTGTTGACTGCGCGGCCCTGCCGGCCGTTCGCGCGACCTGGCTGCCGATGAAAGCCGTGGTCGCGGGTTGACCGGTGCAAGTGCCGAAGATCGAAGAGGATCGCCCGCGTTGTGACACGGCTCGGCCGCTACCCGCCTCCCCTCATCTCACCGTCATGAGCGCTTCCTGCCAGCCCCTGGTGGCGGCGCTCCACCCTTCGAGCTTTTCAAGCCACCCTACGCGCCTGCCGCGCCGCGGCCAGCGTGCCACGCAACCCTTCGAACGAGTAGAGCGCGAGTGCTGCCCAGATTGCGCCGTAGCCGATCGCTCGCACGGACCCGAACGGCTCGCCGTAGATCAGCACGCCAGTGAGGAGCTGAAGCGTGGGGGTCACGTACTGGATCAAGCCGAGCATCGAGAGCGGGATGCGTCGCGCCGCAGCCGCGAAGAGCAGCAGCGGCACGGCCGTGATAGGCCCGGCGGCGGCCAGCAGCAGTTGCAATCCGAGCGACGCATGCGTGAAATGGCTCGCGCCGGCCATGCCGATCATCATCAGATAGACGATCGCCACGGGAAAGAGCAGCACCGTTTCGAGCGCGAGGCCTTCGAGCGCGCCGAGCTTTGCAGTCTTGCGCAACAGGCCATAGCCGCCGAACGTCAGCGCGAGCGCGAGGCTGATCCACGGCGGCGCGCCGTTTTGCCAGGTGAGCCAGGCCACGCCGAGCGACGCAAGCGCCACCGCGCACCATTGCAGCGAGCGCATCCGCTCATGCAGGAAAACGAAGCCGAACAACACGTTGATCAGTGGATTGATGAAGTAGCCGAGGCTCGCCTCGACGATATGGCCTGCGTTCACGGCCCAGATGTAGATGCCCCAGTTGGCCGAAAGTAGCGCGGCGCTCGCGGAGAAGCGGCCGACCAGGCGCCTGTCGCGCAGCGCGGGCCGCAGCCACGCCCAGTGGTGTCGCGCGACGAGCACGGCGAGGATGAACACGAGCGACCACGCCATCCGGTGGGCGAGCATCTCGAGCGCGGGAATCTGGTGGAGCGTCTTGAAGTAGACGGGAAAGAGCCCCCAGATGACGAAGGCGGAAAAGGCGTAGACGATGCCGGGGTTCATGGTTGGTTGTAGTTGGCCGGTGCGCGTGGTCGGTGCTAGGGCGCGCCGGTCGCAAAGATTTTCGCCCTGATTTTACCCGCGCAGTGCAGGCTCCGCTCAGCGCATCGTCGTCAAAAAGGGCCTGCTCTCGCCGTTCAGCGAGCTTTGCTTTTGCTGCCTACGATGTACATGTCGTCTTCGCAGAATGACAGAGCGACCTTGGCGGCGATAACGAGGTCGGGCTCGTCCTACGCGACGACGATCAAGGCAATCGTTTGGAGACGGCCATGCATTTCGACTACCAACAGTTCCACATCGACGCGTCACCTCTGGATGAAGGCGGCCGCTATTACGCTCGCGCAAAGATCTACCGGCGCGCGTCGGCGAGCGGCGATGCCGTCGAGGTAAAGTATTCGGGCGACCTCGGCGATTACCCGTCCGACGTGGATGCGATGGAGGCGGCGCAGCGTTGGGCGATTCAGTGGTGCAACGAGCACTCCGCCTAGGCTTCATTCGCCATCAAGCTCTACGCTGTTCCTGGGTTCCGCTCATCCCCGGCAAAATAAGCGGCGCATAATGCAAACATCCCTTTGTCAGGACGATGGAGGTGAATGTGACAACCTTTGCTATCGACGCCGTTCGCATCAACCCTGCGAACGACAGGTTCACCCACGTACGTTGGGCTCCCGTCGATCCGTCGACGCGGGAATGGCTGTCCCCCCCTGCGGTTGTGGAGGTGGTCGAAGTCGTCGCCGCGATCCGCCGGGGAGATGTCGTTTGGTCCCTTTTTACACTCGGCGGCACACGGTATCTCGGGCCAAAAATCGTATCTGTCTCTCACACCGACGGACCCGCCGGGATCGACACGGATGTCCCCGGCGATCATGTCGAAAAATGCATCGACGATTTGCCGCACCTTTGACGGCATACCTTTGACGCCGTCGGGCAGCCGCTAGAATTGCGGTTTTAGCCCGGAATACGTCAATGTCTTTTGCCTCGCTTGGCCTGATCGATCCCCTGCTGCGTAACGTGCAGGGCCTCAATTACCAGACTCCTACGCCGGTGCAGGCCAAGGCGATTCCCGCTGTGCTCGGTGGCAAGGACGTGATGGCTGCGGCCCAGACCGGCACTGGCAAAACCGCGGGCTTTGCGTTGCCGCTGTTGCAACGGCTGGTGCAGCACGGCCCGGCGGTGTCCAGCAATCGCGCGCGTGTGCTGGTGCTGGTGCCCACGCGTGAACTGGCCGAACAGCTGCTGCAAAGCTTTATCGCTTACGGCAAAGGCCTCGACCTGCGATTTCTGGCCGCCTACGGCGGTGTGAGTATCAATCCGCAGATGATGAAATTGCGCAAAGGCGTGGATGTGCTCGTCGCCACGCCGGGCCGTCTGCTGGATCTCAATCGCCAGAACGCAGTGCAGTTCGATCAGGTACAAACGCTGGTGCTGGATGAAGCCGATCGCATGCTGGATCTGGGCTTTGCGCGCGAACTCAACGCCGTGTTTGCCGCCTTGCCCGCTCAGCGCCAGACTCTGCTGTTCTCCGCCACGTTTACCGACGATATCCGCGCGATGGCGGCGAAGATTCTGCACGGCCCGGTCAATATCAGCGTCAGCCCGCCCAATGCCACCGCCAGCAGGATCAAGCAGTGGGTGGTGCCGGTGGATAAAAAGAACAAGCCCGACCTCTTCATGCACCTCGTGGCTGAGAACCGTTGGCAGCACGCGCTGGTGTTCGTCAAAACCCGCAATGGCGTCGATTACCTGGCGGCCGTACTGGATGAAGCCGGCTATGCGGTCGACACCATCCACGGCGACAAACCCCAACCCGCGCGCCTGCGTGCGCTGGAGCGCTTCAAGGCAGGCGAAGTACAAATGCTGGTAGCCACCGACGTGGCCGCTCGCGGGCTGGATATCGACGACCTGCCGCTGGTGATCAACGTTGATCTGCCGATCGTGGCGCAAGACTACGTGCACCGTATTGGCCGGACTGGCCGCGCGGGCGCGAGCGGTGTGGCGGTGTCTCTCGTGTGTGCCGATGAAGCGCCGCAACTGGCAGCGATTGAAGCGCTGATCCGGCAAACGCTGCCCCGGAAAGAAGAGCCGGGTTTTGAAGCCGAACACCGCGTGCCGCAAACCAGCGCGACGGGCCAGATCATCAAGAAGCCCAAAAAGCCCAAGGCACCGAAGGTGCCGCAAGCCGCACCGGGCGCGATTCAGCCGCTCGGCAAAAAACCGCGCCCGCAAAATGGCGAAAACAAACGCAAGCCTGCGGCGCAGCGCGCCGCGGCCGTTGGCAAAGGCGCACGCTCGTCCAGCGGTAGCTCCTTGAGCGCGCCAAAGCCACGCAGCAAACCCTTCGGCAAGCCCGCTGCGGGTTCACGTAAGCCGGCTGGCAAGCCCGCTGGTGGCCGAGGCAAACGCCAACCCTGATCCGTTGCCGGGGCGACTGCGCGCTAAACTGGGTGCGTGCTATCGAAAAGTTCGGTGAGTCGAGCGCAAGACGATGAAATTCACCCGAATGATGGTCGGCCTCGCCGTCACGTACCTGATCGTGTTAGCCGGAGTCGCCATCTTGCAGGATCGTTTTCTCTACTTCCCTCAGAAGGCCACGATCGAGGAGGTCACCTCCGGCGGACTGCGCGCCTGGCCGACACCTGAGGCGTACCGGGGCCTCGTCGCGGAGCCGGACGGTTCCGCGCGCGCCACGGTCATCGTCTTTCATGGCAATGCCGGGCATGCCGGCCACCGCTCGTTCTATGCCGCAGCGCTCACCCGGCTCGGGATTCGCGTGATTCTCGCCGAATATCCAGGCTACGGACCGCGCACCGGTGCGTTAGGCGAAGCCAGTCTGGTCGACGATGCGCAACAAACCATCGCGCTCGCATATCGCCTCTATGGAGCGCCGCTGCTGCTCATCGGCGAATCGCTCGGGGCCGGCGTGGCGGCTGCGGCCGGCTCGCGTGAACGCGACAGGATCGCAGGCATGATGCTGATCACGCCATGGGATCGGCTCGAGCACGTCGCCGCTCATCACTTTCCGTGGCTGCCCGTGAGGTGGCTGCTGCGCGACCGATACGACAGCGTGACCCACCTGGCGTCGTTCGACCGCCCGATTCTCGTCATGGTTGCCGAACGCGACAGCATCGTCCCTGCGCGCTTCGGCGAGGCGCTTTACAACTCGCTGTCCGCACCGAGAAAGCTCACGGTGGTGAAGGCGGCTGACCATAACGACTGGATTGGCCACGTCAACCAAACCTGGTGGCGGGAGGCGATGGACTTCCTGCTCACGCCTTCGCATTGAGATATGAAGACGCCACCGGTCCCGTCCAGCTCGGCACGCATCTATGTTCTCGATGCGAAGAACCGGCCCGTCGAGGTGTTCGACCACGACGCGTGGTCGCGCTGGATGACGGAAAACGAACTGATCTTCCGCCGCACACTGCTGGACGACTACGGTGTGACGGTCACGACCCGCTTCCGTGGTGTGTCCAATCCGAAAACCGCGGAGGTTCTGCTGTTCGTAACTCGCGTCGCCGGAATGCAGACGCAAGACAACAAGAGCTACGGAGCACGTACGCTCGCTGAGGCGCTGGAGCAGCATGAGCGCATCGTGCAGAAAATCCTCCGGATGATGACGGGGCGGTGAACATCACTGCACGCGACGGTTCCGCGAAGTGGTGAGCCGAGGAGCTCGGGCGTAAATAGCGCGAGCGAACCGCGTGGAGTGTCGTGAGGCTCAGATGAAGCTCACGCCGCCATTGACGGGAATCGTCTGGCCGGTAACAAAGCCGTTGCCGACCACCATCAGCACGACCTGGGCGACCTCGTCGACTTCACCGAGGCGTCCAACGGGAAGCCGTTCCGCGACGTTCGCGGCCTTCAGCGGCGCGGCCATTTCTGTGTCGATCGGTCCCGGGGCCACGGCGTTCACGGTGATGCCTTCGCGGGCCAGCCGCGCCGCATAACCGCGTGTCAACCCTTCGAGGCCGGCTTTCGAGGCGTTGTAGTGCACCCCAACCAACCCAGCGCCACGGGCAGCGGCCGACGACAGGTTGACGATGCGGCCCCAGCGCTGTGCGCGCATTCCGGGCAGCACCGCCTGCGTGCACAGAAACGCCGATTTCAGATTGACCGCAAGCGTTCGATCGAATTCGGCTTCCGTGAGCCTATCGATATCGACAATCGTCCCGGTGCCCGCGTTGTTGACGAGAATACCGACGACGCCAAGGCGGTTTCCCACCTCATCGATCATTGCCTTGACGTCGGACGCAACCGATACGTCGGCTTGCACCGCAATCGCACGGCCTCCCGCACTTTCGATCTGCTCGACGATCCGAGCGGCCTCATTCCCGCGTTGCCGATAGTTGACCGCCACCGCTGCGCCAGCCGATGCAAGCGAGAGGGAAACGGCGCGGCCGATTCCTCGTGATCCGCCGGTCACAAGGGCGACACGATCGTTCAAAGCGGGCAAATGAGCGGGCATGGAAATCCTCCTGTCCTGTGGAACGCGCCCGCCGGGTGCCGCTGCGTCGCGTTTCAAGGTGCAACGTCACAGCGCGAACAGCCGCCCAAGATGAGGCTCGCTATCCCCCACGCCGGCGAGCCGCAACGCGTGCCACGCCATCGCGTAGTTGCTCGAGATCACCGGCTTGCCGATCGCCGCTTCCAGCTCCGGAATCAACGCAGCGATGCGCAAGCTCGTGCACGACACGAAAATCGCGTCCACGTCGCGATTGCGCGCAAGTCGCTCGACGCCAGTTCGCAACGACAGCGCATCGATCCGCGCCACTTCGTTATCGTTCGCATGCTCGAACGACGCCATGCGCGTAATCCGGTGACCACGCGACTCGATATAGTCGCGCATGTATTCGTTGATCGAACGCACATAGGGTGTGAGCAAGGCCGTACGTTGGACGCCTAGCGCACGAAGCGCCGCCAGCGCCGCGGTGATCGGCGTTGTGCACGCGGCGTCCGCGCGCGCTTCGCGAATCCGCGCGAACACCTTGTCTTCCCCGATCACCATCGACGCGGACGTGCAGCCAAACGCCACCACGTCGATACGCTCGGCCGGACGGATCAACGCGACCGCCGGTGCGATACGGTCCTCCATTTCCGCTAGCCGTTCAGGCGTGATGTCCGCCGAGTTATATACACGGCTTTCGTAGAACGCCACGCCCTCCTGCGTCATCAAGCCCCGCCACTCATGCTCAATCGTATGATCGGTGGCGAGCACCACGAGCCCAATCGCGGCGCGGCGGCAGATGCCGTCGTCCAGCGTGAAATCGAGCTTCGTGTACACATCGTCATGCTGTGCGATCGCACTCATTTCGGAGTCTTCCTGTCTTGTCGCGTTCGGCTTCGCGAGTCGCTGCCATCACTGCCTCTTAAAGGTAGAGGATCGAAGGCGCCTTTGTGTAACGGTTTATACGCAAATACCCTATACCGTCCCTTCGAACCCGGCTCCTATCATGAAAGCAGCGCTTTTGTGTCAGCGCTCCGGTGCAAGCCAGCCGTCACGCTGTTGACCTGGTGGGTATGAATCACTCGCAATCGCCCCATTTCCGTCCGCTTTCCGATGTCACCGGTATGCCCGTGTGGCGGATCGTCCGATCCCTCTCACAAAAAGGAGTCGCTAACATGTTTGCTCAGACGATTGGCTGGTCCGGTGCAGAGCGCGGCTCGCGGCGAACGACTGTCGCGGGCATGGCGGCCGCCGTGGCCTTGCTTGCGGGCTTGGTTCCGGGTTCGGCGCAGAGCCAGGGTGCCACCATCAAGATCGGTGTGCCGGTTCCGCTGTCGGGCAGCAGTGCCAATGCCGGCACGGATATCGTCAATGGTGCGAAGCTCGCCGCCGCCAAAATCAACGCGGCCGGCGGCGTGCTCGGCAAGCAGATCGAGCTGGTGCCCGAAGACGACGCCTGTGATGCGCAGACCGCGGTGCAGGCGGCGCAGAAACTCGTCGATGCTGGCGTTGTCGCGGTAGCGGGCGGCTATTGTTCCAGCGCGGCGTTGCCGGAATCGACGACCTTTCATCGCGCCGGGATTCCATATGTGCTGGATGCGTCGACCAATCCGCAACTGACCGAGATGGGGTACGACAACGTGTTCCGCACGATCGGCCGTGACGACCAGCAGGGCCCGTTCGCGGCGAGCTTCATGAAGGACGTGCTGCACGCGAAGCACGTGGCGGTGATCGACGACAACACGACCTATTCCAAAGGCCTCGCGCAGAACACCGTGCAAGCGCTGAAGAAGGACGGCGTCGATGTCGTCTACGCCAATTCGATCACGCCCGGTCAGATGGACTACTCACCGACGCTCACGCGAGTCTCCTCACTCAAGCCCGACGTGATCTACTACACAGGCTACTTCTCCGAAGCCGGCCTGATCGTCAAGGAGGCGCGGCAACTGGGTCTGAAAATGACCTTCATGGGCGGCGACGCCACCAACGACCCGACCCTGATGAAGACGGCCGGTCCCGCCGCCGACGGCATGATCATCACGACCGCCCCACTCGCGCAGTTCCTGAGCGGCGCGCACGCCTACGTCGATGACTATACGAAGGCTTACGGGCAAGGGCCGGGACCGTACTCGGTCTATGAATACGATGCGGTCGGGGTCACGGCGAAAGCCATCGCGGACGCGAAGTCCACCCAGCCTGCCGCGATCACCGCTGCCCTGCACAAGATCCAGAACTACCCGGGCGCGACCGGAACGATTGCCTTCAATCCGAAGGGAGACCGCAGCAAAGCCGTGTACATCACCATCGTCGTGCACGACGACAAATTCGAGCCCTACCAGAGGCAGGATGCGAACGGACATTGGGTGGCGATGAAGTAAGTGCGATTGCGCACCGCGCGCCGTCATGAGCGACTTCTTCCAGTTCGTGATCGAAGGGCTGACGACCGGCTCGTTCTACGCGCTCGTCGCCCTCGGGTACACGATGGTCTACGGAATCATCCGGCTGATCAACTTCGCTCATGGCGACCTGTTCATGGTCGGCGCGTTCATCGGCTGGACCGGCCTGATGGTGCTGGCGTCCGCGCATCTGCCGCTCGCGCTCGCCCTGCTGATCGCTCTGGTGGCCGCCATGACGGTCACGGGCGCGCTCGGCCTGCTGATCGAGCGGCTCGCGTATCAGCCGTTGCTGCGCGCGCCGCGGCTGTCGATTCTGATCACCGCGCTGGGCGTCTCGCTGGCGTTGCAAAATGGCGTGCTGCTGATCTACGGCGCGGGCTTTCGCACCTATCCGCATGTGCTGAGCCAGGCGGGGTTCGAACTCCACGGCGTGCAGATCACGTTCGCGCAGATCGGCATTATCGTCGCAAGCCTGGCGCTGATGCTCGCGCTGTATTTCTTCGTTCATCACACGTTCCTTGGGACCGCGATGCGCGCGCTGGCCATCGACCAGGACGCCGCGCGTCTGATGGGCATCGACGTCGAACGCCTGATCCAGCTCACCTTTCTGCTGGGATCGGTGCTGGCCGCCGTGGCGGGCGTCATGGAAGGGCTTTACTACACGCAGATCAATTTCTTCATGGGTTTCGTGCTAGGCCTGCGCGCGTTCACCGCCGCCGTCCTCGGCGGTATCGGCAACATCCCGGGCGCGATGGCGGGCGGCATCCTGATCGGCCTGCTCGAAGCCTTCGGCGCGGGCTATGTCTCTTCCCAATGGACCGACGTGTTCGTGTTCGGCGTGCTGATCGCCGTGCTCGTGATCAAGCCGACCGGGCTGTTCGGCGAACGCGTCGTCGAGAGAATGTAGTTTATGAGCGCCCGTCAGGCTTCCGCGCGCTGGGCCAGGCCTGTCGGCGCTGCGCTTTTGGCCGCCGCCGTGGCGCTGCGCGCGGTCGCCAGCAACTATGTGGTCGATGTCGGCCTGACCATCGTCACCTATTCGATCCTGGGTCTTGGGCTGAACATCGTGGTCGGTTACGCCGGATTGCTCGATCTGGGCTACGCGGCCTTCTTCGCGATCGGCGCGTACACGACGGCGTTGCTGGAAACCCTGCTGCACTTCTCGTTCTGGGAAACGCTGCCGTTCAGTCTGGCGTTCACCGCGGTATCGGGCATCGTGATCGGCTACCCCACCCTGCGCCTGCGCAGCGACTATCTGGCGATCGTCACGCTGGGGTTCGGCGAAATCACGCGTATCGTCGCCACCAATCTCGACATCACGGGTGGCCCGAACGGCATCTTCGGCATCGCGAGCCCGAGCCTGTTCGGCTTCGAGATCAGTTCGCCGCAAGCGCTCTACGAACTGGGCATGGCGTTCCTCGTGGTGGTGCTCGTGTTCGCGATCCGGCTCGGCCGGTCGCGGCTGGGCCGCGCCTGGACCAGCATCCGCGAGGACGAGGCGGCTGCCGAGGCCGTCGGCGTGCCGACGCTGCGCGTCAAGCTGCTCGCCTATGTGATGGGCGCGCTGATCGGCGGGCTCGGCGGCAGTCTGTTCGCCGCCCGCTTCGGCACCATCGATCCGACCGGCTTCACGTATCTGCAATCGGTCACGATCCTGATCGTCGTCGTGCTCGGCGGGCGCGGCAGCATTCCCGGCGTGATCCTCGGCGCCATCATCGTCGCCGGCTTGCCGGAGATACTGCGTTTTCTCAACCTCTGGCGCATTTTCGCTTTCGCGATCGGGCTCGTGATCCTGATGCTGCTAAGGCCGCAGGGCTTGTGGCCAGCGCCGTTGCGCCGCGTCGCGCCGGCGCGCAAGGGCGCTGACGCCGATCGGGCTCCGGTGCCCAGCCACGCGGTCACCGACGAGACCTTGCTGGAGGTACGCGACATGCAGCGCCGCTTCGGCGGCGTGCTGGCGGTCGGCGGTGTCAGCTTCGCGGTGAAGAGCGGCGAGATCGTGAGCCTGATCGGTCCGAACGGCGCCGGCAAGACGACCGTGTTCAACTGCCTGACCGGCGTGATCCGCCCGACCGGCGGTCAGATCGTCTGGTGCGGAGAACGGCTTGCCGGCGGCGCGCCTCATCGCATCGTCCATCAAGGGATGGCGCGCACCTTCCAGGGCATCCGCCTGTTCGGCCACATGACGGCCTTCGAAAACGTGCTGACCGGCATGGATCATCGGCTTCGGACACCGCTCGCCGCCGAGCTTCTGGCGTTGCCGTCCGCGCGCGCCGAGGCGGCCGACCATTCCACCGAGGGCCTACGCTGGCTCGCCTTCGTCGGTCTTGCCGGCAGGTCGGGCGAGCGCGCCGCCGATCTGCCCTACGGCGACCAACGCAGGCTGGAGATCGCCCGTGCGCTCGCCAGCAGCCCGCGACTGCTGCTGCTCGACGAGCCGGCAGCGGGCATGAACCCGACAGAGAAACGCGCGCTGATGGAACTGATCCGGCGGATCCGGGATCATGGCGTGACGGTGCTGTTGATCGAGCACGACATGATGCTGGTGATGGGCGTGTCGGACCGGATCATCGTGATGGATCACGGCGTCATCATCGCCGAGGGCCCGCCCGCCGCGATCCAGGCGGACCCGCGCGTGATCGATGCCTATCTCGGCACAGCCGAAAAGGACGAGGCGAGCGACGATACCGCCGGGGAGAAATCGCTGTGGGACTCCTAGAAATCCGCGATCTGCGTGTCAGTTATGGGACTGTCGAAGTGCTGCACGGCATCTCGCTGGACGTCGCACAGGGCGAGGTCGTCGCGTTGCTAGGCAGCAACGGCGCGGGAAAAACGACCACACTGCGGGCGATTTCCGGATTGATCCGGCCGCGCGCGGGCAACATTGCGATGGACGGCCAGCGCCTGACGGGATTGCGCGCACACCAGATCGTGGCGCTGGGTTTGGGTCACGTGCCGGAGGGGCGGCGCATTTTCGGGGCGCTGACGGTGGAGGAAAACCTGCATCTGGGCGGCTATCTGATCCGGCGCGACAGTACCGCATTGCAACAGCGAAGGGATCAGCTGTATGCGACTTTCCCCCGGCTCGGCGAGCGCCGCAGCCAACTGGCAGGCACGCTCAGCGGCGGCGAACAGCAGATGCTGGCGATTGCCCGAGCCCTGATGCTGCGCCCGCGTATCGTCGTGCTGGACGAACCATCGATGGGACTCGCGCCGAAGCTGGTCCGCGCGATCTTCGGCATGGTCGCCGACATCTGCCGCGAAGGCACTTCGATACTGCTGGTCGAGCAGAACGCCCGCCAGGCGCTGCGAATCGCGCATCGGGCTTACGTGCTGGAAAGTGGGCGCATTGCGCTCGCGGGATCCGCCCGCGAGCTGGCTCAGGACAGCCGGGTCCGCGCTGCCTATCTGGGAGGCAGTGCCATGTCGGCAGAGTGACCCGCCGACCGAGCCGCGCGAGGAAATCCTAATACAGGCTCAGGCCTGAGTTCGAGGGAGAACGCATGATGCTGAATTACCCTGCTGCCTATCAGTCCACCAAAGGCTCGGCGCTCGACGTCGACAAGACGTTCTATCAGCGCATCGCCTCACAGCACGACACCCGCACGCTGGTCGAATCGATCGTCGTGCCGATCCGCTCGGGGCGAGCGTGGACCGTGCCGGCCGGCCACGTGTTTCGCATCGTCACGATCGAAGGCCCGCAGGTTGCCGACCTGAACATGTGGAACCGGCACAACCCGCGCGAGCGCATGTGGGCATCGCGCACGCGCCAGTTGCAGCAGGCGCACGTGAGCACGTTCGACCGTCTGTGGTCGACGCTGCCATTCCTGCGTCCGATGGTGACCATCACCGATGACAGTCTCGCCGGCTACGGCGTCGACGAGCACGGCGGCCGCGTCCACGATCTGCTCGGCACGCGCTGCGATCCCTACGTGAACCGCATGCTGACCGGCGAGGATTTTCATTTCCACTGCCACTCGAACCTGACGCGCGCCATCGCCCCGTATGGCTTGACCGAATACGACGTCCACGACGTGCTCAACGTGTTCCAGTGCACCGGCCTGAATCTCGACGACAAATACTTCATGAAGGCGTGTCCGGCAAAGAAAGGCGACTACCTCGAATTCTTCGCGGAGATCGACTTGCTGTGCGCACTGTCGACCTGTCCGGGCGGCGATCTGTCGGTGCCGATGTGGGGACCCGACGCGCGCGATCCGCTGGAAGTGTGCCGGCCGCTCGGCATCGAGGTCTGGCAACTCGCGCCGCAAATGCTGGACGGCTGGACGCCGCCGGCTGTGGCTGCCTACAAGGGGCAGCACGGCATGGTGCTGAATCAGCCGCAATGGAAGTGAGAGCGCCGCAGCCCCCTGTATCTCAGGACATTATGAAAATTATCGTGCTCGGTGGCGGGGTGGTCGGTGTGACGACCGCGTACCAGTTGCAGAAAGACGGCCATGAGGTCGTGATCGTCGAGCGGCAGCCTTTAGTCGCCGCGGAAACCAGTTGGGGTAACGCGGGCATGATCGCGCCCGGGCATTCCTTCGTCTGGTCCTCGCCGAAAGCGCCAATGATTCTGCTCAAATCGCTGGTGCTGAAAGATCAGGCGTTGCGCTTCAAGTTCTCGGCGGACCCGAGGCTTTACAGCTGGTCGTGGCGTTTCCTGATGGAATGCACATCGGAGAAGGCACGCCGCAATACCCTGCTCAAGCATCGGCTTGCCGCGTATTCGCAGCGAGTACTACAGGATGTAATCGCCGAGGAGGCCATCGAATACGATCGAAATGCGCGCGGAATTCTGTATCTCCATCGGACTCAGGAGGCGCAGGACCGCGGAATCGAACACATGAAGCTGCTGGAATCCGATGGGCAGGTCATCAGGGTCCTCAACCCCGATGAGGTGGTCGCGCTCGACCCGTCGCTGGCTTCGGCAAAAGACCGGATAGCGGGCGCCATTCACTGCCCAACCGATGAGACCGGAGACCCTGCGAAATTCACCCGCGCGCTTGCGGAAAAGATCGTCGCGCGTGGCGGCACGCTTCTGAGCGAGACGACTATCGACGGCTTCGAAACCGCCGGGCAGGACATAGTCGGCACGAGAACGAGCCGAGGCCTTGTCAAAGGCGACGCGTATGTGCTCGCCCTCGGCCCCTATAGTCCGGTTCTCGCCCGACAGATCGGCATCGATCTTCCGATTTATCCGATCAAGGGATACTCGCTGACGATTCCCATCGACGGCCGGCCCATGCCGCCCGCCGTTGCAGCGGTCGACGAGCACAACCTGGTCGCAATCTCGCGCTTCGGCGACCGGATCCGGGTCACCGCGACGGCCGAGTTTGCCGGCTACGACACGAGCCACAAGCCTTCTGATTTTGCGTTCATGAAGAGCGTGACGCAGGAACTCTACCCGGCCGGCGCGAACTACGATCGCGCCGAAATGTGGGCCGGTCTCAGGCCGATGACGCCAACCAACATGCCGTTTTTTGGCCGCAAGAGGTACCGCAATCTTTATCTAAATACCGGTCACGGGCACATCGGCTGGACGATGTCACACGGATCGGCTCGAATCACGGCCGACCTGATCGCGGGACGAATCCCCGCGATTCCGATGGTTGGGCTGCTTTGCGACTGACGGCGGCACCACCCGGACCCCGCCTCAGGCCCGGCCGCTGCCCAGCCCTCGCATCCGCCGTGCGAAATGCGCGCGCTCCGCATCGCCCATCAGCGCGAGAAACTGATCCGCTTCCATATGGATCAGTTCTTCGTGATCGCCCGCCTCGAAGTAGACGTCCGGCTGACCTGCCAGGCTCGATTCCAGGTAGGTTTTCATGCCATACGCCATACAAATCGGCGGCACCGCTCCGGCATCGCAGTCCTTGAACAATTCACGCAGTTCGACTTCCGTGGCGAGAGCAAGCCGGCGCCCGGTCTTGCTCCAGAACTCGGAGAGCTGCACGGCGTAAGTCGATGGCAGCACGGCGGCCACATAGCCGTGTTCGTCTTCGAGCAGCACGGTCTTGGCAAGGCGGTCACCCGGAATGTGCGCCGCGGCAGCCGTTTCGACACTCGAGTGGCTGTACGGATGACGCACGACTTCGTAGCGGGAACCCTTGCTGCGCAGGCACTCCTGCAAGGTTGGCGACATCGCCATGGCACACCTCCTGTCGAATATCTGAAAAGGAATGAACACTTGCGATCTTTTCAGAATAGTTCACGCACCGGCAATCCGCACGCCGGCTGAATGCGCGGAAATGAGCGGCGGATCAGTACGACGCAAGTGCAGCGTGCATCGGTGAGCGGCGCCGCAACTTCGCGTGACAAGCGGTGCAAAGGCCTAGAATGAAAGCACGGTTTGTACCTTATAAGGGGCCGTCTATGTCTCGATCGATCACGGTTTTTTCGGTGAGACTCAGCCCAAAGGAGGCGCCCAATGTCAGTGATCGCACCCGACGAAAGGGCTGATTTTCTCGCCGTCCTGCGTCGGCACCATCTCGCCGAATCCGACTTTGTGCTTCAGGAGACCGGAGCGACCGATATCGTCGACGAGGTCTACCCGCTGAGGGGCAGTGTCACCGTCGTTCGCACGTCGTCACTGCGGGAACGGGAGTACCAGACCGGACACGGCACGGCGTGGACAGTCGAGTTCGAGAAAGACGTGATCCGGGGCGTATTCGGCTGAGCGCCGACAGGCGACGGTTTCCCCCACTGCTCTGACTCTGTGGCGACGCTGTCGCTTGCCTCGGATCTATGGCGCCCGCGTTGAATCGATGAGCTCGTCGGCCTCGCGTTCCAATGCGTCGCCTTCCGCCGAACGTTGCGTGTGGCTGAGCAGGGTGCCCAAATTTCGCAACGTGCGTGCTTCATCCTGCCGCCAGGTCAACGGATCGTCGTGGGCGAGTTTGCGGTACACATCCAGCGCCCGGCGCCATGCGTCTTCCGCTTCGCGCGGCCTGCCCGTGCGGCTGTAGAGCACGCCCAGATTGTTCAGTATCCGTGCCTCGTCAGGCTGGTACGCGACCGGCGTATCGCGCGACAGCGCGTGGACGATGCGCAGCGCGTCCTGGTAGGTCTGCAGCGCCTTGGCCGGCTGCCGTTCGAGGCGGTACAGCACGCCCAGATTGCCCAGCGTATGCGCGAGGTCTGGCTCGTAAATCGCGGGATTTTCCCGGGCGAGCTGTTGACGGATCTTCAGAGCTTGCCGGTAAGCGTGCTCCGCTTCCGACAGCCGCCCGCTTGCGCTGTAGAAGTTCCCGAGGTTATTCAGCGTGCGCGCAAGCGCCGGACGCCACGCGGCGGGATTGTCATGTTCGAGTGCGCGCTGGATGCTGAGCGCTTCGAGGTAGGCGAGTTCCGCGTCATGGGTGCGCTGGGTCGCACTGTAGAGGATACCGAGGTCGTTGAGCGTCATCGCGACCGCGGGCCGGTACTTTGCCGGGTCCTGCCGGGCCAGCGCACGGTCGAGGGCCAGAGCTTCGCGCCACGCGTCGGCCGCATCCTGCAGACGCTGCGTGTCGCGGTACAACGTTGCGAGGCTATCGAAGGTGTTTGCGACTGCGGGACCGTAGGCCGAAGGGTCCACGCGCGCGAGCGCCCAGTAGACTTCGAGCGCGTGCAGCCATGCGGCTTCGGCTTCCTTCTGCTGCCGCAGCATCACATACAGACTGCCGAGCTTGCTGAGCGTGCGCGCGACGGACGGCTGCCACGCGGTAGGCCTCTGTTGCGCAAGCGTCCGATACTGAACCAGCAGCGCCCGATACACCGGCTCGGCACGCTCGGGCTCGTGCTGCGCGAGCAGCGTGTCGGCGAATGCCGCGGCGATGTTCGTATCGTCGGGTTGCAGCGTATGGGCATGCTCCAGGTACGGCAGCGCGTTCCATGGCATGAAGCGAAGCAGTTCGATGTTCGCCGCTTCGTAGTTGCGCGCGGCGCTTAGCTGTACGTTGCCGGCTGCATCTGCCAGGAGCCGCGTGAGCAACGCAGATGCGTGATCCAGATCGAGGCGCCTCACGGCGGCGGCGGCCTGCAATTCGGTGGGGGCCGTGCTGTGCGTAATCGATAACCTGCGCAGCAGCCCTTCATAACGTGCGTTCCATTCCGAAGCCTCGGCTGCGAGGTCGATGTCGGAGCGCGTCCTGATCTGCGATGCGAGGCTTTCGAGGATCGGTTCGAAGTTGGCGAGCGCGGCTTCGTTGGTGGCTTCGTCGTGATCAGTCTGCGAGAAGATCGCGTGCAGCATCGTGTTGGCCGCGCTCGCCAGCGCGGCACGTTGCTCGGCGGAAAGCCCGTCGTGCTTCACCGCGCGGTTCAGGCGTTCGGTGACGCGTGAGAGCGCGGGCGCGGAGACAGCGCAGCGGGTCCGCACTGCGAGTCCATCCTTGACGGCGACCTCGGAGAACGACGGCACACACGCACCGGACGCCCCCGCAGCGGCGCATGCGGTGGGCAGCGCGGCCATCGCGATGCCGGACAAAATCTTGCCCGTACTCATTTGCGGTCAGGCCTACAGAATTACCGCTACAGCGTTGCGCGGCGCATCGCATTCGCCCGGAATGCCGAAATGCCGTCGCGTGTATTCATTCTATCGAATACAGTTAGCCTACATTCGCCAACTTGATAACGTCCATCGTGAAACTCGAACGTGGCCACACCTTCTCGTTTAGCCCCGACGGCGAACACTTCCTGCTCGACGGCCTGCCGTTCCAGATTCGCAGCGGCGAGATGCATCCAGCCCGTATCCCACGCGAATACTGGCGACACCGGATCCGCATGGCAAGGGCGATGGGGATGAACTGCATCGCGTTGTACATCATGTGGAATTACCACGAGACGCACAGCGGCGTGTTCGACTTCCATAGCGGTAACCGCGATATCGAGGCCTTCATCCGCCTATGCCAATCCGAGCAGATGTGGGTGCTGTTGCGTCCCGGGCCTTACGTTTGCGCAGAGTGGGACCTGGGCGGCCTCCCTTCCTGGCTGTTGCGCGATCCGGACATCCAGTTGCGGACCGACTCGGCCACCGATCCTCGCTACATGGCGGCGGTGGCTCGCTATATCGACGAACTGGTTCCGCGTATCAAGCCATTGATGTGCGAGCACGGAGGTCCGATCCTGATGATCCAGATCGAAAACGAATTCGGTTCGTATGCGAGTAACCCGGCTTACCTCGAAGAGCTCAGGCAGCTTTGGCTCAAAGGAGGCATAACCGGGCCGTTCTACACCGAAGACGGTCTCGCGCAACTGGAACGCAATCACACCACGGTGACCGGCGGCGCGATCGCGCTGAGCAACGGCAATGCAGCGCAAATCGCAACGTTGCGCCGCAAGTTCCCCTTGGTGCCCGCGATGGCCGGCGAGGTGTATCCGGGGTGGCTTACCCATTGGGGCGAAGCGGGCTTCGCGGGCGTGGACTACGACCTGTCCAGCATCCTGGCCACGTTCATGCAGGCGCGACTGTCGTTCAACCTGTATGTGATTCACGGCGGCACGAGCTTCGGCTTTTTTGCCGGCGCTAACGTGGACGATGCAGGCAACTATCAGCCCGACATCACGAGCTACGACTACTGCGCGCCGATCAACGAGCAAGGCATGGCGACGCCGAAGTACTTCAAGTATCGAGACCTGATCTCCAGCTATCTGCCCGAACCGTTGCCAGCCATACCCGACGCCGTCGCCACGCTTGGCTGCGCAGGCATTGGGGTCTTGATGCCGACGCTCTACGCGTCGATCTGGGATAACCTGCCCGCGGCGCTGCCGCGCGAGCAAGGCCTCGATCCGCAGTCGTTTGAACATTACGGTCAGGCGTTTGGCTTCGTGCTGTATCGCAAGCTTTTGCCGAAGCACGCGAGCGGCGTGCTTGATATCAGCGGCGTCCACGACTATGCAACCGTTTTCGTTGGAGAACAGTACGCGGGCGGCGTATCGAGAGCGCAACTGCCGCGCAGGTACGCGCGGTCGCTTCACATGATGCACCGCGCGCCGCTTGCGCTGCCTTCGGTGCGGCAAAATCAAGAGGCGATCCCGGACGGTCCCGTACCGCTGGAGATACTCGTCGAGGCCATGGGGCGCGTCAACTTCGGACCCGCGCTCGTCGACCGCAAAGGTCTGCTCGAACCGGTCACGATGCAACACGTAGACGGCTCAGTCTCGTTGATCGAGGAATGGGACGTCCACCTGTTGCCGATGGATGACACGTTCATCGCTAACCTCAACGAAGCGTGCACGAACCCGAGCAAACCCGGTCTCTTTTTCAAGGCGAATGTGCTGCTGACTGAAGTCGGCGACACGTGGCTCGACATGAGCAATTGGACCAAGGGTCTCGTCTGGGTCAATGGTCACAACCTGGGACGCTACTGGAACATCGGCCCGCAAAGGCGCTTGTATTGCCCGGCGCCGTGGCTCGTGCAAGGTAACAACGAGGTGCTGGTCTTCGACCTCCATCAGATCGACGCGAAGCCGATTCCACTCGCCGATCGCTTGTACTAGCGCGCACGCCCTTTCCCCTTCACCGTTTCGCGGCGGCAACCGGCAGCAGTTCGAGCGTGAGCACTTCGAACGGCGCGAGTTGCACGGCTTGCGGCAGATCAGCGTCAAGTTGAGCGGTAATGCCGGAAGCCGTTGCACGCCACACGCTGCGCGCCTCGAATCGTCCCGCCTCTCCATCCGGCAACTCCAGTTGGCGCCGCAGGTCGAGCGTGAAGCGTTGCGTGCGACTGTGAGGATTGCGCAGCGTCACGATAGCCTTGTGCGGCGCCCAGGCTGCCCAACCGTAAGCCGCCCGTTCGTCCGGCGCGCCGCCAATCCAATGACTGTCGCGCAGGATGTCGCGGTTTTCGCGCGCCCATTTCGCGGCGCGCGCAAGCACATCCCAGTCGTGCTCGCCCAGCAGCCCCGGCGTGATGTAGAGCTCCTGCAATTGCGTGCCGGTCCCGAAGTACGACCACACCTCGTTGGAAAATGCGTTTCCCGTCGAGGTATTGAGGCGTGGATTGCACTGCGCGTACAGGATGCCGTGCAGCATCAGCGAATTGAGCGGAAAGAGCGGACTGCGCTCCACGACGTTGTGATACGTCTGCGTGTCGCGGTAGGTGATCCAGCGCTCGCGGTTCGTGCCGCTGCCTGCGAGGCCATCGTCGCTGCCGCCGCGCCAGATGGAGTCGACATGGCGCAGCCAGAACGGCGACGGATGCGTACCTGTAGTGAGATTGATGAAGGTTTCGGGCTTGGCCGCGCGGATGTCCTCGATCAGTTGAATCGCCGCGTCCCAATCGCTATCGAACAGGCTGCCAGGAAACACCCTGTCGGCATTGCCTGTGCCGTCGAACTTGAATTGATTGATGCCGCCCTTGTCGAGCAAGTCCCTCACGACTTCATGAAAGCGCCGGTAATACGTCGGACCCGACAACGCGAGACCGTTGTCGATGACCTCATAACCAGCGGCACGTCCTCGCGCTACGCGTTCCTGTTTTGGCGTACCGTAGCCGCCCCACGGCGAAAGCCATATGCCGGGAGCGGCGCCGACTCGCGCGGCAGCGTCGCGCAGCGGAACGAAGCCATCTGGAAAGGCATTGCTGAATTGCCAGCCGCCGCCAAGATCGTCCCAACCATCGTCGAACAGAAAAGAATCGATTTGCACCCCGCGCGCTGTATGCAACTCGTGGCCGATCGTCTCGATGCGTTCGAGCGCCTGTTTCTGCGTATACGGCGTCAGGTAGCCGATGTCGCCCCAGCTGTTGTAGTGCAGAAACGGACGATACGGGCGAGCACGTTCCCGCTCCAGATAGATGCCGAAATCGCGCCGAAGCTGGCCGTCACTGGCTACACCTGCCACTGCGGCGTAGACCAACGTCCTGTTTTTCTGTAGCGGCAACGCGCGATGCAGCGTAAAGCTCAGAGTGTCGCCATCTACCTGACTGGTCGCCAACGGATGCTCGAAGCCCAGATACAAGTTGCCCGTAGTGGCTGGCGTGCCCTTGCGCTCAGGACTGGCCTTGGCGCCAGGGGCACGCGTCTGCAGCAATGAGACGGCAGTGATCGCTTCATCCTGAAGAAGCGCCGTAATTGCCAGTTGGACGCGCAGATATCGTGATCCTTCGCGTTGCTCGACGCTCCATTGCAGCTTTAGGCGTCCATGATTATCGATCAGGGAGACGCTTGCGCGCCGCCCTGCGATTCGTTCGCCCAGGCGGGACGCGTGTGGGTTGGGTTCGAGCGCAGCGTCGCTCGCCGGTGCCACGACCTTCACCTCGTCCAGGCCCACGGTGGTTCCGTCAGCGAGCGTGAGCGTGAACGGCGTGGCGATCAGCAGCGTGCGTTTTCGCTCGCAATCGATCAGCGAGACACCCGCGAGACGTTCGTTCTCGTGCGTCCAGCGCAATGCAATCGCGTCGTTGCCGAATGAGCAGAAATGGCCCGTCGTCTGGAACACGGGCATGCCAGTTTGCGTAGGCAAAGAATGGTTGGCGCGCATGGAGCACCTGTCTCGGGCCAAAGCAGCAAATAGCGTAACGGCAACGGACCCACGTGTTCAAGGCGGAGCGTGCGCGGATGAAATTTTCTCATGAGACGTCGGATATCTCGCTGCATTGCGCTCGATACCGCTGCGCCGTCTGCGCCGGCGCCATCCCATGCAAATGACAGACCGGTCACCCGCGAAGTGCGCGTGGACTGAAGCGACCTTGCTGGCCTGCCCGACGTGCGGCAGCTATCAAATCCGCGCAGGCGGGCGAGTCGGAGCGAGGAAACGCGTAGAAACGTACAACCGGCAACGCGGGCAATCCTTCTTTGCGACCCAGCAGGCGCAAGCCTTCGGCTCGCTGGCTATCGGCGATGACGGTAACAGCAAAACCCGAACTCGCCGCCGACAGGCAGCCCGCCATGCTGCTGCTCTCGAACACGAGGCGCCATGCGCGCCCCGCCTTGTTGAGTGCCGTGATCGCCGACTCTCGATAGATGCACGGATCGGGAAAAACGGCCAGCGGCAGCGGCTGGTCGAGATCCAGAGGTTCATGTTGCGCGTAGGCCCAGACTAGCGGCTCTTCCCACAGCAGCTCACCGCCTTTTGCGATACGGCTGCATTGCTTGCCGAACACGAGTTCGAGACGACCGCGCTCCTGCTGGCGCAACAGATCGGCTGTGATGCCGACTTTGAGGTCGATCGTCGCCTCGGGATGTCGCTGACGAAAACGCTGTAGCACCTGGGGCAGCCAGGTGCCGGCAAAATCTTCCGATGCACCGACCCGCAGTAACCCACGCAGCGGCGCGCCGCGCAGTTTCGCGCGGGCCTCGCGTTCCAGATCGAGAATGTTGCGGCCGTACGCATACAAGGTGTCGCCGCCCTGCGTCAACGCCAGGTGGCGAGTCGTGCGTGTCAGCAGATCAACGCCGACCATTTGTTCCAGGCGCTTGATATGGCCGCTCACGGCCGAAGGCGTCAGCGCCAGACGCTCGGCGGCCGTGGCAAAGCTGCCGCTGTCCACGACTTCGAGAAAAGTGCGGAGCAATACGGTATCGAGCGGAACACCGTCGGCGGTGGGCAGAATGTCCATCGAATGATTCAACGCGAATAATCACCAATGAGTCGTGATTATTCACCAATCGCAATGAGACGTCGAGCTATCGTGGCACTACCCCGATTGCACGAGGAAAACCATGAACACCTACCGCCACGCCGCTACCCAGCGGCTCGACATTGCCTATCTCGAATGGAACCCGCAGGGAGCGCAAACTGCGGTGCTGCTGCATGGCTGGCCGGACAGCCCGCAGTGCTGGAAGAGCGTCGCGCGTATTCTGGCCGATTCGGGTTACCGCGTGCTCGCGCCTGCTCTGCGCGGCTTCGCGCCCACCCGGTTTCTCGATACGACCACGCATCGCAGCGGCCAGTTGTCCGCGCTGGGGCGCGATCTTCTGGATTTCGTCGACGTGATGGAAGTCGAGCGGCCGGTCCTGGTCGGACATGATTGGGGCGCACGCGCGGTCGCCAATGCGTGCGGTCTGCGAGATCGCGTGGCTTCACATCTGGTGATGCTATCGGTGGGATACGGCACCAATGCTCCGGACCAGATACTGACCCTGCAGCAGGTACGCAATTATTGGTATCACTGGTTTATGGCTACACCGCGAGGCGCACGCGTGCTACGGGACGAACGTGAGGCCTTCGCCCGGCAGATGTGGGATAGCTGGGCGCCGGCCGACTGGTACAAGCCGGCCGACTTCGACGAAGCGGCGCAGTCATTCGTGGGCGACGACTGGGCCGACATCGTGCTCCATTCCTACCGACATCGTTGGGGCTTTGTCGACGGAGACCCCGCCTATGCCGACGATGAAGCGCGTCTGAATCCGGCACCGGCGCTATCGGTTGCAACGCTGGTGCTGCACGGCGGTGCGGACACCTGCAATCATCCCGATAGTTCGAGCGGACGGGAGTCCTTCTTCCTTGGGCGATATGAACGGAAAGTTCTCGATGGTGTCGGCCACTTTCCGCAGCGCGAAGCGCCTCGGGAGGTCGCCGATGCCACCTTGCAGTTCTGCCGATAAGACTGCGCGGAGGTCTTTCGTTCGGGCGGCGTTGTGGGCGGGCGCAGGCAGGCGTTCCAAAGCGGGCGCGGGCGCGGACGTCAAATCTCGAGCGAAATGCCTTCACTATGGAGCGCGCGCTGTACCGCCGGCCGTTCAACGACGCGCCTCGCCGATGCAGTCCAAGCCTGATACCTGTCACCCATCGGTAGGCCGATGCGCATGCCCCACCGATAGAGAACAAGTAGAAACGGATCGACGATCGTGTAGCCGCATGGCAACGCGTACGAACATCCGTCGGTGAGCGTGCTCTCGATCTGCGCAAACGCGGCCTCAATAGTCTGTCGAGCGTGTGCGGACACCGCGGCATGCAACGACACCTCTGCGACGAAACGTGCGGGTCGCCACAGGCCACCGAAGCCGACGCCGTGCACCCAGCCCGCGAGCCATGCGAACCACTCATGGCAGCGGGCTTCATCGACGGGGGCTGTCGGCAGCATGGCCAGGGTTTGGTAATGGCGCCGCGCGATAAACGTCACGATTGCTGGGAGTTCCGTCAGTACGCGTGGTTCGCCGGGAATCGCGAGCGCCGGCACCCGGCCCTTCGGGTTGACCGCGAGATAGCCGGGTTGCAGATTGGCTCCCTCAGCGACGGGCACTGAGATCAGCTCGAACGGCGCCCCCGTTTCTTCAAGCACGATATGCGCGGCCAGCGAGCATGCACCGGGCGAAAAATAGAGTCGATAAGCATTCATGCACAAAGTCTAAAGAGACGCCCACCCGCGCTCAAACGATATATTGTGATCTTTCGGCATTAGTGATACTAATGCCTGATGACGACCGCCCGCCTCCCACCCCTTCAGACGTTGCGTGCTTTCGAAGCTGCCGTACGGCTGCGTAGCTTTACACGTGCGGCTGACGAACTCGCCCTCACGCAAGGCGCTGTCAGCCAGCACGTGCGGGCGCTCGAATCGCAGCTCGACGTCGCGCTGTTTTCACGTGGCCGCACGGGTGTCGAGCCAACCCATGCGGCATTCGCACTCGCGTTGCAGGTCCGTCAAGGGCTCAAGGTACTCGAGCGCGCGTTCGGTCTGTCTTCGGCAAGAGCGGTTCGGCGCGCGAACGCATCGAAGGGCAACACCACGCTAACGGTCAGCGCGTTGCCGTCGTTTGCCGCGCGCTGGCTCGCACCGCGACTGCCACGCTTTCATGCCGAGCATCCAGGGATCACGATCGACGTGCGCGCCAGCGTGCAGCTTGCACGCCTGGACGAGCGCGATGGAATCGATGTCGCGTTGCGCTACGGCCCTGGCCATTGGCCGGGCCTTGCCAGCGAGAAGCTGATGGACGAAGAGGTCTTCCCGGTTGCAAGCCCTGCTTATCGCAACGGCCGGCTGCCGCGCCGACTCGCGGACCTCGCGCAATGCACGTTGCTCGTGCAGGCGACTCAGCCTTGGGAGCCGTGGTTCCAGGCAGTGGCCCTCGCACTGGAAGTACCGGCCGACGCCCCTTCATTCGATGACGTGAGCAGCATGCTGAACGCGGCCGTGGGCGGCGCCGGCATCGCGCTGGCGCGACGCTCGCTGGTCGAGGCGGAACTGGCGGATGGCCGGCTGATGCGGCTGTGGCGGCGCAGCATCGTCGACGTACACGGTAATTACATCGTGTGGCGAGCCGACAGCAAGAGACTCGCCGCGATCGATGCGTTTCGGGCATGGCTGCGGCGCGAGGTGATTGCGGCGGCGCCTGCGGGGGCCGAAGGCCGCCCGCGCAACCGGGCGAGGCGCGGTCCGACGCGGCGCTAACAATCGATCGTCCGGTGTGGTGTCTCGTTGAGGTCACCAGGAGCCATCCTACCTTTCGCTGTTCTTGCCGCCGACACCGACCTTGCCGCGCCCGATCTTGCGATGCGGCGCACTTTGGCGCAGCTTTTTCCTCGAACTAGCTGTCAACGTGACGTGCTCCGAAGGGTAGCGGGTCGTTCTGTTCAGTGCGGCTTGATAGGCCCGATGGCCTGGATCGTTGCGCCTGGTAGCTGACATGATTGGCACCTCCTCGGAGAATTCTAGGCCGAGACCGCCGGGGGTTATGCCGCCTTCCCGAGTTCGGTCCGCGTCATTCATGACAACCCGGCCGCCGTGCCCGGAAACCCGGAAAAAGCTGTTGCCGCAGTCGGTCAGTCAGCGCCATTGCACCCTCAGCGGCGATCCAGTCCAGTCCCGGGGTCACACCGTTCGTTTTTCCGCAACCATGCTTTCGCCCGGCCCCGCTTCTTCCAGACGGCGGGAAGCACGACTATACGTCCACGCCTCGGCACATCGTCGCGGCCTCTTCCAAAAGGATCAGCAATCAAAGTGGACACCGTTCATCGATATCGGATCGGCAGTGCGACCGTAACACGGGTCGCCGAGCTCGTGCTTCCCGAGATTCCTTCGGCCTACCTGTTTCCCGACCGGGATCGCACGATCCTTGCCAACAATCCGCCGCCACGGATCGGCCGCGAGAACGTGTCGCAAGACGGTGAGACCCTCGCGTTGAGCGTGCATACCTGGGTCGTGCAGACGGAGGGCAAAACCGTCCTGATCGACACGGGTGCCGGCAACGGCAAGCATCGACCGCTGAACCCCGTGTTCGATCAACTCGATACGCCGTACCTGCAGCGCCTTGCGGCAGCCGGCGTTCAGCCGGCCGACGTCGACTTCGTGCTGATCACGCACCTGCACGTCGATCACGTCGGCTGGAACACGGTGCGCAAAGGTGACGCGTGGCGCCCGACATTCGCCAATGCGACCTACGTGTTCTCGGATGCCGAGTACCGTTTCTATGCCGACGAAGCGCACGTGCAGACACCGAGCGCCGGCGTATTCGAGGACAGTGTGCAGCCGATTATCGATGCGGGCCAGGCCCTGTTGATCGACGCACATAGCCAGCCCACGCTCGAAGGCCTGGAGGGCTTCACGTTCTATCGAACCAAAGGCCACAGCTTCGACCATCTGTCGATCGGTTTCACGTCTGAAGAGCAGCATGCGCTGTTTTCAGGTGACGTCATGCATCACCCGATTCAGATAGCCAAGCCCGAGTGGAACTCGACTTTCTGCGAGTTTCCCGACGATGCCGCACGCTCGCGGCTCTGGGCGCTGAACCACGCAGCAGACCGCCACGCGCTGTTCTTCAGCAGTCATTTCCCCGGAACGTCCGTGGGCGTGGTCGAAAGGCGGTCCGGCGGCTTCGCCTGGCTGCCCCGCTGAACCTCTCCACCAAGAGAGCAAACATCATGGCAACGCAAGCACAGATCGAATCCCGCGACTTCATGATCCCGAGCGATACGCCCGAGATCGAGCTTCACATCCGCAACAAGCGGCCGGCAGGCCGCACCGACTTTGGCGAAGCACGCACCGTGATGTTGATGCACGGCGCGACCTACGGATCCGGCAGCCTCTACGACACGCAGATCGGCGGATATTCGTTTATGGACTACCTCGCTCGCGCTGGCTTCGATGCTTACGCCGTGGATGCACGCGGCTATGGTGAGTCGACACGACCACCGCAAATGCGTGTCGCCGCGGCGCAGAGCGAGCCGCTGGGGCGTACCGAATCCGGCTTGCGCGACTTCACGAGCGCCGTGAACTTCGTGCTGCGCACTTCAGGCATCGCGCGTACCAATGTGATCGGCATGTCCTGGGGCGGCAGCGTGACTGGCGCGTTCACCGCCCGCAACGGTCACAAGGTTCGCAGGCTCGGGCTCGTTGCACCGCAGTGGGTCAGCGACAAGCCAATCCCACTGGACCCAGGTGGCCCGCTGGGTGGTTACCGGGTGGTGCGCGCGGCCGATGCGCGCGAGCGCTGGGTCAGTGCCGCCCCCGAGTGGAAGCGCAGCACACTGATACCGGATGGTGGCTTCGAAGCATGGCTCGACAACACGGTTCGCACCGAGCCCGACGAGGCGTTGCGCGAGAACCAGTCGATCCGTGTCGCGAACGGGCCGATTCAGGACATTCGCGAGTACTGGGGAGCAGGTAAGGCATTTTATGACCCGGGCCACATCGAAGTGCCGGTCCTGCTGATTCATGGCGAATGGGATGTCGACGTGCCGCTCGCGCTTGCGCAGGATTACTTTGCGCATCTGAGCGGATCGCCGGACAAGCGTTGGCTCGAACTGGGCGAAGCGACCCACATGCTCATGCTCGAAAAGAACCGGGGGCACGCATATCAGGCATTGGTCAGCTTCCTGAGCGAGGCTTGATGGCGGCGCAAGCGCACCGGCGACCGACGCTTACGACACGCTTTCGGCACCGGCGCCGTGCGAGAATGCCGCAGCACATCGCATGCATCCTCGCACGACGCAAACATCCGTATCGCCGCGCGACCGGCATGCATCCCAATCTGACAGGACTGATGCATGGATAAGCTGGCCGCAATGCAGACCTTCGTTCGTGTCGTCGACTCAGGCACTTTTACGCGTGCTGCAGACCTCATGAATGTGCCCAAATCGTCCGTCACCCGCCTCATACAGGAACTCGAAAAAGAACTGGGGGTGCGGCTGCTGCACCGTACAAGTCGTCAACTCACGCTGACGCAGGAAGGCCAGATCTATTACGAGGGCTCGATTCGCGTGCTCGACGAGGTTGGCTCGCTGGATGGCAGTGTCCTGAGCGCAACCCGTTCGCCGAAGGGAAAAATCAGAGTGGAACTGCCCGGCTCGTTGGCGTATCAATTGTTCGTCCCGGCCATGCCGGACTTCTTTGCGCGCTATCCCGATGTCCAGGTCGAGCTGAGCGTCGGTAACCGGTCGGTTGATCTCATCGCGGAGAACCTTGACTGTGTTCTGCGTCTCGGGCCATTGCTCAGCGACTCGCTGATCGCGCGCTCTGCCGGCACGCTGCCGCTCGTGACGTGCGCGTCGCCCGCCTACATTCAGCGCCATGGCCTGCCCCGCGAGCCCGCGGATCTCATGCAAGGCCATACGATCGTCCGCATGAATTCGCCGCGCTCGGGGCGAGACTTCGTCTTTCAACTCCATCGGGAGAAACAGCTCTTCGAAATCCACGGCAGTCATCGGTTAAGTGTCAACGACTCGAGCGCCGCGCTAGCGGCTGGACTTGCAGGGCTCGGCGTACTCACCACCTATGCGTTCCTCGTCACCCCGCACCTTCGCTCCGGCGCGCTCGTGCGCCTCTTTCCCGATTGGCGCGGCGATGACGTCGCTGTGCACATTGCCTATCCGGCTAATCGGCATCTCGCCTCCAAGGTGCGCGTATTCGTCGAATGGGCGATTGAACTTCTGAGGGCAAGCGAACCGGCGTAACTCTTCGCGTCGTCACCAGACAATCGTCTGTCCGCCTGCTCGCCAAATGAACGATGTCCAAGCCTGCAATCGTCTGGACGAAGATATAAACGCTCTTCGTAGCGAATGAAAGTGAAGGCGGTCGGCAAGTCGGCATCGAATCGTGCGTCGTCCTGCCACAGGTTGGACAATTCAAGCGCAGCGCGGATTGCCTGTGTCCTTTGGGATTACCGTCAGTTCATCTTTCGGAATTCGGGTCGGTCTGCCAATGAAGGGGAAAGCATTGCCGTAGTAGCGAATCTCGACGGGTATTTGTTCCGGCTCGAGTATCTCCGATACAAACGCGGGAGTCTGCATCTGATGATCGCATGCTCGCATTTCCACGTCGCCCCAAACTGCTGCAAATCTGGCTCCCTCCCACGTCGAAATCAACCTGGCAGTATCCAGCGTGCCTGCTCGCTTTATCACGTCACCGATCCACAAAATCGCACTTACCACGATGAGGTCCGGATATTTGTAACTGATCGGGGCGTCAGGATAGTAATCGCGCCATTCCCGGATATCCGCTATGTTTTCCGGAGTATCGAGCGTTGTGTGATAAACGTTCGCGGTGATATGACCGACCGCCGCGTCCTTCACCGCTTGCAATACTGTGGGATCGCTGAGAAAGTATCCGCCCGTCTTCACCTTCCAGCCCAAGGACTTCCCCTGTTGGAGCAGCAGGCGCAGATCCTGGCCCCAGTCCCCGGTGATGACGACGTCAGCATCGGAAGCCATGATCTTGGTGACGTACGGACCAAAATCCTGGACCTTCTGGAGCGGGTGGTATTCATCCCCGACAATGCTCTGATTGGGCGCCTTCATCTTGTCGAATGCCTTTTTGAAGCCATCCGCGCAAGCGTGTCCGAAATTGTAGTCCTGGTTCAGAAGATAGAATCTTGCGGGCTTGTGCTTCGCCATTCTGGTGAAGTAGAAAGCGAGTATTCTCGAGTGCATATCGGTATTCAGGCAGCACCGAAAGGTCGTGTCCAGGAACTCTTCACCCGTAAGTTCAGCGGCTTCAGAAGCGTATGTGACGAATAGCTTTCGATTCAGGTTGGCAACCTGAGAAACCGCCTTCGCAACAGCCGATCCGGGCCCAACCGCAAGAACGTCTACCTTCTCACGGTAGAGCAGATCATTCGCGCGGCGAGTTGCGACGTCGGGTTTGAGTTCACTATCCGCGGGTACGATCTCCACCTGCCGTCCGAGCACCCCGCCGGTCCGATTGAGCTTGTAAGCGCCGAATCTGGCGGCCGCGACGAAAGCCCCTCCAACATAGGCTACCGGCCCCGACAGTGGTTCAATTACACCAATCTTGATGGAACTACTCTGACTCCAGGCAGGGCGCGCGACAATCCATGGTCCGACAGCAACGGCGCCAGCCGCAGCGACGCCTTTGACAAACGTGCGCCGACCGGTTCGAACGTTCATGATTAGCCTCTCTGAAGAAGCGGTCACGCACCCTAAGTGCGCATTTTCATAACTCCAGATATCGCTTTCTGACTTGCTCGTCCGCAATCAAATCCACCGAGCTGCCGTCAAACACGATGCGTCCCTTCGACATCACATAGAAGCGGCTTCCGAGCGACAGCGCGAGCCCCATCGTCTGATCGACAAGCAGGATGGCCGTGCCATCGTGATGAGCCGCGCTGAGTATTCTCTCGACTTGCGTGATGATTGCGGGAGCGAGTCCCTCGGTTGGCTCGTCTACCAATAGCAAGCTTGGGTTGCCCATTAGCGCGCGACCGGTGCAGAGCATTTTCTGCTCGCCGCCGGACAAGGTACCGGCACGCTGGGCATTCCGCTCTCGCAGCCTCGGAAAGAACTCATAGACGCGGTCCAAGGTCCAGCGGTTGCCGTTCGTGGCGCTGGCTGACGGCGGTGCCTCTTTCATTCCGATCAGAAGATTTTCCTTCACGGTGATAGTCGGAAAGATACGGCGCTCCTCGGGCACATATCCAAAACCCAGCCTCGCAATGGAGTGAGCCGGAAAATTGGTTATGTTTCTGCCATTAAAGACCACTGAGCCTGACGCCAGCTTGACGAGTCCCATCATGGACTTCAGTGTCGTCGACTTGCCGACACCATTTCGGCCCAAAAGACAAACAACCTCACCATCGTCGATCATCAAAGACGCACCTTGAAGAACGTGCGATTTTTCATAGTAGGCGTGCAACTCCGTGGCTTTCATCATGATCTTTTTCCCGCGCGAGAGTCCGATCCGAGATACGCCGACTGGACATCCTTGCTATGGCGTATTTCATCCGGTGTCCCGCACGCGAGCAACGTACCATAGTGAAGTACGCTAATGCGGTCGGCCACTGCGAAAACGACGTCCATGTCATGCTCAATCATCACGAGCGTCTTGTTCTTGCTTATCTGACGAATCAACTCGACGACCTTCTGTGATTCGTCGACGTCGAGACCTGCGGTCGGTTCATCGAGCAGGATCAATTGAGGAGACGTCGCGATGGTGAGCGCAATCTCCAGCTGTCGCTGTTCGCCGTATGAAAGCGCGCATGCCGGCGTGTCGCGTCGCTCGAGTAGCTCCAGCAATCCGAGAACATAATTTGCCTCCCGGGCTGCGGATTCCTGATGATCGACGACGTGCCAGAAATCGAGTCGGCTGCCGCGGCGGGATAAAACAGCACTTCGCACGGACTCGAAGACAGTCAGGCGCGGAAAGGTGTTGATACTTTGGAAGGAACGAGCAACACCTAGGCGGGCGATACGATAGGGAGACATCCGCGTGATGTCCTTTTGTTTATAGAAAATTCCCCCTTGCCTTGGATGCAAGCGCCCGCTGATGATATTGAACAACGTCGTCTTGCCTGCGCCATTCGGTCCGATGATCGCGTGCCGCTCACCCGGAAAGATCTTCAGGTCGATTCCCGCCAACACACGAAACCCGCAAAAATCGTGATGAATTTCGCGGAGTTCGAGCATGGGGTTCATGGCTGTTCTCGCGTGGGTGAACGCCACATTCCGATCAGAAATTGGATTGGACCCGCAGGCCCGACGATGCCAGCCAAACCGGTACGCATGAACAGTATTAGCAGGACGAACAGCAGACCGACCACGAACGGCCAGTGTTCGCTGATACTCGACAGCCAGTCTTGTAACAGAATATAAGCTGCTGCACCTAATAGAGGCCCGACAAGTGTTCCGGTACCGCCGAGAAGCGCGATCAACACCACCTCGGCACTGGTGTTGAAATCCAGTGCTTCAGGCGACACAAGTTCCTGAAAGCTCGCAAAGAGTCCACCCGCGACCGCCGCAAAAGAAGATGCAATACAGAACACGCTCAACCTTGTGGCGAAAACATTGTAGCCAAGCGATGCAGCCCGCTCGTCGTTTTCGCGCACTGTCACTGAGGCGTTTCCCAATGGTGTGCGGGTGATGTGCCATATCGCAGCAATGCACAGCATCACCACCGTCAGTTCAAGCCAGTAAAAGTGCCGTGGCTCGTTCATGTGCAACAGAAGCCCGCCTGGCAAGCGCAAATCCGGCGGACGAACGCTCAGGCCGTCGTCGCCCCTCGTCACGGTCCGCCATTTCAGTGCGACTGCAAAGAGAAATTGACTGAAGGCCAGCGTGAGCATCGAAAAAGACGTGCCTCGAGAACGAACACAAAGGACTCCCACGACGATCCCCAAAGATGCGCCAGAGAGCGCGCAACCAATCAAAGTCAGTGGAACTGGCACGGCACCGAGGAATTTCCATGTCAGACCGGCTGCGTAACCACCTATTCCGAACGCGGCTGCATGACCGAAAGAAAGCATTCCGCCATACCCGAACAGAAGATTGAACGAGGCGGCAAAAAGGCCAAAGTAAAGTATCTCTATGACAAGTCGCAGCGAAGCGATGTCCAGAATCAGAGGTAGAAGGTAGAGCGCGATGAGCGCTGAAATCCATCCGGCGAGCAGGATCACCGCGTCTTCCCCAATAGGCCTTGTGGCCTGACTATCAGCACTGCCGCCATCAGAAGGAATTGAAAAACGAGTGCAAACTGTGGAACGAAAAGTATCCCGAATGACTGTATCTCACCGATCAGAATGGAGGATATCAACGCTCCAGAAAGCGATCCGAATCCGCCGATTACGACAACGACAAAAGTATCGACGAGAATTGCCTGTCCCATCGATGGTTCGACCTGCAGGAAAGGAGCCGCAACGACTCCAGCGATAGCAGCGAGGGCAGAACCCAGGCCAAAAACCGTGGTCATCACCAGACCCGTGTTGACACCCAGCGCACTCACCATTTCTCGATCCGAAACGCAGGAAAGAATGACGATGCCAAGCCGCGTCCGGTTGAGGACAATCCCCAGAAGCACGCAAATCAGACCTGAGAATGCGAGAATGAACAGGCGATATGTCGGATATCGTCCGCCCAACAGGGGAATCGATCCGGCCAGCAACGAGGGCGTTGGAACCTCCAACGTATAGCTGCCCCAGATCCACCGCGTTGCTTCGGAGATCATGTAAAACAGACCGAGAGTCAAAAGCAACTCGCGCTCTTGTCCATGCCCGCGGATGCGCCGCAATAGCCCGTATTCAACTGCCGCACCGAGTAATCCCACCGCAATAGGAGCGATGAGCAGAGAAAGCCAAAAGTTCTCTGTGATCGCGACGATCGCATAGGCGAGATAAGCGCCCAACATATAGAAGGCCGCATGAGCGATATTTAAAACCCGCAGCAACCCGAAGATAAGAGTCAGTCCGGACGCAACCAGAAAGAGCAGCATCCCATAGACCAGGCCGTGCAAGGCCTGCATTGTGTAGAGACTGATCATGTCACCAGTGACCGATCTTCAACCGGTCATCGTGCGGATGAAGCGTCGAACGTCATAGCCTCCTCCATTCAGTGACGGCGTTTTATCCTGTATTAGCCGAACGTCACTCTATAGATAAAGCGTGGCGACTGGAATGAGTCGGTTAATCGTAAGGTTCCAGGATCGTCAGGACGCAAGTCGACGACCTTTTTTGTCTTGCCAACAGCATCGACAAAAGCCTTAAGCGTTCTAAGCATGATAGTTGATGAGTTTGGCAAACGAGTGCGGTTTGGAAGTCGAAATCCGCCAATCCGGTCAAATGCTTCGAGACCGGATTGCTCCATCACTCTTCGTCTCGATCGCCAATTTGAATCATGTCTTCCACTAAAAGATGATCTTGCGCAGAACGGACCTTATCGGATAGCGCGCGAATGCACGCTTGCGTCCGAAAAGGCATCAAACACTGGCGGCGAGGTCCCTAGAGTCATATGCTCCATCAATGGATGACTCGGACAAGGATAGTCAGGGAGGCGTCGACTCACACGACGATTGGCCGAATGAACGCCGAAAATTCCGCGAAATTCATCACGACGCCGGACTCCGTCAGCGACGCCATCGTATCTGTACTGCACTACCCCGGATTCGACATCGATAAAGGGCGCGGCGAACTGCGCGTCGAGGGACGCCCTGTTGCCCTCAGACCCAAGACCTTTGCGCTATTGCTGCATCTGGCGCAGCACCCCGGCCGCCTGCTAGGCAGGATCGAACTCATCGACGCCGTATGGCGCGACGTTATTGTCACTGACGATTCGCTGGTGCAGTGCATCGGTGAATTGCGCGCGGCTCTGGGCGATCGAAGTCAGCAGTTAATTCGGACGGTGCCGCGCCGGGGCTATATTTTCGACGTCCGGCCAGTCGGGTCATTTTCCGCCGAAGGCCCGGACCTGACGGCACCTTCGTCATCGCTGGCGCTCAATGGGGACATCGGCGTGCCGCAATCGGTTCGGGAAGCGGCGCTGAAGCGGTCTTCTTCTGATTTCGTCGATACGGCTGTCAGAAGAGCAGTCCCTTCGAACAGAGAGTCCGCTGGGGAAGAGCGCGCTTCCCTGACGAGGTCCGTAAGGGCGGGCGGCAATCTGCCGGCCCAGATGCCACCGCTCTATGGGCGTGCGGACGACATCGTCACGCTCGCGCGTTTGCTGGAGATCTGCCAGCTCGTCAGCGTGGTGGGCCCCGGGGGCATCGGCAAGACACGGGTGGCCCAGGCCGTGGCGCACCGGCTGCGCAACGACTATGCAGACGGCGCCTGGCTCGTCGAACTGGCCTCGCTGGCGGACGCTCAACTTCTCGTGCCGACCGTGGCGCGCGTGCTGGGGCACCAGATCGCGCTCGAAGCAGGTGGACTCACGTCGCTGGTGCAACTGATCAGGGATCAGCGACTGCTGCTGTTGCTGGACAACTGCGAACACCTGCTCGAACCTGCCGCGGACCTGGTCGCGCGGATCGTGGCCGCCGCACCGGGCGTGCGGGTGCTGGTCACCAGTCAGGAACCGTTGCATATCGATCAGGAGCAGATCTTCCGGCTCGACGCGCTGGCCGTGCCCGCGAGCGCCGACGCGACCGTCGCGCTGGGCTTTGGCGCGGTTCAGCTGTTCGTCGCCCGCGCCCAGGCCGCCGATCCGAAGTTCACGGTCGGCAGCGGCAACGTGGGCGATGTGGTCGAGATCTGTCGGCGGCTCGATGGGATTCCGCTGGCGATCGAGTTCGCCGCGGCGCGGGGGGCGCTCCTCGGACTGCATGGGCTGAGGCTGCGGCTCGACGAGCGGTTGAGGCTGCTGGCGGGCGGAACTCGAACCGCGCTGCCTCGCCATCAGACTTTGCGGCGGGCGCTGCAGTGGAGTTATGGGCTGCTCACGGCGCCCGAGCAGACCGTGTTCGACCGGCTCGGCGTGTTCATGGGCAGTTTCTCGCTCGAAGCCGCACAGCGCGCAGCGAGCGACCAGACAATCGATAGCTGGGCAGTCATTGATCACCTGGCCTCGCTGGTGGACAAATCGCTCGTGATGATTGAAGGCGGCGGAATGCCGCGCTACCGGCTGCTCGAAAGCAGCCGGTCCTTTGCCTTGGAGCGGCTCGCCGTCGCTGGTGCGCTGGATGCGACGCGCCGGCGCCACGCCGAAGCGCTAGCGGAGAACCTGAGCGGAGACGATCCCTTCGAGGAGCCTCTGGCGCGGATGCGTCGCATCGCGCCAGACCTGGACAATGTGCGCGCAGCCGTGGCGTGGGCACTTGGACCAACGGGCGATCGCCGGATCGCGGTCGAGCTTGCCGCCGCCACGGACACGCTATGGGATGCACGCGGCTTCAACGACGAAGGCGCGCGGCTGTACCGCACGATCGAGCCCTGGGTGGACGAGTCAATGCCGCCTCGACTGGCAGCGCGCTTCTGGTTTGCCGTCGCGGACCTGCGCATGCGTACGGAGACGAAGCGCCAGGCCGCTTCGGCACTGAAGGCGGCTCGACTCTTTCAAAGCCTGAACGACCGCTTCGGAGTCTTCAGCTCCTTGATGGTTGCAGCGCTCCAGTTTGCCATGCTGACCGATCGCGACGCGGCGAAGGCAGCACTGGCCGAGGCAGAAGCCCTGTTCGACGACGCATGGCCGTCGTGGTTGCAAACGTACACCGATTGGTGCAGAGCGGCTTGCACGTACTATATCGATGGCACTCCCGAGGAAGCGCGAAGACTAGCCAATGCTGCATTGCAGGCGCATCGCCGTGGCGACAGCTTCTTCGGAGACCGCTGCCAATTTTTGCTGGCCGCCTGCGACTTGATGGCGGGCGACTTCGCTTCCGCATTGCGGCGATGTAACGATATTCTCGACAGCGCCAGCGTGACCGGAAGTGTCCACCTGCGGTCGCAAATCCTGGTTGTACGCGGCGCGGCGCTCGTTTATCTCGACGACATCGAAACGGCTGAGCTTGAATTGCGCAGCGCTTGCACGCTGTCGATGCATGCGGATGGTCCGATGACCTGTCCCTACTGCTACGTAGCGCATTTGCTGGTGCGGCAGGGCCGTCTCGCCGACGCCGCGAGGACAATTGCCTGGATTGACAGGCGCCTTCTGCAGGCAGACCTTGGTTACCGCGATTGGATACCTCCGCATGCGGTGTCCAGCTACGAGCATGCGCGAGACATTGTCCGCTCGTCATTCACGCCCGAAGAACGTGATCGATTTGCCAGCGAAGGCGCGCGGCTCGATGTCGAGCAAGTCACAGCAATGGCATTTCCGGCTCGATAGAACGAAAAGCGACGCGGCGGATTTGGACTCATTGCACCGGAAACCGCGGCTGCCCGCGCCCGCCTGAAGCACAAGTCATCTTCCACCAATCGAACCGATTGCCTTCAATACGCCGTCGTCGTGGTCACATCTTTCGGCGCAATTTCGGCGTTGATTCGGCATCCCTTCGTGCGACCCGACCCCGCCGTGCCTACGCTGCTCTTGCCAGCGAACTCGCATATTGCAACGAATCGCGCATGGATGCGGCGACCGCTGCGTCATTAATGGCGGCGGCGCGCGACTAATCCTCATCACGGGCCCTCGCTCACGCGCATCCAGCGTATTCGAGCCGAATTCAACCGCTTGCGCACTGCCGCCACGCAAACGGTTTGTCGTCGTGAGCGGCACATCAGTCCCGACGCGAATCAATCTCGTCGAACTTGTAGGAGACGCATCATGAAGTATGCACTGAAGGTGGCCTTGGCTTGCACAGCCGTTACTATGGTGGCAGGCGTCGCGTTTGCTCAGGGGGGCGGAAATGGCAATGGTGGAAGCGGCGGAGGTAGCGCGCATGGCGCGGCAACTTCCGGCATGACACGTAACGGAGACCCTGTGTCGAGCCCGTTGGATGCGATACCGGGCAAAAATGATTTCGGCAAGAACGAGTCCGATACGCACTCGATGCCGCCGAACGATGCCCTAAATACAGCGAAGAGCGGTCAATAAGGCGACTGTCCGATCATGCAACGGCTGACCGAAGTCACTGGCCGGCGCCGTCGCAGGAGTGTTTTGCTTGCAGCAAGGGTGCATCGCACCCTTTCTGCAAGCATTACCCACACTATCTCTATTCAAACCAAGTATCTATAACAGTTCTGTGGAGCCCGCAATGTAGTACGAGTTTCGAAGTAGTCAACGGAGCAGGGAAAATGAAATCAACGTTAAGAAAATTGGCATTGGCCGCATCCATGACTGTTTCCGCCGGCGCGACATTGGCCCAGATGTTCGATATGCCTCGGCACGGTAGCACGACCTACACGAATTACGCTATCAACCACGAACTGGCCACCATCGACATGGGCGATCAAGGGTCCAGTTTGCTGATTGAGGGGTTCGGGATCACGCGCAATTCGGTCGGCGAAAAACCTTTCGATCGTATGTCGGTTCAATGCCTTTTCTATGAAAGCGCTAGAAGCGGCAAATATGAAGTAAAGGGTGCTTGCACCGAAACTGATGTGGACGGTGA
This sequence comes from Burkholderia sp. JPY481, assembly GCF_038900515.1. NCBI lineage: Bacteria > Pseudomonadati > Pseudomonadota > Betaproteobacteria > Burkholderiales > Burkholderiaceae > Burkholderia > Burkholderia sp. JPY481. Next base: position 174,924 of record NZ_JAYMRT010000010.1, read on the forward strand.
CAAGATCAACCTCACCTTTGAAACGGACACTCAAACTTTGACCGGAGGTACCGGCAAGTACAAAGGAATAAGCGGTTCGGGGACATTCTCGGGACAGCTATTGCACCCACCCGCCGTGGGCACGCATGCGGTCGAGGTGAATAACAAGATCACCTGGAATATGAATTAGCGATATGCGCCGACCCATGCGGTCGACTCCGAAACTGGTTCCCTCGCAAAAATCTCGCACGCGCAGTCGCGTCAGATCGCATGCCCAAGTTTTCCTATCAATCGCAGGATTGAGCATGCCAGTAGCGAGGGTTCGAAGTCGTATTCGGTCTTGTGCGAGCCACCCAGACTTTCGAAAGCTTCCACGGTAAAGCACGCCGTTGCCATTCACCCCAATAGCGTTGCTCGACACGTCAGCATTGCGGCGCTTCTTCCGGCAATGCTCGACGTTGCGCGCGATAACGTGTCATCTCCTCGTCCAGCCATGTGGCGAAAGCGACGAATGGCGCCCACTCGCGCCGCTGCTCCGGAAACATCAGATAAGTCTTCTGCGCATTGATCGCCGCATATCCGCCGATGCGCACCAACTGGCCCAACGCCAGCTCCTGCTCGATCAGCACGCGCGGCAATAGCGCGAGGCCCAGGCCCGCGACCGCTGCTCGAATCGCCATGATGAAGAAGTCGAACGAGTGGTCGCTGCCGTTGCGCGGCGTGTGTTCGATGGCTTCGTGCGCGGCGGCTTCGCTCCACGTCATCCAGGCGGCGGGCAGATCGCGCGTATGAATCCACGGCATCTCGACGATGTCCTGCGCGGCGAGTTCATCGGCCATTGATGGCGAGGCGACCATCCACACTTCGTCGTCCGCCATCAGCACCTTGCTCGCGAGTCCCGGCAGCGGCGACTGCTCGAAGTGAATCGCGGCGTCGAAGTTCAGGTCGTGGAAGTACGTTGGTTGATCACGGCCAATCAGCCGTACCTGGATGTTCGGCTGCGCACGATGAAAAGCCGGCAGCCGAGGCACCAGCCATTGCGCGCCGAAGGTGACGCCTACCGCGACGCGCAGCGTCGAGCGTTCGCGATTGGCTACGAGTTGCTGCGTGTCCTGGCGAATCTGCTCGAGATTCACGCGGATGCGATGCGCGTAATCGGCGCCCGCATCGGTCAGCACCAGACGCTGGCTGACGCGCCGGAATAACTCGACGCCGAGGCTGGATTCGAGTTCGTTGACCTTCTTGCAGATGGCGCCGTGTGTCTGCTGCAGTTCAGTGGCGGCCTTCGAGAAGCTTTGATGACGCGCCGACGCCTCGAAGGCCTGCAACGCCGTCAGGCTCGGAATTCCTCTACGCAATGACACGAGCGGGTCTCCATAGGAAGTTCGCTCATTTTAGCGCCATGCTTGCGGCGGGCTCGCGCCGACGTTCGGTGTCGAGCACGATCCCAAGCACTGCACCGGCGGTCATCGCCACCGCAATGCCGATGAATGCGAGCTGAAACGTGCCGGTCGTATCGCGCACCCAGCCGATGAGATACGGCATCAGAAAGCCCGACGATACACCGATGCTCGTAATGAGCGCGATCCCCGCCGCCGCCGCGCGATCGGTGAGGATGTTTCGCGGCAACTGCCAGAACGTGCTGATGCTGCAGAAGCACGCGGACGTGCCGACCGCCAGCACCGCGATGGTCGCGAGCGGCGACGACAGATAGAGTGCGCTTGCGAGCGCGATTGCCGACAGCAACATCGGTCCGGCGACGTAGCGCGCATGAATGCGCTTGCGACTCACGATACGTCCCCACACGATCACGCTGACCACCGCGGCCGCGAACGGCGCGGACGTGATCAGGCCGATCTGCGTGAGCGAGTACTGCGCGCTACCCTTGAAGGTCTTCACGACCTGCGGAAGGAAATACAGCAGTCCGATGATGCCCGAGTTGATGCCGAAATAAACCAGGCCGAGGCCCCAGACCTTCAGGTTGGTGAGCGCGTGGCGCGCGTTGCCGGGCTGCACGGCGGCGGACGCGGCCTGCTCCTCGCCGATGAGCGCCGCGCGGATCGTCTGACGGTCTTTCTCGCTCAGGCCGCGCCATGCGTGAGGACCGTCCGGCAAATAGAACCACGCGACCACGCCGAGCACGATAGCGGGCAGACCTTCGAGCAGGATCATCGCGCGCCAGCCGGTGATGCCGAACACGTTCGCATGCTCCATGATCCACGTCGACACCGGCGCGCCGATCATGCCGGTGAGCGGGATCGACATCGTGAAGAGCGACATCATCCAGACGCGATTGCGTGCGGGCATCCACAGCGTCAGGTAGTAGACCATGCCGGGATACAGCCCCGCCTCGAACACGCCGAGCGTGAACCGCGCGATATACAGCCATTGCGCGTTCGGCACGAAGCTCGTGAGCGACGACAGCAGGCCCCAGGAGACCAGTATGCGTGTCATCCAGCGCCGCGCGCCGAAGCGATGCATGCACAGATTGCTGGGCACTTCGCACAGGATGTAGCCCAGAAAGAACAGACTCGCGGACAGCCCGTATTGCGCGGCGCTCATGCCGAGTTCGGCGTTCATCGTCAATGCCGCGTAGCCGACATTGGCGCGATCGAGCTGGTTGGCGACGTACATCAGCACCATCAGCGGCGCGAGCCGCCACACGATGCGTTTCATCAGATCGGGCGGCAACGCGCTTTGGGTATCGAGAGTCTGCATGGGTGTTGTCCGGGCACGAGTCCTTTCGTGGCTTCATTTAGCACTAGCCGAATTTCCATGACAATCCACGAAAAGTATCTGTCCTGTGACGCTTCGGCATAACCTCGTGCAAAGCCATGCGCGACGGGCCTTCGTGGCGAGTGGTGCCGAAATCTCACACGACATTGCGCAAACCGCCATGGACGGCGGCACTTCTGGCGCACCAGAATAACAATGTCCCGTCTCTTTCATCGAGGGTGCCGCATGTGCTCGGTCGACTCCGACGATTATCAGATTCCCACTCCCATCGGCGGAGCGTTGCCGGTTCCGCGTGTCCATAAAGACCACGAGACCGAGCGGCGGCATCGCAAGCTCAAGCTCGCGGCGGCGTTCCGGCTGCTGGCGCGCTTCGGGCTGACCGAGGGCATCGCCGGTCATGTGACGATGCGCGATCCCGAGCATCACGACCGCTACTGGGTCAATCAATATGCGCAGCACTTTTCGACCATCCATCCCGACGATCTCATGTGCATCGACGACAAGGGCGCGGTGCACCACGGCAGTGGGCCGGTCAATGCGGCGGCGGTCGCGATTCATTGCGGGCTGCATCGCCAGAATCATGCGGCGGCGGCCGCCGTGCACACGCATACGACCTATGGCCGCGCGTTCGCCGCGCGCGAACGGCTGCTGGCGCCGATCAATCAGGAAGCGTGTCTGTTCTTCGAAAACCATGTGGTATTTCGCGCAGACATCGTCGTGCTCGCCACCGACGAGGGCGCGCGTATAGCGCAGACCATGGGCGAGTGCAAGGCCGCAATCCTATTGAATCACGGCCTGCTGACGGTGGGATCGAACGTGGATTCGGCCGTGTATCGCTTCATCGCCATGGAGCGGTGCGCGCAGGTGCAGTTGCTGGCAGAGGCGGCCGGCCCGCTCGAGCCGCTCAGCGCGGAAGAGGCACGCGCGACGCGCCGGCATCTGGCGTCAGACTACGTCGCCTGGCTCGGTTTTCAGGGCTTATTCAAGCAGATACTGCGCGAACACAGCGACCTCAACGACTACGCGCGCATGCTCGACATGTAGTCGTGATCAACGCGACGATACACGTGCGTACGGTACCTTCCACTTCGAGCGCTCATGACGCTCATTGCGAATACATCAGGAACAAGGTCAGCGGCCCATTACTTCTGATCATTGGCACCGAGCGCATTCGCGGCAGTATGCAAGCGATCACCGTATCAGCCGGCCTCGCTTTGTGAATATCAATATCTACTCCACGTGATGCGATATTTGTCGCGTCACCGCTCTTGACGTTGGCTTCTTGCCGAATGATCATAACCTCTGAGCCTGCATCGAACTTCTGTCAGTCGCAGCTTCAGAAATATTGATACCCGTGCGTAGTCATTGTTGGGAGACGTGCAATGACCTACCCGTCCCAATCCATTGTTCAATGGACGAAAGACAACGCGAAACAGCTTCTTCCCGATGCGGTTTTCCTCAGCTTGCTACATCGCAAGCGCATCGGGCGCTTCCCCAAACTTTTTCACCCCACAACCTACAACGAGAAAATCCTGCTACGTTGCTTGCGGCCGGACTCGCGATACAGCGCTTTGACCGACAAACTGACCGTGCGCGATTACGTCAGAGAAAAGATCGGTGAGAAATACCTCATCCCCATCATCTCCGCGCCCTCGGACTTTACGCAAAAGACGTTCGACATGTTGCCGAATTCCTTTGTCATGAAGGCGAACCATGGAAACAATTTTGTGGAAATCGTCCGGGACAAGTCGCAGCAGAGTTTCGAACATCTCCAGTGCCTCGCCAGCCAATGGCTCTCCACCAATTTCTACAGAAATGCGCGGGAACGGCACTACCGAGGAATTCAGCCACGCATTTACTTCGAGAGTCTGCTGCTCGACGAGCACGGCATGATTCCAGCCGACTACAAGGTTCACTGCTTTGCGAACGGATCGGGACGACCCGTGATGTATATCTTCGTCATCTCAGACCGTTTCGGAAGCAACACGCGCGGCGACACATACGACGCACAATGGAACCGTATCGACCTCGAGTTTGCTCCCTACCTTCGCAGCACGCGGCCGGCACCGCGACCGAACAATCTGGAGCTGTTGCTCGATACGGCGGCGCTTCTGTCCGAGGGTTTCGATTATGTTCGCGTCGACCTGTACGCACCATCTGACCGGGTGTTCTTCGGCGAACTCACTTTCACGCCGGGGGCTGGCGTAAGTCCCATGTTGCCCGATCGGGTCGATTATGAATGGGGACGTCTTCTGTCGTGAGGGTGTCTGCAGTGTGGTCGTGACGGCGTTCCTCTTCATCAGCCTGGCGGCCGACTGCGACTGCCAGGCCCATTAGCGGCACTCAGCTCTGTTAGTCGCTGGACGCGACCCGTTCACGGGTCAATTTCGCCGCGAGCGTCCTTCCTCCATCAAGCCTTTTTTACTCGATCGGCGCCATCGGTTGCCGGGTGGTCTGTCAGGTTCGCCCACCTCTTCCATAAGCTCATATTACAATGCCGGGCTAAAAACGCCGCCCGGTACGGTGGCACACAGACCAAAACGCTCAATGTCGACCCAGCTTTCGAATCCTCCGTCGCTCGCCTCGGCCTCCGACCAACCTGCCGCCGCAGGCATCGCATCACTCGGCTGGCTGCTCCCCTTCCACGCAGTCGTCTGGACGCTCGCCGCCTGGCTCGCGCGCGGCAATCTGGACATCCAGGGCGACATGGTCGAGACCTACGTCTGGGGCATCGAGTGGCAGGCCGGTTACGCCAAGCACCCGCCGCTTTCGTCGTGGGTCGCCGCGGCCTGGTTCAGCGTGTTCCCACATACCGATCTCGCCTATTTCGCGCTTTCGGCGGTGAACGTGCTGGTCGGCCTCGCCGGGATCGTCGCGCTCGCCGGGCGCTTCGTGCCGCGCCAGATCGCGATCTTCGCCGGGCTTGCGATGGCGGTATCGCCGCTTTACTCGAATCTCGCCATCAAATTCAATCCCAACTCGATCCTGTTGTCGGTCTGGCCGTGGACCGCCTACTTTTTCGTCCGCTACGTGCAGCCGGGCAGCCGCGTCGCGCGCGGCGGCGCGGCGCTCGGTCTCGGGGCCTGCGCGGCGCTTGCGGTGCTGGGCAAGTACTTCACGATCGTGCTGCTGCTCGGGCTGTTGCTGGCGTTGCTCGCACGCCCCGCATGGCGGGCGCGCCTCGTCAGCGTCGATTCGCTGCTCGCGGTGGCGGCGGGCGTCGCCGTGCTGGCCCCGCACGTGCACTGGATGATGGTCAATCATTTCCCGACGCTCGAGTATGCCGCGCAACGCACCGGCGGCACGCTTCTCGCCGCGGTCGGGCGCTTTGGCATCTACACGCTCGCGCAGATCGGCTACCTCGCGCTCAGTTTCGTTTTCGTGCTGTTGATGGTGCGCACGCGCGGGGCGGCGCGGCTGATGGCGCTGAGCGTCGTTCGGCCCGCGTCGCACCCGGATCTCTGGTGGCTCGCGCTGGGGCCGCTGTTCGCCGTGGGCGTGCTGTCCGTGATCGGCAAGACGCAGATGGCCTCGGTCTGGGGCATGGCGCAGTGGTTCGCGATCGTGCCGCTCTGGCTTGCCGTGCTCGCGCAAGCCCGCGTCGCGTTCGCGCCGCAGCGTGCGATACGCGCGATGGCGGTGTACTGGGCGCTGGTGCTCGCGGTGTCCGCCGTGGTCGGCTACACGGGGGCGCAGCGCAATACCGACGACGCGGCCGAGCCGCGCGCGGAACTCGCGGCAGCCGCGCAGGCGGTGTGGCACGAACACACCAGCCGGCCGCTGTCGATCGTGGCGGGCTCGACGCATGAGGCCGCTTCGATGGTGTTCTATGACGGCGGCCGCGCCCGCTTCTGGGATCTCGACTGGCCGGCAGCAACGCCTTGGGTTGCACCCGCCGATTTCACGCGCCAAGGCGCGCTGATCGTGTGCCGTGGCGACGACTCGGACTGCATCGCGACCGGATCGTCGCTAAGCCATGCCGCGCCGGTTGCGCTCGAGGTGGGCAAGACCGCATGGGGACGGGAGTTGCCCGCGCGTCCCTACCAGCTGTTCGTGATCGTGCCGCAGTCGTGAGCCATGCGCCGATCACGCCGGACCGCGGCCGGCCGCTCGTCGTCGATCTCGACGGCACGCTGTTGCGCTCCGACGTTCTGATCGAGTGCGCGCGGGCGTTTCTGAAGACTTCGCCGCTGCGCTGCTGGCAACTGCTGGTCTGGCTGCTGCGTGGCGGCAAAGCGGGCCTGAAGGCGCGGCTCGCGGCCGCCACGGATCTCGATGTCACCGGGCTGCCGTATGACGCGTCCCTGCTCGCGCAGTTGGCGGCGGAGCGTGCATCCGGCCGTGCGCTCGTGCTTGCGACCGCCACCCACCAGCGCTACGCGCAGGCCATCGCGGATCATCTGGGCTGCTTCGACGAGGTCCATGCGACCGACGGTAAGGTCAACCTGTCCGCGAGACGCAAGCGTGACCGTCTGATCGCCGCCTTCGGGGAGCGCGGCTTCGACTACGCGGGCAATTCGCGCGACGACGTGCCGGTCTTGGCCAGCGCCGCGCGCGCGTGGGTCGTGAACCCGGAGCGCGGCGTCGAGCGCGTGGCGCTCGCGCAGGGCAATGTCGATCGCGTGATCGAGACCCGGCCGGGGCGCCTGAAGGTGCTGGGCAGAGCGCTGCGCCTGCACCAGTGGCTCAAGAATCTGTTGATTTTCGTGCCGCTGCTCACCGCGCACCAATTCGGACAGCCGGCGACAACGCTCGCCGCGGGGCTCGCATTCGTCGCCTTCGGGCTGTGTGCGTCGAGCGTCTACCTGCTCAACGATCTGATCGATCTCGAGGACGACCGCCATCATCCTTCCAAGCGCAATCGGCCGCTCGCATCCGGCGCGTTACCGCTACGCAGGGGGGTTGCGTTGTGTCCGGTATTGCTGGCCGGCGGCGCGCTACTCGCATTCGGCTGCCTGCCGCTGCGCTTCGGGCTCGCACTGCTCGCCTACTACGCGCTCACGCTCGCGTACTCGCTTTACCTGAAGCGGCTGGTGATGGTCGACGTGGTGGTGCTTGCCGCGCTTTACACCGCGCGCATCGTGGCGGGTGCAGCCGCGATCGGGGCACATCTGAGCTTCTGGCTGCTCGCGTTCTCGATGGTCATGTTCCTGAGCCTCGCGCTGGTCAAGCGTTATGCGGAACTGCATGCATTGCAGGCGCGCGGGCTGACGAAAACACGCGGGCGCGGCTACCAGTCCGACGACCTGGCGCTGATTTCATCGCTCGGCGCCGCATCCGGCTATCTCGCGGTGCTGGTCCTCGCGCTCTATATCCAGGACCGCAACACCGCGCTGCTTTATCGTCACCCGCCGATGATCTGGCCGGTGTGCGCTATCCTGCTGTACTGGGTCAGCCGCATGTGGCTGATCGCCCATCGCGGACAGATGCACGACGATCCAGTGCTGTTTGCGGCGAAGGACCGCGCGAGCTGGCTCATGATCGCACTCTGCGCGGCGTGTTTCTGGATGGCGTTATAGAGCGGCGATCATGCGTCGGATGGTGCGCTTATCGGGGCCGCCCTCTGCCGTTCTGCAATACGCTCGCAACCTGACCGGGCGTGTGGAAAGCGGTACCATGAAAACACCATCGGACGCCAGGTTCATCTGTGCCTGAGCGTGTAACGTCTCCGTCGCCAGGGGTCCCGCCATGATCGTGTATCACACCGTAGCCGATTCACCGGTGATCGAAATATCCGTCGAAGGCAAAATCACCGACCACGAACTGCGCGAAGCCATCGAGCGCATGCGCGGCGATCTTGAACTGAACGGTAAGACCCGCGTGCTCGAACGTATCGAGCATTTCAGCGGCATCGAACCGAAGGCACTGTGGACCGACCTGACGCTCGGCGTCTCCGTCGCCCGCAAGGTCAAGCGCGCCGCCGTGGTAGCCGACGCGGGCTGGATTCACGCGTCGATGCATTTGGCGCGGTTCTTTACAAAGGCCGAAATCAAGGCGTTTCGCGTCAACGAGCTGGAACAGGCGCGGGCCTGGATCAACGCCTGAACGTCGTCTTCAGCCGGACGCATTGAGCAGAGACCGGTACTGCCGCATCAGCGACATGCAGTGCCATCCACACAAGAAGCACAACAGGAGAAGAGGAGCACATGACGAAGCGAGTGATTGTGACCGGCGGCAGCGGCCTGGCCGGAAAATGGGTCGTCCAGGACCTGGTCGAGCACGGCTACGAGGTGATGAATGTCGATCGCGTGCCGATGGCAACGCGCACCGCACGCACGTTGATTACGGACATCACCGATGCGGGCCAGGTATTCAATGCGCTGGCATCGAGCACGGCCCCGGGCGAATTCGCCAACGACCTCGAACCCAAGCCGATCGACGCGATCGTGCATTTCGCGGCGATCCCTCGCATCATGATCACGCCCGACAACGAGGTGTACCGGATCAACGTGATGGGCACGTACAACATCCTCGACGCAGCGTCGAAGCTTGGCATTCGCAAGGTTATCGTGGCATCGAGCGAAACCACCTACGGCATCGTGTTCGCGCACCGCGACCGCAGTCCGGAATACTTCCCGCTCGACGAGGAATATCCGGTGGACCCGATGGACAGCTACGCGACGTCGAAGGTGATCAACGAAGTGACGGCGAAGGCGTTTCACGCGCGCACCGGCTCCGACATTTACTGCTTCCGTATCGGCAATGTGCTCGAACCCAGCGACTACGCGAAGTTTCCGGAGTGGCTCAAAGATCCGGCACTGCGCAAGAGGATCGCGTGGAGCTATATCGACGGCCGCGATCTCGCGAGCGCGTGCCGGCTCGCCATCGAAAAGGACGGTCTCGGCTTTCAGGTCATGAACGTGGCGGCCGACGACGTATCGTCCGACGTGCCCACCGCGGAACTGCTCCGGCGCTACTACCCGGGCGTGCCGGTCAGAAAGCAACTCGGCGAGTTCGAGACTCTGCTCAGCAATGAGAAGCTCAAGCGCCTTGTTGGGTGGAAACAGCAACACTACTGGCGCGACGAAACGAAGAAGATCGCCTAGTAGGCATGGCGGGCCGGTGCCCGGCCGGCCCAATCATGCCGTGCGAGTCCTGATTGCCTACCTTGCAACGACGCTGAAGGGTGCAATGGCGCCGTTCTCGATCCCGCGCAGATCAGTGCTTGTGCACCTTCTCCAGACTGTCCGCGCGATGCACCGCATGCTGACCGCTTTTCTCGCTTTCGACCTCGTATCGGGGGTCATCCTTCGACGCACTGATAACCTGACCCTCCAGTTCCGTATCCCTGATGATCCTGCGGACGACCGTACCTGTCGTCACGCCTTGCGGGGTATTCCACGTGACGCGATCACCTGTTTTCGGTCGATGGGACATGATTGTGCTCTCCAGTGGTTGAACCCATAGGATCGCAGCATTCGTCGTTCCTGAGCCGGCTCGAGCGTCTCATCCGTTATTCGCCGGGTTGCGGCGTATAGCGCAGATACGGACGCTCCGCACGATAGCCCTTGGGAAATTTCTCTTTGATAACGGCTTCGTCCTGAAACGTGAGCGGAATGATCACCTCGTCGCCGCTCTTCCAGTTGCCAGGGGTGGCCACCTGATGTGCATCGCTTAGCTGCAACGCGTCGATGACCCGCAGAATCTCGTCGAAGTTACGGCCGATGCTGAGCGGATAGGTCAGCGTCAGCCGCAGGGTCTTCTTCGGATCGATGATGAAGACCGCGCGCACCGTAGCCGTTCCCGACTGGTTCGGATGGATCATGCCGTATAGCGCGGCGACCTTTTTGTCCTTGTCGGCGATGATCGGAAATCCGACCACGGTTTTCTGCGTCTCCTCGATATCTTTCGTCCATGCCTTGTGCGATGTGACGTCATCGACTGAAAGGGCGATCGCCTTGACGTTGCGCTTCTCGAACTCGGGCTGCAATTTCCCCGTCAGACCGAGTTCCGTCGTGCACACGGGTGTGAAGTCCGCGGGATGGGAAAACAGAACGACCCATGCATCGCCGGCCCACTCGTGGAAGCGGATCCGCCCAATTGACGTGTCCTGCTCGAAGTCAGGCGCGGTATCGCCCAGACGAAGACTACTCATGATGTTGACCTCTCAGGTTAGATCGCCCCACGGAGAATTCGTGGAGTCGCGGAATGAATCAGTTCGGCGCGTAGATATAGCGGCGTGACCACGGAAGCTTGCTGGCACGGATGCCCGCCTTGCGCGCGACGATCTGGTAAATGGCCACTTCGTCGTTCTCGAATGCGTGAGCGCAGCCCGCGAGATAGAGACGCCAGATCCGGAATGTCTTTTCGTCGACCAGTTCGCGCAGCTTCGCTGCGTTCGCCTCGTAATTCGCGCTCCACAGCCGCAGGGTTTGCGCATAGTGCTTGCGAAGGTTCTCTACGTCGAACGCTTCGAGACCGCCCTCCTGCATCGACTTCAACGTGAGGCTCAGATGAGGCAACTCGCCATCGGGAAACACGTACTTATCGATAAAGACGCCGCCGTACGGCGTCTCGCCGCTTTCCGCATCGGTCGACGTGATGCCGTGATTCATCAACACGCCGTCTTCGGCGAGAAGTCCTTCCACGTGCGCGAAGTATTCGGCAAGATTCTGGCGCCCCACATGTTCGAACACGCCGACGCTGGTGATCCGATCGAAGCGTCCGGATACATCGCGGTAGTCCTGCAAGCGGATTTCGATGCGATCCGTCAGACCTCGTGCTTTCACGAGTTCAGTTGCCCACTCGAAGTGGTTTTTCGACAGCGTGATGCCGACACACCGCGCGCCGAATTTACGCGCGGCGCGAATCACGAGCGCACCCCATCCGCAGCCGATGTCGAGCAATGTCTGCCCGGGCTTCAGCTGGATTTTCGCGAGGATGTGGTCGATCTTCTTTTGCTGGGCGGTGGCCAGGTCCTCGTCGCCATTCTCGAAGTACGCACACGAGTAGACCATGCGGCGGTCCAGCCACAGCCGGTAGAAATCGTTCGACACATCGTAGTGGTGGTGGATCGCGCGCAGGTCGGACGCGTTCGAATGAGTCAGATGTCGCGCGAGGCGGTGCAACCGGCCCTGCGCCTCCGGCGAAGCCATCGCGAGCGCATAGCCGATATCGACGATGTCGGTCAGGTCCCCTTCGAGATCGATCTTTCCCTGGACGTAGGCTTCTCCCAGCGTGTCCAGCCGCGGCGACAGCAGCAGTCGCGTGACTGCCGCGGTTTTCGCGTGCAGCGTGACGGCTGGCTGCCTGAATACGCCAAGATCATGCGACTGGCCATTCCAGAGCGAAACGCGTGCTGGCAAATTCCTGTGCTCGCGAAGATCGGCCGCCCACGAGGCCAGCTTTCTTTCCCAAAACATCCAATTCTCCTTCATGGACCGCAAGTAAAGCGACATCGTCGAAGCAGACCGTGCAATACGCTGGATCAACGGTTGAAATCGCGGCCCGAGGTCACGGCATCGACATAACCCGCGCGAATGACGAAGTCACCGAAGTGCTCATGCTCGACGCGTTCGCTGGCGAAATGGCCGAGCGTCGTGTCGAGCGACTCGAGGATCGTCTGTTCGCCGACGTTCTCGCGATACAGGCGATTGAGTCTTTCCCCGTGAAAGCCGCCACCCAGATAAAGGTTGTACTTGCCGGGCGCGCGTCCCGACAGTCCGATCTCTGCGATATAGGGCCGCGAGCAACCGTTCGGGCAGCCGCTCATGCGCATCGTGATCGGCACATCCGCCAGCCCGTGCTTTTCGAGCAAGGCTTCGATCTTCGTCACGAGAGACGGCAGGTAGCGCTCGCTTTCGGCCATCGCCAGACCACATGTCGGCATCGCGACGCAGGCCATCGAGTTCAGGCGCAACGCGCTGTCACGAACGTGAGCGAGCAGGCCGTGTTCTTCGGCGAGCCGCTCGATTTGCTCGCGGTTCGCGTCGGGCACCTGAGCAATCACGATGTTCTGATTAGGCGTCAGGCGAAACGTGCCGACGTGCACGCGCGCGATTGCACGCAAACCGTCGAGCAGCGCATGGTCCGGCCTGTTGCTCAGGCGGCCGTTCTCGATGAACAGCGTCAGGTGATGCGCGCCGTCGTCGCCCGTCTGCCAGCCGAGTGCGTCGCCGTTCGTCGTAAAGGCAAACTGGTGCGCTTCTCCGAGTGCGAAGCCCAGCCGCCGTTCGATCTCGGCTTTGACCCAGTCGAGACCGAGATCGTCGATCGTGTACTTGAAGCGCGCGTGCGCGCGTTCCTTGCGGTCGCCGTAATCGCGCTGAACGCTCATCACGGCTTCGCAGGTGGCAAGCACCTGATCCGGCGCGACGAAGCCGATCACGTCGGCGAGCCGCGGATAGGTCGCCGCCGATTGATCGCTGCGTCCCATTCCGCCGCCGATCGCCACGTTGAATCCCTTCAGTTCGCCGTGCTCGGCAATGGCGACAAAACCGAGGTCCTGTGTGTAGACATCGATGTCGTTGACCGGTGGAACCGCGAAGCCAATCTTGAACTTGCGCGGCATATAGGTCTTGCCGTAGAACGGCTCCTCGGGCTCCGGGCCCTCGATGCGTGTCTCGCCATACCAGGTCTCGTGATAAGCGCGCATGCGTGGAATCGCCTGGTCGCTGGCGCGGCGTGCGAGATCATAGACAGCGGCATGGAGTGACGACAGATGCGGATTGATCGAGCACATCACACCGCGGGCGTCGTCGCCGCAGGCAGAGATCGTATCGAGCTGCACTTCGCGCAGGCCCTGAATGAGAGGTCGCAGGTCGTCTTTGAGCACCCAATGGAATTGGACCGTTTGCCGCGTCGTCAGCCGCAGTGTTTCGCCGCCGTTCTCGCGCGCGAGTTGGTCGAGTTTGAGCCATTGCGCAGGCGTGCAGACGCCGCCTGGCATTCGCACGCGAATCATGAACTGAAACGCCGGTTCCAGCTTTTGCCGCCGGCGCTCGTCGCGCAGATCGCGGTCGTCCTGCTGATAAATGCCGTGGAATTTCATCAGCTTCGTGTCGGTATCGGCTACGGCGCCCGTCAACGGATCGGCCAGGCTTGCGCCGATCGTGCCGCGCAACTGGTCGCTCGCGGCCTTCAGACGTTCGTCCGCGCTCAAGCGTTCGACGGGCTGTGACAGGTCGCGGCTGCGATCCGGTTCGGTATGTGGGGTGGTCATCATCTCGCTCAGTAGACGTCGCGCTGGTAGCGCCCGTCGCGTTGAAGCTGTTGAAGGTACGCTTGCGCGCATTCGGTATCGAGCGCGCCCTCGCTGCCGATGATCTCGATAAGCGTGTGATGGACATCGGGCGCGAGGCGGCTTGCATCGCCGCAGACGTATAGGTGCGCGCCTTCTTCCAGCCACGCGAAGAGGTCGTGGCCCTGCGCCTGCATCCGGTGCTGCACGTAGGTCTTCCCTTCGCCGTTGATGCGCCGGTCGCGCGAGAAGGCAACGTCCATCCGGGTCAGCGCGTTGTCTTTCAGCAGCCGTTGCCACTCTGTCTGGTAGAGAAAGTCGGTGCGGAAATTGCGTTCGCCGAAGAAAAGCCACGACCGTCCGTGGGCCCCGCGAGCTTCGCGTTCCTGCATGAAGGCGCGAAACGGCGCAATGCCGGTGCCGGCGCCGATCATGATGATCGGCACGTCGCCTCCGGGCAGCCGGAAGTTCGAATTCCGGTGTACGTACACAGGCAATTGAGCATCGAGCTCGATGCGCTCGGACAATTGACCCGACGCTACGCCTGCGCGCGGTTCGCCGTGCAGTTCGTAGCGCAGCGCCGAAACGGTCAGGTGCACTTCATCGGGTGCCGCGGCGAGGCTCGATGCAATCGAATAGAGCCGCGGCTGCAACGGTCTTAGCGCGGCGAGGAAGTGCTGCGCGTCGATACCCTTGACGGGAAACCGCCGTAACACGTCGATGATGTGGTGGCCGCGCATGTACGCGGTTCGCTCGCCAGCATGCGCGTTGTCGACGAGACGTTCGAGTTCTGCCGCGCCGGAAAGCCGTGCCCAATGCTCGAGAAAGCGCGGCGTGAGTGCAGTGACTTCGAAGCCCGCGCCGAGCGCATCGCCGAGTGTGGTGTCGTTGCCCTTCACATCGACCGCTTGCGAGGCATCGAGATCGAGTTCCTGCAGTACCGCGCGTACCACGGAAGGATCATTCGTCGGCACCACGCCCAATGCGTCGCCCGGTTCGAAGCTGAGCCCCGAGCCTTCGAGCGACAGTTCGATATGCCGGGTTTCCTTCGATGATCCACGCCCCGTCAGCGCGATGTTTTCAATGACGCGGGCGTGAAACGGATGTTGCCTGTCGATGGCCGCCCGCCGTTGCGCCACAGCGCCTGCGGGCGCGCGCGGTTCGGCGCTGAGCGGATGACCGCCTGCGGATAAATTACTGCCCAGAAGCGCAAGGGTCTGCTCGATCCAGGCGTTCGCCGGTTGTTCGTAATCGACGTCACAATCGACTCTCTGCGCGAGGCGCTCGGCGCCGAGGTCCTCGAAACGGCGGTCGAGCCGCTTGCCCGCCTCGCAATAGTGTTCATACGTCGAGTCGCCCAACGCAAGCACGGCAAAACGCACGCCGTTCAGCTTCGGCGCCTTGCGTCCTTCGACGAACTCGAAGAAGTCGGTGGCCGATTGCGGCGGATCGCCCTCGCCATAAGTGCTCGCGACGACGAGGACATCCTGCTCGTCCTTCAACTGACGAACCTTGTAGCTCGCCATGTCATGCAGCGACGCGACGAGACCGCGTTGCGCCGCCTGCTCCGCGAGCGTGCGGGCGAGCGCCGCGCTGTTGCCGGTTTCGCTGCCGTAGAGCACGGTGAGCCGGCGTGCCGAAGTGCCGCCGAGGCGGGCTTCAGCAGCCGGTGCACTCGCTTCGGCTCGGAGTGTGTTGGCTTGGTCGAACCCCGCGAGATATCCGCTGACCCAGACGAGTTGCCGGGAGTCGAGCGAGGTCGTGAGGGCCTTGATGTGTTCCCACTGGACCTCGGTCAGCCCCGGGTCCCGAAATTCCGCAACAGCCATCTCTCTATCGACTCCAGACGTACGCTGCCCCCGGGTGTCCGCGTGAGCGTGTCGCGCGGACCTCGACAGGTCAGCTTGGTGATGAACCAACAGTCATTTTCCGCCACCGGTTATCCGCACGCAAATGGATTATCATTGCAATTGAATGCAAAAATTTTGATATGAAACGATGGATATCACACTGGCCCGCACCTTTCTCGAAGTCTCGGCAAGTGGCAGCTTCATATCGGCCGCGGAGCGTTTGCACCTGACGCAGACGGCGGTGAGCGCGCGCATCCGCACCCTGGAGGAACAGCTGGGACGCCGCCTGTTCGTGCGCAACAAGGCTGGCGCCCGTCTGACGACGGCAGGGGAACGCTTCGTCCGGCATGCAACGACCCTCGTGCAGGTGTGGGAACAAGCTCGTCAGCATGTGGCGCTCCCGCCCGGACGCGAAGAGGGTGTCAGTCTGGGCGGCGAACTCAGCCTGTGGCATCCGCTGCTCGCCGACTGGCTCATCTGGATGCATCGCGAATGCCCGCAGATCGCACTGCGCGCGGAGGTGGACAGCCCGATGCGCTTGCTCGACCGCGTGCATGAAGGCTCGCTCGACATTGCCGTTCTTTACAACCCTCCGCAACGTCCCGACCTGGTTTCGGAACTGCTCGTCGAAGAAAAGCTGGTGATGGTGACGAGCGCGCCAGATGGCGCGATGGACCCCGCCCAGTATGTCTATGTCGACTGGGGGCCGAGCTTTCAGGCAAACCATCAGGCGGCCTTCCCTGAACTCGGTAGTCCACCTGTGTCCATTTCGCTCGGACCGTTGGCGCTGACTTATCTGCTGTCAGTTGGCGGATCGGGCTACTTTCGCATCGGCACCGCCGAGCCGTTCTTGCGGGACGGCCGTCTGCGCCTCGTCACGGGCGCGCCGGAATTCTCATGGTCCGCCTACGTGGTGTACGCGAGACGCCAGGAAGGCAACGTTATCGACCGGGTCCGGCAGGGGCTGCGGGCCGTCGCCACTGTATTTGACGAACCGCGCGCGGACCACGAGGTGGGCTCACGGCCGACCGTTCGCGGTAGCAGGCGGCGGACGGATCGGGGCGAATCCGTGTCACAGCGGTGACGACCGAATTGGTCGGACTATCATCGGGCGGAGCCGACCGTTATGAGCAGCGTGACGTCTTGCGGCATGTCCACCGGGTCCGGCCCGGCCACACCCGCCGGCAAATGAAACGTGCCGCCGTAGTGAATCTTATGTGAGCCGGCAGGTAGATCATTCATGACGCTCTCCAACCGTATTTGTGCTTCTTAACTGGGAACCATCGACTCGGTCGATGGCAACGTTGAAAAGCCACTCGGATTTGCAAACCTGATCAGCCACGAAAGACAACTTCTCTAATCGCAATATCGAGCGAAAGTCTGCGAAGCTATTTGCGGTCGATCATTCGCATAAACCGAAAGGCAATAGAGGTCGCATCGACATTCACCTGAGCGGGCGAATGTGAAAAATGGGCGCACGTTGATCGCGCGGAGTCACGTATTTGCTGTGACGCAAATCATCGGCGACCGGAACCAACATATAGGGAGGACTACCTGGTCACTGAGCCAACGCAATGAGCTGAGTGGTGGCAGATGCGTGCAGAAGTTTTGCACGGAAGTCTGCTCGTGGTGACTTCATGAGTCATGCAACGCCAATAAGATTTGCATTGCATGACGTCGTTATAGCAGCGGTGAAAACTACTACAAGGCGATAAATCAGCCGGGATAAGACTTCGGTTAGACGCCACGAGCCATGCAAGAGGGCACCGGCTCAATTCAGCCGATCGTCATGGACGCCCGAGCGCAATCCGCTGCGCCGCAGGCTCGCGTGTGGCACGCAGCACCGCTCGTTCTTGTCAACCGCACTCTTCCACATAAGCCGGAACAGAAAATGTTCGTTCGACACAGATCAAGCGACCTACACTGCAATTCAACGAAGACAAAAAAGATCGCCAGATCTGGCTGGACCCGAACGATCGTGTTCCGATTTCGCTTTGATCAGGCGGAGTCCGTACATGCTCCCCTTTCTGTGGAGGCGCTCATGAAAAAGGAGAGGAAGACAGCACGGCAAATTCTGTCCGGGAACCCGCGGGAGTTGGTTTCGGTCGGCCCCGACGACACGGTGCTCAGCGCGCTCCAGCTGATGGCCGACAAGGATGTGACGACGGTGCTGGTGCTGCAGGGCAGCAATCTGGTCGGCGTGCTGTCCCAGCGGGACTACGCGCGCAAAGTCGACGTGCTCGGCCGCAACGCCGCCAACACCCGCGTTGGCGACATCATGACCACTCAGGTGTTTTATGTGACGCCCGAACATACCTGCGATCAATGCCTCGCATCGATGCACACGAAGCGGATCCGGCACCTGCCTGTTATCGAATCCGGGCGCGTCATCGGCGTGCTTTCCGACAGTGACGTGCTGGAGGAACTCCTGCAGGAGGACGAGCATTTCATCCGTGTTCTCGAGGACGACATGCTCCATCTGACCATCGATACCGGCGGCGCCTATTAGACAGTCGCGCTCGAATCAGACGAGGTGAAACGTGAGCACGCAATCAACCGCGGGGACGCCTGCACCGGCCATCCTGTCCCGCTCGTCCGGCAAAGTGGCGTCCGCACGCGATGCCGTGCGCCTGATCCGCGCCGGCGATACGGTCGCCACAGGTGGCTTCGTCGGCATCGGCTTCGCCGAAGACATCGCTATTGCCATCGAGGAACTCTGTACGACGCGTGACGAGGATGCGTTAATCACCCTCCCAAAGCCACGCGACCTGACGCTGGTCTATGCTGCCGGTCAAGGAGACGGCAAGGACCGAGGACTGAACCACCTGGCGACGCCGGGGCTCGTCAAGCGCGTCATCGGCGGACACTGGGGTCTCGTGCCGAAGCTGCAGCGGCTTGCGGTAAATAATCAGATCGAAGCCTATAACCTGCCGCAGGGCGTGATCAGTCACCTGTTTCGCGATATTGCGGCCGGAAAACCCGGCCATCTGTCACGTGTCGGCCTCGGCACCTTCGTCGATCCGCGCTTCGGTGGCGGCAAGCTGAACGAACGCACCACCGAAAACCTGGTCGAGTTGATGCAGATCGGCAACGACGAATATCTGTTCTACAAGTCCTTCCCGATCAACGTCGCGATCGTGCGCGGCACCACCGCCGATCCCGACGGCAATGTGACGATGGAGCGCGAAGCGCTGACCCTGGAGGCGCTGGCGATCGCCATGGCCGCGCACAACTGCCACGGTCTGGTGATCGTCCAGGTGGAGCGCATCGCCGAAAGCGGCTCGCTCAATCCGCGACAGGTCAAGATACCCGGCGTGCTGGTCGATTGCGTCGTGCTGGCGCCGCCTGAGAATCATCAGCAGACTTTTGCCACACCGTACAGCGCGGCGTTCGCCGGCGAGATCCGGGTGCCCACGAGCAGCATGGCGCCGATGTCGATGAGCGAGCGCAAGGTGATCGCGCGGCGCGCGGCAATGGAACTCCAGCCGAACAGCGTGGTGAATCTCGGAATCGGCATGCCCGAGGGCATCGCCAGCGTCGCCAACGAGGAAAGAATTCTCGACCTGCTGACGCTGACCACCGAGCCCGGCGTGATCGGCGGCATTCCGGCGGGAGGCTTGAACTTCGGCGCGGCGACCAATCCGCAGGCGATCATCGATCAGCCCGCACAGTTCGATTTCTATGACGGCGGCGGGCTCGACGTCGCGTTTCTCGGCCTCGCGCAGGCCGATCGGATGGGAAACCTCAACGTGTCGAGATTCGGGCCGCGCCTGGCCGGTGCCGGAGGCTTCATCAACATCAGCCAGAATGCCAGGAAAGTCGTGTTTGTCGGCACGTTCATGGCGGGCCAAAGCCAGATTTCAGTCGTCGACGGCAAGCTGCATATTCACCGTGACGGCACGGCCAGGAAGTTCATCGACGAAGTCGAGCACCGCACGTTTTCTGGCCCGTATGCGGCGGCGGCGGGGCAACCGGTCCTCTACATCACCGAGCGTTGCGTGTTCGAACTGTGCGCCGAGGGTATGGAACTCATCGAGATCGCACCTGGTGTCGATCTGGAGCGCGATATTCTGGCCAGGATGGACTTCGCACCGATCCTGCGTTCGCCGAAGCAGATGGACGAGCGGATCTTCCTGCCGGAACCGATGGGCCTGCGCTCGAATGTTTTGCGGCTGCCGCTGGAAGCGCGCTTCATCTACGACGACGACAAGAACATCATGTTCCTCAATTTCTCGCGTCTCGAGGTGAAGCGTCCCGACGACATCGCCGCGATCCGAACTCAGGTATGCCGGATCTGCGAACCCCTGGACCACAAGGTTTATGCGGTGGTGAACTACGAGGGTTTCGTGCTGGACCCCGCGCTGGAAGACGCGTATGTCGAAATGGTCGAGGATATGGTGCAGCGCTACTATCTCGGCGTGACGCGCTTTACCACCAGCGCTTTCATGCGCGCCAAACTGGGTGACGCACTGACGCGGCGCGGGCTGTCACCTTATGTCTATGAGACGGAGGCGGAGGCGCAGGCCTTCCTGCGCGAGCAGTCGCCGGACCGCTAGCGAAGCTGAAATCGCCACGAGTGATGTCATCGAGCCGGCAGCCGTCACATCGGCTTGTTGTCGCCACCCTGCAAGTGGAGCGGGTCCGGACTCTTCTGGGTTGAGCGCAACACGCCGGTGTCGTCGAAATAGAAGTTAAACAGCAGGTACCACAGGTTGTCTTCCAGATAGCGATAGCTCCAGACCTCGCGTTTCAACATTGGAAAGTATGTCGTTTCCTCCGGGCGGCCGAAGTTGATCAGAACGTCATTCTTCGTCCACTGGTCAGGCTCCGCGCGGTAAAACTCGTTCGGCTGCAGCACTTGCCGGACGCGGATCACTTTGCCGGTCGGGTCGATGTCCGCGGCGACGGTGACTTCCCCCATGGGCTGCGTCGGCCACATTAGCCGCCTGGAACCGTCGGGCAGGTTGTAGACCTCGCGCGGCTGCCCCATTCTGGCGACCACGGCCGATTCCGGTTCGCCCGCATGGAACGCTTCCCACGGCTGCGCGCAGGCCCCGAGCGCGAATACCGCTGCGCAGAGCAGCGCGGCGCGTCTGTGACAGGCACGACCGGATACCGATCGGGATGAGTTCGATCGCCGGAATGTCATGTGCGACCCTACCCGCCAAGCTCCGGAGTCAGTGCCTGTGATGTAGCCAGCCCATGTGATGGGCGTCGAGCCACTGGGTCATAGTCTCTTGCGGATGCGCGTGCCTGTATCGCCGCGCGAACACGAACGCGATGACCAGCAGGGCCGCCAACGCCACTACCAGGCCCATCATTGACTGAGTCATGGCAGCCTCCTTTCAGGTTGCGACCATGGCTATATGGTAGGCGATGCGCTCGATGTCAGGGCCCTGCCAGCCAGCGCAATTGCGGCCCCGGATAGCCCGCGACCCACGTGCCGTTCGCGCCGAAATCCCAGGTCGGACCGAAGCTCGCCGGCTCGAGCAACTGTTGATCGGTGAGTCCGCTCGAGTCGGCCACCGCCGTGCCCGCGCCGACGCCCGCCGCCGCCCCTGACGATTCGCGGTTCCAGAACACGTTCGCGGCGATGCGGCCGCTGTTCGTGCCCGCGATACCGCCTGTCGTCGCGTTCGCGCCCGGCGTGAGCCTCGACGCGGCATACGACTCGCCGATGGAGCCCGTATTGCTGCCGACAAGCCCTCCGACAGTCGCGCCGCCGCTCAGGAATTCGTCTGCATACGATTGGGCGATCGCGCCATGGTTGGTGCCGACGAGTCCGCCGACTGTGCTTTGCGCACCGGCTGTTGCCCGGCCGATCGCGAAAGACTGACCGATGCGGCCATCGTTAAGTCCGACGAGCCCACCGACCTGATCCGCGCCGGTGATGGCCACGCCCGCCCACGAGCGCTCGATACGTCCAAAGTTCTCGCCAACCAGGCCGCCGGCCACCGTACTCGTGTTGCCCGTCGCATCGATGGTGCCCGTTGCGCCGACGTTTACCATGTGCCCGTAGTTGACGCCGGCCAGCAAGCCGGCCGTTCCTCCCGATGAGGTCGCGGCGCCGTCCGCCAGTGTGAAATTGCGCACGACGCCGCTCTTGCCGATCACGCCGAAGAGTCCGGTATCGGCCGCGGTCGACAGATGCAGGTCCGCGGGCAGATGCCCCATGCCGTCGAACTGCCCGGTGAACGGATTCGCGGCGGTGCCGATGCCGCCGAAGTCCGGCGCACCCGCGAATTCGAGCCCCCTGCTGCCGAGCGCATAGTTGCCGGACAGGTTGTTATTCACCGCGCTCAGATCCGCCATCGAGTTGACGAGCTGATAGGCCGTGAACTGCGTGACGAGCCCACTGAACGGCGCAGGGCGCCACGATGCGTTGGTGTTCACCGTGCCGGGCGTGTAGCTGCCGTTCATGTCGTACAGCCCACTGACGATGCCCATGCTGCGCGACCAGTCGATCGTGCCCAGATTGGTCAGGCTGCCGCCGTTGTCGAAACCATTGGTATCGGCGGACAGCGTGAGCGAACCTTTGCCCGCATTGGCGATGGTCGTCTGCGGTGCGATCGTCAGCGAGTGCGCCGCATCGAGCGTCAGCGAGGAGGCTCCGTGCCAGCGCACGCTGGCGTCGATCGCGATGTCTCCTTCACCGGTCGCACCGAGCTTGCCGTCCCCGCCGTTCGCGATCACGGAGATCGACGCGCCGTTGCTCAGGCTTGCGCCGAGCGTGTGGGCAGTGGGGCCGTCCGCGATGAAGTCTCCAGTGGTGATGTTCCATGCTTTCGCCCGCACATCCGCGCCGCCGACCTTGACGTCTTTGCCTGACATGTCGACCGTGCCGCCGCTGCCGTCGGCATTGCGCGCGCTGATTCGCGCGCCGCGCGCATCGACGTTGCCGGAGTTGACGAGGACCCCGTTGGTGGTCGTGTTGGCGACGAGCCATACGTGGCCGTCGCGGGTCGCAGTGCCGGTGGCGCGCAGCGCGCCCGAACGACCCGCGAGCGCGAAGATGTTGCCGTCGGCCGCCTGCACGTTGACGATCGCCGCCCGCACCTTGCCCGAGTTCGTCACCGTGCCGCCGCTTCCCACGTCCACGAAGACTTGTTGGTAGTTGCCGTCGTATAGATGCACCTGACGGCCCGTGGCGAATTCGGCATTGCCGTTCGGCGCGTCGATCGTCCCTGCGTTCGTGACCTTGTTGGCCGATATCAGGAACACGTCTCCGCCCGACGAACTGATCTTGCCGAGATTGACGACATCCGCCGTGGAACTGCCTGTGTAAGCCGACCCGCCGATCACGGGCGGGTTGAGAAAGACATCGTTGGGGACGTCGAGGGTCGAGGCGACGAAGCGCCCGCCCGTCGACACCACGCCGCCAGGCCCGATGAGCACGCCATGCGGATTGATCAGGTAGACGCTGCCGGTGCCCTTCAGCGTGCCATAGATCGCCGACACATCGTTACCCGTCACGCGATTGAGTGTCGCGCCCGTGCCGTTGTCGATCGATACCGTGCGGCGCGACCCGATTGAAAAACTGTTCCATTCGATGATGCCGCGCGAGCCCGCCTGCGTGATGCTGATGCCGGCATCGTTCTGAGCGATGTTTCCCGAGCCGGCGACGAAATGGCCGCCCTGAGGCAGAGTGCCCGCCGCGCACGCGACGTGCGTCGCGAGAAGTCCGGTCAGCGAAACGACGATGGCGAATGAAATACGCCCGCTTGAATGACGACGTGGCGATGCACGTCGCCGCAGCAGAGGTGGTCTTTGAGTTTTCATGCATCCCCCTTCCAGGCTTGCGCGAAACGGCTGCGCTCCGTATGAAGACTAGCAGTTCGCCTCGTCGCGACTTGCGGCAATCTCAACGATTTGCGCCGTACTGTCGGGCTTTCATACCACTCTCGCCGCAAGATGGCCGCCTGGTTCGAATGTCGTGGCTAGTTTGGTCGATATTTCGGCCCGAAATGCTGTTGCGCGACCGGGACGCGACGCTGGTTATTACCATCGCCTTCCACGTTGATGACAATTTCAATGCAAGTTTGAAATACCGTTATTACGAGGGGTTATTAAACGACGGACCTCCACCCACCGTCGATTTCCGCAAAGGCCCATGCGGCGGGCATTGCGGGGTCGCGGCACCGTCCGCGCCCGGACTCGCGATCGCGCAGTGCGCCCCCCGACAGGCAGCGGCCGCGACCGGACATTTCGGTATACTCCCGCGTTTTCCCGAAACGATTATTCGCGGCCCTCCCGCGCAGCGACCGCCGTTCGACCGGCGCGCCGCCCTCGCGCGACAAGCGCGTCCGCCCCATTCATCATGTCCGATCTCTCCACGCCATTCGGCGCGCCTCGCCGTGCCGTCAACATCAATCCGAAGCCGCTCGCCGTCGCGCTCGCGCTGGTCGTGCTCGGCGCGATCTATCTCGCGCAGACCGTCAGCGTGAAGCAGGCCGCGCTGTACGTCCTCGGCGCGCTGCTCGGCATCACGCTCTATCACGCCGCGTTCGGCTTCACGTCCGCGTGGCGCGTGTTCATCGCCGACGGCCGCGGCGCCGGCCTGCGCGCACAGATGCTGATGCTCGCGGTCGGCGTGCTGCTGTTCTTCCCGGCGCTTTCCGCCGGCACGCTGTTCGGTCATCCGGTGGTGGGCGAAGTGTCGCCCGTCGGCACCTCGGTAGTGGTCGGCGCGTTCATGTTCGGCATCGGCATGCAGCTCGGCGGCGGCTGCGCGTCCGGCACGCTGTACACGGTCGGCGGCGGCAGCACGCGGATGGTGGTCACGCTGATCGCGTTCATCATCGGCTCGGTGATCGGCACTGCGCATATGCCGTTCTGGTCCGCGATGCCGCATCTGCCGCCGATCTCGCTGGTGCAGACGCTCGGCGTGGTCCCGGGGATCGCGCTGAACCTCGTGGTGTTCGCGGCGATCGCCGCGCTGACCGTGCTGATCGAGAAGCGCCGTCACGGCCGCCTCGTCAGCGAAGTGGAGCGCGCACCGAACGCATCGCCGTGGCTGCATGGCCCGTGGCCGCTGCTCGCCGGCGGCGTCGTGCTCGCGATCCTCAACTTCGTGACGCTCGCGCTGTCGGGTCGTCCGTGGGGCATCACGTCGGCGTTCGCGCTGTGGGGCGCCAAGGCGTTTTCCGCATTGGGCGTCGACGTCGCGAGCTGGCCGGTGTGGAGCACCGGTCCGAACGCGGCCGCCCTCGCCGCGCCGATCAGCCACGACATGAAGTCGGTGATGGACATCGGCATCGTGATCGGCGCGATGCTCGCCGCTTCGCTGGCCGGCCGCTATGCGCCGGTGTGGCGTCTGCCGCTGCGCTCGCTGATCGCGGCGATCGTCGGCGGTCTGATTCTCGGCTACGGCGCGCGTCTCGCGTACGGCTGCAACATCGGCGCGTACTTCAGCGGCATCGTGTCGGGCAGCCTGCACGGCTGGCTGTGGCTCGTCGCGGCATTTTTCGGCAACGTGGTCGGCACGAAGCTGCGTCCGCTGTTCGGCCTGCCGGTAGAACGGGTCAAGCAGACGGGCTGCTGATCGGGCGGCTTCGGCCGCATATCGGGCGAGGGCTGCGCTTGCGCCCCGCCCGCGCAGTTCCAAAGTCGTCTGAACCAAGTCGAGTCTTCTACCTGGCGCCCGTCTGAAGCCGTTGCGCGATCTGGTCGGCTATCTGCGCCGCGCTGTTCCTGACCGCCGTCTTTTCATCGCGGCCGGACAGAACCACCTTCGCCGCGATCACGTACGGATTGAGCTTGATCACCGCGCCCGGCATATCCCTGCTCTTCCCCTCTTCAACACTTTCATAAAGCGGCGGCAACTCCGGCGCAGCCAGGTTATCGCAGGAAACCGCGACCTGAAACTGGCTTTGGCCCGCCCCCATGCCCACCATCGCGCGACGCAGCCGGTTGCCCTCATCGACGCTGAGAAAAACGCCGCGCACCTGCCAGCCGTCGTGCGGCAGCGTCTCCCCCGGCGCGACGCGGCGCGCGTCGACTCCGGCCTTCTTCAGATCGTCCGTCAAGGATTGCGCCATCAGCGCAACGATCTCGCGCGCCCGCGCCTGCGGGTCCTGCTGCTGGCGCAGCGGACCCGCAGGCACCAGATTGCCCACGATGCCTCGCGCGCGGTGACCCGGCCCGCTGTCAGGGGCGATATTCGCGGCATCGAGATCGAAATCGGCGACATAGACGACCGCCGGCGCGACAGGCGCCGCAAGCGCTGCCGATGCATCCGCCGCCAGACATCCTTCCGCACTGGCACACACATACGTCGCCAGACAGACCATTCGCAGCCATCGAAACATCATTGCGCACCTCCGCGCTGATCGCCTGGTACTGGCCGCATGGCAACGACGAATTACGGCACTCACATCCAGGCTCTTTACCCATCTTAGGACTTTCGATCGTCTGCATCGCGATCCGAAAATCCTATACTGGGTCGATGCGGTTGGTGGCTACGCGCGTTGTCCGCGTATGCCTTGGCGCGAGTCCGACAAACGGAAAACAAAGCCATGCTGACGATCGACGACATTCGCGCCGTGCCGCTGTTCTCGACCCTCCCCGACAGCGAACTGGAAAACCTCGCGCACGCGGCCGCCGACCTGCATCTGTGCGCGGGCGAGTTCGCGGTTCATGAAGGCGGCGAGCGCGCGTTATACGCGGTGCTGTCGGGCAAGATGGAAGTCATCAAGACGTTCGACGGTATCGAGCGGACCTTGGGCTGGCGTCTGCCCGGCACGATCTTCGGCGAAGTGCCGCTTGCGCTGAGTTCGCCGTTTCCGGGCGCCTATCGAGCCGCCGAGCCTTCGCGCGTGATGCGCGTCGACGCGCCGCAATACTATGCGCTCGCGGCGGCGTCGCCGGAGGTGGCGTTCAAGATGGGCGCGCTCGCGCGCGAACGCATCGGCGGGCTGCAAAGCCTTTCCGCCGAGCCGCCGAAAGCGCGTGTGACGATCGTCGGCAACCGCTGGGACGATGCGTGCACGCTGCTGCGCCAGTTTCTCGCGCGCAATCAGATCAGCGCCGACTGGCTTTCGCCGGATGCGCCCGAACTGGCCGCGCGTTGGCCCGGCACCTGTCCAACGGAAAGCGAGTGCCCCGCGTTGCGCCTCGCCGACGGCACGGTGCTGAGCCGGCCCGCGACCCGCGAACTGGCGGGACTGCTCGGCCTTCAGACGCAGCCGCGTCTGGACGGATACGACACGGCGATCATCGGCGGCGGCCCCGCGGGGCTGGCTGCCGCGGTGTACGGCGCGTCCGAAGGTCTGCGCACGCTGGTGCTGGAGCGCGAGGCGCCGGGCGGACAGGCGGGCACGTCCTCGCGCATCGAGAACTATCTCGGCTTTCCCAATGGCGTTTCCGGCGACGAACTCGCGAGCCGCGCGCTGCAACAGGCACGGCGGCTCGGCGCGGAAATCCTCGTGACGCGCTCGGTCGAGCGCATCGATGTAAAGACGCGGCGGATTCATCTCGATGGCGGCGACGCCGTGCACGCGCGGACCATCATTCTCGCGACGGGCGTCACGTGGCGGCGGCTTGCGATCGACGGCTTCGACCGCTTCATCGGCAAGGGGATCTACTACGGCGCGGCGCGCAGCGAGGCGGGCGCGACCCACGGGCTCGACGTCCATCTGATCGGCGGCGGCAATTCGGCCGGCCAGGCGGCGTTGTTCTTCGCCAATCATGCGCGCAGCGTGACGCTCGTCGTGCGCGGCGATTCGCTCGAAAAGGGCATGTCGCGCTATCTGGTCGAACAGCTTGCGGGCAAATCGAATGTCGCGGTGCGCTTGCGCTCGGAAGTCGTCGGCGCGCATGGCGATACGCATCTGACGGCCATCGACATTCGCGATTCGACGACGGACGCAGTAAGCCGGCACGATTGCGGCGGCCTGTTCGTCTTCATCGGAGCGGATGCGCAGACGGAGTGGCTACCGTCCGAAATCGCGCGCGACGCACGCGGCTATGTTCTGACCGGCGACGACGTCGTCAAGGCCGCACGCTGGCCGCATCATCACCGCGATCCTTATCTGCTCGAATCGAGTGTGCCTGGCGTGTTTGCGTGCGGGGATGTGAGGCTGAGCCCCGTGAAGCGCGTCGCTTCGGCCGTCGGCGAAGGCAGCATGGCGATTGCTTTCGCGCACAGGTACTTGCAGTCGGACGGTGCGTGAGCTCGTTGACGGTCGCTATGTATTCGCAGGCAGCGCGGCGCGTTCCAATACCGTCATCGGGCCGAGCCTTTCGATCACGTCCAGTTGAGCCGCGTCACGCACGAACAGCGAACCCGCAAACCCGAGCGCGTTGATCGACACGCCTTCGACACGCTCTTGTGATCTCGGCACGAGCAGCATCCAGCGCCGTGTGACCAGCAGGTTGTAGGGTGCCGCATGACACCACACGCGATCGATTTCGAGCGCGCCGACACCCGCCGCTTCGAGCAGCGTGCGATAGCGGGACAGCGCCAGCTTCGGCGCATCCGCGCGCGTCAGATCATCCGCGTCGTAGTGCGCGAACGCATGCCAGAACGGCAGCTCCGGCAAGCGGTCCTGCGCACCCAGCAAGGGCTCGATAGGCACCGCCGGACCGGTGTCCCCGAGCGGCAGCGGCACGATCTGCAGATGCTTGTGGGGCTGGCTCGCGCCCGACTCCGTGCCGGCGTTGTAAAAGCCGATGCCATCGAACTCGGCCATGCACGCGAGCAGCGCTTCGAAATCGGCAAGATCGAGCAGCGCTTCCTGCGGTTCGAATGCGCGCGTGACGATCAGCAGGTGATGATCGATCACGTTGAATTTGTTGAGCAACGCGAGATGCGTATCCGAGATATCGGCGACGAACAGATCCGGGTCGGGCGGAAGAAACGGGTTCGCTTCGGGGCGCCTTGCGGTCTGCAGTTTGTGCGCTTGCTCGCGCTGTTGTTCCTTGTGCGTCAGGCTCGACACCTGACGCACGAGAAAACGGATGCCGCCACTGTCGATCATGCACTGTTGGGTGCCGATCGGCCGCAGCGCGCCGCAACCGAGCGCATGGTCGGTCTGTCGCAGAATGGCGGGCCACAACGTGCCCGGAATCAGGCGTCGTTGTCGTTCCATAGCATGTCGGCAGGTATGGCGGTGCGTGTGAAGCAAGTGAAAGCGCAGCCGCTACAGCTTGTAGCCTATCGTGCGCAAAAGATCCTTGCGCCATTGAACGTCTTCCGCGCTTTCGGTGCCGACGGGCGGAAAGCCATCGATCACGCCGACGATCCCGCGCCCCTGATCCGTTTCAGCGATCAGCACTTCGACGGGATTCGCCGTTGCGCAGAAGATGCGGCAGACCTCGGGCACGGCCTTGATCGTGTTCAGCACGTTGACGGGGAAAAAGCCGTCGCCCAGAAACACGAAGAAGCTATGGCCCGCGCCGACGTTGGTCGCGTTCTGGCATGCGATCTCGACGAGGCTGTCGTCGGTGCCGGAGCGCCGCACGAGGCGCTTGCCGGAGGCCTCGCAAAACGCGAGGCCGAACTTGATGCCGGGCACCGTGCCGACCATCGCTTCGTGAATATCCTCGACGGATTTGATGAAGTGGCTTTGCCCGAGGATGAAGTTGGTCGCTTCGGGCTTGACGACCTTGACGGCGGACAATTGCATGGTGGACCTCGCTGCATTGCGGCAATACGCCGATGAAAACACGTCGAACGCCGGCCAACCCGACTGCGGATGGTTCGCGCGTCAGCCTGTCTTCGTCGATCCGGCTTCTAGCCTAGTACGAAATCCGGGCGTCTGGCGAGCGACGTTGCGGGCCTACCCGGAAACGACGTTTGCGTCTAGAACCAAGTGATCGCGGCATCGTGCTACGGAGGGCTCCGTCAGAGCGTTTTGACCCGCTTTATACCCCATCGCGCCGCAACAGCCCGTCCGAGTCAACAAGGTCAAGCGCCGGTTTACGCCCCCGACCGAGTGTGCAAGTATCTTCACCAAGCCGCATCCCGCACACTCTTGCGAGGTCCACGATGGCCTGGAAACTTTGGAAGACCGAGAAGCAGAACGACGAGACGCGAAGCTGGCCGAGCGGGACCCATGAGTCGTTGAAGCAGCTTCTGGACATGTACCTGGTCAGCGACGCGCCACCGTTTGCGAACTGGGCCGCGCCCGGGATCACCTTCACGCCCGAAGTCGAAACGCTCGCCCGAAACGGGGTGCGGGGTTATCAGCTTGCCCTTTGGCTGTGGCTTTTCGCCGAGAAGCACGGCACCATCGCGGCAAAAATGGTGCGCGAATCTTTTTGCCTGCTCGCCGACGCGATGCAACCGTCTGCCGGCGACAGGATCGACACGCTGCTCGACCTCGAAAACCGCCTCGCGCATTCTGTCGAAGACCTTTCCGCCCAACAGCGCAGCTTCCGTCTGGAGGGTATGTCCGTCGAGCTGCCGATGGAGTTTTTCCTCGCTACCGCATTCCTGCGGCTCGCGCCGGATTCTCCGTATGCGGGGACCGAAGGTATCCACCTGCAAGGCAATGACTTCAAGCTGGCCGACTGTTTTCGCCATGCGACCGAAGAGGGGCTGGCGGTATTCCGGCCCATGGTAGACGCGGTCGAGTTCGACGCGAAATCGCTGCCCGACTGGAAATGGAGCGCTCATCCCGGCGCGGCCGAGCGACACCTGCAACGCCGCCACAAGAATCCGCTGTTCGCGCTTCATCGCCAGATGGTGACCGCTCACGAAGTCTATGAGGCACGGCTTGCCGATGCCCGGGCCATCGAGGAGGTCAGGAGCGAGCTCAACGAGATCAGCCGGTCGTTCTCCGGGACGACCGAATTGCCGTTGAACTGGCAGCCCTTCCTCGAACGATACCGGGACCATGTCGACAGGCTCGATGAACGCCGGCTCGTGGTTGGCGGACAGAGCACGTCCGTCGGCAATGCAATTGCGGAGTTGCGCGCGGACATACTTGCAACCTGGCGCGCTTCGATTCACAAGAACCGGCACAGTCTCGCGACCCTGGAGCAGGACGAAGCGAAACGGACCGAGCGGCGCGCGCTGCTGTATGGATGCGACTGGACGGCTCAGCTTTTGAGCCACGGGTCGCTGATTCCGCCAGAAGAGGTGGTGCCCGCGCTGCTGAGCGAGCCCCCCTCCGAGCTGGAAAAGGTGGTGACGGGTCTGCGGGGCGAACCGCGACTGCATGAGACGCTGGCGCAGTGTCGTGCAACTGCGCATCGGCTCGTCAACGAGCTTCGCGCGGCCGGCCATCAGCTTCCCGATATCGACGACAAGCTTCGCATTCTGGATGGTGCGCCCGGGCAGTTGCCGGACTGATCATCTTGCTGGTGTGCGGTGTCTTGTTACCCGTGGATGCCACGCCCGACCGACCAAAGGCCACTTATGAATTCTTCCTCACGCGCCCCGCTCGATGCAGCGACCGAGGCGGCATCCACGCTTTCGGAGTACCTGGAGCTGTCGCTAGACAAAGGACAGAGCCTGATTTTCGTGCTCTCTCACGGCGAAAATAGCGAAGTCTATCTTGGGGACCCCGGCGAGCCAGACGCGGACTGGACAAGCTGCGCGGCCATTCCGAACACGGTCGTCCACGCGCTTCTGGAGACCACCCGGTCAGGGTTCAACCAGTTGGTCATCGAAGGACAGGCCTACCGCTTCGCCCGGACCTTCGCGCAAGTTGCCGGGCATGGCGCTGTCGTCTTCACGCCCGCGTAGACGTCGTAGCCAATCACGTTGCCGCCTTTGAGCATGGATGATCATAGCGATTTCGTCGTGCGCAACATGTCGTCCAGCGAGGTCGATCTCGCGATCGAATGGGCTGCGGCAGAGGGATGGAATCCGGGCCTCGACGACGCGCGATGCTTCTGGAATGCAGACCCCAACGGCTTTTTCGTTGGTATCTGGCGCGGCGAGCCGGTGGCATGCATCTCGGCAGTCGCCTACGACGAGCGTTTCGGTTTCATTGGCCTCTACATCGTCAAGCCGGCATTTCGCGCCAGGGGTTTCGGTCTGCGCACCTGGCAGCACGCGATGCGCTATCTGGGAGATCGTACGATCGGCCTCGATGGTGTCGTTGCCCAGCAGCAGAACTATAGGAAATCCGGCTTCCAGCTCGCGTATCGCAACATCCGCTTTCAGGGCGTCGTGCGAGCCGCGTCGACGCCCAAGCTGACGAACGCGCGGGAGGTACCGTTCGCGCAACTGCTTGCCTACGACAGCGCCTGTTTTTCGACCGCCCGTTCCCGCTTCCTCGCGGACTGGATCGCGCAACCACAGGCGGTGGCCCTGGCAAATGTGCGCAACGCCCAGATCAGAGGGTACGGCGTGCTGCGCCGTTGCAGGAGCGGCTACAAGATCGGGCCGCTCTTTGCCGACGACGCACGGATTGCCAGCGAGCTATTCGACGGCCTGGTCGCGAGCGTCGCGGGCGAAGTCATCGCGCTCGATGTCCCGGAAGTCAACGCGGCTGCCGTCGCGCTCGCGCAACGCTACGGCATGGTGAGCGCGTTCGAAACGGCGCGCATGTACACGCGCGCCGCGCCGGCCATTCCGGTGCAACGCGTGTTCGGGGTGAGTACGTTCGAACTGGGTTGACGGCAATGCAACGGAACGATCATCGAGCGGCCGTCAGCGACGGCTCACGCTGACCGGAAATGGTGAAAAGGCGCACGGTCTCATCCAGCACTTGAGCGGAGTCGATCAGCCGTTGCGCGGTGGCCGTCGCTTGCTCCACCAGCGCGGCATTTTGCTGGGTCGCGCTGTCGAGGTGCGTGATTGCCTGATTCACCTGCATGATGCCTTTGGCCTGCTCGTCGCTTGCGTTTGACACATCGTCGATGATGGTCAGTACGCGTCTGACCGTCTCGTCGATCACTTTCATCTGCGACGCGGTGCGGTCGATCAGTTCCGTTCCTTGCGAGACTTCCGCGACGGTCAGATCCACCACGGACTTGATTTGCCTTGCAGACTCCGCGCAACGTTGCGCCAGCATGCGCACTTCGGTGGCGACGACCGCGAACGATCGGCCGGCGTCGCCGGCACGGGCGGCTTCGACCGCCGCGTTCAGTGCAATGATGTTGGTCTGAAAGGCGATCCCATCGATCACGCCTGTGATATCGGCGATACGCTGCGACGCCGACGTAATGCCGGACATGGTGCGCTCAACGTGACCGACGATCTCGCCGCCAAGCGCCGCGGCATCCTGCGCTTCCCGGGCAAGTCCGAGCGCGGATGCGGCGGCGTCTGCATTGGCCTTCACGCTGGTGGTGAATTGCTCCATGGTCGCAGCCGTTTCCTCGAGCGACGCCGCTTGCGATTCAGTGCGGCGCGCGAGATCCTCATTACCGCTCGACATTTCCCGAGCGGAGTCGACCACACCGCCGATCTGGCCACGCACGTCCAGCACGATCGCGCCGAGGTTCGCCTTCAGTTGGTTCAGCGCGCTCAGTACGTCGCCGAAATCGCCGTTCCTCGAGATCCTCATTTCGGCAGTCAGGTCACCGGCAGCCATACGGGTGGCGAAACTGGAGAGCCCCGCGAGCGGCGCACCCAACTGCTTACTCAGCGCGAACCAGGCGAGGCCGGCCAGCACTGCGGAGACGGCCGTCGCAGTCCAGTACGGCAACGGCGGCAGCCCGCCGTACTGCACCGCGCCGACGAGCGGAAAGACCAGCGGCGCGATCGCGTAGCCGATCCCGATGCGCGCCACGACCGACATGCGTGTCAGTGCCTGAAGCTTGCCGGCTATCCCGGTACGCACGAGCTTCCCGCGGCGCAACTTGTGCGAACGCAACGTGCCTTCGCGCATCCGCGCATAGGTTGACTCGGCAAGCCTCACTTCGTTGCGGGATGGCTTGGTACGAACGCTCAGATAGCCGACGATCTGACCGCTCTCGATCACTGGCGTGACGTTCGCGCATACCCAGTAATGGTCGCCATTCTTGCGGCGGTTTTTCACCAGCGCCGTCCACGGCTGACCCGCGCGGATCGTCTCCCACATGTCGGCGTAGGCCTCGCGCGGCATGTCGGGATGCCGGACGATGTTATGTGGCGCGCCGAGCAACTCTTCTCGCGTGAAGCCTGAGATCGCAATGAACGCGGGGTTGCAGTACTGAATCCTTCCTTTCAGGTCGGTTGCCGAGACAAGCATTTCCGAGGCGGGAAAATCGAATTCGCGTTGTGTTACAGGCTGGTTATTGCGCATGAAAGTCGTTAGCGAGGCACCGCGCTCTGCTGAAGGCGCCGGAATGTCGGTCAATGGACGTTCTAACGGCAATACCCTCAAAATATTGAGGGTTATCTGACTAGCTTAGTCGGGTAATCGAAAGCATCGCCCCACCAAGTGCTATGAACCTGTGGCGGCGACGCCAGGCGACATGAACGTCACTTGCGCGAGCCCCTCTTCTTCCTTTCCGGAGCTTCGACGGTGGGGTCGACCGGCGTGAACGGTGCCTGAAAATGATCGACGAGGAAATCGATGAAGGCTCGCGCTCGCGCTGTCTGATTGCGCTGCCTCGGGTAATAGACGAACAGGTCCGCCGACGGCAGCACGGTATTCGGCAGCACCAGCTTGAGGCGCCCGCTCTGTACGTACTTGGCCAGATCCCATTCGGAGCGAATCAGAATCCCGTGACCGTCGAGCGCCCACCGAAGCGCAATGTCGCCGTCATTGCTCGATAGCACGCCTTTGACCTTGATCGCCTCGATGTGGTCGTTCACGATGTAGCGCCACACGCCATAAGCATCATCGTTCTGCCGGTGGATGATGCAGCGATGCTGATGCAGATCCTCCACGCGCTCGGGCGTTCCAAAACGCTCCAGATACTTTGGCGACGCGCAAAGAAAACGGCGATTGCTCATGATGCGCCTTGCGCTCAGCCGACTGTCCTGCAGCTCGCCGAACCGTATCGCCATGTCGAACGCGCCTTCGACGAGATCGACCGGCCGGTCCGTCACCTCGAACTGCACTTCGACGTTCGGAAAACGTTTGGCGAAGTCGGAGACGAGCGGTGCGATGGTCGTCCTGCCGAAACCTAGCGTCGCGTTGATGCGCAACGGCCCATGCGGATCGCGCCGGGCACCGGAGATGGCCTCCTCCATCTCGCGGACCTGCCCGACGATCTGGGACGCGTAGCGCAGATAGGTCTCTCCCTCGGGCGTCAGGCTGACGCTGCGCGTGGTCCGGTTGACCAGACGCGCGCCGAGCCGCTGCTCGATGATCCCCAGCCGCTTGGTCGCCGCCGGCGGACTGAGATCGAGCGCGCGGGCGGCGCCGGACATGCTCCTGAGTTTCGCAAGGAGAATGAAGAACTCGAAGTCGGATGCGGGTGCAGTACTCACTTTTGGTGAAATATGTAGTGAACGCAAGTGAATTTTAGCAAGCTCTTTCGCGGCTAAGCTACGCACCACATTGCAGCCCGTGCGGCTCAATAACTGTTCAAATCTCTGGAGACAGTGGCGTGAGAATCGTTGAAATCCGCGAAAAGACCGTTCCGATCAGTTCCCCGATCCGGAACGCCTACATCGACTTCAGCAAAATGACCTTGAGTCTCGTCGCGGTCGTCACCGACGTGATCCGCGACGGCAAGCCGGTGATCGGCTACGGCTTCAACTCGAACGGCCGCTATGGCCAGGGCAAGCTGATGCGCGAGCGCTTCATCCCGCGCCTGCTCGAGGCCGACCCGGCCTCGCTCGTCGACGACTCCGGCGACAACCTCGATCCCCACAAGATCTGGGCGACGATGTTCATCAACGAGAAGCCCGGTGGCCACGGTGAGCGCTCCGTCGCGATCGGCACGATCGATATGGCGGTCTGGGACGCGGTGGCGAAAATCGCCGGCAAACCGCTGTTCCAGTTGCTCGCCGAGCGGTACGGCAACGGCGAGGCCAACCGCAAGATCTTCGTCTATGCGGCGGGCGGCTATTACTATCCGGGCCAGGACCACGAAAAGCTCAAGGATGAGATGCGCAGCTACATCGACCGCGGCTACACGGTCGTGAAGAAGAAAATCGGCGGCGCGTCGCTCGACGAAGACCTGCGACGCATCGACTCGATCCTCAGCGTGCTGCAGGACGGACAGAAGCTCGCGGTCGATGCCAACGGCCGCTTCGATCTCGATACCGCGATCAGCTATGCGAAGGCGCTGTCCCAGTACGACCTGTTCTGGTACGAAGAGGCGGGCGACCCGCTCGACTTCGAGTTGCAGGCCACGCTGCGCAACTACTATGACAAGCCGATGGCGACCGGCGAAAACCTGTTCTCGATGCAGGATGCGCGCAACCTGATCCGCTACGGCGGAATGCGCCCCGATCGCGACTGGCTGCAATTCGATTGCGCGCTGAGCTACGGTCTCGTCGAATATCTGCGAACGCTCGACATGCTGCATCAGCATGGCTGGTCGAGAAGCCGTTGCATTCCGCACGGCGGCCACCAGATGTCGCTGAACATCGCGGCGGGCCTCGGACTTGGCGGCAACGAATCGTACCCGGACCTGTTTCAGCCATACGGCGGTTTCCCGGACGGCGTTCGCGTCGAGAACGGATATATCACGATGCCGGAGCTGCCCGGCATCGGCTTCGAAGGCAAATCCGACCTGATCGCCGAGATGCGCAAGCTGGCTGAATAACGCGCGCTCGCAACGGCATCGACCAACATTCCCGCTCGAATGGTTCATAAAAGACGGAACGAAGCCGGCTCAATGCGGCCCTCCCACGCTTTTCGCGTGGCAGGGCCGCATTTTCCCTTTGAAGACGCCACGCACAGGAGACAGAAATGCCAGTATCGAAAGTAAGAAGAGCACGTTCCAAGCTGTACGTTCAGGTCCTCATCGGGATCGTGGCCGGTGTCCTGCTGGGTCACTTCTACCCCGATCTCGCGTCGCAGATGAAGCCGCTGGGCGACCTGTTCATCAAGCTGATCCGGATGCTGCTTGCGCCGATCATCTTCGCGTCGGTCGTGGTCGGGATCGCGCGCATGAACGACCTCCATCAGGCGGGCCGGGTAGGCGTGAAAGCCCTTCTCTATTTCGAACTGGCATCGACGGTCGCGCTGATTGCGGGGATGGTGGTCGTCAATGTCGTCAGACCCGGCAGCGGCATGAACATCGATCCGTCGCAAATCGATGCCGCCGCGATTTCGACCTATACGCACGCGGCGCAGCAACACGGCATGCTCGACTTCTTCATGAGCATCGTTCCGAATAGCATCGTCGGGGCATTCGCCAAGGGCGAGATGCTTCCGGTCATTTTCTTTTCAGTGCTGCTCGCTATCTCGCTGGCGAAGCTGGGAGCCCGTACCGCGCCATTCGTCGACATGCTCGACATGTTCCTTCAAGGCATGTTCGGCGTGGTGCGGATCGTCATGTACGTGGCGCCGATCGGCGCATTCGGCGGCATGGCCTTCACGATCGGCAAATACGGCATCGGCACGTTGGCATCGTTCGGCGAGCTGATGCTTTGTCTCTACCTGACCTCGTTCTTCTTCGTGTTCGTCGTACTTGGCCTTGTCATGAAGATGTGCGGGCTCTCGCTATGGAAGTTTCTCCGCTACATCAGGGACGAGATTCTGATTACGCTCGGCACGGCGTCGACAGAAGCGGTGTTGCCGCAAATGCTGATCAAGATGGAGGCGATGGGCTGCCCTCGCCCCGTCGTCGGCATGGTCCTGCCCACCGGCTACACGTTCAATGCCGACGGAACGGCGATTTATCTGACGATGGCGGCGCTGTTCATCGCCCAGGCGATGAACGTCCACCTCAGTATCTGGGACCAGTTGCTCGTGCTCGGCGTGCTGCTGCTCACATCGAAAGGCTCAGCGGGCGTGGCCGGGGCGGGATTCGTCGCACTGGCCGCGACGCTGGCCTCGATGCACAAGATTCCCGTCGAAGGCCTCGTGCTGCTGCTCGGCGTGGACCGCTTTCTGAACGAGGCGCGTGCGGTCACGAACCTGATCGGCAATGGCGTTGCCACTGTCGTCGTCGCTCGTTGGGAAAGGCAACTCGATTGGAAGCTGGCGCGCGCGGTGCTGAATCGCGACAACACGGCTCACGTCCAAACATCGGGTCCTGCCGCGCAACCCGCGGTCAGTTCGGCATCGCCGACCGAAGCGGAGGCGCTCCTCGATGGCTCACCGAACCATCAATAGAACTGAACTTTTCGGAATGGGTGCCGTTAACCCAGCGGTATCTCACTCTTCCGAATTCAGCATGAAACTGACCATCAAGTTCCGTCTTCTCGCCACCCTCACCTTGCTCGGGTTCCTGCTGACGGTGACTGGCGTACTGGGTATCGCCGGCATGCGTGGTTCGAACCATGCCGTTGCGCAGGCGTACACCAACGACGTGGCCGCCGCAACCGCGCTCGGCAAGTCCAACCTGAACCTGACCGTAGTGCGCACCACGCTCGATCGCGTGCTGCTGCACCCGGAGGCGGCGGATCGAGCCGCTCTCATCGATAAGGCGCGCAACTACCTTGCGGTCTCCGACAAGGCCTGGAAAGAGTACCGCGCACTGCCCGTTTCCGACGCGGAGGCGGCCTTGTCGAAGGCCGTCGCCGACGCCCGCGAAGCGATGCTGCGTGGCGCACTCGAGCCGATGATCGACGCAATGAGCCGCGGCGATCACGATGATGCCGACCATATCGCGATGGTCGTTATGCCGCCGTTTGCGGCGGCTCTAACGCAGAAATCCGCGGAGCTGGACAAGTTTCGCAACGCGCAAGGCAATAACCGCTACATGACAGCGCAGGACCGCTACGACACCCTCGTGACCATTACCGCGATTGCGATCGCCGTCGGTCTTCTGACCTGTGTCACCTGCGGCTTCACGCTGCTGCGCGCAATCGCGCGCCCGATCGACATGACGGTGCGCCATGTCGAGCGACTCGCTCAGGGTGACATGTCGCAGCAATTGCGCTTCGACAGTAATGACGAAATGGGTCGCCTCATCCGAAGCGTTGGGCAGATGCAGAAGGACATCGGCACGATGATCGAACAGATCGCGCGCGGCAGCGAGTCGATCGCGTCCGCGACCCAGCAAATTTCGGCCGGCAACGCGGACCTGTCGGCGCGCACCGAGGCGCAGGCGGCGTCCATCGAGGAAACGGCGGCGAGCATGGAACAACTGACCAATGCCGTCACGGAGAACGCGGCGCACGCGCGTGAGGCGCGCGAGTTGGCCGACGCGACGAAGGCGACGGCCGGCGCGGGCGCGGACGTCGTCCGTCAGGTCATCGACGCGATGAGCGACATTCACGACGGCGCGAAGAGAATGGGCGAGATCATTGGCGTGATCGAAGGCATCGCCTTTCAGACCAACATCCTCGCGTTGAATGCGGCTGTCGAGGCCGCTCGCGCCGGGGAGGAAGGACGCGGCTTTGCGGTCGTCGCCGGCGAGGTACGCAATCTCGCCCAGCGTTCGGCGACCGCGGCGAAGGAAATCAAGGAGCTGATCGACGCGTCGACCGCGCGCGTCGCCGACGGCTCGCGCCTCGTCGGCCGGGCCGGTGAGACGATGGGCGAAGTACAGACGGCCGTCGGTCGCGTCACGTCGATCATGAGCGACATCGCGACGGCTTCGGCCGAACAGAGCGATGGCATCGAGGAAGTCAATCGCGCGATTACGCAGATGGATCAGATGTCGCAGCAAAATGCCGCGCTCGTCGAGCAGGCAGCCGCCGCGGCCGCGTCGCTAACCGAGCAGACTGGCCTGCTGACGCAGGCGGCTGGCCGCTTCCGCTTTGCCTCCATGGCCTGATGCCACGCTATAGGCTCGCGTGCCGCTCCGCGCTTCAGGTCCGCGAGACGCCGGAGGCCGTGGTGTCGGCGTCATTGGCAGGCACCGCCTCGAGAAAGCCGCGCCCCATCTCCGCCTCGAAGCGCGCAGCGCTGCCCTCCCAGATGATGCGCGCATGTTCGAGAACGTAGACGCGATCGGCATGCGGCAGCGCAAACCTGACGTTCTGCTCGCCCAGCAACACGGTGATAGGCGTGGATTTCTGCAGCGAATCCAGCGCTTTCGACAATTGCTCGAGAATCACGGGCGCGAGGCCGAGAGTCGGCTCGTCGAGAATCAGCAGCTTCGGCTGGGTCATTAATGCGCGCGCGATCGCGAGCATTTGCTGCTCGCCGCCGGACAGCGTACGCGCGGTTTGTCCCTGGCGCGACTTCAGGATCGGAAACAGATCGAACAGCCACGACAGCTGTTTCGCGCGCGCCGTGTCGGCGAGATGATATCCTCCGAGTTCGAGATTCTCGCGTACCGTCATGTCGCCGAATAGCTCGCGCGTTTCCGGGCATTGCACGAGGCCGGCGCGCGAGATCGCCGCACCGCTGATTCCGCGCAGATCGCGCCCGTCGAAGCGAATCGTCCCCTTGTACGGCACGAGGCCGGAGAGCGCGTTGAACAGCGTCGTCTTGCCCGCGCCGTTGAGCCCAACGACCGAGACGAACTCGCCCTCGCGCACTTGCAGACTGACGTCGTCGAGTGCGCAAGCCTTGTCGTAGAGCACGCGCACACCGTTCACCTCGAGGATCGTGGGCTTCGCATTGCCCGCGGCGCCGGTGCGCTGGCGCAACTCCAGCTTGCCGCCCAGATAGACGCGGCGCACCGTCTCGTTCTGCATCACCTGTTCGGCGGTGCCTTCGGCGACACGCTCGCCGAGGTACATCGCGAGCACGCGGTCGGCGAGCGCGGACAGACTTTTGACGTTGTGATCGACCAGCAGCACCGCGCGCCCTTCGGCGCGAAAGCCGCAAATCAGCTCGGAAAACGCGTGCGATTCCGCCACCGTCAGTCCCGCGAACGGCTCGTCCACCAGCACGACCTGCGGGTCGCGCGCAATCGCCTTGGCCATCTCCATGCGGCGCAGATCCGCAAACGGCAGCGTCGCGGGATGCCGATGCATGACGCCGGCAAGGCCCACCCGCTCGGCGATTTCCTGCGCGCGCTGGTGCACGTGGGGTTCGGCAGCGAGTTTGACGAGCGAATCAGGCAGCAGCGCGAGCTTGATGTGTTCCAGCACCGTTTGCCGATGCAGCGGCCGCGAATGCTGAAACACGATGCCCACGCCCGCGCGCGCGATCCGGTGCGGCGCCCAGCCGGCCATCTCCACGCCGTTCACTTTGACCGACCCCGCATTGGGCCGCTCGATGCCCATGATCAGCTTCATGACCGTGGACTTGCCCGAGCCGTTCGGTCCAATCAGACCGAGGATCTCGCCGGGCCGGATGTCGAACCCGATATCCTTGACGGCGACGAGACCGCCGAAGCGCTTGGTCAGTCCGCGTACGGAGAGCAGCGGCGTGTCGTTCATTGGCGCTCCCTCGCGCGTAGCAGATTGCCGAGCAGACCGTCTGGAAAGAACAGCAGCGCAGCGAGCGCGACCGCCGCGACGACGAACGTGTTGAGCTGGCCGAGCGGTCGCAGGAACTCGCCGGCGACGATCAGGAAGATCGAGCCGAGCACCGCGCCGAGTATCGTGCGGCGTCCGCCCAGCACGGCCGCGATGATGATCTGCACGCCCACGCTGAGATCCACCACCGTGCTCACGGAAGCCGTGCCCTGGTAGAACACCAGCATCGCGCCTGCCACGCCCGAGAAAACGGCGCTGATGCAGAAGGCCACGAGCTTGTGCCGCGTGACATTGAAACCCAGCGCCTGCGCGCCGGTTGCGTCCTGGCCGCTGGCCTGCAGGATCAGACCGACTGCCGAACGCGACAGGCCGAACAGCAGGATCGCGCAAACGATCAGGAACGCGAGCGCGATCCAGTAGCTATGGTTCGCATCGACCGACATCACGTCCGGCACCATCATGCCG
The DNA here is from genome assembly GCF_038900515.1 of Burkholderia sp. JPY481. Classification (NCBI taxonomy): domain Bacteria; kingdom Pseudomonadati; phylum Pseudomonadota; class Betaproteobacteria; order Burkholderiales; family Burkholderiaceae; genus Burkholderia; species Burkholderia sp. JPY481. The sequence continues at coordinate 216,457 of NZ_JAYMRT010000010.1, forward strand.
ATCTCGCCGCCCGTTATGCCCGCGAAGATCACGATGGCGTTCTGCAGCAGCAGCACGGCCACGAGCGTAACCAGCCCGAAGTAAGGACCGCGCAGCCGAAGCGCGGGCACCGCCAGCAGCAAGCCGCCCACCAGCGCGACGCCGCCGCCCGAAAGCACGCAAACGGGTATGGGCAGGCCCCATCTGGCGTTGAGGATCGCAGCCGAATAGGCGCCGAGTCCGATCAGGAACGTCGGCCCGAAGTTGACCTCGCCGGCAAAGCCGAACAACAGGTCCCACGACATCGCGAACACGCCGAAGTAGAACGCCACCGTGAGCACGCCGAGGACGTAGCCGGAAAGCCACCACGGCAACGTCGCGGCGATCACGGCGAGCGCAACGGCGATCCATGCGCCACGCGAACGGAGAAGAACGGACATAGGGGTACGCTCCATTCGCACTGTTAGCGGCGTCCCAGGAAGCCCTGGGGCCGCACGTACACGACCAGCACCAGCAGCAGCAACGCGGGCAGCGGGCGCAGCGTCGGCGCGATCAGATAGGCCGTGACGGTCTCCAGATAACCCACCACGTACGCGGCCATCAACGAGCCCGATACACTGCCGAGCCCGCCCAGCACGACGATCGAGAACGCGCTGGCCGTCAGCTGCCCCGCATTGTTCGTGCTCACGCCAAGGAACGAAGCGAGCAGCACGCCCGCTATGCCGGCCAGCACGCCGTAGATGCTCCACGCGAGAAGATAGATCCGGGAGAGTTCGAAACCGAGCAGCGTGAGACCGCGCGGATTCATCGAAGCCGCGAGCAGCGCCTTGCCTGCACGCGTGCGGTTCACGAACAGCCACAGCATGCCGATCACGGCCCAGCAGACCACCGCGATCATGATTTCGTTGTACGGCACGCGCACGCGGCCCACCATCGCCACGCCGCTGATCAGCGGGCGCATCGTCACCGGGTTGTCGGTGAAGAGCCACGCCATGCCCTGCTGGATCATGATGCCCCACAGCAACGTGCCGGTGAGCACGAAGATTTCCTTCTCTTCGCCGGGAATCGCAGCGGAGCGTTGAATGGGCCGCACCACCATCAGGTAGGTGACGAAGGCCGTCACAAGACCCGCGATCACGCCGAGCAGCGTGCCGAGATAGGTGCCAAGCCCCGCCTCGCCCGCGAGCATCCAGCCCATCAGCGCCGCGACCAGCATCACGCCGCCGTGCGCGAGATTCAGGATGCCGGAGACGCCGAAGATCAACGTGAAACCGATCGCGCCCAGCGCATAGAGGGAGCTGATTGCAAAGCCGTCGACGAGAATCTGCAGTAGCAACATGCCCGGCCTTTCATGTTGGTTAGGTTGTCGATTCGTGCGCTGTCCGGGCCTTCGCTATGCGCAGGTCCGGACAGTCGCGATCATCGCGCGGCTAGTTCGCGCTTGCCTGCTGCACCTTGATGAAGGTCGGGAATTTCACCGCGCCGTTGGCGATCGACTTGGGCCAGATCGCGACCTGCTTGCCGTTCTGCCATTGCAGGTTGATGCCCGTGATATAGCCGGGCCCGTACTTCAGCGTGTGCGTGAACTGATCGCTCTTGCCATAGAACTGCCAGCGACCGATCGTGCCCACGTAGTCGGTTTTTTCGAGCGCGTCGACCATCTGGTCCGGATCGGTCGAGCCCTTGTTGCGCTTGATCGCGTCCGCGATGATGTAGACGAGGTCGTAGCTCGTGAAGCCGCAATACGCCGGAGAAACGCCGAACTTCTTCTGGTACTCATCCGTGAAGGGCACCGTTTTCGGCGTGATCGCCACGCCCGGCGCGGCGGCCGAGGCCGTGATCACGCCTTCAGTCGCGCCGTTCGTGTCCTTCCAGAAGCTCGTGGTCGTGGCCTGCGAGCTTTGCCCCGACATCGGGATCGGCACTTGCTGGTCGTGCCATTGCACGGTCGGCTGCACGCCCACGTGGCTGATGCCGGTGGTGATCGTATCGGGGTGCTTCGCCTCGATCTGATTGAAGATCGGCGTGAAGTCGGAGGTATCGGGATTGAAGCGGATGTGATCGAGCACCTGAAGTCCCGCTTTGGGCAGGCATTCGAGGTAGCGTTCGTCGAGCGGCTTGGTCCACGCCGCATCTTCGCTCATGACGACGGTCGTTTTCATCTTGAACTGGCCGACCAGAACGTCGTGCGAGAAGTCGCAGATAGACTGCGCGATGAATGCGGACGTCATCCAGCCGTGGAACGTGTACTTGTAGTGGTCGTAGTCGTCGTGAACGTGCTTCGAGATGTCGTTGCTAGCCGCGCCGGGAGTGATGAAGGGCACCTTCAGGCGCCCCGACCACGGTTCCATCGCGAGCGCCACTTCGCTGATGTAGCTGCCGATCACAGCGACCACCTTATCCTGGGTCGCCGCGCGCTGGAAGGCGCGCACGCCGTCGGAGGCCGATGAATGGTCGTCGTATGCGACGATCTGGATGGGCCGGCCATCGACGCCGCCGCTCGCGTTGATCTGGTCCGCGGCGAGCTGCGCCGCCTTGCTGATCGAAGCGCCCGCCACCGAGGATTCTTCGCTGATCACGCCGATCTTGATCGGCTCGGCCGCCGCATGAGCGCCTGCCGCCAGACCTAGCCCCGCCGCTACCATCCCCGTCGCGACGACGCAATGAAGGTTTCGCCACACATTGTTACTGGACATCATGCATCTCCGATTCGAATGGATCGTTGAGCAACAATTGCCCGCCACATTGCAGCAACTTAAGAATGCGCACACAACAATATTCACCCGTTTTGCCGCGCTCAATCGGTACAAACGATGACCGGGTCCCTACGGACTTCATGGTGCAGAGCGGAAAAATCTTGCCGCTCGCACCGCCGGATGCCGTTTTTTCTTAGTGGGATCGATGGCTATGGGCTGCAAGATTCGCGGTATTCTTTCTCCCTCATTCGTCATCCGAAGCATTGTGTTCGCCTCGTTTTGGTGGGTTCGTGCGCTTCAATGACCAACGTGCCGTCGCCTCGCAACGCTCTCGAACGTACCCGGCTTAAAGCGCCTTAGAAGGACAGCCGATTTGCCAACATCTGACCTATATTTGATCGCAGCAACGGTCCGCGAGTCACATCTCTCTCGCTTCCCGCCCCGGCCACACCGAACTGGGCGCATCTGACTGACCCCGCACCAACTCCGCCGAAGCAATCGCGTCAGCGCCCCACTCCCGCAGTTTTACGGCGACTTTTCGTCCGGCCCAGATTCGTCCCGATCACGCGACCTGGCTTCCCTGCTTTCAAGGAGGACTCTTATGGCGACAGCGATAAACCGAATCCATGCAAGTGAGATCCGTCCGTATGGAATAACGAAACGGAGTATTGAATATGAACTCAATCTTCAAAGCGGTGATTGTGGGAGTTTCGTTTTCGATCTGTGCCGACGCAACGTTGGCGCAAAAGGTCGAAACCCCTCCTCATCAGGGCAATACGACGTATGTAACCTACTACCTTAACCATCTATTGGCGAACATCGACATGGGCGACGAGGGCTCCGATTCGGTGATCGAGGGCTTTGGTATCACGCGTAACACGAGCGGGCAGAAAACCTTCGACGGCATGTCGGTGCACTGCGTCTTCTACTACGGGGTACGTGGCGGCAAGGAGACAGCACAAGGCGCCTGCACCGAGATGGATGCCGATGGCGACAAGGTATTCACCACGTTCGTGGCGGGCGCCCACACGTTGATCGGGGGCACCGGAAAGTACCAGGGCATCACCGGTAGCGCGACGTTTTCTGCCAGTCCGCTGCGCCCGCCCGCACCCGGCACGTTTGCGGTCGAGATCGATCACAAGGTGAGCTGGAAGCTCAAGTAGCTGCATGACGCAGCGCATCAACCCGCGCCATGGTCGGTTGGAAGGCGGCCGCGGCGCGGGACCGGAACACTCTGCAAGCGTGCCTCCGTGCGGGTCCGAACATTACGCGGCAACCCTGCTTGCTGACATATGTACGTCATGATAGGTTGCTGCAATTCCCGCTGCCGCATCTGGCATCTCTTTTCGCAACGCTACGCGCGCGATAAAAAAAGCGGGATGGGTTGATCTGGACTCATCGTACGCATACGCCTTTCCCCGAGAGGAATTCAAGAGCCATGGCTTCAATGATCCAGCGAACGACCCTGTTCGCCTGTCTTCGCGCGGCTTCTGTCGCGGCTTCCCTGTCGATCGCCGCACTTGGCGCGCACGCCGCCGATCTCGTGATCGCAGGACGGGACGACATCTACGGCCGCGGACTCGCGCAGGCGGTGGACGGCTACAAGAAGCAGCACCCAGGCGTCGATATCGAGTTGCTGAAGCTGCCGAATAACGACCTGTATCAGAAACTGAAGCTGTCGTTACGCGAAAACACGCGCGCTTATGACCTGGTGATGATGGACGACACCTGGTCCCCCGAATTCATCGCCAACGGATGGCTTCAGCCGCTGCCCGCCACGCTCGCGGATGCCGACATGGTGACCTCGACGATCTCCCTCGGACGCGCGTCGACCGGAACCTTGTATGCGATGCCGATCGTCGGCAATGTCGAGATGTTCGCCTATCGCAAGGATCTGCTCGCGAGTCGCGGCCTGCAGCCGCCGCGCAGCTGGGACGACGTGCTGAAGATCGCACAGACCATCGGGACCGCCGACAAGGACGTTTCGGCTGTCGTGTTTCGCGGCGTGAAGGGCAACCCCGTCGTCACCGGTTTCCTGCCGATCCTTTGGGCCTATGGCGGAGAAGTCGTCGACACGAACGGCAAGGTCACGATCGATTCACCCGAAGCGCTGGCCGCGCTGAAGATGCTGCTCGCGCTGAAGAAGTGGGCCCCGAAAGATGTCGACGTGTATGGCGCCGGTGAAGTGCGCGACGCATTGCAAGGCGGCACGGCCGCGCAAGCGATCGAAGTGTGGCCCGCCTGGCTGCCAGCGCTCGACGATCCGGCGAAGTCGCGCGTCGTCGGCCAGGTCGCGCTGCAACCGCCGCCCGGCCAGGTCAAGGGACCGGCGCCGATGCTAGGCATCTGGCAAATGGGCATTGCGAAAGACGCCGCGCATGCGAAGGTGGCGGCGGATTTTCTCGCCTACCTGACTTCGTCGGCGACGCAAACACAACTGGCTTTACTCGGCATTCCGCCGACGCGCAAGAGCGTCTTCGTCAATCCGACACTCGTCAAGCAATATCGCTGGTATCCGGACCAACTGAAGGCGCTCGAAGCGGGCCGTGCGCGGCCTCGCGTGAAAGATTGGCAGCAGATCGAGGCGATTCTCGGCGACGCGTTGCAACTTGCGCTGACGGGGCAGGCCACGCCCGACGCAGCGTTGCATCAGGCTGCACAGAAGATCGCCCAGGCCAACGCCGCAGTGCAGTGATAGCGGCAGTGACAGCGCAGGCAAGCGTGGAAACCGATCGATGAGCCGCTTGCGACCTTATCTGCCGCTGCTCGTCCTGATGAGCCCGGCCGCGGCCGTGCTCGGCGCGCTGGCGCTCTACCCGGTCGCGCGCGTGCTGATCGATTCGTTTTTCTCGGTGGATTACGCGTCGGGGCATCGCTCGTTCATCGGGCTCGTCAACTATCGATCGGTCATTGCCGACGGCGAGTTCGGCACGAGCTTCGTCAATACGATCCAGTTCATGATCGTGGCCTCGCTCGCTGAAGTGCTGTTCGGACTTGCGCTCGCGCTGCTATTCGTCCGCGCGTTTGCGGGCCGGCGCATCGCGTTGCCGCTCGCCGTGCTGCCGATGATGCTCTCGACGCTCGTGTGCTCCGCGATCTGGCGCAACTGGCTCAACTACCGAGGCTTTCTGAATGCGTTGCTCAAGGCGATAGATCTACCGGCGGTGCCCTGGCTATCCGATCCGCACCTCGCGTTGTGGTCGCTGATGCTGGTCGATGTCTGGCAATGGACGCCGATGGCATTCCTGATCATTCTCGCGGGGCTACAGTCGATTCCGCCTGAAATCGCCGAGGCGGCACGCACCGACGGCGCGAACGAATGGCAGTGCCTGCGCTACATCACGCTGCCGCTCGTTGCACCGCACGTCGCACTCGCGATGCTGCTGCGCTCGATCGATACCTTCAAGCTGTTCGACAAGGTCTACGCGTTGACGGGCGGCGGTCCGGGCAATGCCACGCAGACGCTGTCAACGTACATCTACGACACGGGTTTCCGCTTCTTCAACGTTGGACCCGCCAGCGCGGCTTCGGTATTGATGCTGCTCACGTGCGCGGTGCTGGTCTCGGGATACATATGGAAATCGGCAGTCAAGCGCGAGCGTTGATGCCGCTCGCCCGCTTGCAGGGTTTCGCGCGACGCTCGTCCGGTGCCGCGGTGCGAGGACTGTTGCGGCTCGTTGCGCTGGCGGTGTTGCTGCTGCCGTGCATATGGATGGCTGGCGCGGCCTTCACGCCCACGCTGGAACGCCTCGCCCATCCGCTCGCGCTGTGGCCTTCGGCGCCCACGCTCGAGCATTTCGCGGCGGTGTGGGAAAGCGGCATGGCCCAGTCGGTGCTGAACTCCGTGTGGGTCGCGGTGGGCGCCACGTTGCTCGCACTCGCGCTGGCTTTTCCGTCCGCCTATGCGCTCGCGCGACTGGCGTTTCCGGTGCGACTCGATCTGCTGTTCCTGATGCTCGTGCTGGCACTGAAGCTGATGCCGCCGATCACCGTGGCCGTACCGCTGTTTTCGCTGGCCAAGTGGCTCCATCTGCTCGATTCGCTGTTTGGGCTGGTACTCGCCTATCAGCTGTACGCGTTGCCGATGGCGATCTGGATGTTGCTGCCGTTCGTGCGCGACGTGCCGATCGAATTCGAGGAGGCCGCGGCGCTCGATGGCGCGAACCTCGCGCAGCGCATCGTCTTCATCGTCGTGCCGCTGTGCGCGCCGGGTCTCGTTGCCACCGCGATCTTCGTGTTCATCATCGCGTGGAACGAGTTTCTGCTGGCGCTGTTGTTCGTCTCGTCGCCGAGTCACTTCACACTGCCGCTCACCATGGCAGGTTATGTGACCGAGAACGGCATCGACTGGGGCGAACTGATGAGCGCGGGGCTGATTTCGTCGGTGCCGACGCTTGTGCTCGCCGGCTATGTGCAGCGCTATCTGCTGCAGGGCTTTTCGGGCGGCTTGAAATAACGGGCTCCAACTTCGCGTCGACGTTGCAGCCGACGCTTTGCTTATCCAGAGGTTTTCTTGCGCCCTGCCGTGACCTGTCCGTCCGTTTCGCCCGCTGACTGGATGTCGGCCATCGAAGGCAGCCGCTTGCTGTCCGCACTGACCTTGCCAGGCAGCCATGACACCTGCGCCTACACGGTCGATGACCGGCTCGCGCGCACGCAACATGCCACGCTCGTCGATCAGTTGCGCCATGGCGTGCGGGTTCTCGACATCCGCTGCCGTCATCAGCGCGATCGCTTTGCGATTCATCATGGCGGCATCTCGCTGGGTCTGAGTTTCGACGATGTGATACGTACATGTGCTCGGTTTCTCGCGCGCCATCCGGGGGAATCGATCGTCATGTCGGTCAAGGACGAATGGCCCGCGCTCGACTGCACCCGTGCGTTCGCCGCGACCTTCGAATGGTATGTGGAGCGGCACGCGGAGGTGCGCTGGCACCTTGCTTCCGAACTGCCGCTACTGGACGCGGTGCGCGGAGGCATCGTGCTACTGCGGCGCTTCGCGAGTGCAAAGCCGCTCGGCATCGACCTAACGGCCTGGCCTGACAACGCGACGTTCGATATCGACGACGTGCCGGCGCCGTTCACCGTCCAGGACGAATTTCGCGTGCCGGTGCCGGCATCGATCGCTTACAAGTGGCGCGCCATCGATTCGCTTCTCGATCTCGCGCCTGGCCTGTGCGACGAGCGTTGGGTCATCAACTTTTGCAGCGGCACGGGGATGGCGGCGCCGCCGGTCGTCGTGGCGTGCGGCGATACACAGCATCGCGGTGTTCACGAGCAGCTTGCCGAGCGACTCGCCGATGGTCCGCAACGATGCGGCACCATGCTGCTCGACTTTTGCGACTGGGAGGACTGGCGCCTCGTTGATGCGTTGATTGATTGCAACCGGCGCCGATAACGCATCGCTGCGGGCATGAGGTTGCCCGCGAACCTCAGCGTGATTCCTTGGCTCGCGGCTGCCGCGGTGGCGGCCTCGATTCTGGTCCGCGCCTCACCGGTTCACGCGTACAGGCGTCCGGCGGTGTGACATAGGGAACGTCGTCGCGACAACACGCATAGATCGGAAATCCATACGCGTTCGTGCCGACGATGGTCGTTGGGCCGTGCAGCGGGCACACCGCCTTCATGACGCCTCCTCGAAACGCATCGATCAATCTTCTCCATCTTACGCTCGCGCGGTCGGGCGGCAGCCGCGTTGCAAGGAAGCGTCGGCGGAATTGTCATTTCTTGCACGCCATGCAATGATTGATCCCGGTGCGGGATGGTGTCATTCCGGCCGTTGCTGACATTTTGGGATGCCCTGCCATTCAGTCGACGAGCCTACTCCTCGCCGCCGGCTGTTCCAGTCTGTTGTTTCGACGCTCAAAACATCGACTTGGCTCGGCCTCATCTGCGATGGCGGCGATTTCCGAATAAGGGTATTCACCTACCCCTTCTTCCCGAAAATTTAACATTTTGAAGTTAGAATGAACCCTCTAAAATCGATTGTTATCTCATCTGATGACAGTTGATATAGGGAGATCCAAGCGTCGGGGCAGCCGTACGACCTACCGGCGCGAGTCCGGGCCAGTTGGTGGGCTGTGACTCGATGGAAAAACAGCATGTCGTATTTCGACTGATGAATACCGACATGAAAATGCGATTCGGCACAACTGTTTTCTCGGTGTTTATTTAGTCTTACTAATAAGACTTTTGCTCCGGATCCTCACCGACGATATTCCGCATACTGATTGCGGATACGGTCTCCGGAGCAGGCGGGTTCGAACTTCAATCCAGGAGAAGCAATGAAAGACCATTCGTCCGAAGCTTTGATGAAATCCTGCAGAACGAATGCGTCGACGTGCTTTTCGCCCGCCACCGAAGCGTTTGAAGGAACACAGAAACTCGCTGGCCTGGACCGGCAGGCGGGGAGCACCGTTCGGGGCAACTGGAACCTTTGAGCAGTGCGCCGGCGCGGCACGTCGCCGCTAGCTGATGCACCAGCTCCATTCGCGCAATACCACAAGCCTATAAAAACCCGCGCAGTTCAATCAATGCCGAAGCCGTTCCTCCACTGACGCTGGAGGCGGCAGCGCATTGTGGCAAAGCAATGGCGGGTTGTGCGAGGCGGCCATTGGGTATTCACGATCCTCGCAGACATTTCGATCACGGATGGAAAGGATGACGAAACGAACCGTAGTAGTAACGGGCGGCATGGGCGGCCTCGGAGAAGCGATCAGTACGAAACTGCACGACGCAGGGTATGCGGTGGTAGTCACGCACTCGCCGAGCAACACCGGTGCCGACAAATGGTTGGCTGATATGGAAACTCAGGGCCGAAGCTTTCGCGCCTACCCGGTCGACGTGGCCGATTACGACTCATGCCAGCGTTGCGCGGACAAGATTCGGGCGGAAGTCGGCCCCGTCGACATCCTGATCAACAACGCTGGCATCACCCAGGACATGACCCTCCGGAAGATGGACAAGGTGAATTGGGATGCGGTCATCCGCACCAACCTCGACTCGGTCTTCAACATGACCAAGCCGCTGTGCGAAGAGATGGTCGCACGAGGCTGGGGGCGCATCGTCAATATCTCGTCCGTCAACGGCTCAAAAGGCTCGGTCGGCCAGACCAATTACGCCGCAGCCAAGGCCGGCATGCACGGCTTTACCAAGTCACTGGCGCTGGAAGTGGCGCGCAAAGGGGTCACGGTCAACACCATTTCGCCGGGCTACCTGGCCACCAAGATGGTCACCGCGATTCCGCAGGAGATCCTCGACACGAAGGTCCTGCCGCATATCCCGATGGGACGTCTCGGCAAGCCCGACGAAGTCGCGGCGCTCGTGCTCTATCTGTGCTCGGAAGATGCCGGCTTCGTGACCGGCTCCAATATCGCGATCAACGGCGGCCAGCACATGCAGTGACGCGACAGACCGCGCCGGTACGTGCCGGAACACCGGACGAATCGGCGTGAACCATTCACGCAACACCCCTGTGCTTCCATGAGAGAGGAACGTGTCATGAGTGAGACCTGGATGGGCCTGATCATTGGGGGCACGGCCCTCAGCATCGCAATGCTCATGGTGATTGATCACTATCGCCGTGAGCGCAGAAGGGCAAGACTGCTACGACATCTGGATCATCATGAGTGGTGGCATCAACCGCGCGGGCGAATGTAAGTGCATCGACCGCGCCAATAAAAAATCAGATACATCGAGAGGGCTGAAGAATGACACCGGAAATCACCGGACAACAAAAGGCCACAGGCCATCAGATCACGGTTCGTACGAGGCGCGGCGGCATGCGGGTCGCCGCAGTGTGGCAGGTATTGATGCCGGTCGCCGATGCCATCGAGGACGTACGGATCACGAGCAACCGCAAACATGATGTCGAAGACATGACGATCGCGTTTGCCGACAGGTTCTCGGGATCGCTGCACACCGTTCTCAAGAAGTTCGAGACGATGCCGTGGGTGGCCGCCGCGGAGCTTTGCTGAACACCGAGGGCCGTGCCGCTTGCGATGGGTCGCGTCGCTACGAGGACCGGCGCGCGTCACGCTGCCTGGCTCGCCAGGTAGCTGGCGGGCGCCTGGGCCTCGCAAAGGTTGTATGGCATAAGCGGGCCCATTGAAGTCGGACGTACACGACCGGACCCAGCCGGTCACCACCTGAGAGAAGTGGATGAAAACAACAATCAAGAGAGGGCCCCCGGACAGGGAGAGCCCCTATACACCCCTGACCGCTGGAGATGCGATTTCGCATCTCGAACGGATCCTGTCCCACGATGGCGTCGATTCGTTGTTCAGCCGGACCTACTGGCGCGCGCGCGTCCAGCAGGTGAGCGCTACCCAAGGACTGACTCCGCAGCAGCAGGCAAGGCTGGTGAAGCTGCTCGAGTCGCTGCATCCCCCGGTCCCGAGCGAGGAGACGTGTTAGTCACGCGTCGACGCGGACGTACGTCGTCCGCGATCGCTCAGAGCTGATCGTCGACATCCAGCAGCCGATCCTCCACATGCAGATCTTCGGCGCACTCTCCCTGCAAGGGCAACTCCTTGCCTTCCGCTGGGAAGTGATCGCGGACCATCCGGCACAGGCGTTCGCGCACGAGCACACGTTGTGCCGTGTCCATCCGCGCGTAACGCTGAATCTGCGCAGCCGAAAAGTGCAGTGTCAGCACGCATCGCGCATCCAGCGTCGTGTCGCCATGTGACTCGATCACCCAGGAAGCCTGGATGAGGAAGTTCCGGCCGTCGTCGTAACCGCTGATCGCGGGCGCTTTCGGTGACTCGAATAGCGTGGAAAGAGCCAGTTCGATTTCTTCGATGCGCTGGTTCAGATCGATGTCTTTCATTGAAAGTCCTCCTTGTGGTCGAGGCCCCGGCCTCGACCATTACGCGAGCAAAATCCGTGTCCGGCTGTCGCTGTCTGCGCAGTGCTTCGACCGGAGCCGGACTCGTAATCCCGTTGCCGCTCACTGGCAATATGTACCGTTGCCCCATCAGCAGATATTCAAGCGGGTAAGGAGTGATCCGCACGCTTCACACAGCGACAAAACGACGACGCCGCGCACATATCGCCGGTTCAGATCGCGCGGCCAAGGAGATCAAGGAACTGATCGACGAGTCGGTCGCTCGCGTCAAGACCGGTCAAGCTCAGGTCGACGAATCGGGCCGCACCATCGACGAAGTCGTGTCCGCGGTCCGTCGCCTGACCATCAGGGCATCGAGCAGGTCAATCAGGCGATCGTGCAGATGGACAAGGTCACACAACAAAATGCCGCGCTGGCAGAGCAGGCGGCCGCCGCGGCGAGCTCGCTGCAGCAGCAATCAGGCACGCCGGTGCAACAGGTAGCCGTATTCGCCGTCGACTGATACGCCAGCATCGGTTTCGCGTCACCGGTCGCCTCGTCACCATCGCGGCCTGGTATGACCACGCAGCGGGCGGCGATGCCGCGGCCTGCGCAAAGTGCGAAAAGCGCCTCATGCATGCCGACGCCGCATCGCCCCCTTGAACGACCAACCGTTGAGCGCCAGAAAGACGAGCAGCGTCGCACCGAAAATGCATTGGCGTCCTGCTTCGCCTATCTGCAGCGCGGTCAACAGACTTGTGAGAACCGTCAGCAGTGCAGCGGCGAGCGCGACCGCGATGTAGTCGCCCCGTCCGCCCGCGAGCGACACGCCGCCGATCACCGCGACGACGACGCTCGGTAGCACATAGGTCGTTCCGAGCCCGAGAAACGCCTGGCCGACATAGCCGACGAGCAGCACGCCCGTCACAGCGGCAATGATGCCGCTCGCGACATAGACCGCGATGCGGATCGCGCGCACGCGCGTACCGGCGATGGCGGCAGCGACCGGATTCGCGCCGGTCGCCATCAGGCGACGCCCCCAGGCTGAATGGTCGAGAAAACGCCACATCAACGCGCCGGCGCCGAGCCAGATCAGCGCGACGCTCGGCACGCCGCCGAGCGTCCTGCCGGCGAGCGCGGCGAGTGCGGGACTCGCGGCCGTATTGACGTGCATGACCGACGACCAGACGATCAACGCGCCGTCGACGAGACTCGCCATCGCCAGTGTCATCACGAGCGGCGGAATGCGCAGCAGCGTGATGCCGACACCATTGAGCGCGCCCACCAGCGCGCCCGCCAACGTCGCGACGGCGAACGCAGCCGGCAATCCAGCCGATGCCGCTCCGAGCAGCGCGGCGCCAAGAATGCCGCCCAACGTCGCGGCCGCGCCTACCGACAGATCGAGCCCCTGCTCTCCCGCCATCATCACGAGCGACTGCGCGAGGCCGAATAGCCCCAGAAACGTCGCGATCTTCAACTGATTGGCGACCTGCCCGAGGCTTGCGAAGCCCGGCACCGCGAACTGCCCACTGATGAGCACGATCACGGCGAGCGCCAGCAAAAAGGCGCGGCGCGAATTCGGTTTCATCGTCACACTCTCCTTTTCGCGCCCACGAACGTGAAGCCGAGCGCAAGCACGATCACGGCACCCTTGAACACTTCCTGGTAATTGCTCGGGATGCCCGCGAAGTAGACGACGTTGCCGATCAGCGTGAGCACGAGCGCGCCGCAGACGGCGCCGAGCATCGTGCCGCGCCCACCCGCCAGCGAGATGCCGCCGATCACCACAGCCGCGACCGAGTTCAGCGTGTATGGCAATCCCAGACGCGCATCGCCGGACGCGGTTTGCGCGCTCAGGCAGAGCGCCGCCGCAAACACGAAGAGCCACGCGAGCAGATAGCCGAGCAGTTTGACGAGCCGGACATCGATGCCGGCCTTGAACATCGCATCGGCGTGGCTGCCGGTCGCGATCAGTCGCCGTCCGAAGCGATGCCGCTGCAGGACCGCCCACAGCGCGATCGCGGCGAGCACCGGCAGCGCCGCGAGCGGAATCACCGAGATACGCGCCGCGAACCATTCGCCCAATGCGTCGGGCACCGCGCCGCCCGGCTGCGGGATCAGCAGCAGAGCACAGCCAAACCAGACGGCGCCGGTCGCGAACGTCGCGATCAGCGCGCTTTGCTTCGCATAGCCGACCAGCAGACCGTTGCACGCACCGGCAAGCAGCGCAGCGGCCAGCGCGGCGACACAGGTCGCGCCGAGACCCCACCCCATCAGACCGGGCGCGGCCGCGAGCACGCAGTTGACCAACGAGATTCCCGCGCCCATCGATAGATCCAGCTCTCCCATTAGCACGACGACCGCCTGCGCCATGCAGATCAGGACCACCGGCGCGGCGTTCTGCATGTTGCTCGCGAGCGAATCGGCGGTGAGAAAGTCCGGCTGCAGCCATGCATTCGCGATCACGACCGCGAGCAGCATGACGAGCGCGGGCAGCGCACTGGCGGCACGCGCGCAGGATATCCTCAGCGCCGCGCCGATCCGTTTGCCTGGCGACCAGCCGCCAGTGGCGGCAAGTCCGTCTCCCAGTTGCGCCTTCATGCCGCGCTCCGGCCGAACAGCGCGCTCGTCACGCGGGATTCATTCATCTCATCACCTTCCAGCTGCGCGATGATCCGACCTTCGTACATGACGATCAGGCGGTCGCACACCGCGAGCAATTCTTCGGTATCCGAGGCATAGACGAGCACGGCCGTCCCCGCTTGCGCGAATGCACCGATCGTCTCGTAGATTTCCCTGCGGGCGATCACATCGACGCCCTTGGTCGGATCGCTGAGCAGCAGCACGTCGACCTGCCGGTTCAGCCAGCGCCCGATCACCACTTTCTGCTGATTGCCGCCCGACAGATCCCGCACCGGCTGGCGCACGTCGGACGTCTTGATGCGCAGTCGCGCGACCACGTCGTCGACGAACCGGCGGATCGGCGCGCGACGCAGCCGCCACGGGCTCGCCGCGAAGTTCACGCTGACCTGCGCCAGATTGAATTCGACCGGGTGATCGAGCCACAGGCCCTGCCGATGCCGGTCGTTGGGCACGAGGCACACGCCCGCGGCGATCATCTGACGCGGCGAACGCGGCATGATCGTCCTCGCTCCAGCTCGTCCGTCGAGCCTCACCTCGCCGCCGTCTGGCACGCGAAAGCCCGCGAGCGCGTCGAGCAGTTCTTCCTGGCCATGGCCTTGCAGTCCCGCGATGCCAAGAATCTCTCCGCGTTCCAGTTCGAAGCTGACGCCGCGCAGCCGCGCGCCGGCGCGCAGATCGGTGACGCCGAGCGCGACGGTTCTTTCGGTGTGCGCCGGATCACCGCCACGTCCACGTTTGCCGTCGTGCCCATGCGTGGCAGCCGCGCCGCCCATCAGTTCGAGCACACGCGCTTCGTCGAGTTGCCCGCGCACCGCTAGCTCGCCGACCGCGCGGCCGTTGCACAACACCATCACGCGATCGCACAGCGCTTCGATCTCCGCCATCCGGTGCGAAATGAAAACCACCGCCGTGCCGCGCGCCGTCAGGCTACGCACGACGCGCATCAGGTTGTCGACTTCAACGGCGGCGAGTGCGGCGGTCGGTTCGTCGAGAATCAGGATGCGCGGCCCGAGCGCAAGCGCCCTCGCGATCTCGACCAGTTGCTGATCGGCGGCGCTGAGGCTGCCTGCGCTCGCTTCGATATCCCAGCCGGGTCTCAGGCTCTCCAGCAGCCGCGTGGCGCGATCGCGCGTGCGCCGCTGATCGAGAAAGCGACCCGTATGGCACAGCTCCGCGCCAAGAAACACGTTCTCCCACACCGGCAGATCCGGCGCGAGACCGGGATGCTGATGCGCAATCGCGATTCCCGCCGCGCGCGCCGACTTCGGCGAGCCGGGTCGCAGCGGCGCACCGATCATTTCGATCGTGCCGTCGTCCGGTATCGTGTCGCCGGCGAGAATGCTCGACAACGTCGATTTGCCCGAGCCGTTGGCGCCGAGCAGCCCCAGCACTTCGCCGGCGTTCAGCGTGAGGCTCGCGCCGTCGAGCGCGAGCACGCCGCCATAGCGTTTCGCCAGTCCCTTCGCGATGAGCACGGACATGATCGGCGCTATTGCGTGAACAGCGCGTCGAGCTGGGCTTCGCTCAGCCATTGGCCGAGAAAGTAGCTGTCGGGCTTGTCGCTCATCGAAGCAAGCGTAGCGTCGAGGTTCTCGGCGGTTACGGTCTTGGTGATCGGGAAGTAGTAGGTGTTGTCGGGCAGCGGCTTGAGCGTGCGACCGTGCGCGAGGCGTACCGCGATGCCGAGCGCCGTGCGGCTGATATCGGGCGGATTCACCTGCACGAACACCTTCATCGGATTGCCGGCGTCGCGCTGCTTCTTCCATTCCGTCAGAAAGCCCTTTTGCGCTTCGCCGGTCATGATCGGCACGCGCCGGTTCGCGTTCTCGAATGCGCGCAGAACGCCGAGCGCCATCGCGTCTTCGGTGAATACCGCGTCGATCTGCGGTTGCGCCGCGATCACCGTCGCCATCACCGCTTGCGCCTTGGCCTCGTCCCATTCGCCATAGCCGGACCAGACGACCTTGATGCCCGGATACTTCGCGAACGTCTCGAGCGCGGCCTTCTTGCGCGCCTCCGCCGCCGGATGTCCGGGGATGCCGTCGAGCACCACGACATTGCCCTTGCCGTGCAGTTGCTCCGCGATCCATTCGGCGTAGCGTTGACCCCACTTGTAGTGATCGACGGTCACGTTCGTCGCGTAGCGATTGGACACCGCCTGGTCGAACGACACCACCGGGATCTTGCTGCGCTGCGCCTCCGAGATCACGCCGTTGAGCGCGGTGGCCGAGTTCGCGTCGACCATGATCGCGCCCACCTTCTGGCGAATCATGTTGCGCATGTCCTGAATCTGCTGACCAGTGTTGGCGCCCGATTGCTGCACGATCAGCTTGTCGGCGAGGCCCCTGGTTTTGTACGTCTGGAACTGCTGATTGGCGCCGTCGATCATCTGGTTGCGCCATTCGGTGCCGAAATAGCCGTTCGACAGGCCGATATCGGGCGCGGCGGCCAACGCCGATGCGCACGCGAGGCTAGTCGCCACGGTGGCAAGCAAAGTGCGCGGTTTCATGTCGTCGTCTCCTGATGTTTGGTGTGCGCGCGAAGGCGCCAGCCGCGGCGTGCGGCCGGCTCCGCGCATCTTCTGGTGGGCGATGCGGTTTCAGTGCACAGGCGCGGATGCCGCCGTCCCGACACCGGGATCGGCCGGCAACGCCGCGCCTACATGAAGTTCGCCGCGCGGCGGCAGCGCGTCGTGCGTGCTCTTGAAGATGTCGCCATCCTTCATCACCAGCGTGATCTTGCTCGGGTCCTGCAGCACGGTGAGGTCCGCGAGCGGATCACCGTCCACCAGAATGATGTCGGCAAGATAGCCCTCGCGAATCTGGCCAAGCTCGTCGGGCATCATCATCAGCTCGCCGCCGTAGCGCGTGGCCGAGATCAGCACCTCCATCGGCGTCATGCCGATGTAGTCGACGAAGTATTGAAGGTCGCGCGCGTTCGTGCCGTGCGGCATCCACGCAAAGCCGTAGTCGCCGCCCGGCAGAATGCGGATGCCGCGCTTATGCATCTTCTGCAGCGTCACCGCGGCGGTTTCGAGCTCGCGCTTGTAGCCCATCTTCGTCGCCAGTTCCTCGCTGATGCCCCACTTCTCAGCGTGATACAGCGTGCTGATCAGCCAGCCGATGCCCGGCGCGACGAAGTGCTTTTCCTTGTTTGCTTCGAGCATGTCGAGGGCTTCCTCGTCGGCGAAGCTCGCATGGAAGATCAGTTCGAGCCCGTGCCGCACGCATTGCTTGACCGATTCGCTCGAACGCGCATGCGCGGCCACGCGCTTGCCGGCGCGTTTCGCCTCGGCAGCGAGCATCGCGATCTCTTCCTCGGAAAACGGCGACGATTCCGCCGAAATGCCCGCGATGTACTCGCCCGACAGATTGATCTTCAGATGATCGACACCGTACTTGACGAACATGCGCGTGGTCGCGCGCATTTCTTCCGGCCCGCTCACGACCGCGCCGAAGTTCAGTTCCTTGAACGGCATGTGCGGCAGCGTGTTGTCCGCGAGGCCGCCGAGAATGGTGATTTCCTGGCTGCCCGCCAGATAGCGCGGTCCCGGAAATTCGCCGGCGTTGACCGCGTTGCGCAGCACGACATCGAGCCGCGGCTTGGCGGCGGCCGCGCCCAGTGCCGAGGTCCAGCCCATTTGCAGATAACGCTTCGCGACGCGCACGCACCACAGCATGTGCTCCTCGGGCGGCATGAACTGGATCGCTGACAGCGACGGCTGGTCGTTCCACGAGAAATGCGTGTGCGCTTCGGTCATGCCCGGCATCAGGAATGCGCCACGGCCGTCGATACGCTGTGCCTGGGGCGCGTTGATCGGCTCTTCGTCGCGAGCGACGCGGACGATGCGCTGCCCGTCCACCAGCACCTGACCTCTGAAGGGCTGAGCACCGCTACCATCGAAAACCGATACGTTGGTAAACAAGATCGAACTCATGTCTGTCTCCTCCACGTGGGGCCGAACGCGCGCGGGCGTCCGCCGCCGGTTGGTTACTGCCTGACTGTGCCTGTTTCGCGCTCGGGGGCCCGTCGATCGCCGTTCTGCGCGGCTATTCTGATCGACGCGGCGCCCACCTGTTCAATGCGTCACCGAGCCCCTTGATAGAAGCGCTTCAACTCCGCCGTCGTTTCGACGGGTTTTTCGAATGTGGTCCAGTGACCACAGCCGCTCAGCACGACGACTTTCGCGCCCGCAATACGCTCGCCCATCGCCTTCACCGCATCGGGTTTGCCAACGCCGTCCTGGTCGCCTGTCACGAGCAGCGTCGGCACATGGATGTGTTCGATCTCCGCCGCCTGCGCGCCAGCCAATGCCTCGCAGCTTTGCGCGTAACCTTCGGGCGATTGACGCATCACGCTTTCGCGCACGAGCGCGAGCGTCACGGGCCGCTGCGACCTGGTTTCGTCGCTGGTGGCGCCTTTGACGATCGCATCGGCGATTTCCTGCAGGCCCGGCACGCCCTTCTCGCGCGCGATGCGCGCGCGCTGGCGCATGCCGTCGCGCGCGGCGTCGGGCGGAGCAATGAGCGGCCCGAACAGCGCGAGGCTTTTAACCAGCTCGGGATGCCTGACGGCCAGATGCTGCGCGACGATGGTGCCCATCGAATGCGCGACGATGTCCGCGTTATTCACCTGCAGCTCGCGCAGCACGGAGGCGATCGTGTTCACGTAGGAATCGATCGACAGCTTCTGCGCGGGCAACGGCGAACGCGCGCTGCCAGGCAGATCGATGCGGATGACCTTCCTGCCTTCGAACGCCGGCAGCACCGGCGTCCAGTTGTTCGAGGAACCGCCGAGACCGTGGATGCACACGACCGGCGCGCCGTCGCCTTCGATCTCGATGAAGATGCCTTGCACTTGAGTTGTTGCCATGCTTAAGCCACCTCGTTTTCAAGGACGCCGATGCGCGGAATCTCCATGCGCACGACATCGCCGCTTTGCAGAAATTTCGGGGGATTGAAGCCGATGCCGACACCCGCCGGCGTGCCCGTCGCAATGACGTCGCCGGGCTGCAGTTCCATGCCGGCCGACAACGTCGCGATGATCGTCGGGATATCGAAGATCAGCAGCTTCGAGTTCGATTCCTGACGCAACTCACCGTTGATCCAGCAACGCACGTCGATGTTCGACGCGTCCAGTTCGTCGGCCGTCACGAGATACGGGCCCATCGGGCAGAAGCCGTCGAGCGACTTGCCGATGAACCACTGACGATGCAGCTTTTGCAGATCGCGCGCGGTGACGTCGTTGATGATCGTGTAGCCGAACACGTGATCGAGCGCCTTCGCCTTCGAGATCGCGCGACCTGCCTTGCCGATGACGACACCGATCTCGACTTCGTAGTCCATCTGTCGCGTCACGTCGGCATGGCGCGGAATGCGCTCGCCAGTCGCGATGATCGTCGATGCGGGCTTCGTGAAAACGACCGGTGCTTCAGGTATGTGCTCGCCTGCCTGCGCGCTCTTGTCGAAACCGGACCTGCTGAACTCTTCGGCGTGGTCGTGATAGTTCTTGCCGATACAGAACAGGTTGCGGCGCGGCTGGTCGATCGGCGCGAGGAGCGTCGCCGACGCGAGCGGGCGCCCTTCGCCGCGCGGGCACAGCGACTCGCGCAGGTCGGCGAATTGTTGTACCAATTGGACCATGTCGCCGGCAAAGCCGTCGCAGAGCTGCGATACCGGCCAATAAACTCCGGCTTCGGGGTCGACCAGGGCGACCGCCCTCGCCCCGTCGTGGCGCAAAGTTGCTAATTTCATGATGGGCCTTTAATCTAGGTCTGGTGGGTCAATCTGGAACCACTGTAGGACCAAATCCGGACAAAAAGAACCAGGGTTAACCAAAAATCAGAACCAATTGGTTCTTGTTTGAATGCGCAGCAGGACTGGGTATGAGTGACGTCGACACAAGGCTGACGGTCAGGGCGAAGGGAGCACGGGAGCTCGCCAGCTATCTGGAGGAAGCGATTCGCAGCGGACGCTTCGCCGAAGGCGTGCGCCTGCCGCCCGAACGCGAACTTAGCGAGGAGTTCGGCGCTTCACGTGGCGCCGTCCGGCGAGTCCTCGCCGATTTGAAAGAGCGTGGGCTGATCCGGCAGACGGTCGGCAGCGGCACGTTCGTGCTGCCTGGCGCAAGCGTGCC
Source organism: Burkholderia sp. JPY481 (assembly GCF_038900515.1). NCBI lineage: Bacteria > Pseudomonadati > Pseudomonadota > Betaproteobacteria > Burkholderiales > Burkholderiaceae > Burkholderia > Burkholderia sp. JPY481. The sequence continues at coordinate 236,737 of NZ_JAYMRT010000010.1, forward strand.
GGCGCCGCCGCTACCCGAGGCGAAGCCGCACGCCGTGCAGACGAGCCCAGCCGAACTGATGGAAGCGCGGCTTTTGATCGAGCCGCTGATGCCCGGGCTCATCGTCCGATATGCGACGGCGGCCGACTTCGCGCAGATGAGCGACTGCATCGAGCGTTCCGAGGCGGCGCAAACCATCGAGGAGTTCGAGCACTGGGACGGCGAACTGCATCGCGCGTTGGCGGTCGCCACGCACAACACCTTCTTTCTGCGCGTGCTCGAATTGACCAACGAGGTGCGCGAACAGGGCGAGTGGGGACGTCTGAAGCGCCTGTCGCTGACGCCCGAGCGGCGCAGTCAATATGAGGCGCAGCATCGCGCGATCGTGGATGCGCTTCGCGATCGCGATGCCGAGATGGCTTGCGAGCTATTGACGAGCCACCTGCGGCAAATCAGGGAAAACCTGTTCGGACGTTGACAGCTTTACGAATACTTGCGGCGGCACGCATTCAAGGGTTGCGATTTCCTTCCGGGGGTATCGAATCTGTTTATCAGACGCGATGCGAGACCACGCCAGACCCAACCTGGATGCCTCACCCGCGACGTTCGTCGAGCCCTACCGGGGCGAGCTTCCGCGCGACGCAGATCGCCGCCGCCCGCGCACGGACCGGGCAATGCGCGATTCATGCGGAACCATGCGTATGTGGTTAACCCGCTCTTTCAACCCTTGGCGCGCGTGCTTATCGTGCTGGGTGCGCGCGGCAGGCCAACAACTTCAAGCAGCTGCCGGCGCGTAACGTCTTCGGCGGCGCCGGGGCGACCGTCACATCGGCGAGTCGAAAAGCGCACGCAGAAGCGAACAGATACCTGCACCGCCGGCATGGCCGGACGGGTTCGCAGCCGAGCGGGCCACAACCGGGAGGCCGCCGTAGAGGGGACAAAAGATGTTCGGATCCAAGCTGATTGACGTCAACGCATTATCTGGCCCACGCGCCCGAGCGCCGGTCCAGGGGCGCCTACGCCTATCCCCTCACGGCCATGTCCATGCCGTGCCCACGCCCCACGACAAGACACCGTCCGGTCATTAGCCACTGGCAGGCTCACTGCCGCATTTCATGACCGCCGCTACTCCCAACCGATCAATCAATCCCTCGGCTCCGGGTGTGCAAACCGTTACGCCGGACCCCGCTCACAGCGCTCTCGCAGCAATGAACAAGGGGTCCGATTTTCAACGTTGTTTACGTGGTTCGTTAGCAAGGAAATCGAATGCAAAACAAAAAGCGCACTTTGCTTAAGGCCGCCGCCGCACTCGTGCTGGCAGGTTCGAGCGTGGTCGCCCATGCGGACGATGTGGTCAAGATCGGGCTCATCGTGCCGATGAGCGGTCCGTTCGCGTCCACGGGTCGTCAGGTCGACGCGGCGGTCAAGCTGTATATGGCCCAGCATGGCGACACGGTCGCGGGCAAGAAAATTCAGGTCATCCTGAAGGACGACACCAACGTTCCGGATACGACCAAACGCCTCGCACAGGAGCTGATCGTGAAGGATCACGTGTCGGTGCTGGCCGGCTTCGGCCTCACGCCGCTCGCGCTCGCCGCCGCGCCGCTCGCGACCCAGGCGAAGGTGCCGATGATCGTAATGAACGCGGCCACCGCGATGATCACCGAGCAATCGCCCTACATCGTGCGCTCGGGCTTCACGCTGCCGCAGAACACGTTGGGTATCGCGCGTTGGGCGCCGAAGAACGGCATCAAGAAGGTGGTCACGCTCGTGGCCGACTACGGTCCCGGCATCGACGCGCAGAACTCCTTCAAGAAGGTCTTCGAATCGGAAGGCGGCAGCGTCGTCGAGCAATTGCGCGTGCCGGTCGCCAATCCGGACTTTTCGCCGTTCCTGCAGAAGGTCGCCGACCTGAAGCCTGACGCGTTGTTCATCTTCGTGCCGTCGGGTGCCGGCGCCGCGTTCATGAAGCAGTTCGCCGAGCGCGGCCTGAGCAAGCAGGGCATCAAACTGATCGGTACCGGCGACGTGGTGGATGACGACATCCTGAACGCCATGGGTGACGTGGCGCTGGGCGCGGTGACGTCGATGCACTACTCGGCCGCTCTCGACAATCCCGAGAACCGCGCCTACGTGGCCGCCTTCGAAAAAGCCAACCCCGGCATGCGCCCGAACTTCCACAGCGTCGGCGCCTATGACGGCATGCACCTGATCTACGCGGCGCTGCAAGCCACCAAGGGCGACACCAACGGCGACAAGCTGCTGGCAGCCATGAAGGGGCAGAAATGGGTCAGCCCGCGCGGCCCGGTGGAACTCGATCCGCAGACCCGTGAAATGGTCCAGAACGTGTACATCACCCGGACGGAACGCGTGAATGGCCAGCTGTTCAACGTGTCGTTCGACAAGGTAGACGCCGTCAAGGATCCGGCCAAGATCAAATAAGCTCGCAAAAGCGAGACAGGCCGTCTCCGGATGATTCGATTTGCCCGTCGCGCCCCTCGCACTGCCAGGGCGCGGCGTTTCGGCGGTAAAAACTCATGCTAACCATTCTCTTCGACGGCATTGCCTACGGCATGCTTCTGTTCGTGCTGGCGAGCGGCCTGGCCATCACGCTGGGATTGATGAACTTCGTCAATCTGGCTCACGGCGCCTTCGCCATGGTGGGCGGTTATGCCACCGTGCTCGCGATGTCGCGCCTGGGCATCCCTTTCCTGTGCGCATTGCCGATTGCGTTCGTCGCGTCCGCGGTGCTTGGCGGCATTCTCGAACGCACGCTTTATAAGCGCGTGTACGGGCAGTCCGAACTCAACCAGGTGTTGTTTACGATCGGCCTGACCTTCATGGCCATCGCGACGGTCGACTACTTCATGGGCTCGACCCAGCAGTTCCTGAACCTGCCGCAATGGCTGCAGGGCCGCACGGTGTTCGCCGGCATCGGCATCGGTTACTACCGGCTGTTCGTGATCCTGGTCTGCGTCGTCCTCGTCGTCGCGCTGCAGCTGATCCTGACCAAAACCCGCTTCGGCAGCCGCCTGCGCGCATCGGTGGATGATCCGCGCGCGGCGAGCGGCCTCGGCATCAACATCAACTTCGTGTTTCTGACCACCTTCGCGTTCGGCTCGGGCCTCGCCGGCCTCGGCGGCGCGCTGGGCGCGAACATGCTCGGCCTCGATCCGATCTTTCCGCTCAAGTTCATGATTTATTTCCTGGTCGTGGTCGCGGTGGGCGGCACGACCTCGCTGACCGGTCCGCTGCTGGCTTCGCTGCTGCTCGGCATCGCGGACGTGGCGGGCAAGTACTACATCCCCGATCTGGGGGCATTCATCATCTACGGCGTCATGATCATCACCCTGATGTGGCGACCACAGGGTCTATTCGTCAGGGCGGGGGGCAAATGAAGTCGGCAACTTCTAGCGAAATGGGCACATCGACGATCGTGCCCGCAGTCCGCAGCATGGGCAGGCAGTGGTCGCGCTGGCGCCCGGTGGAAATCATCTTCTGGATCGTGGCTCTGGGCGTCTGCGTGATGCCGCTGAATAACTTCCTGCTGCTCAACGAGATGGCGATCCTCGCGTTGTTCGCGGTATCGCTGGACCTGATCCTCGGCTATACCGGCATCGTGTCGCTGGGCCATGCGGCCTTTTTCGGTCTCGGTGCTTATTCGGCTGCGTTGCTGGCCAAGTACTTCAACGTCGATCCGCTGCTGGGCATGCTGCTCTCATGCGGGGTCGCGGCGCTGGCGGGCCTCGTCACCAGTGTGCTGGTGATGCGCGGTTCGGACCTCACGCGTCTGATGGTGACGCTCGGCGTGGCCTCGATCCTGCACGAACTGGCCAACAAGCTCGGCTGGCTCACCGGCGGGGCCGACGGCATGACGGGCGTGCCGATGGTGCCGCTGTTCGGTCACATCGAGTTCGATCTGTTCGGCAAGGTGGCCTACACGTATTCGATCGTCACGCTGTTCGTGCTGTTCGTGATCGGCCGCGCGGTGGTCAAGTCGCCGTTCGGCATGTCGCTGCAGGTGATCCGCCAGAATCCGCTTCGCGCGGCGGCAATGGGCGTGCCGGTCAACCTGCGTCGCACCGCCGTCTACACGTTGAGCGCGGCCTACGCGGGCGTGGCCGGCGCCCTGCTCGCGCAGACCACCGGCTTCGCGTCGCTCGACGTGCTCGACTTCCACCGCTCGGCCGACGTGCTGCTGATGCTGATGATCGGCGGCGCGGGTTATCTGTATGGCGGCATCATCGGCGCGGTCGTATTCAGGTTCATGCAGGACCGGCTGGCGGACATCACGCCGCAATACTGGCAGTTCTGGATCGGCTTGCTGCTGGTGATCATCGTGATCGTCGGTCACGAGCGGCTCGTGCGTCCGTGGACGTGGTTCCGTCGCAGCGGGAGCAAAGCATGACGATCGCACTGCAAACATTCAATCTGATCAAGCGCTTCGGCGGCCTCGTCGCCACCAATGACGTGTCGATCGCGGTCGAGAAAGGCGCTCGCCAGGCGCTGATCGGCCCCAACGGCGCCGGCAAGACGACGCTGATCAATCAGCTGACGGGCGTGCTGTCGCCGACTTCGGGCCGCATCGAGCTGGAAGGCCACGACATCACGTCGCTGTCCGTGCACAAGCGGGCTCGCGCCGGGCTCGTGCGCACGTTCCAGATCAACCAGCTGTTCAAGCACATGACGCCAGCCGAATCGCTGTCTGTCGCGATCTCCGAGCGCGACGGTCTGGGCGCGCGCTTCTGGCGCGCGCTCGGTCAGCGCGGCGAAATCATGGACGAGGTCGCTTCGCTGCTCGAACAATGCAAGTTGCTCGACGTGATGAGTCGCGAAACGCGCGTGCTGCCCTACGGCAAGCAGCGCCTGCTCGAAATTGCGCTGGCGCTGGCGGCAAAGCCGCGCGTGCTGCTGCTGGACGAGCCAGTGGCCGGTGTTCCCGACGGCGAACGCCGCGAGATTCTCAATACGGTCGCCGCGTTGCCCGACGACGTGACCATTCTGCTGATCGAGCACGACATGGACCTCGTGTTCAGCTTCGCCAACCGCATCTCTGTGCTGGTGAGCGGCGGTCTGCTCACCGAGGGCGCATGCGCGGAGATCGCCCGCGATCCTCGCGTGAAGGCCGTGTATCTGGGCGAGGAGCTGGTTGGAGGTGAATATGTCTGAATTGCTGAAGCTGGAAGGAATCGTAGCGGGCTACGGCGAAGCCAAAATCCTGACAGGTATCGATCTGGCCTTGGATCAAGGCCAGGCACTCGCGCTGCTTGGCCGCAACGGCACGGGTAAAACCACGCTGATCAACAGCATCGTCGGTCACACGCGTCGGTTTAGCGGGCGGATCTGGCTCAATGGCAAGGACGTCACCGGAGTCAAGCCGCATCAGCGCGCGCTGGCAGGCATCGGCTGGGTGCCGCAGGAGCGCAACATCTTCAAGTCGTTGACGGTCGAAGAGAACCTGACCGCGATCGCCGTGCCCGGTCCCTGGGACCTGGCGCGCATCTACAGGATGTTTCCGCGCCTGGAGGAGCGCCGCGCCAATATGGGCAACCAGCTTTCCGGCGGCGAGCAGCAGATGCTGGCCATCGGTCGCGCGCTGATGCTCAATCCCAGGGTCCTGCTGCTCGACGAACCGCTCGAAGGGCTCGCGCCGATCATCGTGCAGGACTTGATGCGCATCCTCTCGGAGATCATCCGCGACGAAGGCCTGTCGGTGATCCTGGTCGAGCAGAATGCGCGCAAGGCGCTGAGCATCACGCACAACGCCGTGGTGCTGGAGCGCGGCTCGGTGATTCATTCGAGCACCGCGGCCGAGCTGCTGGCCCAGGATCACAAGATCGATACCTTGCTGGCCGTGTCTCAACACTGAGCGGCTCGCGATGCGTGGGCGGTCTACGCGGCGAAAGTCGCGACCGCCCGGTTGAACGCATCGGGTCTTGCGACATTCATCCCATGCGACGCACCGTCGATCGTTTCGCGTTCGGCAAACTCGATCCACTGTTCGAGCTTGTCGACCGTATTGCGGAACATGCGGGGACTCTTTTGGCCGTCGATCAACAACGTACGGCACTTGATATCGCGCGCGGCATCCGGCGTATAGGCCGGAAGCGGATCGAGCAACTGCTTCGGCAGCGTGAGCGCGTTGTCGAGCGCCATGCGACGAAAGCTCTCCGGGCTTTTGTTCCAGTACCCCGGCATGCTCACGGAGTCGACGAACATCGACAAGCCGGCGTCGTACTCGCCCCGTTCGATCAGCTCCGCGACCCGGGCGCGCAACACGTTGGTCGCCGGCGGCATGAACGCGGGCTGCCCCCGCGGTTCGGTTTGCAGCGGGCCGCCGGGATCGGCTAGCGTCAGCGTTTTCACGAGGCGCGGATAGGCGCGCGCGAGATGGAAAGCCACGCACCCGCCCCGCGAGTGACCGACCAGATGAACGGGAGCCAGCTCGAGCGCCGTGATGAATCCGGCAATTTCCTCGACGTGCGCCTCCCAACTGAAGTCGCCGTGTCCAAACGCATCGATCTCGGGCCAGTAATGGCTCAAGCTCGGCGCGAAGCAGCGAAACCGGCCAGACAGCGAGGCCATCTGGGCGTCCCAGTAGCGATAGTCGCAAAGCGAGCCGTGCACGAACACCATCGGCTCGCCGCTCCCGGACTCGACATACGGTATGGCAACACTCGATGCGGTGGTCACGAACGACGGCGCGGACGCGCCATCGGCTGAGGCCAGAATCGATGGGCTGGTACGTGCATTCATCAAAGGGCTCCTTTGGCGACACTATCGATGGTGTTCTGGCAAAAGAAAATCGCATAATATTGATGGAATCGATCTACTTTTCTGATACGAACCATCATGGCAACGGAAATGAAAGCGCTCGATCTGGACGTGCTGTCGATGATCATCGCGGTCGCGGACGCCGGCACGATCAGTCGCGCGGCGCAGGTCGTGCACCGCTCGCAATCGGCGGTGAGCATGCAGATCAAGACGCTCGAGACCGCGCTCGGCAAGGCGCTGTTCGTGCGCAAGCCTCGCAGCGTGGTGCCGACGCAGGACGGCGAAATGCTGTTGACCTACGCACGACGGATGATCGCGCTGCGCGATGAAGCGTGGGCAGCGGTGGTTCGGCCCGACGTGACCGGGCGCGTGGTGATCGGCGTGCCGGACGACTATGCGACGTCACTGTTCCCGCCGATCCTCAAGAAGTTTTCGGCGACCTATCCGAAGGTGGAGATTCAGGTGGTAGGCCTGCCGAGCGTCGCTCTAGAGCCGATGTTGAAGGACGGCACGGTCGATCTCGTCTGCGCGACGCGCGTGAAAGGATTGCACGGCGAGTTCCTGCGTCACGAACCGATGGTGTGGGCCGCCGCCCCGGGCGCGACCGAGATCTGGCGCGAAAGGCCCTTGCCCATCGCCGTGTTTTTGCCGGGCAGCGTCGCGCGAGAGAAAGCCATCCGGAGCCTGGAGCGCGCGCGCATCACGTATCGCACGTCGTATGAGAGTCCGAGCCTGCTGGGTCTGCTGACGATGGCCGAGGCCGGCCTCGCGGTAACCCCTTTGGCCAAGTGCGCGGTACCGGCTCACTTCTCGCTGCTGGGGGCCGCGAATGGCCTGCCGGAAATCGGCACGCTCGAAGTCGTGCTGGCGCGAAGCGCGGCTTCGAAGCGGCCCGTGTGCGATTTTCTCGCGGAACGGATTCTCGCCGACCTGAAGAATTAACCCGGAAGACTTCAGGAAGACTCCTCCGCGCCGGCTCGGCACGACGCACACATCCGCCACGCAGCCTTCGGCGCAGCGACCGTTTCCGCCACCTCGCGCCACCAGCGTTCACCGCGATGCACCGCAATCAGATCGAGGCGCTCGCCCATGCGCGGCGTCGACAGCGCGACCCCGCGCGCGAGCGCCAGCCCGGTCACCCTCTCGAACGGTTCCTGCCAGCGATGCATCGCGAGGTCGAAGGTGCCGTTGTGAATCGGCACGAGCCAGCGGCCGCGCAGGTCGATATGCGCCTGCACGGTTTCTTCAGGCTGCATATGGACGTATGGCCACATCGCGTCGTACGCGCCGGTCTCGATCAAGGTGACGTCGAATGGTCCGAGGCGCTCGCCGATCGCGCTGAATCCATCGAAGTAGCCGGTGTCGCCGCTGAAGAACACGCGCAGGTCGTTATCGACGATCACCCACGACGCCCACAACGTACGGTTGCCATCGAACAGGCTGCGCCCGGAGAAGTGCTGTGCGGGTGTCGCGGTGAACTCGATGCCTTCGACCACCGTGCCCTGCCACCAGTCGAACTGCCGGACCTTCGCCGCGTCGATACCCCATTCGATGAGCCGGTCGCCGACCCCGAGCGGCGTCAAGAACACCTCGGTACGCTGCGCCAGGATCAGGACGGTCTCGCGGTCCAGATGGTCGTAGTGATCGTGCGACAGGATCACGCCGTGCAGCGGCGGCAAATCGTCGAGCGAGATCGGCGGCGCATGAAAGCGCTTCGGACCGAGATTGCGGAACGGCGACGCTCTCTCGGCGAATACGGGATCGGTCAGCCAGAACTTGCCGCGCAACTTCAGCAGCATCGTCGAGTGACCGAGCCGGTACAGGCTTCGGTCGGGCGCCGCATCGAGTTGCGCGCGTGTCAGCGTTTCGACGGGCAACGCGTCGGCCGGCACGGTGCCGCGCGGCTTGTTGAACAGCACCGTCCATGCGAGCCCGAGCGTTTTGCGCAGGCTTTCCGCCGGACGCGGCTTGACGTTGCGAAAGCGCTCGCCGTCATGCTGCGGCGACAGGCTGAACTTCGCGCGGCTGCGATGCACGGCATTCACGCCGAGCATTCGGCGGAGATAGGCGGGAAGCGACGTCATGAAGTTGACCTTCCGAAGAAAAATGTACACCCGGCAGTGTAGTTTATTTCCGAGAAAAGTAAACTGACCAGTGTAAAATTGACGGATGGAATCCCCTGCCCGCCCCCAACGTCTGACTGACCGAAAGCGCGTCGCGATCGTCACCGCCGCGATCGACGAATTCCTCGCCGCCGGATACGACGCAACCAGCATGGACCGCATCGCCGCCCGCGCGAGCGTCTCGAAGCGCACGGTCTATAACCATTTCCCGAGCAAGGAAGCGCTTTTCGCGGCGATTCTCCAGCAGCTATGGGACGCGAGCCACGACGGCGATGCGCCCAACTACCGCGCCGATCAACCGTTGCGCGCGCAGTTGCTCGATCTGCTGGAGCGCAAGCTGAGGCTGCTTCACGACGAATCCTTTTTGTCGCTGGCACGGGTGGCGATCGCGGCTGGCATCCATTCGCCGGAGCGCGCGCGCGATATGGTCGCTCGCATGGGGGAGCGTGAGGAAGATCTGACCGCGTGGGTCCGGGCGGCTGCCGCGGACGGCCGCATCAAGACCGGGGACCCCGTCTTCGCCGCACTGCAGTTGCAGGGGCTCGTGAAGGCCTTTGCCTTCTGGCCGCAAGTGGCGATGGGTCAAGTGCCGCTCGATGCCGGCGAGCAGAAGCGCATCGCGGAGGCAGCGGCGGATATGTTTCTCGCGCGTTATGCGTGAGTGGGTTTGCCGGGTCGCGTTCGCTTTGGCTCCCGCGCCGAGGCAAGAAGTTCTTTGCTCGAAGGCGGCGGTGCGCGCAGCGGCCTTCCGTGAAGCAGCACCGGGGGAGTGAAGTCTTTCTTTTTCGCAAACGTTTGCTTTGAGGTATCAAGTCTCAGCTTCAGAAGCCGAAAACGCGTACATCGCCTCGAAACTTTGGAGACCCGATGTGACGCGCGTTGTGCTCTTACTTGCCGTAATGTTCATGACAGGCTGCGCACAAGTGCAGCAGCCCACTACGGCTCAAGCCGAGAAACCTGCGGTGTCGAACGTGATCATGAAGTTCGACATTCCCGCCGATGCACTCGGCGCGCGCGATCCGCAACTGGCTACGGTGCTCGCCAAGGCAGGCGCGCTCGCCGCCGCGCAGAAGCGGCCCACGGTGATCCGCGTGACGGCGCTGGGCCAGGACTTCAAGTACATCAACGAGGCGATCTGGCGGGGCGTGCCGCAACAGGGACTCAAACCCGCACTCGAAAATCTGACGACCGGCGCGAACCAGACGTACAGCGTGTCGATTCAGCCGCTACGTGCGGGGAGCTGACACGATGCGCCTGATTGCTTTCGCCGCGGCATCGCTATGCTTGAGTTCGGCCGCGTGGGCGGGCCAGCCCGCCGCCGGCGCACCGGCAGCCGCCGCCGCCCCTGCCACCCTGGCCTCCGCGGACAAGGTCTACCCGCCGCTGCCCACGCTCGCGATGCTGCCGCCCTCCACCGGCGACGATGACGACCTCCCCGCGCCGCGCTCGAGCTCGCGCAACAAGAAGAAGACGCAAAAACGCGATTGCCACTGCGCGATGCCAACACCGCGCCTCGTCGTCTCCGATGAATCACGCGCCTATCTGAAGGACATCGAGCGGCAGCTCGATTCCGCGCTGGCGCAGTAAAGCGGGACCTGGAGCCCGACCCATGGACCAGCACAAGACCAACGGCTTCCGCCCTTTGCGGTCGTGGGCCATCTGCGCCTGGGCGGCGCTGGTGGTCATCGGCAGTTCGTCCGCGCAAGCCGCCCCGAGCGCCGACGATTGCTTCGACAAGGCTGGCGCCTACCAGGGCGTCAATCCGCACGTGCTGCGCGCCGTCGCATGGCGCGAATCGAAAGGCGACACGAGCGCCATCAACCGCAACGCCAACGGTTCGATCGACGTGGGCCAATTGCAGATCAATTCGATCCACTTTCCGGAACTGGCGAGCCAGGGCATTCCGCACCGCGCGCTCACGGACCCGTGCGTGAATATCTTCGTGGCCGCCTGGCTGCTCAAGCAGAAGATGGTGCGGCACGGCAACACATGGCGCGCGATCGGTGCGTATCACTCGGAATCGCCGCGCGAGCGCGACGCCTACGCGCGCAGCATTCAGGCGATTCTCGTCAGCTGGGGGCTGTTGCAGCCGGAGCGGTGAGATTCAAAGCGCGGGCCGTGCGGGGCGTTGCCAGCGCATCGCGCTGCGCTACCTCCCCGCCGATGCAAGCTCCATTCGCTTGCGCTGCAGGAAGCGCCGCACGGCCGGGTCACGCTCCAGACCGATCGCCAGATCGTACGCACTGAGGGCTTGTGCCGTCGCGCCGGCACGCGCGAGCAGATTGGCGCGCGCGGCCCAGTAGGGCTGGTAGTCGGTGAGCCGCGGATCGTCCGCATACGGCGCCAGCGCGTCGAGCGCCGCCTGCGGGCCGTCACGTTCCGCCACCGCGAGCGCGCGGTTCACGGCGACTACCGGCGACGCTGCAATCGAAAGCAGCCCATCGTAGAGCTGCACGATCTCGTCCCAGTTCGGCCGCCCCGTCCGGCAGCGATCCACATGCGCCGATTGCAGCGCGGCCTCGAGCTGAAAGCGCCCGATGGCGTTGAACGCGTTCGCGCGCCGCAGCAGTGCGTTCGCCGTGCCGATCATCGGTGCGTTCCATGTTGCGGGGTCTTGTGCCGATAGCGGCACGTAGTCGCCAGCCGCATCGCGCCGCGCATCGCGCCGCGCCTGGGCAAACAGCATCAGCGCGAGCAGGCCCAGCGTCTCCGGTTCTTCGGGAAGCAGTTCGACGAGCAGTTGCGCGAGATACAGCGCCTCGTCGGCGAGCTCGCGCCGCTCGGTATCGCCGCCGATGGGGTCCGTCCACCCTTCCGCATACGCCGCATAGACCGCTTCGAGCACCGCGTCGAGCCGGCCGGGCAGCTCCTCGCGCTCGGGCACGCTGAACGGAATGCCCGCTTCGCGGATCTTGGTCTTCGCCCGCACGAGGCGCTTGCTCATCGCGGCGGGCGACATCAGGAACGCCGACGCAATCGTCTTCGCTTCCAGCCCCAACACCACTTGCAGCATCAGCGGCGTGCGAATCGGGGCCTCGAGCGCGGGGTGCGTGCACGCGAACAGCAGCGCCAGCCGCCGGTCGGGCAACGCGTCTGTCGCGCACTCGTCGATTTCGTCGGCGAGAATCAGCAGCTGGTTCGCCACATCGTCGCCGACCTGGCGATGACGCGCGCCGTCGATTGCCCGGCGGCGCGCAACCGTCATCAGCCACGCTTCTGGACTGGCCGGACAGCCGTGCTCCGGCCAGTCCGCGAGCGCCGCCGCGAAAGCATCGGCGAGCGCGTCCTCGGCTGCCGCGACGTCGCGCGTGCGCATCGCCAGCAGCGCGACGAGCTTGCCGTAGCTGCGGCGAGCGACCGCCTCGGCGATCGACCGCGCGACGCCGTCATTGCCTCGGGCGTCGCCGGACGGACTCATGCAGACGGCGCTTCGTACGGAGCGGTCCAGACCGGGCGCACCTCCATCACGCCGTGCGCCGCGCCGGGACAGCGCGACGCCCACGCCATCGCCGCGTCGAGGTTAGGCACGTCGATCAGGTAGTAGCCGGCGAGTTGCTCCTTCGTATCGGAAAACGGGCCATCGAGCACCTGCGGCTTGCCGTCGACGAGCCGCACCGTGGTGGCCGTGTTCGAGTGCTGCAGCCGGTTGGCCCCCACCAGAGCCCCCGATTTCTTCAACGATTCGGTGTACGCGTGATAGGCGGCAACGCCTTGCTGCCGCTCGCTGTCGGTCATCTTGTTCCAGCTGCTTTCTTCCGAGTAGATCATCAACAGGTATTCCATTTGAGCCTCCGTCACAGGGTTAAGGCGGATGAATTGCATCGGCCGCCATATCAATGACGCGCGGGCTGCGTGCGGACGGACAGGCGGCGTCAAAAAAATTCGCGGACGGCCACCTGGGACCCACGCTGTGTTGGAAAGAGACGTTTGAATCGCAGCCCGTTCGACCGTGTTTCGCAAAGCATTGTCGGACGGGTTGGCTGGGTTGTCGACCCGGGATTGGCGGACAGTGCAGAGAGCGCCGGCCGGGGATCGGACGCCAGGACATCCGAAACCAACGCAAAAAAAAATGGCGCCGCTGGCATTCAGCCCGCGGCGCCATTTCGTGGTGCTACGACGCAAACAACACGCCGTAGCCCGACAGCACACTTACATCGTCACGCCGTCGGCGACTTCCTTGAAGTCCTCGATCTGGTCGAAGTTCATGTATTGATAGATCTTGTCGCCGTTGGCGTTGAGCACGCCCATATCGGCCATGTACTCTTCCTTGGTCGGGATCTTGCCGAGACGCGAGCAGATCGCCGCCAGTTCCGCCGAGCCAAGGTACACGTTCGTGTTCTTGCCGAGGCGGTTCGGGAAGTTGCGGGTCGACGTCGACATGACCGTCGCGCCTTCGCGCACCTGGGCCTGGTTGCCCATGCATAGCGAGCAGCCCGGCATTTCGGTACGCGCACCAGCCGTGCCGAACACGCCGTAGTGGCCTTCCTCGGTCAGCTGCTTCTGATCCATCTTGGTCGGCGGAGCCACCCACAGCTTGACCGGGATGTCGCGCTTACCTTCGAGCAGCTTCGACGCGGCGCGGAAGTGACCGATGTTGGTCATGCACGAGCCGATGAACACTTCGTCGATCTTGGCACCGGCCACGTCCGACAGCATCTTCACGTCATCCGGATCGTTCGGGCAGGCCACGATCGGCTCGTGGATGTCGGCGAGGTCGATCTCGATGACGGCCGCGTACTCGGCGTCGGCATCCGGCGACAGCAGTTGCGGGTCGGCCAGCCACTGCTCCATCGCCTTGATGCGGCGCTGCAGGCTGCGCGGGTCCTGGTAGCCCTGGGCGATCATCCACTTGAGCAGCGTGACGTTGCTGTTCAGGTATTCGATGATCGGTTCCTTGTTCAGGTGCACCGTGCAACCGGCGGCCGAACGCTCGGCCGATGCATCCGACAATTCGAACGCTTGCTCGACCTTCAGATCGGGCAGGCCTTCGATTTCGAGAATGCGGCCGGAGAAGATGTTCTTCTTGCCTTGCTTGGCAACCGTCAGCGTGCCCTGCTTGATCGCGTACAGCGGAATCGCGTTGACCAGGTCACGCAGGGTCACGCCCGGCTGCATCTTGCCCTTGAAGCGGACCAGCACCGATTCCGGCATGTCCAGCGGCATCGTGCCGGTGGCGGCCGCGAACGCGACCAGACCCGAACCTGCCGGGAAGCTGATGCCAATCGGGAAGCGCGTGTGCGAGTCGCCGCCGGTGCCGACGGTGTCGGGCAGCAGCATGCGGTTCAGCCACGAGTGGATCACGCCGTCGCCCGGGCGCAGCGCGATGCCGCCACGGTTGCTGATGAAGTTCGGCAGCGTCTGGTGGGTCTTCACGTCGACCGGCTTCGGATAAGCGGCGGTGTGGCAGAACGACTGCATCACGAGATCGGCCGAGAAGCCGAGGCACGCCAGGTCCTTCAGTTCGTCGCGGGTCATCGGGCCGGTGGTGTCCTGCGAGCCGACCGAGGTCATCTTCGGTTCGCAGTACGTGCCCGGGCGAACGCCCTGGCCTTCCGGCAGACCGCAAGCACGGCCGACCATCTTCTGCGCCAGCGAGAAGCCCTTGCCGCTGTTGGCCGGCTGCTGCGGCAGGCGGAACAGCGTCGACGGAGCGAGACCCAGCGCTTCACGCGCCTTGGCGGTCAGGCCGCGGCCGACGATCAGCGGAATGCGGCCGCCGGCGCGCACTTCGTCGAACAGCACGTCGGACTTGACCTGGAACTCGGCGATCACTTCGCCGTTCTTTAGCGCCTTGCCTTCGTACGGGCGCAGTTCGACCACGTCGCCCATTTCCATCTTCGACACGTCGAGTTCGATCGGCAGCGCGCCGGCGTCTTCCATCGTGTTGTAGAAGATCGGAGCGATTTTGCCGCCGAGGCACACGCCGCCGAAGCGCTTGTTCGGGATGAAGGGGATGTCTTCGCCCGTGAACCACAGCACCGAGTTGGTGGCCGACTTGCGCGAGGAGCCGGTGCCGACCACGTCGCCCACGTACGCGACCAGGTGGCCCTTTTCCTTCAGCGACTCGATGAACTTGACCGGGCCGCGCTTGCCGTCTTCTTCCGGCGTGATGCCGGGACGCGCGTTCTTCAGCATCGCCAGCGCGTGCAGCGGGATGTCCGGACGGGTGGTCGCGTCCGGAGCCGGCGACAGGTCGTCGGTATTGGTTTCGCCCGTCACCTTGAACACGGTGATGGTCAGGCTTTGCGGCACTTCCGGACGGCTCGTGAACCATTCGGCGTCGGCCCAGCTTTGCATCACGGCCTTCGCATTGGCGTTGCCCTTGTCGGCCAGTTCCTTGACGTCGTGGAACTGGTCGAACATCAGCAGGGTTTTCTTCAGCGCGTCGGCGGCCACGGTGCCCACTTCGGCGTCGGACAGCAGTTCGATCAGCGGCTGGATGTTGTAGCCGCCCAGCATCGTGCCGAGCAGTTCGGTGGCGCGCTCGCGCGAGATCAGTGCGCAGGCGGTCTCGCCTTTGGCCACCGCGGCGAGGAAACCTGCCTTCACGCGGGCGGCTTCGTCCACGCCGGCGGGCACGCGGTTGGTGATCAGGTCGAGCAGCGTCTGCTCTTCGCCAGCGGGCGGGTTCGTCAGGAGCTCGACCAGCTCGGCGGTCTGCTGAGCCGTCAGCGGCAGGGGAGGAATGCCGAGCGCGGCGCGTGCGGCCACGTGAGCACGAAAGTTTTCAAGCATGGGGGACCTGCTGGTATTTGCGTTTCAGGGAAAGGCTTTTTAGGCACTCCAAGCTGTGCCGGGCACTGCTTCGATCGCGATTTTAATTGCAATACCCCTCCACGGTCAAATGTCTTATGTCTTATATAAGAGTTGAGCAGCGGACACCGGCGATGCTCGATGCGCTTCGGGTCCTGTGCGCACGCTTCCCCGCCATCGCAAAAGCACCGACTGTGTAAGCCGTTTCAATCATTCGCCGACGCTCGAATGCTTTGCTTACTGCCCGCTTAACGCCTACAACTGAGGATGTCCGGCGATGTTCTTCCCGGCCGGATTCAACCGGCGGCGGAGGTGCAAATGAGCTATCAACTGATGGGCAGCATCCTCGAAGTGTGCGAATGCAAGGTGCTGTGTCCTTGCTGGATCGGAGAAGATCCCGACAACGGCTCGTGCCGCAGTGCGATGGCTTACCACTACGAGCGAGGCACGATCGACGGCGTCGATGTATCGGGCCTGACGATCGCGTTCGCGGCGTTCATTCCCGGCAATGTGCTCAAAGGCGGCTGGCGCGTCGCGATGTTCGTCGACGAGCGCGCGAGCGACGCGCAATTCGACGCTCTGGTAAGCGTGCACCGTGGCGAGCGCGGCGGCCCCCTCGCGGATCTCGTGCAGTTGATCGGCGAAGTCGTGTCGGTGGAACGCGTGCCGATCGAATACACGGTCGTCGACGGCAAGGGCAGGATGAAAGTCGGCGAAGCAATCGATGCCGAGTTGGAACCTTATCGCGGCCCGACCGGCGAGCCGACCAAGCTGGTCGAAAGCATCTTTTCGACGATACCGGGCTCCCCTGCTTTCGTCGGCAAGGCGAACTCTTTCCGCCTGCGGCACGAAAAGCTCGATCTCGATCTCGCGTTGAGCGGACATAACGCCATTCAGGGATCGTTCAACTTCGCGTCGTGAAGATGCTCGCACGCTCGCGGCTGTTCGCGCCGCTCTTCGTCGCATTGACGAGCAGCGCGTGGATCGCGTTATGGGCGTGGGACGCGGGGCCTTATGCGCGTTATCTGCGTCACGCGAGCTGGGACGAACTGCCGCTCGTCGGCCCGATATGCCGCGCGGTGCCCGGTGCTAGCGTCACGATCGCGGCGCTGCTGCACAGCGCCGCATGGCTGCTGATGATCGCGGCGATGATGCTGCCGAGCGCCTTCCCGCTGTTCGACACCTTCCGGCGGATGACCGTCGCGCGCGACAACCGGCGCACGCTGATGGCGCTTCTGATCGTCGGTTATGCGACGACGTGGGCGCTGTTCGGCGTGGTCGCGCACGGCTTTGACGCGGCGCTCCATCTGGTCGCCGCGCAGGTTCCGAGCTTGCTTGCGAACGGCTGGCTGATCGGCGCGGCGATCGTCGCGCTCGCGGGCCTCTATCAGTTCAGCAGCCTCAAACATCGATGTCTCGACAAATGCCGCTCGCCGCTGATGTTCATCACCGGGCATTGGCGGGGCAAAAGCGCGCGCCGCGAGAGCTTCGTGCTCGGCATCAGTCACGGCGCGTTCTGCGTCGGCTGCTGTTGGGCGCTGATGCTGCTGATGTTCGCGGTCGGCACCGGCAGTGTCGGCTGGATGCTGGCGCTGGGCGCGATCATGTCGGCCGAGAAGAATTTCCGCTGGGGCAGGTCGATCGGCAAGCCGCTCGGCGTCGCGTTGCTTGCATGGTCCGCGTGGATCGTCGTACAGCACTCCTCCCTCATTGCCTGAGCCGTGCCCGGCGGCCTGCACGCACCTGCCCCGTTATCGCTCTGCGCTTCCAAAGAATGCCGTGAGTTCGTCGGCAACCGCGCGCGGTTGTTCTTCCGGAATGAAGTGCCCGCAGTGACTAATGGTGCGGCCTTGGACGTCGGTGAAAAAGGCTCGCAGAGGGGTCGCCATATCGGCGATGGAGCCTTGATCGGAACCGAGCGCCAGCAGTGGCAAATCGAGCCTGCCTCGCTGCTTCAATTCCGCGTTCTGCCGGGCGGACACGTGCGCGGCGCGGTAATACGCAAGACCCGCGCGCAAGCCGCCGTCTTTCTTCAGAATCCGCAGATATTCATCGATATCGGCGTCAGTGAACGTGTCGGGATTGGCCGTCTTTCGCCGCAAAAACCAGTCGAGGTATTCGCGCTCCTTGCCGGCAAGCAGCACTTCCGGCAGATCCGGTAGGACGTGAAACGCAAAATGCCAGGTACGCCATGCACGCTCGGGCGCGATCGGCAACGCATCGGGCAACGTCACGCCGGGGATCCCCGCATCCAGCAGCGCAAGGCGACGGACCTCATCGGCGAACATCACCGCGTAAGGAAAAGCCACCCACGCTCCAATGTCGTGTCCGGCGAGAAAGTACCGGCTCACTCCGAGTTGCTCGAGCAAACCGTGGACATGGCTCGCAAGGGTCTGCGTGTCGTAGCCGTCCATAGGACGATCCGAATCACCTTGTCCGGGAAGGTCCGCTGCGACGATTCGATAGGTCTTTGCGAGCAGCGCGATCACGTTGCGCCACGCGAACCAGCTCTGCGGAAAGCCCGCGAGCAACACGATCACGTCACCCTGTGGGTTTCCACCGGTGACGTAGTGCAGTCTCAGTCCGTCTACGGTTGCGAACTTGTGCTCGAATCCTTCCAACCCCGGAACGGGCCTTGATGCTGGCAGCGTGCTTACGATTTCGGAACTCCCAGATGGCATGGGCGAGTGAAGTGCTTTCACGAACGAGACTCCTTTGGGTTGAGTGATTACATCGTTGAACGGCTGTTTCTCATCGGCGGTTTACGTTAGGAAATAGTCATTTCCTAATTTGGCGAGCAGCACTGGTAACTGATGCGATGCTATATCTTGCTGTGCTTAGTCCAGCAGACGCATGGCCTGCTCCGCCGCCGCCATTATGTGCGCCCGGGGCCGCCCGACTTTGCCGACGACCCTCAAACCTTGCGTCAAACTCAGCAGGGCGCGGCCGGTAGCGTCCGCATCCACGGCAGACGCGATCGAACCGTCTGTCTGGCCCAGCCGGATCAGACGGCACAACAGACGCTCCGTTCGCTGCAAAGAAGCGGCGACATGACCCGCGACCTCATCATCGAAAGCGAGCAGATCGATTGCGCTTCCGACTACGAGACAGCCCCGCTTGCCCTCGTCGCCAACTGCGGACTCGGCATAAAACCGCAGAACGGCCCGCACCTTGTCGCGGCCGGTTTGCTCCGCGTCGAGCAGGCTTTGCAACTGGCTATTTCGTAGATGGATGTAGCGCTCGAGTGCGGCAAGGAACACTGCTCGCTTATCGGTGAACGCCTTGTAGATACTGCCGGCCGTGAGGCCCATCGCGGCACCGAGATCGCCGAGAGACGTCCCCTGATAGCCGCGTTCGCGAAAAATCTGGATTGCGCCGTCCAGCGCGACGTCCATGTCGAATTCGCGTGGACGGCCGGGAGCACGTGGCTGTCTCGCAGGATGGTGGCGTGTAGTCATGCCGCGATTATAGGAAATGATCATTTCCTAATCAAGATGTCCCGTCGCGTAGGGTTCCGAAAACCGCGGTCCGGTTTCGAGGCAGTCGTGCAAAACTTGTCCACCGCCTTATCCACTTTTTCTGTGCACAACTTCTATCGGCGCGGTCACTCGGGGCGATCGGGCGCGACGCGCTCCAGCGAATCCGGTGTAGTCTGACGGTATGGTGCTCATTTCGGAGGCGGCATGGAACGGGAGCTAAAGCTGCGCGTTGCGAACGAAGATCTCGGCAAATTGCGCAACGCATCGATACTCGCGCAATCGGAAGCCACAGCGGGAACGCCTCACCTGCTGACCAGCACCTATTTCGATACACCGGAGTTTTCATTTCACTGGTGCGGGGCTTCGCTGCGCGTGCGCAGCGTCGGCAACGAGAAAATCCAGACGCTGAAGCTCGAAGGCTCGGCCAAGGCGGGGCTGTTCGACAGGGACGAGTTCGAGATGCCCGTGACGAGCGACGTGCCCGATCTGAAGCTGCTGTGCGACCAGATCCCCGACGACAGCGACTGCGGGAAGCTGATTCGCGACGAGACCGTTCCCGCCCAACTGAAGCCCGTATTCGTCACGCGGATCAACCGCTCGGCATTTGCGCTGCGCCAGCCGTCCGGATACGAACTCGAGCTTGCTCTGGACGAAGGAACCATCGAGGCGGAGCCGGGCTCGGTGCAGATCGCCGCCGTGGAACTGGAATTGAAACAGGGCGATCCGGACATGCTGTACCGCGTCGCGCTGGAAATGCTCGAAACCGTGCCGCTGCGTATTGATCATCGCAGCAAGGCCGATATCGGGTATGCACTGCTGGTAGCCGAGCACAGCGAGGCGGTGAAAGCGCAACCGGTGCGACTGGACAAGCGCGATTCGATCGAGGATGCATTCTGCGTGATTGTGCGCAACTGTCTGGACCAGGTCCACGCGAATGAGCTGGGCGTCGTGTCGGGCCACGATCCATCGAGCGTCCATCAGATGCGCGTGGGGCTTCGCCGCTTGCGTTCGGCCCTCGACCTGTTTGCGAAGGTCATCCCCGCCGCTCCCGGCTTCGACGAGGAGTTGCGCTGGATTGCCTCGGAACTCGGCGCCGCGCGCGACTGGGAAGTGCTCGCGGGATCGACGCTCGAACATGCCGGCGCCGACGGCGGTACGGAAGAGATCCGCCCCGTCAGAGAGGCTTGCGAGCAGATTGCCGTCGACAACCGGCAGCGCGCGGCGGCCGCGGTCGAATCGGTTCGCTATACGCGGCTCGCGCTCCAGCTGGCGCTCTGGGTGAGCCGCAAGGGTTGGCGAGATGAGATGTCCGACGAACAGCGCGACGTGATCAGCAGCCCGGTGAAGCCCTTCGCCGCCGATGTTCTGCGCCGCCGGCACAAGAAACTAATCAAACGTGGCAAGGGTTTGGCCGATCTCGACGATCACAGCCGTCACCGCGCCCGCATCGCGGCGAAGAAAGTTCGATACGCCACCGAGTTCTTCGCGTCGCTATGCCCGCGGCGGGTCGTCCGCCACTATGTCGAGGCGCTCACCGCGCTTCAGGACGATCTCGGCTGGCGCAACGATGCCGTCGTCGCCGATCAGCTGCTGAAGTCGCTGCTGACGACGGCGCCCGAGGCGGCCTCGGGCGCGGCCTTCGCACGTGGCTTCCTCGCGTCGCGGGTCGCTGCCGATCATCGGACATTGAAGAAGCTGTGGAAGCGCTTCAAGCTGCTTTCGTCACCGCACTGATGGTCCGAACAAACGCGACCATGCCTCGCGCACGCGGCGCGCGCGATCCTCGAACAGGTACGACGCAGCGAGCGCAAACAGGCCTGACATGACCCCCGTCGCGATGTGTTCGAGCGCATGAAAGCGGTAGTGGCTCAGATGAGAATAGGCATCGCCGATGGCGGTCAGGCAACCGACGAGCAGTGCGTTGCTATAGCGATTCCCGTACCACTTCGCCGCCGGCGTGAAGGTGAGCAGCAGCGCGAGCACACCGGTGAGCAGTCCGGTCTTGAATGCGATCGCCCAGTGCGTGAGGCTCATCACGTTGCTCCAGCTCCCCGGCATACAGGTCATGCACGCGCTGGTTGGCTGCCAGAAACGCTGGACAAGCAGTTTGAAGCGGCGTTTCCATGCGCTTCCCATGATGTGCTCCACGATGTCCGGCGTGAGATTCCACGCGGAAATGGTACATCGCGAGCGCGCCGTAGCGTGGAACTTCGCTATGACGACCGATCTCGATTACGCGCTCGCGTGGCGCCCGTAATCACCGCGATGCCGAGCAGTATCACGGCCACGATGGCAATGATGTGCTGCGCGACATGCAGCGCCATCAATCCCCACGCGACGCCACCAATGAAAATGATCCATCCGACCAGATAGATGAGCAGGGTCATCGTTGTTCTCCTTGATCCACGGGCCTATCTCCAAGCACATTGCGCGCCTGCTGTCATCTGCCGATGTGTCTGGCATAGTCTGTGCGTCCCACATCACCGTTTGCGCGGCCCTGCAGGCAGCGCCCTCTTCTATTACCGATCGATATGGACGCTCCCCGCACCCCACCCCGCCCAAACGCGCCGCCGTCCGGCGGTCGCACCGGCTTCGTATGCGTGCGAGGCGCGCGCGAGCACAATCTGAAAAACGTCGACGTGCAGATTCCGCGCGATGCGCTGGTCGTGTTCACGGGCGTGTCGGGCTCGGGCAAATCATCGCTGGCGTTCGGCACGCTGTACGCGGAGGCGCAGCGGCGCTACTTCGAATCGGTCGCGCCGTATGCGAGGCGCCTGATCGAACAGGTCGGCGTGCCCGAAGTCGATGCGATCGAAGGGCTGCCGCCCGCGGTTGCGCTGCAACAGCAACGAGGCGCACCGAGCGCGCGTTCATCGGTGGGCAGCGTGACGACGCTGTCGAGCCTCGTGCGCATGCTGTATTCGCGAACCGGTGACTATCCCCCGAAACAGCCGATGCTGTTCGCCGAGGACTTTTCTCCGAACACGGTGCAAGGCGCCTGCCCGACCTGCCATGGATTGGGCCGCGTGTACGAGGTCACCGAGAAATCGATGGTGCCCGACGACTCGCTCACGATCCGCGAGCGCGCGATCGCAGCGTGGCCGCCGGCGTGGCACGGGCAGAATCTGCGCGACATCCTCGTGACCCTCGGCTACGACGTCGACACGCCGTGGCGCGATCTGCCGAAGAAGGATCGCGACTGGATTCTCTTCACCGACGAACAGCCGACCGTGCCCGTCTATGCCGGCCTCACGCCGAAGGAGACCCGCGCCGCGCTTAGGCGCAAGGACGAGCCGAGCTATCAGGGCACGTTCACGGGCGCGCGCCGGTACGTGCTGCACACCTTTGCGACCACCCAAAGCGCGCTGATGAAAAAGCGCGTGTCGCAGTACATGGTCGGCAGCGAGTGCCCGGCTTGCGATGGCAAACGGCTCAAGAAAGAAGCGCTGTCGGTGAAATTCGCCGGATTGGATATCGGCGAGTTTTCACAGTTGCCGCTCGCCGAACTCGCCGCGATTCTCGCGCCGATTGCACGCGGCGAATGGCCGGAGCCGCAGACGTCGACCACCGGCCAGGGCAGCGTACTCAGCAAAAGCGCGATGCGTGACGCCGTCGACAAGCGGGTCGCCGCCGGCGGCTCCGCGCACAAGGCGTCGCCCGATGTCCGGCGCACGCCGAACCTGTCCGGGGAGAAACGCCTCGCCGCGCAGCGGATCGCCGCCGAACTGCTGGAACGCCTGACCACGCTGGTCGAGCTGGGCCTCGGCTATCTCGCGCTCGAACGTGGCACGCCGACGCTGTCGTCGGGTGAATTGCAGCGCTTGCGACTGGCCACGCAATTGTCGTCGCAACTCTTCGGTGTCGTGTACGTGCTCGACGAGCCATCGGCCGGCTTGCATCCCGCCGATGGCGAAGCGCTTTTCAGCGCGCTGCAGGAACTGAAGGCGGCAGGCAATTCGCTGTTCGTCGTCGAGCACGATTTGCAGATGATGCGGCGCGCCGACTGGCTGGTCGATGTCGGTCCGGCGGCCGGCGAAGCGGGCGGTCACGTGGTTTATAGCGGGCCGCCGCAGGGACTCGCGACGGTCGAGGCGTCACAGACGCGCCGCCATCTGTTCGCCCCGCCCGCGCAAGTCGATCGCGTACCGCGCGACGCCGCCGGCTGGCTGCGGCTCGCCAATATCACGCGCAACAATCTGCACGGCTTGAACGCCGCGTTCCCGCTCGGCTGCCTGACGACGGTCACCGGCGTCTCGGGCTCCGGCAAATCGAGCCTCGTGAGCCAGGCGCTCCCGGAACTGGTCGCGCGGCGGCTGGGAAAGATCATCGAAAGCCCGGACGATGACGAACCGGACCCGCTGCTCGCCACCGCGACGACGCCCACGAGCGGCCATATCGCCGACGGCATGGACGCGCTGCGCCGGCTCGTACGTGTCGATCAGAAGCCGATCGGACGCACGCCGCGTTCCAACCTCGCGACCTACACAGGTCTTTTCGACCACGTGCGCAAGCTGTTCGCGGACACGCCCAGCGCGCGCAAGCGTCGCTACAGCGCCGGGCGCTTTTCGTTCAACGTCGCGCAAGGCCGCTGCCCGACCTGCGAAGGCGAAGGCTTCGTCAGCGTCGAATTGCTATTTCTCCCGAGCGTGTATGCGCCTTGTTCGACCTGTCACGGCACCCGCTACAACGCATCGACGCTGGAGATCACGTGGCGCGATAAAAACATCGCCGAGGTGCTGGGCCTGACCGTCGATGCCGCGTGCAGCTTCTTTGCCGATGAGCCGGGCGTGATGCGCGCGCTGAATGCGCTGCGCGACATCGGCCTCGGCTATCTGCGGCTCGGCCAGCCCGCCACCGAGCTATCGGGCGGCGAGGCGCAGCGCATCAAGCTCGCCACCGAACTGCAACGCGCACAGCGCGGGGACACGTTGTACATCCTCGACGAACCGACGACCGGCCTCCATGCCGCCGATGTGGACCGGCTGATGGTGCAACTGCAACGGCTCGTCGAGGTGGGCAATACCGTGGTGGTGGTCGAGCACGACATGCGGGTGGCCGCGCAGAGCGACTGGGTCATCGACGTCGGCCCGGGCGCCGGCGACGCCGGCGGGACGATCGTGGCGAGCGGCACGCCGGCCGAAGTCGCGTGCAGGAAGGAAAGCCGCACGGCCGTGTATCTGCGGCAACACCTCGTGGCTTGAGCTGGGGACGCATGCATAAGACCGATCAGTGTTCTAAGCTTTCTCTGCAGGCCCGTCAGGTAGCAAGCACTGAGCGGGCAGCAAAACGCGCGACGCACATGGACCTCTGACATGCCCCTATCCAGTCCAGTCTCGAATGTGTCGACCAGACCGCCCGCCCCTCGCCTGACGACGCTCAGTCACATACAGATCGCGTCGCTGTGGTTTGCGCTGTTTACCCAATGGATGACGGTCGTTCCGGTGCTGGTGCCGTCACAGGTCGCCGAAATGCTCGGACGCGATGCCGTATTGAAGGAAGGGGTGGCCGGCTCCGTCATTGCGTCCGGCGCGTTCGTTGCAATGATCGTGGCGCCGCTGGCCGGCGCCCTTTCAGATCGCTCCATCGCAAAACATGGACGTCGGCGATCGTTTCTCGTCACCGGCGTGTTCGGCACTGCGGTTGCCCTGGTATGGCTTGCTTCGTTCAACAGAGGGGCGAGCGTATGGCTGTATGCACTCGCGTTCCTGAATCTGCAGTTTTGGTGGAACTGGGCGGCGGGTCCGTATGCAGGGCTGGTGCCCGATGTCGTGCCTAAACGGGAAACCAACCGCGCGAGCGCGTGGCTCAACGTGATGTCCGTGCTCGGCACCATCAGTGGCAACGTGGTGCTCGTCGTGCTCTATTCGCCGGGCCGCCTCTATCCGACGGTGGCCACGTTCATTGCGATCATGCTGCTCTGCCTTTGGCTGACGATTCGCGGCTCGCGCGAGCCGACGCCTGTCAGATCCCACGAACGGTTCGAACTCCTCGCGTTCTTGCGCTCGTTCTATCTCGACCCGCGCCTCCACCGAAACTTTTACTGGGTGCTGGTAACCCGTCTGTTCGGCAACATGGGAATCTGGTCGATCTTCACCTTCATGTTGTACTACCTGCAGGACGTGATCGGCATTCGTCATCCGACCGGAGTGATGAACGGGCTTCTCGGTGTCGGCGTGGTGCTGGCGATCCCGGCCAGCCTGTTGGGCGCACGGCTCGCCGACCGCCACGGCGCGGTCCCCGTCGTCCGCCTGACAAGCTGGATCATGGCCGGCGCCGCAATCGGCTTTGTCATGCTGGCGCTGCATCCGAACCTGTCGCTGGTGATCGCGGTCGGACTCGTTTTCTGCGCCGCCTACGGGACCTATCAAGCCGTCGACTGGGCGCTCGCGCTGCAAGTGTTGCCAGACGATGCATCCAGCGGCAAGGACATGGGCATCTGGCAAGTGTCGATGGTGCTGCCGCAGATCCTCGGCCCCGCGGCGACCGGGTGGATGCTGTCGTGGGTGAAGGCGCTTGCGGGTGCAGGAACCGCCTACGTCGTCGCGTTCGTCGTCGCAGCGGGGTGGTTCGTGCTCGCGGCGTGGTTCGTCTCGCACATCAGGATTGTTTCGCAGCAACACATATCCAGCGGACTCGCCGGGCGATCGTCATAGAGCCACGGCCCCGCCTGTTGCAGGTTCATCCGGCCGTAACGGAGGCAGAAATGGCTCGCGCAGACGTCGATGTCACGGAACAAAAACGCTTGAACGACGCGCATTCGGCGCAGGTGCCATGGAAGCAGTGGGGGCCGTACCTGAGCGAGCGGCAATGGGGAACCGTCCGCGAGGACTACAGCGAAGATGGCGACGCCTGGAACTATTTCACCCACGACCAGGCGCGTTCGCGCGCTTACAGGTGGGGAGAAGACGGGCTCGGCGGACTATCCGACGACCAGCAGCGACTCTGCTTCGCGCTCGCACTCTGGAACGGGCGCGACCCGATTCTGAAGGAACGCCTGTTCGGACTCACCAATAGCGAAGGCAATCATGGCGAGGACGTGAAGGAATATTACTTCTATGTCGACAGCACGCCCACGCACTCGTACATGAAGTATCTGTACAAGTACCCGCAGCGGGAATATCCGTACCTCGACCTGATCGAGACGAACCGCGAGCGATCGCGAGAAGAACTCGAGTACGAACTGCTCGATACCGGCGTATTCGATGACGACCGGTATTTCGATGTGTTCGTCGAATACGCGAAGCGCGATCCACAAGACATCTTCGTGCGCATTTGCGTGCACAACCGCGGGCAGGACGCGGCGCAGCTTCGAATCCTGCCGACGCTATGGTTTCGCAATACGTGGTCGGAGAACCACGACGATCCCAGGCCGTCGCTGTGCGAAGACGCGCCGGGCGTCATTCGGGCGCGCCATCATGAACTGGGCGACTACTGGCTCTATTGCGAAGGCGCGACGGAACTGCTGTTCACGGAAAACGAAAGCAATGCACGGCGTCTGTGGAATCAGCCCAATGCTTCGCCGTATGTGAAGGACGCGTTCCACGCGTATGTGATCGGCGGGCAACGCGAGGCGGTGAATCCCGCCAGAACGGGAACCAAGGCGGCGGCCCATTGCGTATGCGACGTACCCGGCGGCGACAGCGTGACGATCCGGCTGCGCCTGAGCGCGGCGAGCCGCGACAACGCGTTCGACGGCTTCGAGAACACCTTCAACGAACGCATTGCCGATGCGGACGAGTTCTACGCGCGCATCGCGCCGAAATCGCTGACGGAAGACCAGCGCCGGGTGCATCGTCAGGCGTTGGCGGGCATGTTGTGGGGCAAGCAGTACTACTACTTCGATCTCGAACTGTGGCTGCGCGAGCATGGGAGTCATCCGTTGCTCGACGGCGAGCGGCTCGACGTGCGCAACACCGGATGGTTCCACATGCTGAATGCGGACGTGATCTCGATGCCGGACAAATGGGAATACCCATGGTACGCGGCCTGGGATCTGGCATTCCACACGATCTCTCTGGCGCTCGTCGACTTCGATTTCGCGCAGGAGCAATTGCTGCTGATGTTGCGCACCCTGTATGTCCATCCGAGCGGCCAGATTCCGGCCTACGAGTGGAACTTCAGCGACGTCAATCCTCCGGTGCATGCGGCCGCCACGCTTTGGCTCTACCGGTACGGCAAAGAGCTGGGACGGGCCGACCCGCGCTTTCTCGAGCGCTCGTTTCAGGGGCTGATGCTCAATTTCAACTGGTGGGTGAATCGCAAGGACCCGGCAGGACGCAACGTGTTCGCCGGCGGCTTTCTGGGGCTGGACAACATCGGGGTGTTCGATCGCAGCGCGCAGCTGCCGACGGGTGGATCGCTGGAACAGGCGGACGGAACCGCGTGGATGGCGTTTTATTGCCAGTGCATGCTGGAGATGGCGATCATCCTGACGGAATACGATCCGATGTACGAGGAGATCGCTTTCAGGTTCGTCCAGCACTTCATGTGGATCGCGTATGCAATGGATCGGCGCGGCGAACATCCGGACGACATGTGGGACGAGCATGACGGCTTCTTCTATGATCTGCTGCGGCTTCCCGACGGCCAGACCATGCGTCTGAAGATCAGGTCGATGGTGGGGCTGCTGCCGCTGTGCGCGACGACAGTATTCGAAGCAGATTCGGTGACACGGTATCCGAAACTGATGGAGCTGATCGCCCAGTTCCGCAAACGCTACCCGGAGCTGCTCGCGCACGTGGCGCCGACGGATACGGGCTTCATCGGCCATCGGGAGCGCAGGCTCCTGTCGATCCTGAACAGACGCAAGCTCGAACGCGTGCTCGGATACCTGCTCGACGAGAATGAGTTCCTCGGACCGCATGGCATCCGTTCGCTCTCCCGCTATCACCTCGATCATCCGTATGTGCTCAACATCGGCGGGACCGATTACAAAGTGCAGTACCTGCCGGCCGAATCCAATACGGGCATGTTCGGCGGGAATTCCAACTGGCGAGGTCCGGTATGGATGCCGGTGAACCTGCTCGTTGTCAGGGCACTGATGAACCTCTACAGCTTTTTCGGCGACGAGTTCAAGGTGCAATGCCCGACCGGGTCCGGGCATTACATGACGCTGTTCGAGGTGACACAGGAAATCGTCCGGCGACTGACGGGTACGTTCTTGCGCGATGCGGATGGAAGACGTCCCGTCTATGGCGGGACCAGCAAGTTTCAGGACGATCCGCACTGGCGCGACCTGATCCTGTTCTACGAGTATTTCCACGGCGACAACGGTGCGGGGCTCGGAGCCAGTCATCAGACCGGCTGGACGGGCCTCGTCGCACCTCTGTTGGACATGTTCGGGCGGATCGATGCTCGAACCGTACTCGACAGCGACCGCTGGCGCGTGATGGCCGGCGCTTCCGCGCACGAGGCGGGCAGCAGCGACAATGCTCTCAACGCGCACCGTCCGTGACCATCGCTCCGGATGTCTTGAGGCCCATGACTATGCTCAGGAGGCTCAAAAGCGTCACAGTAGCGGCCATGATCGCGGCCCGATGCAGACCCTCGGCAAGAGGGTCGAACTCCGGCCGCACAAGGGCGCCAAACAACCCCACGCCGAGCACGCCGCCAATCTGACGCGCGGTGTTCAACACGCCCGATGCAATGCCCATGTACGACGGTTCCACGTGCGCCAGCACCGCGGTGTTGATCGACGGCACCGCGAGCGCGACACCGACGCCAACAGTGAGCAGCGGCAGCGCGACCGCTAGCGCACTGCTATCCACCCGCGCGAACGCAAGCGAAACATAGCCGAGCGCCGCCAGTGCCTGGCCGACAAGCATCGGCAGGCGATAACCGAAACGCGCGGTGAGCGAACCCGACGCGACGTTTGCGACTGCGACTACCGCTGTCATCGGCAGGAACGCGAGGCCGGTTTCGAGCGGTGTGTCGTGACGCGCGTTCTGGAAAAACAGACTCATCGCAAACATCAGTCCGTAGTAGCCGAAATTCAGCGACAGCCCCGTTAGCGCGCTGACGTTCACCGCGGCATGGCGGAACAGCGCGAGCGGTAAAAGCGGCTGCGCCTGCCGCGCCTCGACGATGACGAACAGCCCGCCCGCAACGGCCGCGACGCCAAGTCCGGTCAACACGGTCATGCTGGTCCAGCCCAGCCTGCCGCTTTCGACAACCGCATACGTCAGCCCGACCAACGCAACGACGGCAAGCGTCTGGCCGGCCAGGTCGATGCGACGCGCCGCGTGACCTTGCGTGTCGGGCGCATGAGCGATGGTCAGCCAGATGCCCGCGACGCCGATCGGCACGTTGATCAGAAAAATGGCAGGCCAGCCGAAGCGGTCGACGAGCACGCCGCCGACCAGCGGCCCCGCCCCCAGCGCGAGCGCCGCGGTGCCCGCCCAGACGCTAACCGCCCTGGCCCGCGCATGCGGGTCCGGGAACGCCGCGCCGAGCAGCGCCAGCGACGACGGCACGCACAGCGCCGCGCCGATGCCCTGCACCACCCGCGACCCAACCAGCAGCGCCGCGCCATCCGACAGCCCGCACCCCACCGATGCGCAGGTAAACACGACGAACCCAGCGACGAACATGCGCCGCGCGCCGAACCGGTCGGCCAATGCGCCAGCGGACAGCAGCAGACTCGCGAACGCCAGCGTGTACGCGTTGACGACCCATTCCAGCGCCGTCGAATCGAGGCCGAGGCCATCGCGCATTCGTGCGAGCGCGACGTTCACGACCGTGACGTCGAGACAGATGATGACGAAGCCGAGGCTCGTCGCGAGCAAGGCAAGACGTGGCGACCGGGCCGGTGAGCTGAGCTGTTTGCGCATGATGTCCGTGCAGGAAGTCGGCGATGCGGCACCGGGATGGGCCGCAAGCGCCGTGTACGCGGACTGTATTCCCACAGCGAAGATTGATAAACGCACGGCAAATGGCAACAGAACCAATTATTATTGGGGAATGGACCTCCTCAAAGCGATGACCGTGTTCGTGCGCGTAGTCGAAAGCGGCAGCCTGACGGCGGCGGCGGTAGCCTGCGACCTGTCGCCGACGATGGTCGGCAATCATCTTCAGGCGCTGGAAACGCGGCTAGGCGCGACACTCGTCCATCGCACCACGCGCAAGCAGCAGATCAGCGCGTTTGGGCAGGCCTACTATGAACGATGCATCGAGATCCTCGGGCTGATCGACGATTCGGAACGGCTCGCGCTCGATCACCTCGCGACGCCACGGGGACGCCTGCGCATAACCGCGCCCGTCGTGTTCAGCAACGAATGCCTGATGCCGGTGATCGCGGATTACTACGAGCGCTATCCCGAGGTGAAGCTCGATATCGTCGCCACCGATGCACTGTCGGACCTGATCGACGACGGCTTCGAGGCGGCGGTTCGGATCGGCGCGCTGGGCAATCCGGATCTCGTCGCGCGGCCTCTGCAGCCGTACCGTCTGGTGTTGTGCGCGTCACGCGGGTATCTGGCAGCGCACGGCACGCCGTCATCGCCCGACGCGCTGCGCTCGCATCAGTGCCTGACGTACGCGTATCCGCCGCGCTCGGAATGGCACGCGGCGCAGGCCGAATGGAGCCTCGAGGGTCCGGACGGCCGCGTGCGCGTGCCCGTCGACGGCAGGCTGAGGATCGACAATTCGGAAGCGCTGCGACGGGCGGTGTTGCGCGGCCTGGGCATCGCCATGCTGCCCGAGGTCCTCGTGGCCGCGGATCTGCGAGCGAAACGGTTGGTCGAAGTGCTGCCGGCGTTTGCCGCGCCCGAGCGGCCGCTGAACCTGCTGTATCTGCGTGAGCGGCGTACGTCGCCTAAGCTTCGGAGCTTTATTGAATTTATGGTCGAACGCTTCGGCGCGGAAGCGGCATCGCCCAACGGTGCTTGACCAACCCACGCTCAATGCGAATCCTGTTGCCTCCTGCGTAGATTGTCGCGCACACGACGGGCGACCAGAACCGTCAGATAGTCCGTGATTCGTGCGCCTTCGCTGTATTCGATCCATGTCTGCGCGTACATCTGCAAGACCGTTTCCTCTGGCGTGTTGGTGGCGGCGGCAATTTGCTTGATGACTTCCTCGACGTTGCGCGTGACCATTGCCTGCTCCCAGCGTGCGGTGATGAAAGACCGTCACGCGCACGTTACCCGCCTCAATGCGGCCGTTACTTGATCTGGGTCAATTGATTTCGCCCATGACCGACCACGAGCTGTCTGAGACGGGTCGCAACGAGGCCTTCACTGAAACACCGGTTTTCCCGACGCATCCTTGACCCTGGTCTTCCACTGCGAGCGGATTTCCGACACGACCGAATCCGGCAACGAGATGTAGTCGAGATCGCTGGCAGCCTGCCCGCCGTTCTTGAACGCCCAGTCGAAGAACTTCAGCGTTGCCGCGCCTTGCGCCGGCTTGTCTTGCGTCGCGTGCAGCAGCACGAAAGTCGCGCCGACGACCGGCCATGCGTCCTTGCCGGGCTCGTTGGTCAGGATCTGGTAGAACGACGTCTTCCAGTCCGCGCCCGAGGCGGCCGCCTTGAAGGTCTCGGTCTTCGGCGCAACCACCGTACCGGCGGAGTTCTTCAGGCTGGTGTAGACCATGTTGTTTTGCTTCGCATACGCCCACTCGACATAGCCGACCGCGCCAGGCAGCCGTTGCACGAAGGCGGCAACGCCGTCATTGCCCTTGCCGCCCGTACCGGTCGGCCAGTTCACCGTCGTGCCTTCGCCGACCTTCGACTTCCACTCCGGGTTCACCTTCGATAGAAAGTTCGTCCAGATGAAGCTCGTGCCCGAACCGTCGGCGCGGCGTACCACGGCAATGTCCGTGTCCGGCAGTTTCATGCCCGAATTCAGCGCGGCGATCGCCGGATCGTTCCATTTCTTGATCTTGTTCAGATAGATGTCGCCGAGCACCGCGCCCGACAGAACCAGTTGGCCCGGCTTCACGCCCGGCAGGTTGACGACCGGCACGACGCCGCCGACCACCGTCGGGAATTGGAACAGGCCAGTCTTCGCCAGTTCATCGTCCTTCATCGGCGCGTCGGAACCCGCGAAATCGACGGTCTTCGCGAGGATCTGCTTGATGCCGCCCGCTGACCCGATGCCCTGGTAGTTGACCTTGCCGCCCCCCGCCTTATGGTAGGCGTCGGCCCACTTGTTATAGATCGGGGCTGCAAAAGTGCTGCCCGCACCGGTGATGTCGACGGTTTGCGCGTGCGCGGCCGCGAGCGGTAGAGCAACGGCAAGAACTGCAATTCCTCGTTTGAACAGCATGGTTTGCCTCCACGAGATTGACTGACCGGATCAATGGTTGCAGCGAGCTTCGCTCCGCGACGCAATTGCTCAACTACGCATCCTGCGGGCCCAGGGAACTTGCGTTGGACTCCCGCAACTTGCGCGGGCGCGCGGTGTTCTTGCGATGATGCATTTCAATCCGCTCCAGCACGTCCGTGTCTGTATTGAGCGTTTCCAGAAGGTTGCGCCCTTTGTTCGGCTTTACGCACCCGGCACGGCTGCCCATCGCTCGAACCTTCAAACTTAAGCACTTCAAGTTACATTCCGTTGACAGCGGCCGCGCTGCGTTCAGCGCGGGCGGGGCGCGGATTGTTCGATGTTAGGGAGAATCGCCCTCCGCGCGCCGCCGAACTACACCGGCTGAGCCGAGCGAGTCCGGGCAAGCGGGTTACTGCTTATCAGTTGGTAGTGGCGTGTCGGTGAGACTGTCCTTGATCGCAGCCATCACAGCGGGCATCAGTGGCTCGCGGCCGACCCCAGCCCCTGCCAGCGCTTGCAGCACAGTGACGATCTTGATCGCGTCATATCGACGGCCACTGCCCACCGCCTCTTCGAAGGCGTTCGCCCGCCGGTTCGCCTCGTCCGGGTCGGCACTGACAAGCAATACGGCATGCGCGAGCACCAGATGGCCCCGTCCATCGCTCGTCCGCATCGCGGCTGGCGCCTGTCGCCAATACTGCGCCGTGCCAGCAAACTTGCGCGCGTCGGTGTCGACTCCCCAAGCCAGATTGAAGCGACCGTCGCAAAATGAACCGTCCACTGCCTGGTAGTGGGTCGTGACGCCGATCACGCGCAGCGCGCTCCCGATGACTTCGCATAAGTGCAGGTACACCGCCTCGCTCATTTTGCTCGGCTGCTGCTTGACGAAATAAGCCAGACTTAAATTTAGAATCCCGGGGCCCTGCGGTACGAGGCCGCCGCCCGACATGCGTAGCCAGACGGGGCATCCGCTGCGAAGAAAAGCGGAGCGTGCAGATTCGAACTGGGGGTAACGCAGATAGCTGCGCGGCACCACCAAAGACTTCGGCGCTTCCCACAGTTGAGCAACATTGCGGCCACGCGCCGCTAAGTCCAGCAGTGTGTGCTCTGCCTGAAGGGGGTCGTGGACGGTCGGATCAGGTTGGATGAATTCGAATGACATAGTCAAAACGCGAAACAGAGCAACTGTCAGAATCGGTTGCAAGACGGAATGGCCGAGGCCGACAAAAGGAAGATCCCGTGGTTTCCGACCGGATCGAGGAATGTGACATCAGTTTCGAGGCCAGTCAACGTTCGCGTAGAACGAGCACCCGATGGTCAACGTCACTTTGGCGGACTCCCATCGGCGCCAGGCCGCCTGCTCCATGACGCCAAATTAGCGCTCGGCGTCTACCCGCTCAGGCTTCTTGCAGAAATGCAATGCTCTCCTGATTGAATCTCTCGGGCTGTTCATACTGCGCCCAGTTGTCACAGCCCTTGATTTCCACGAGCTGCGCGTTCGGTACGGTCCTGGCGATCGCACGGGCGTTGCTGAGAAAAATATTGGGCGCATCACTTGTGGGGCGTCTTGAACAGGGCGTGACCAGGAACACTGCGCACGGCATAGTCGAGTCGGCCACTACAGGCTGAGTCGTGCCGACCGGGTATTGGCATCCTGATCGAACAGCGTTGAGGCAGGCTTCTGCTGCGCCGCAGAGTTGCCATGCTGTGAAGCGCGCCTCGATGGCAAAGTTACTGAACCAACCGGGGCATCATGATCGTCCCATAGTTGGGGCCGATGCCGTCCATCTGGCTGTTTTTACAGTAGTTCGGATCGTTGCCCATCTGCACGGTGATGACTGCGTTGGAGCCGCTGCCTGTCTCGTTCAGAATGTGCAGGCACCCGAATGCGACGATCGGCGGAGTGCTCCCCTGTCCACTCGTGACGTTACTCACCACGGCTACCGTCACCCAGGCACAACTACCCGCCGAACCCGCCGGGACCTGACTACACGTTGCAACGTTGTGGAACGCATTGCTATTCAGGCCCGTTTCCAGATAGATCGGTTGGCCGATAGACATCGGACTCGCGTTTCCGCTCGTCATCAACCCCACTATGGCGTCGGAACCAAGCTGGCTGTTAGCAGAAGAGAGGGACGTCCATTGTCCTGCGTTGCAATTGGCGGCCTGGTACGACGCTCTGATCCCGAAGATGTACGGTTGGCCGATCGTCTGCGGAATAGGCGTGCCGTTGTTGGCCGCTTGAGGGTCGGTTGTACTGGTAGCAAGAAGAGGGGAATTGGTCGCCGAATTCCAGTAGGAGTTGTACAGGCATTGCGACATCACGATCGGGAACAGCGCCCCAACTTCAGCGGTTCCAGGACTAGCCACGACCGCGGTCGCCGTCGCACTCGTCTTCAGCGACGCGATGTTCAGCACTTGCGCCAGATACACCGGCACGCTCCCGTTGGAGTCGCTCCCGTCCTTGTGGACCGTCACCTGGACCGCGGGCACGATCTTTCCGCTTGCTACCGGCACGGTGGCCTGGGATACACCAGCCGCAACTTTGGTCACATTGACATAGCCGGTAACGACATCCGACGTATGCAACTGCACGGCCGTCCCCTGCACATTGTTCTTCGGTCCGAACGAAACAGCCACGGTCTGCGAGTCATTCCAATCCGGATTGGCGGCGCTCGCGTTGTTGCAGCTAGCGTTGCTGGCCTGGGTATAGAGGCACTGTGCCCCCGCGAGCGCCGCGGCGTCGGCGGCAGTCTGTGCCTGAGTGCGGGCCACCATCAGATTGCCAATGTCGATTGCGAGCGCCGCGAAGCTCAGGAGCGTAAGCAGCAACAGGGCGACCATGATGGCCACCGCGCCCTTCTGCTTCTTCATCGATTTGGCGCGGCGCTGAGTACGCAGGGTATGGACGGTAGGCATGATGTTCTTCTTATTCGTTGTTCATCGTGGCCGTGGAGCTCAAGGTGATCGGCCCCGTCAACGGGTTGATCAGGGGGCCGAGCAGCAAGCCCGTGAACGTGTACGAGACCTTGACCGCCAACGCGGTGCCGAACGACCCGCCTGCGTTGGTTACCGAGACCGATGGCGTGGGGTTCTTCGTCGCAAACGAAATCAGGTACGAGGACGTATAGCCGGTCACGACGCTGGTGATGTCCGTCGTCGTTGGTCTGGGGCTGGTCAGTACGATGCCCGCTCGCGCGCCCTCCCTGGCGGCGTTGGTGATCACAGCCTGGTCGTACAGAGCCAGGCCGAACTCGACGATTCCGAACACAATGAGCAGCAGAAGCGGAAGTACCAGCGCGGTTTCAACGGCCACCACACCCTTTTGCTTTTTTTTCAGGTTCATCATTTGACTCCGCAGGCGGTCACGCAACTTTCACCGACAGCATCCTGTTCGCTAAAGCTTGCGCTCTGCTCTGGACGCTGATTCGGTGGACGCGATCTGGTATTTCGCAAAGGCGCGGCTAGCGCCAGGGAATCGAAGTTGGCGTGAATGAACGGCAACGAGCCAGCACACATCGAGGTAACATCGATGACGTGGCACGTTTGAAATATGATGGAATCGCGACGGTGCTCTTCGCTTGATTTCTCATGATGTCCCCCGACGATGAGTGCCACACTCCGCATGTGATTGCTGAATGCGAAGGGCCTCGGGAAGCCATCTGGTTGTCATTTTGGCTTCCGTTTATGGTTACAAAGCATACGAGCCAAATCGGGAAATTCTGCGCGCTGCCGCACAATTCTTCTGCAATAGCGGCGAAGCGGCGATCGACGACAACCCATTGAAACGGTTCATTCCCTATGAGCAACAGGATCGCGCAGCTTTTCCGGCATCTGACCTCCGGTGTGTATGTAATCGGCGTAGCGGACGGCGAGCGCCGCAATGCGTTCACCGCGAGCTCGGTGATGCAGGTTTCGTTTGCACCATTGCTGATCGCGCTCGGCATTAGTCCCGAGCATCAGTCGTACGAACTGCTGCGCAGCGGAGCGGTGTTTGCGATCAGCGTGTTACGCGCGGATCAACAGAAACTCGCCGAGCACTTCGGCACGCAGTCGGGCCGCGCCGTCGACAAGCTCGCGACGACTCGCTGGCGTCCCGGCGTAACCGGCGCGCCGCTATTGGTCGATGCGCTCGCGCATTTCGAGTGTCGGGTGGTCGATGACGTCGCGGCGGGAGATCATCGGGTGGTGATCGGGCGTGTCGTCGATGGCGCGCTAGCGAGCGCGGGCGGAAAACCGCTGATCTACGCGCAGACTGGCAATCTCGACATGAGCGAGGCCCTTTATCCCAGCACGTTTTCGTAATGGGTGGCGTGCTGGCTGCTCAATGCCAGTGCCCGCCATGTCCTCCGTGCCAGTGGCCGTAGTGATAGCCGCCACCGCCCCAGTAGCCCCCGATCACCACTGACGGCCCCCACCATCCGTAGTAGCCCGCCCATGGATAACCGTATGGGTAGCCGTACGGATAACCGTAATAGCCCGGATAGCCGTAATACCCGGGATAGCCGTAATAAGCGGGCGCAGGAACCGCGACATACGTGCAATTCTGTCCCGACAACGGCAAGTCGTTCGGCGCCGCATTCGCGCCGGCAGTCCCGCTTGCCGGCGTAGCCGCGTTGCCGGTCGCTGATTCCGTGGTGGCGGTGGCCGCACCGCTGCTGCAGGCGTAATAACCACCCGCTCCCGGATAGTACGAATAGGGACCGTAATAGACGCAGCCACACAGCGCAAATACGCCCGCCACGCCAGTGCATAGACCAACGATTCCACAACGCATGATCGCTCCCCCTCTCCGGGCGCAGCGCAGCCGTCTCGACACGGCATGGTTTTATTCTAGTCGTCGAATCTTGCATCAGGTACGCGCCTTGCGGAGTGCAGATATTCCGTGGAAATCAGGAGTTTCGACATGGACCTGCCCGATCCTCTCGACCCGAACGCCCCCTCGACTCCCGCACAGCCGGCCGCCGGCGCACGTATCGCCGGCGGTGGCGTTGGCGATGGTCCCGGACCCGAGGTTATGGCCGCCGCCACGCTCGACGGCAACAAGGTAATGTCTTCCGATGGCCAGGACCTCGGCAAGATTTCCGACATCATGCTGGACGTGCGCAGCGGCCGCATCGCGTATGCGGTGCTGACGGAGGGCGCGATTCTCGGCATCGGCGGCACCTTGCACGCAATTCCGTGGCGCGCGCTGACGCTCGACACCGACCGCAAGTGCTTCCGCCTGGACGCCACGGCCGAGCAGGTGAAAAGCTCGCCGGGCTTCGACAAGGACCACTGGCCGGCGATGGCCGATCGCGCATGGGGCGCGTCGGTGCACCAGTTCTATCATCGCGAACCGTACTGGGAAGCCACGCGCGGTGTCGTCGAAAGCGATCCCGCCGTACGCATCGATCCGACCACCGGGATCTGAAGGCCCTGGTTCCGGCGCTCCAGCATCGCTATCTCACACACGCCACCGTCTTGCGACGAGCACACGAGGCGCGGCGCGCGGCAAAGGAGAAACGTCGATGATCCGACGCGCACTAATCAATCGAAAGAACATATCCTTCGCCGCGTGGGTGGCAATCGGCACGGGTTCGGTATTTCTCAGCCTTGCGCTTCCGCTGCCCGCGCTGGGCGCATTCGTGGTCGGCGCTTGTTGCGCATATGCGGGGCGTACCGGGCGGCGGCAGGGCGCGAACCCGGTCGTCGGTTTGCTGGAGCGCAAGCAACCAGAGGTCGTCGACGACGTGAATCAGCAAGCACAGGCAACGAATTCGACGCACGAGGCGAGCGAGACGGAAGACGAAGCGGCGACGCGTTGAAGTGCCGCATTCGCACGCTCGCCGCCGGGCGGCCACTCACACACATCAAAACCGATAAACACGCTCGGCGTTGTCATGAAACAGCGCACGCTGCCCTCGCGCTGAAAAGTCCTTCGTAATCGCCTTGAACGCGTTGAAGACCGCGTCGTAACTGCTGAACAGCTTGTCGACCGGGAAGTCGCTCGCGAAGATGCAACGCTCGACGCCGAACGCCTCGATCGCGTGCAGCACGTACGGACGGATGCTGTCGACAGCGCTTTCGCACCCAACGACGCCGGCGCGAAATTGGGACGAAGGCGCACGAATCAAACAGGCAAAAAACGGCGAAGGAAAAACGGATAATGCATGGCAGTCTGTCTCTTGCGCAGTGGTGCACTGCGCCATATCGGTATCGGTGCGGCTTACGGACAGAATGGCAGTGCGCATCACTCGCGACCAAGGCGGCTCCATCCAACTGCAACTGCAACTGAAAGAAATTTCACTATGCGCATCCCACCGCTGAAGGCGATCATCGCGTTCGAAAGCGTTGCCCGCACGAAAAGCGTGAACCGCGCGGCCGACGAACTTGGCCTGACCGCGTCGGCGGTGAGCCATCAACTGAGCAACCTCGAATCGATCATCGGGCAGGCGCTGTTCCAGCGCTCCGGCCGCGGCCTCGTGCTGACGCCGATCGGCGAGCGTTATCTGGCCGACGTGACGGGCTCGCTCGCGGACCTGAGCCGCGCGACCGAACGCGCGTCGAGCCGTACCGACGTCGAGATTCTGCGCGTGCACTCGAGCCCGAGCTTCGGCCTGATGTGGCTGCTGCCGCGACTGTCGTCGTTCCAGGAAGCGAACGACGACATCCAGCTGAACGTCGCCTGCTCATACGAAAACGTGTCGTTCTCGAACGGCTTCTACGACATCGACGTGCGCCACGGCTACGGCAACTGGACCAATGTCGAAGTCAAAACGGTGCGCGGCGAGTTCATCGCGCCACTCGCGTCGCCGAAGTACCTCGCGCAACATCCGGTGAAGACGCCGGAAGACCTGCTGTCGCATCGGCTGATTTATTCGGAGTCGCCGCTCGTGCAGTGGAAACAGTGGTTCGGCAGGACCGGTGTCTCCGCCGCGCACAAGACCTTCGACTTCTCGTTCGACCGCTCGTACATGTCGCTCGAAACCGCGGCGCTCGGGCTCGGCATCGCGCTCGAAAGCCTGATGCTCGCATCGGTGAAGATACGCGAAGGCCTGCTCGTGCCCGTCTTCGACGCCAGCTTCGCGGTCGAAGTCGGTGCCCATCATCTCGTCTATCCGGCGCAGAACGCGGACCTGCCGCGCGTCGAGCGCTT
Source organism: Burkholderia sp. JPY481 (assembly GCF_038900515.1). Taxonomy (NCBI): domain Bacteria; kingdom Pseudomonadati; phylum Pseudomonadota; class Betaproteobacteria; order Burkholderiales; family Burkholderiaceae; genus Burkholderia; species Burkholderia sp. JPY481. The sequence continues at coordinate 276,251 of NZ_JAYMRT010000010.1, forward strand.
CCTTGCGTGGATCGAGCGCGAAGCGGCCGCCGACTTGCGGGGCTGAATCCGGGCTTTCGTTTGCATCCGGCTGCACGCCTCGCATAGCGCCGGGCGTGCGCTCCCTCCGTCATCTGAATTTTTCTCAGCTATTGCTGAACGTTTCCGCGTTGATCCGGGCGCCTCGCGAGCCGACACTCTGGGCACCAGTCAACACACAGGAGACAAACCATGTTGCTCGAGAACCGGACCATCATCGTGACGGGTGCGGCGTCGCCGCGAGGCATCGGCAAGGCCACGGCCCGCGCGCTGGCCGCGCAAGGCGCACGCGTCGTGATCCTCGATCTGCGCCGCGAAGATGCGCAAAGCGCGGCCGCCGATCTCGGCGCGAAGCATCTCGGCCTGGCATGCGACGTAACCGACAAGGACGCCTGCATCGCGGCCGCGCGCGAGACGTTGCAGCGCTTTGGGCGCATCGACGGTCTCGTCAACAACGCGGGCATCACGCAGCCGGTGCGCACGCTCGAGATCGGCGGCAAGGACTTCGACGCGATCGTCGACGTCAATCTGCGCGGCACGCTGTACATGTCGCAAGCGGTGCTTCCGGCGATGAAGGAGCAAAACGGCGGCAGCATCGTCTGCATGTCCTCGGTCTCGGCGCAGCGCGGCGGCGGCATCTTCGGCGGGCCGCACTACAGCGCCGCGAAAGCGGGTGTGCTCGGTCTCGCCAAGGCGATGGCGCGTGAATTCGGCGCGAACCAGATCCGCGTGAACTCGATCACGCCGGGCCTCATCCATACGGATATCACCGGCGACAAACTGACGCCCGCGATGTGCGAGGACATCATCAAAGGCATTCCGCTCGGCCGGCTCGGTGACGCCGCGGACGTCGCGAACGCGTGCCTTTTTCTGCTGAGCGACCTGTCGAGCTACCTGACGGGGATCACGCTCGACGTCAACGGCGGCATGCTGATTCACTGAAACACCGCGCGCCGCCAGGCGGCGCAAGCAACGCACCCGGGACACTATCCGGGGCATGTGGCCGCGGGCACGCGCAGCAGCGCCTGCCGTGGCGCACACAGGAGACATCGATGAAAGCGAAATACACCGCGACCGTTGCAGGCGACGTGATACCGCGAAACGACGAACTCACGTTCGAAGCGCGGACCTATGCGAAAGTCGCCCGGCGGCTGATTCCATTTCTGATGCTGTGCTATCTCGGCGCGTATCTGGACCGCGTGAACGTCGGCTTCGCGAAGCTGCAGATGCTCAACGATCTGCAATTCAGCGAAACGGTCTATGGGATGGGCGCCGGCATCTTCTTTCTCGGCTACTTCCTGTTCGAGGTGCCGAGCAACGTCATCCTTCATCGCGTCGGCGCCCGCCGCTGGCTCGCGCGGATCATGCTGACGTGGGCCGTCATCTCCGCGAGCTTCGTGTTCGTCAGAACACCTACCGCGTTCTATGTGCTGCGGTTTCTGCTCGGCGTAGCCGAGGCCGGCTTTGCGCCCGGCGTGATCCTTTACCTGACCTACTGGTTCCCGGCGGAGCGCCGCGCCAAAGCGTTGTCGCTGTTCTTCATGGCGATTCCGCTCGCGGGCATCATCGGTGGACCGCTGTCCGGCGCGATCATGCATTCGCTGCACGGCGCGTTGTCGATGTCGGGCTGGAAATGGCTGTTCCTGCTCGAAGCGCTGCCATCGCTCGTGCTCGGCATCGCGATTCTGCTGTATCTCGACGACGGCATCGCCAAAGCGAAGTGGTTGAACGACGCGGAGAAAACGCTGCTCACACGCAACGTCGCGAACGATGCGCAACAGACGGTCACCCACGTGTCGATTCGCGACTTCATCGGCGACCGGCGCTTGTGGCTGATGGCGGCGATCTACTTCTGCGTGGTGCTGGGCCAGTACGGCCTGACCTTCTGGCTGCCCACGATCATCCGCAAGGCCGGCGTCGCCGATCCGTTGTGGGTCGGCCTGTTCACCGCGATTCCGTATCTGTGCGCGATCGTCGCGTTGCCGCTAATCGGCATGAGCGCGGACCGTCGCCGCGAGCGTCGCTTTCACCTGGCGATTCCGATGCTGGTCGCCGCCGCTGGCTTCGCGACCTTGCCGCTGCTTGGCAGCGTCGGCGCGTCGATCGTGTGCCTGAGCGTTGCGTCGGCAGGCATTCTCGCTTCGTCGTCGCAGTTCTGGTCGCTGCCGACCGCGCTGCTCGGCGGCATGTCCGCGGCGGCCGGTATCGCCGCGGTGAACTGCTTCGCAAATCTGGCGGGCTTCTTCTCTCCGGCGATCGTCGGCTGGCTCAACGATCTCACCGGCAAGTCCACCGCCGGGCTGATCTTCATTTCCGCCGCGGTGACGCTGGGCGCCTTGCTGGTCTTTCTGGTGCCCGCGCGATCCGTGAACCGATGAACCTCTCTCTCGACCTGCTACAGGAGTTACCGATGGACACTGACACCATCACCGAGTCGGTCACGCTCGCCGAGCGTGCGTACCGCATCCGCCGCAACGCGTTGCTGATGGGCGAAGTACAGGGCCAAGGCTATGTCGGCCAGGCGCTCGACATCGCCGACGTGCTGGCCGTCGCCTACTTCGGCGCGATGCGTTACCGCGCCGAAGACCTCGAGTGGGAAGGCCGCGACCGCTTCCTGCTGTCGAATGGCCACTACGCGATTGCTCTGTACGCGGCGCTGTTCGAAGCCGGCATCCTGCGCGCCGATGAACTCGAAACCTACGGCAGCGACGACAGCCGCCTGCCGATGTCCGGCATGGCGAGCTACACGCCGGGCATGGAGATGTCGGGCGGGTCGCTCGGCCAGGGGCTGACGATCGCCGTCGGCCGCTGCCTCGGTTTGAAGCGCAAAGCGTCTGACTCCTTCGTCTACACGCTGTTCTCCGACGGCGAACTCGACGAAGGCGCGGTCTGGGAAGGCCTGATGTCGGCCGCGCACTGGAAGCTCGACAACCTGATCGCGATCGTCGACGTGAACAACCAGCAGGCCGATGGTCCGTCGACGCAGATCATGGCGTTCGAGCCGCTCGTCGACAAGCTCGAAGCGTTTGGCTGGTACACGCAGCGCGTGGACGGCAACGACATCGACGCGGTGAAGCGCGCCTTCGATAACGCGCGGCATCACGGCAAACCGCAACCGCGCATCATCGTCTGCGATACGCAGATGGGCTGCGGCGTGCCGTTCCTCGAAGCACGCGAGAAGAATCACTTCATCCGCGTCGATGCACACGAATGGCAACTCGCGCTCGAAGCGCTCGAAGCCGGGAGACAAGCATGAGTACCGTTGCAAATAAACCGCGCCTGAAGACCTCGGCGATGATCGCGTCGATTGCGGCCGAAGGACAGGTCACGCGTTCCGCGCCGTTCGGTCATGCGCTGGTCGAACTGGCTCGCACGAAGGCGAACGTGATCGGCATGACGGCCGACCTCGGCAAGTACACCGACCTGCATATCTTCGCGAAGGAATTTCCGGACCGCTACTACCAGATGGGCATGGCCGAGCAACTGCTGATGGGCGCGGCCGCCGGCTTCGCGCACGAAGGCGCGCAGCCGTTCGTCACGACCTACGCGGTGTTCGGAACGCGCCGCGCGTACGACTTCATTCATCAAACGATCGCCGAAGACAACCTCGACGTGAAGATCGTCTGTGCGTTGCCGGGCCTGACGACCGGCTACGGTCCGAGTCACCAGGCGGCCGAAGATCTCGCGCTGATGCGCGCGATGCCGAACATGACGGTGATCGATCCGTGCGACGCGCTCGATATCGAGCAGATGGTGCCGGCCATTGCCGCACACAAAGGGCCGGTCTATGCGCGCCTGTTGCGCGGCAACGTGCCCGCGGTGCTCGACGAATACGGCTATCGCTTCGAACTGGGCAAGGCGAAGCTGCTGCGCGACGGCAATGACGTGCTGCTGATCTCGTCGGGGATCATGACGATGCGCTCGCTCGAAGTCGCGAAGGCACTGGAGGCAGACAACGTCGGCGTGGCGGTGCTGCACGTGCCGACCATCAAGCCGCTCGACACCGCGACGATCCTGCGCGAAGCGAAGCGCACGGGCCGCATGGTGATCGTCGCTGAGAACCATACGGTGATCGGCGGACTCGGCGAAGCCGTAGCGCGCACGCTGCTCAGCGCTGGCGTTACGCCGCCGTTCCGGCAAATTGCGTTGCCCGACGAGTTCCTCGCTGCCGGTGCGCTGCCGACGCTGCACGATCGCTATGGCATCTCGACTAACGCGATGGCTACGTCGATCAAAACGTGGCTCGGTTGACGACGCACATTGTCATGCCACCGCGCGGGCCCCGTCGGCTTTACACCCCGATGGTCCGCGTCGTCTTCAGCGCGATCCATGTCATGCCTTCACGCAGTCCTTCGAGTACCGCTTCTCTTTCCACGGCGAACACCTGCGATTGCTGAAAGGTGCGTTCGAAGTCACCTTCGGGCGACACATGCTTGACATGGATCGTCGCCTGAAATCCGCCTTCTTGCGCCTCCTCCGTATGGACACTCACGGACCAGCTTCCTTGCTGCGCGTTTGCTGATATGGTCATTGGATGCTCCTCGGTTTGTCGCGTGCGGCTGCCACCGTCAGCGTAAGGCCGTGCAACGCCAGTCTCGTTGATCCAGGTCAAGTGTCGACGCGAACCGTGAGTCACGCTCGACGCCGATCGCTCGCCCGATGCCTTCAGCTTCGCTTCAGATTCGCGCGAGCGCGTGAAAACCCTGCCGGGAAAACGCGCAACGACCCGTGCATGCGACATGCTACCGGCGCAGCGATGCACCGCGCGCGCATCGATTTCGCGCCCATCGCCCCGAGGTTTCGCGGTAAGCTTTTGCGACGTACCCGCGCCACGAGTTCGTGCCGGCGCGGCAACGCTGCCCTCATGATCGACGAACGCCGGGGTTCATCATGTGGTACGCCTTTATCGATGCACAACAACGCCTCGCTCGCGCGATGGTCGGGGGAGTTCTAACCGATTCGGGGTCGATGCAGAGCGCGCAAACGGGCTGGCTCAGCCCCAATCATGCGACCGACGCGTTCAGCCACTGGCTGCTGCGGTCCACCTGCGCTTTCGGGCGAACACCGCCATTCGCGATCCACTCGGTTGCCGTCGACGGTAGCCGCGTGAGCGTCGACGAAAGCGTCGTCGCCTCGTTGCCGCTCGGCGCGCTGCTCAGGTTCAAGCGCAACCTGCCCGCACCACTTACCCACACAGAACCACCCGTGCTGTTGTGCGCGCCACTCGCCGGACATCACTCGGTGATGCTGCGCGAGACCGTAGAGACACTGCTCGAACAACGTGACGTCTTCGTGACCGATTGGGCCGATGCGCGCGACGTACCGCTCGAGGCGGGCCCGCTATCGCTCGACGACTACGTGCAGGCGCTCGATAGCTTCATCGCCGCCGCCCGCGCGTTCGGGTCGCCGGTTCATGTGCTCGCGATCTGTCAGGCGAGCGTGCCCGTGCTCGGCGCCGCGGCGCTGCTCGCCATGGACGAGGCCGCCCCGCTTGCGAGCATCTCGCTGCTGGGTGGCCCGATCGATACGCGTTTGAACCCGACCGTCACCGACCGCTTCGCGAGTTCGCATACCCTCGAGTGGTTCCACGATCATGCGATCGATATCGTTCCACCGCCCTATCGCGGCGCGGGACGTCTCGTCTATCCGGGATTCATCCAGCAGGCCGCGATTTTTGCCGCGCATCCGGAGCGGCAGTTGCGGCTCGAAGCGGACTACTGGTCCCGATGGCTCGCCGGCGACATGCCCGGTGCGCAGCGGGCGCTGCGCTCGGCAAACGAGTATGCGGCCGTCCTCGATATGACGGAGTGCTACTTCCTCGACATGCTTCGCGTGGTGTTTCACGAACATCTGTTGCCGCGCGATCTGTGGTCGGTCGCCGGGCGCCGGGTGCGAATCGCCGCGCTGCGCGATACCCCGCTGTGCACGATCGAGGGCGACAGCGACGAGATCACCGGCGCGGGGCAAACCCATTGCGCGCATGCGCTGTGCGATACATCGCCGATGCGGACCGCGCGGCAGCTCACCATCGAGCAGTGCAATCACTACGATCTGTTCATCGGCCCGCGTTGGCGCGACGCGGTTTATCCGGGCCTCTGCGAATTCTGGCGCGATGTCGAACACGCCGCGTCGGAGGTTTGCCAGCCGCGCCGCGTGGCCAGAAGTTCGGCAAACCGCAGATCGGCTTGAGGTGGCCGCGAAAACGCCGGCAGTCCGCGCGTCGCGTCACGACGCAAGCTCGCTCAGTTCCCGCGCTCCGTGCCGATTGCGGCTTCGAGGGCCAGTTCCGCCACATCGAACGCGCGGCGGATCGCCGCTTTCGCGTCGTCGTCAGCGCAGTGCGCGATGGGCTTGAGTTCGCGCGCGGGCGTGACGAGATCGAGCCGCACGTCATACAGCGGACGCGACGACCCCGGACGCAACGCCTCGATGGCGAGATGGCAGTGCGACACGAGCGCGCCAAACCGCGCGAGACGCACCAGCTGCGCACCTGCTTCGGCTTCGAGCGGAGCGGCACCCGCGAAGCCAAGGTAGACGATCTGCATGTCAATGCCCATCTTCGCCTCCCGTTGCGATCATTGATCGGACCTGGTTCCGATACACGCAGGTCCAGGCGCTCGTTATGGGCTTATCTTGTTCTTACCCCAGAGGCGGTCATTGACGTGGGTCAAGCGCGGTGAAGGCGCTCGCCCTCAATGCATATGCATGCCCCCATTGATCGCAATATCGGCACCGGTGATAAAAGCCGCCTCGTCGGAGCACAGAAACGCGATCAGCGCAGCCACCTCGTCCGGACGTCCGAGCCGGCCGACCGGAATCTGCGGCAGGATCTTCGTGTCGAGAATCTCGCGCGGCACCGCTTCGACCATCGCGGTCGCGAGGTAACCGGGCGACACCGTGTTCACCGTGACGCCGTGCTTCGCGGTTTCGAGCGCAAGCGCCTTCGTAAATCCGTGCACGCCCGCTTTGGCCGACGAATAATTGGTTTGCCCGTAGGCGCCGCGCGAGCCGTTGACCGACCCCACGTTGACGATCCGGCCGTGGCGCCGCTCGAGCATGCCGGGCAACAGCGGCTTGGTCATATTGAACAGGCCATCGAGATCGGTGCGCAGCACGGCGTCCCAGTGCTCCTTGCTCATCTTCGCGAAGCTCGTGTCTTGCGTGATGCCGGCGTTGTTGATCAGCACGTCGACCCTGCCCAGGTCGGTCAGCACGCGTTGCGCGCAGCGCGCGCAGGAATCGAAGTCGGCGATGTCGGCTTCGTATGCCTGAAAGTCGCGCCCCGTGTCGCGCTCGTGCTCCAGCCATGTCGGCACGTGATCGTTGTGCGTCGAGTGCGTCACCGCGACCGTCATACCCGCGTCATGAAGCGCCCGGCTGACCGCCGCGCCCAAACCGCCCATCCCGCCTGTCACCAATGCCACGCGATCCGTTCCCATCTGAACTCCTCCTTGCCGTGTCTGCCACTGACAGTGCGCGCGCCGGCTGTGCCGGCCCGCGCGGCTAAACGACGCCCGCGAACGGCAGCGCGTTCTGCGAGCCCCACCACCCCGCGCTCAGGCCGCCCGCGAGCGGCGCGACGCCCGGCGCGATGCCGCACGCCGCCAGCCACCACGCATACCAGGCAGAGCAAGCGCGGTTGGCCTCGTCGAACCAGTCGGCCTCGTGCTGCACGGCGAAGGCGATCGACTTGCTCCAGTCGGCGAAGCTCCACTGCGCGTACTCGCGCGCCGCGCGCTGCACGGTCTGATACGCCGACGCGTAATCGAACCAGCCTTCGGGCTGTACGAATGCCGTCGAGGTCCGGGGTAAAGCGCAGCGCCCGAGCGGCGCGTCGAATCCGGAAGCCATCATCGCTGCCCTCCAGAGCACAGCATAGGATTGCCAGGCGCGGTTGCAAACCGTCGATCGCGTCTGCCGCCGTATCGAGCGCGCGACGACCCGCGCTTGATCTGCGTCAATCGCCCCGGCCGCCGGGCTCATAGACTCCATTTGACAGCGGGCGCAAGCCCGCTTGCGCCCGTTTCCCACGTTCTGTCACGGAGCTTTGGCGATGAGCTACAAAAGCATTCTCGTTCACCTCGATACGAGCGTTCGTGCACATCCGCGCCTCGAGATCGCATTGCAGCTCGCGCACCGCTTTCATGCGACGCTGACCGGCCTGTATTCGACGTACGTGCCGCCGCGGCACGCGTTCTTCGTGATGGCCGGCACCGCCGACTACTACGCGGAGCACGAGCGCCTGCGTCACGAGCGTGCCAGCGCGCTGGAGCGGCTGTTCCGCGCGGAACTCGCGCGCGCGAACGTCGACGGCCACTGGATCGCCGCGAACGGCTACGCGAACGACGTCGTGCCGCCCTATGCGCGGGTCGCCGATCTCGTCGTGCTCGGCCAGACCGACCCGGCCGACCCCGAGGCGTTCGTCGCCGAACAGTTCGTCGAGCACATCGTGCTGTCGGCCGGGCGCCCGGTGTTGCTGGTGCCGTCGAGCGGCACCTTCGCGGCGCCGGGCCGCCACGCGCTGATCGCGTGGGACGGCAGCCGCGAAGCGACCCGCGCGATCCACGACGCGCTGCCGTTCCTCGCGCATGCGGCAAAAGTGACGCTGCTGACGGTGCATTCGTCCGCCGATCGTCCGCCGCAGGGCATGGCTGCGGGCGACGACATCGCCCTCACCGTCGCGCGTCACGGCGTGAAGATCGACGTGCGCGAGCTGAGCGTCGCGGACCGCACGCCGGTCGGCGACGCGCTGCTGTCGCAGGCGGCCGACCTCGGCTGCGACCTGATCGTGATGGGCGCCTACGCACATTCGCGCCTGCACGAAGTCGTGCTGGGCGGCGCGACTCGCACGATGCTCGAGTCGATGACCGTGCCGGTGCTGTTGTCGCACTGAAGTGCGCGCTTAAGGAGTCAGCCATGTTTCAGCGCCTACTCGTCGCGCTCGACGGCAGCGCCACCGCCTCGGGTGCGTTCGACGCCGCGCTGACGCTCGCCGCCGAATCGGGCGCCGAGCTGATGCCGCTGTACGTGATCGATGTGCCCGTGATCGCTTACAACGCGCCCGGCTTCGACCCATCCACGATCGAGGACGCGTTCATCGACGAAGGCAAGCGCATCGCGGCCGACGCGCAGAGCCGGATGAGCGCACGCGGGGTCAAGGGCACGGCCCGGACCGTCGAAGTGGCGATCACCGGAGAAGACATCGCCCATCGCATCGTCGAAACGGCGCGCGAATGGCACGCCGACGCGATCGTGATGGGCACGCATGGCCGTCGCGGGTTTCAACGGCTGATGCTCGGCAGCGTCGCCGAGCGCGTGCTGCGCCGCGCCTGTTGCCCGGTGCTGATGATTCCCGCCCAGGCGAGCAGCGCGGCGCGCGCTTAGCCAGCCCCGGCGAGCGCCGACAGCGGACTCACCTGAGCGAATCCACCTGAGCCGCTAGAAACCGGCTGCTGCGCGGCGCGGCGCTTCAGGGCCGCGGGTGGCCTTGTTCGTCATGCCGCACGATCAGCACCGGTATGTCGGTCGCCCGTACCAGCGACTCCGCGACGCTGCCGAGCAGAAAGCGCTGCACGCCATGGCGGCCATGCGTGCCCATCACGATCAGATCGGCCTGGATTTCGTCGGCGACGCGCGCGAGTACCGCCGACACGTTTTCGGCGTAAGCGTCGATCACCCGCACGCCGCCCGGCACCTGCGCCTCGCGCAACAGCTCGCGCGGCCCATCGAGCGCGCGGCTGGCGAAATCTTGCGCCGCGCTCGCCGGCTCCGGCTCGAAAGCCACGTCGGCATTGTTCGACCACTTGCCGTGCCCCACCACGCAGCAGGCTTCGAGCGTGGCGCCCGTCAGCTTCGCGAGCTTCAGCGCCTCGGCGAAGGCGCGCTGCGCGCTGGGACTGTCGTCGAGTGCAACCAGAATTCGTGCATACATGTCGGACTCCCTCTGAAAGCGCTGGCATGACCCGAAGTGGCGCCGTCGCGCGTTTGCACCGACAGTGTGAAGCGCGCGCCGCCACGCGGCTTGACGCAGGTCAACGGGCCGCCGGTCGGCGTCGCCGCCGCTGGACGACATCGCCAGCAAGCCACTAGGAATATTCCTACAACCACTGCCTGAACTCCTAGCACCGCTTAAAGCGCCGCCGATATATTTCCAAGGTTAGGTCGCCAATACTGGTCGGTATGGACAGCCCCCCGTCAGCCACCTTATCGAGAGTTTTTCTCGTCGACGATGCGACCGAGGTCCGGCGCCGGCTTGCTTGCCTGATCGCGCTGATTCCCGGCATCGAAATCGCCGGCGAGTCCGCGGGCGTCGAGCACGCGTTCGACGACATCGTCGCGAGTCGCGCCGATGTCGCGGTGCTGGACCCGTGTTTCTCGGGCAAGACCGACCTGCTGCTGCTCGCTGCGCTGTCGCGGGCGCGGCCGTCCATCGTCAGCATCGTGCTGACCAATCATGACGCGACGGCGTTTCGCCGCGCGTGCGAAGCGGCGGGCGCCGACTTCTTCTTCGACAAGACCTCGGAGTTCGAGCTCGCCTGCCGCGCCATCGAAGCGATTGCCTATGCGCGCCGTGCGCATCGGGTCTGACCGCCAGGAGCCGATCATGCAAGTTGCCGCAGTCCGTGAACCCCGCCACGACGCGCCTCGCACCTCGCACGTCGTACCGATCCACGTCGCGCCCAGCACCGCGGCGGCACGCCACGCCGTCACGCGCTGCTCCACCTGCGCGATGCGCGCGATCTGCATGCCGCCCGAGCTGACGCCGGACGAACTGAGCCGGCTCGACGTGTTGATCTGCTCGACGCGCTCGATCAAACGCGGCGACGCGCTGTATCGCGCGGGCGACGAGTTTCAAAGCATCTACGCGATACGCGCCGGCTCATTCAAAACCGTGGTCATGCATCGCGACGGCCGCGAGCACGTGACCGGCTTCCAGATTGCGGGCGACTCGCTTGGCCTCGACGGCATCGGCGAGGGCAAGCAGAACTGCGATGCGATCGCGCTCGAAGATAGCGTCGTGTGCATCATTCCGTTCGCGCAGCTAGAGGCGATCTGTCGCGAGATCAAACCGATGCAGCATCACATCTATCAGATGATGAGCGGCGAGATCGTGCGCGAATCGAGCCAGATGATGCTGCTGGGCACGATGACCGCCGAGCAGCGCGTCGCGACGTTCCTGCTGAATCTGTCGAAGCGCTTCAAGGCGCGCGGCTTTTCGGCCGCGGAGTTTCATCTGCGCATGACGCGCGAGGAAATCGGCTGCTTTCTGGGCATGAAGCTCGAAACGGTGAGCCGGATGTTCTCGAAGTTCCAGCGCGAACGCCTCGTCAAGGCGAACGGCAAAACGATCCGCATCGAAGACCCGGAACGACTGGCTCGGGTTTGAGCGTCGGCGCGGCGCTCGCCTCACGTTCGTTCGCGGGACATGCCGGGTGGAACCGGCGCTCCTGAACTGATATAACTCAGTGCGTTGCGGTACGCGACCTTGCGTGGCCGCCCGGAGGAGCGATGGGTCTATCGAGCGGCGAGTCTTCCTGCTTCACCAGTGTTGCGTCCGGGTCGGACGTGTCCGTCGAGGATCGCTATTTCATGTTGGTCGAAGCGGTACAGGACTACGCGATCTTCATGCTCGACCCCGCCGGCCGCGTAACCAGCTGGAATCCCGGCGCACAGCGCATCAAGGGCTACACGCCCGAAGAAATCATCGGCCAGCATTTCTCGAAGTTCTATACCCCGGAAGACATCGCGGCCGGCAAGCCCGCTCGCGAACTGGAAACCGCCGCAGCCGTCGGCCGCGCCGAGGACGAAGGGTGGCGTGTGCGTCGCGACGGTTCGCGTTTCTGGGCCAACGTGGTCGTTTCCGCCGTGCACGATGCGTCGGGCGCGCTGCTCGGCTTCGCCAAGGTCACCCGCGATCTGACCGAGCGCATGCGTCTCGCGGAACTCGAACGCGCGAGTCAGGTATCCACTCACACGCAGATCGCCCGTGAAAACGAGCAGAAACGTATTGCACGCGAACTGCACGACGATCTCGGCCAACGGCTGACGGCGCTGAAAATGAGCGTCGCGCTGCTCGAAGCGAAGCTGAATCAGCAAGCCGACACCGAGCCGCTTGCGGCGCAAACGCATGAGCTGCAAAAGCAGATCGACTGGATGGCCGCTTCGCTGCGGCGCATCGCCGCCGATCTGCGCCCTCCGCTGCTCGACGACCTCGGACTCGCCGCCGCGCTCGACTGGTTGGCCGAAGACTTCACGAAACGCTACAACGTTCGCTCGAGCGTGCATCTCGAACCGGCCGAGCCGGTATGCGGCGAATTCGCGGCGACGGCGCTGTTTCGCATCGTTCAGGAGGCGTTGACGAACGTCGCGCGGCACGCCAAGGCGAGGCGCGTACGCATCGACATGATCTGCGCGGGCCCGACCGTATCGCTCGATATCGACGATGACGGCGTGGGTGTCGCGCTGGATCAGTCGCAGGGAACAACTTCATTCGGGCTGCTTGGCATTCGCGAACGGGTGCGGCAGTTGCGCGGCAACGTGTCGTTCACCAGCTCGCCCGGCCATGGTTTCAGGATCTCGATCCAGCTGCCAGCCGACGCGCTCGTGTAGTGCTCACACGCCGCCGCGCGCCGCTACCGGGGATTACTCCTCGGGCGCTTCCTCGCCGATCTGCTCGCGCATCAGCAACACCGGACAGGTCGAGAAACGCAGCACCCGCTCCGCCACGCTGCCGATCACGAGGCGCCGCACGCCGCGCCGCCCATGCGTGCCGAGCACGAGCAGATCGGCGTGGACCTGCTCGCCGTGGCGCAACACGATCGTGGCGACGTCGTCGGACAGGCTCTCAGACTCGATCATCGCGGGCCGGCAACGCACATCGGCGGCGGCGCAGGCCTGCTCGGCCTCCTCGAGCACCGAGTGGCCGTCCTGGCGCAATGCTTCGACTAGCGCGAGCGGGTCGTAATAGCCGGCATAGGAAAAGATCGGCGTCTTGTCGACTACATAAACCGGATGCACGACGGCCTTCGTCAACGCGGCGAGATTCACCGCTTCTTTCAGCGCGCGTTTCGAGAAAGTGCTGCCGTCTAGCGCGACGAGGATATGTTGGTACATGCCGATTCTCCACTGAGGTTGGATTTGTCAACGCGCGTGGCGCGCCCCTGCTACAGATAAAAAGGCCCGCCCGCACTGCCCGGATGCGGCTCCCGCCACTGGCCACGCAGCACCGCATCCGCCCGCAACGACGGCGCATCGCGCGGACACACGAGCACGGGACAAGCCGCGTCACGCAGCGTGCGCGACGTCACGTGTCCCGGCAATGGATGCGGCATGCCGCGCATGCCGTGCGAACCCATCACGATCAGGTCCGCGTGCCAGCGTTGCGCTTCGTCGAGAATCGCGGTCGACGCATCGCCGGAATCGTCGTTGAACTCGAGCAACGCGGTTTCCGCCGCGCGCCGGCTCTGTTCGAGCATCGCCGCACCGCGCCGCAATACATCGATTCGCTGCTGCAACACGACTTCGAACGGCAGCCATTCGCACCACGCAAAGCGGTCGTCGGCCGCGTAGACGACCTTGATGCACGAGTCGGGCGGCGCGACCGCGAGCGCGGTGCGCAGCGCGTCGAGCGCGGTGTCGCTGCCATCGATCGCGACCAGCACGCGGCTCACCACCGCGGCATCGCTCGCGTCGGTCGACCTCGCCGGCATATACAGCACCGGACGTCCGATCGACGCGACCAATTCCTCCGGATCGATACGGCCACCCCAGCGATGTTCGCGCGAATGCGCGGCCACCGCGACCAGATCCGCATCCCATTGCGCCGCCGTATGAGCGAGCGCTTCGGCCGCGCCCTGATGCAGCGCGGTCAGATCGACGATTTCGGCGTCGGTCGCCGCGACGACGCCGTGCAACGCGATCACCGCGTCGCGCAGCGCAGCCTGCGCACCGTGCAGCATCGCGCGATGCGTCTCGCACCAGTCCGGATAGCTGAGCATCAGCGTCGGATAAAGCGCGGCCGGATTGCAAACGATATTGACGAGACGAAAGCGCGCGTCCGCGGCGACGAACTGCTGGGCGACGCGCGTGGCGAGCGCCAGTCCGGCGCCGCCCGCGGACGCGATCATCACGCGGTGAAAGGAGTTGCGCTCGGCGGCAGTGTTCATCGGCTTTCCTCGGATCGTCGCGCCTCGGCCCGTGACGGGGCCCCAACGGTGCGCGCTTACATAATGAACGCCGGCGCGGCGGGCGGCTTGATCTGTATCAAGCGACCATGGCCCGTGAGCAAATCATCAGCGGATCGCGAGCACGGCCGCGCCGGTCAGCTTGCCGTGGCGCAGATCGTCGAGCGCGCGGTTCGCGTCGCGCAACGGGTAGGTGGTCGTCTCGATCGCTAGCCGGGTCTCCGCGGCGCTGCGCATGAACGCAAGCCCATCGTCGCGGGTCAGATTGGCGACCGATACGACGCGCCGCTCGCCCCACAGAAACGCGTACGGGAACGACGGAATGTCGCTCATATGAATGCCGCCGCACACCACCACGCCGCCCTTCGCGACCGCCTGCAGCGCCAGCGGCACCAGTGCGCCGACCGGCGCGAACAGCAGCGCGGCGTCGAGTTCGCTGGGCGGCGCCTCGTCGCTGCCGCCCGCCCATGCCGCGCCAAGGCGCAGCGCGAGTTGCTGGGCCGCGTGATCGCCGGGACGCGTGAACGCATAGACGGTGCGCTGCTGGTGACGCGCGACCTGCGCGACGAGATGCGCGGCCGCGCCGAAACCGTAGATGCCGATCCGTTCGGCGTCGCCCGCCATGCTCAACGTGCGGTAGCCGATCAGACCCGCGCACAGCAGCGGCGCGGCCTCGATATCGCCGTAGTGCGGCGGCAGATGAAAGCAATAGCGGCTATCGGCGACCGTGCGCTCGGCATAGCCGCCGTCGATCGTGTAGCCGGTGAAGCCAGCGTCTTCACAGAGATTTTCGCGGGCGGACAGGCAGTAGCGGCAGTGCCCGCAGGTGCGCCCGACCCACGGCACGCCGACCCGCTCGCCCACCTTGAAACCGCTGACGCCCGCGCCCAATTCGGCCACCACGCCGACGATTTCGTGGCCTGGAATCACCGGCCGTTTCGGATGCTCGAGTTCGCGATCGACCAGATGCAGGTCCGTGCGGCACACGCCGCAGGCATGAACGTCGATCAGGATCTCGCCGGCGCCGGGCCGCGGATCCGGCACTTCCCGCTCGGTCAGCGTCGCCGAGCTGCCGTCGAACACCATCGCTCGCATCGGGTTTCTCCTTCTGACGCTTCGGCGGCGGCACGCTGACGTCATGCAGACCGCGAGGTGCGCGCCGTTTTCATCAGATCAGCATAGGCGCGCCATTGTGTCGCGCGATCGGCCGCTGCCCTGAACCATTTGATCGAGGTCAATAAGGGCCGCTTCGCCGTCCGTACACTGATCTTATTCCTGATAGGCGCAGGACGCGCAAACGCTCGGGCAGCAGGTACCTGGCCAATCCGAACCAGTCATTTATATTGCGGAGACTTATCATGCGTTTGACCGTTCATCTCGACACGTTCGATCGTGTCAACCCGATGGCCTTCGCCATTCTCTGGCTCGACAAGGACACGCGGCGATGGTCGCGCGAAGGTCATTTCGCGCTCGACTTGCCCGAATGGGGCGCGTTGCATGTGGATTGCGGCAATACGCTGGTGTGCGCGCCGCATGGCACGGCGCCGGTCTGCGTGCTCGAGGGGCTCGATCTCAACCAGCTCGACGGGCCGTTCGAAGGCGAGATCGGCCGCGTGCAGTGGTGCGCGGACGGCGGCAGCAGCCTGATCAGCGGTCACTGGCGCGTGCAATGCATCGACGTCGAACAGACGGAACCGGAAAACAGCGTCTTCGCAACCGACGAAAACGCGTGAATGGGCGCGTCGTAACCGCCGAGGAGGCGATCGCCACGACTGCCGTCGCTGATCTCGAGCGCGTGCGGCCAGCGCACGCTTTGTGCTTCGTCCGCACGCCGTGGGCCTGTTTCACGCGACTGCCGCTCGATCAGCAATGGGGCGACGGCACCACCGCCGTACCACTCTGGACGTGACGAAAAGAGGCCTGGAGCTGCGTCAGGTTGTGAACATCGAGTTTCGCGTAGATTTTTCGCACGTGGTCGATCACAGTGCTTTCGCGAATACCCATCAGTTGCGCAATATCCCCATGCGAGCGTCGGAGCAACAGGTAAATGCAGAGTTGCCGCTGCCGTTCGCTCAAGCCAAGCTGAAATCCCCGCGTCTCGATTTCGAACGCGAGCGGAGGGAAATGCTCGGTGTAGATAGCGATACATGCGTGGTCCGCGTTCACTGCTGCGTGGTCGAAGCGATACGCTCTGAACGTAAATCGACCGGCGGCGTTGAACCGTTCCAGGACAGGTGGCGCTGCGGCGCAGCCTCGCCAGATTCCGTTGAAATTGGCGAGTAGCGGCGCTAGCCAACCCGGGAGCCGGGTATGTTGCGCGTGGCTGACCGACTCTCCGCCTGCCAGCGCGAGCATCCTCATGCCGTCGTCGTTCTGCAACATGATCTTGCCGGTGTCGTCGGCCACGATAACCGACGAACGGCCATCTTCCGTGTGATCGGGATGCCGGCCCTTGGGCGACGTGAGCGCATGCGCGATATGTGCCGACAAAGGTCGAATGTCGGCGAGGTCCCGTTCGGAAAACGGCCGGCCGCCGGGCATTCTCTTGAGCGTCACGCTGCCCCACCCGCGCTTCCCATCGAAGGCCGTCAGTTCGAGGCTGTGCCGGATGTACATAGGCCGGTAGAGCTCGTTGTACATCGTGCTGTTGAGCAACACCCCATCATGGCGTGCCGAGTTTTCGTATCCTCGTCCTCGCCGCATCGCAGTCGAAAAACTAACCCCCATTGCATCAACCTGCATTTCCGTATTGTGCACTTCGGACATGTAGAGCGGCATCATTGCGTAGATGGCCTCGTTCTGGCTGTACATGTCGCTAAGCGCATACTGCGCGTCCGCGTAGAAGAACATGCCCCAGTCCGCGCCGACCAGCGTACGAAGCGTTTCGACGACGTGCGGAATGACGATGTGCGGATCAGATCCAAGCGAGCACAGTCGCCGGACGTGACCTGACAAAGCAGCGTGTTTTGAAGACATTTCTGTCTCCGGAATCGTAGAAATCCGCTATGCCTTTGGTTGCTTCCTATACTGTCAGACGTTAGGCACGACTGTTACTCCCATTTGCGAGGGTATTGGTCCAGCGGAGATGTAAAGATGGGACGAGTCGATGACATTCATGCGGCGGTGCGGCTCGTCTATCAGGCGGCGCTCGATCCCGGGGAATGGCATGCGGCGCTCGATTCGGTCGTGAACGCTATTGGTGCACATAAAGCGGTGCTCAACGAAGTGACCGGAGATGCCGTTGGTGTCGTCGCGTCGACCGGCATCGACCTCTATTCCGCGTCACGACTGCACCGCGAGTTCGCGTCACGAATGCCGTACTGGATCAGCGCCATTCCGGCAGGAACGTCATTGCGTCAATCGTCAGCGATCTCCGACGCGGATTTCAGACGCTCTGATCTGTATAACGAGGCGGTTCGTCCAGCTGGCGGGTTCTACGGGATCGTCACGCCACTCGTGCGCACGCCTGTGCGTCAGGTCTATCTTTCGACCGGCCGCGAATTAGGTGCAGCGGATTTCGATAACGAAGACGTAGACGCCTTGAATGTCGTTGTGCCCCACCTTATCAACTCGCTCGAAGTGGGCAAGCGGCTCGTGCGCGCGGACGCGAACGTCAAGTCGGTATTTGATTTGCTCGATCGCGCGAGCGTCGGCGTCATTCTGTTCGACGCCGCGCTATGCCCTGTGTTCGTGAATAGACGCGCCGAGGCGCTTGCATCGAGTGGCAACGGATTGGTGCTGTCCGAACGCACGGTGGCGACGACGAGGCACGCGGAAACACTGTTGTTGCAGAAGGCGATGGCCAGCTCGGTCGGCTTGCATGACATAAAACCCGGCGGCCGCGAGAGTGCGATACAACGAGCCGCCCCCACGCGCTGCTATCTTTCGCGCGATCCGCCGCGCCTGCCACTCGTCGTCAGGATCATGCCATTCGACCTGCACCAGCGGTCTGGCGCGTATGGAGATGCGGGCGAATCCAACACCACACGTGGCGCTCTGTTCCTGACGGAGGCCGATCGTGCGCCGAACGTCGATGCGGACGTACTCGTTGAAACGTTCCAGCTCACGCGCCGCGAGGCGCAACTTGCAGTGTTGCTTGCCAACGGCTACTGCGTCGAAGAGGCGGCGACGAAGCTCGCAATCGCCTTAGGCACAGCGCGGGGATACCTGAAACAGATATTGGGCAAGACCTGCACACATAGACAGGCCGAGCTCGTCGCGCTCATCCTGCGCAGCAGCCTGCAAGCTTTCGAATCTGCCGATGGCCGCTAGAGTCGCGGCGGCAAGGCCGTCTCCGCCAGACCGGCAAGCGGGCGTTTTTCGCGCACGCGCTGACTCAGCATGCCGAGCACGAGCAGTGCTATCGGATAGAGGATCTTGTAGTTCGAATCTGCCATCAGGAAACCACAGGACAGAAATGCGAGCGGTGTCAGAAGCCATCGCTGTGCTCCGCGTTCGATCTTCCAGCAAGCGAAGATACATACCAGGTAGAGCACCAGAAAATTCTGGTTAGCAACGGTCAATAGATCCGAGATCTGGATATGAAATGCCGTCACCCCTGCCAGTACGGCCGCAAAGCTTGCCGCCACCAACAGTACTGCGTTGCGAGGCGTTCCTTGCGCGTCCAGGCGCGCAAACACTCCGGGCAGCAGGCGGTTCCTGCTGGCGGCATAGAAAAGACGACTGGCAGCGAAGACCCACGCATTGGCTGTCGCCTGAATAATCACGACTGTCACCAGCGCGAATGCAGACTGCCAGCGCAAGGGAACGAGATGGGCAATCCCTTCCGCCGCGTTCACCGACGACTGGTTACTTGACGCACCGTTTACGGTGCCTGCCAGCAGGGAATACAACACTACTACGACGAGAAAGCTAGCCAGATAAACGAGCTTGATCGTTCGCTGCGGCTGCTGGAACTCTTCGAGACCGAACGAGACGTTCTCCCAGCCTACAAATGCCCAGAAAAGCAGAGCACTCACTCTCCAGACTTGCGATGGCTTGACGCCTGTCCAGTCGGGACGCGTCCACAACAGCATACCGGTGCGCAGGTCGGCGTGCCTCGTCACGCAAAGGGCGAGCACGGCAGCGACGATCAATGCGAGCGAGAGCTTATTGACGAGCGCAGCCTTGCGAATGCCGACCAGGTTGAACGTAATGGCGACCAGCAAGATCGAGATGCAGATGGGCACATGAGCACTCTTGCCGAGGCCAAAGGCAACGAGCGCATAGCTTGCCCCGATCATCGATTGGGCCGGCACGGTAAGCGGGAACGTGCCGCATAGAACGGCCGTGACGGCAGATTCGGCACGCCGCCCGAGCGCGGCTTCGGCGTAACGCGAAATGCCCGCGGCGGAGGCGTAGCGCGTGCCAAGGATTGCAAACACCCAAAGCAGCGGAAGGCAGGCGATCGCGCAGGCCAACCATCCGAATGCCGCGATTTGCGGTGAGCCGAGCTGCAGCGCAAGGCCCGGAAGACCAAACACGCCGGAGCCGACGACCATCCCGACAGCCAGCGCCGTGCCGCCGAACAGCGAAATCTGCCGACGCAATTCTGGCACTTCTTTCTCCTTCGCTGTTTCCTGTGCTGTGACTCGATGCAAGTCCAGCTCGATTCCGGTGACTAGCACGGTCGTATTCATGCTAGATGTCGCGCGAAGGCGAAACACCCCATGCGCAGGGGGCATCTGCGAGTCGGCCGCGAGCGAACGGAGCGTCAGTTGGCCGTACCGTCGCCAGGCGCGAATCGGCTGGAGGCACAGCGGAAGGTTCTCCTGGGCAGCACCCGGCGCGTCAGGCGGTCGTCAATGGCAGCGTCACACGGGCCTCCAGACCGCCAGAGCAGCGATTTTCGAGTTCGAGTTCGCCGTGCATGGCGAGCGTCAGGCGTCGCGCGATGGCGAGCCCGAGGCCGCAGCCGTGCGTCGAAGCCGCCGTTTCGGGCGCGCGGTACCACGGAGCGAACACCGTCTCCAGAAGGGCTGGAGCGATGCCCGGCCCGGAATCGACGACGGCGAGCACGAGGCGCTGCGCGTCCACACTCACACTGAGACGGACATCCACGCCATAGCGCAATGCGTTGTCCACGAGGTTCGCTAGCACGCGGCGCAACGCATGAGGACACGTCATCACGGGACGCCCTACGCGCCCCTCGAGTGCGATGGCGCGTCCGGCGTCGCGATAGTCGGCGATCAGCGCGCCAAGCAGGGCGTCCGCATCGACGGAACGCATGGGCTCCAGTGCACTGCATTGCATGCGCGCGCAGGAGAGACTGCCCTCCACCAATTCGGCCATCTCAGCCAGATCGCGGGCGAGCGCGTCGCGCACCGCACGGTCCTCCACGAGTTCGGAGCGCATGCACATGCGCGTGAGCGGCGTGCGCAGATCGTGCGCATAGGCGGCGAGCACATGGAGCAACTCCGCCTGCCGGCGAGCGCGATCGCGCGTACATACATTGAAAGCGCGAGCGAGACGGGCGATGGCCGGCGGTCCCATCCCTTCGGGTAAGACGTACTCCGTTGCGTCGCCAGGGTTCCGCGCGATGTCCGCCGTCATGCGCTGAACGCACACGCGCAGCTCCACGACTTTCAGAGCCGCAAGGGCCACCGCGAGAACGGCAGGCAGCATGAGTGGCGGACCGACGCGCACAAGCATTTCCCAACTGGCCTCATGCGTAGCAAATGGAGCGTAAGCGCAGGCGGCCGCGAACAGCACCCACAATGCACGCGACCACGCGGCAAAGGACAGCCACGCGGACGTGCTCATGCATACGCCAAAGGTGTTGGGTGCGTCGATCGAGTGCGCGCTCATATCCGTTCTCCTGTACTGGCCGCTTCGTACCACTGCCGCACGCGCATTGACAGACAGCCAGCACCATGCCTCGCTCGGCATCGTCAGGATAGTGCCCATCAAGGGCGTCCACCAGCATATGAACGTATGGGTTCAACCTACATAGGTTCACGCCAACGTCACCCGTCACGAGCCTATACGGACGTATATGAAACCCATCCTTAAACATCTCCCTACCCAGTCCTCAATGGAATGGTTCTACCGCTTCGTTCTGGTTAATCTTCTCGCAGCGGTATTTAAAACGCATCTGCACGCGCTTATCACAGGTCATGGAAAAACCCGATCACATCCTGGTTGTCGACGACGACCGCGGCATACGCGAGCTGGTTGCCGATTATCTCGAACGAAACGGCATGCGCGTTTCGGGCGCGGCCAATGGACGGGAAATGCACGAGATTATCGGCAAGCAGGCACCCGACCTGATTCTGCTCGATCTGATTCTGCCCGGAGAAGACGGCCTCGCGCTTTATCGCACGTTGCGTGAGAACCGCCATCGTGCGGTGCCCGTTCTGATGCTGACGGCGAACAGCGACGTCACCGACCGCATCATCGGGCTCGAAATGGGCGCGGACGACTATATGTCAAAGCCGTTCCAGGCCCGCGAGCTTCTCGCACGGATAAGGGCGGTATTGCGCCGCACGCGCATGCTGCCGCCGGACGTGCAGCCAGTGGACAACACAGCCGTTCTCGGCTTCGGAGAGTGGCGCCTCGACACTACCGCGCGTCATCTGCTCGAATCCAATGGCAACGTCGTGACGCTCAGCGGCGCCGAATACCGACTACTGCGCGTGTTTCTCGACCATGCGCAACGCGTGCTGACGCGCGATCAGTTGCTCAATCTGACGCAGCGCCGCAACGCCGATCCATTCGACCGCTCGATCGATCTGCTGGTAAGCCGGCTCCGGCAAAAATTGAATGACACCGCACGCGCTGCCCGCTACATCAAGACGCTGCGCAACGAGGGCTACATCTTTTCGGCGCCGGTCACGCTTCATCGTGAAACTCGCGAAACCGTGCAGTACGCAGGGGCGCAGGTTAAGAGCGAAGCGCTCCGACAGCAGCGAAGTTTCTTTGGTGTCGCACGATTTTTGTAGCGATGCGTACCGACCGCGCCGGAGGATACAACGGCCTACCTATCACCCGCACGCGGAAACAAGCCCGATACGTGCGAGGCCTCTAATGACTCCACGCAACGGCGATTCACCCGCGCGGCCAACGAAACCTGCTGACATGGAAGCCTCGAATATGAAAGCCATCGTAATGGAGGGCCCGTGCGGCCCTGATGCATTGCGGGCGCCATCGACGTCAGGATCGGAGGTGTTTATCCGCTCGAGCAAGCGGCCAAAGCACACGAGGACATGGAGAGCCGCAGCACGACGGGCGAGCTGCGGCTGATTCACTAGCGCCGCTTCGCATGTGCTTTCAGCTCTCACCAAGTGCACCCTTGAGCGTGGCGAGAAGTACAGAAGCGCTGAAGGGCTTGAACAGACAATCGTACGCGCCCTGCGCTATCAGGTTATTGCGCACGGCCCCGTCCTTGCGAGCGGTAATGAAGACGACCGGCACGCCTTTACCGAGTCGTTTCAACTCCCGAAAAAGCGCGAGCCCGCCCATACCCGGCATGCTGACATCGAGGAGAAGACAATCGGTTTGATCGACGACTCCAGAAGCAAGAAAGCTTTCCACCGATGAGAACACGCTCACAGCATATCCAAATACCCGCACCAGTTCGGGAAGCGCCTCCCGCACTGAATCGTCATCATCAACCAACGTTACTCGCATGATTGCCCGCCATTAAAACTCGTTGAGACCGCTACACCGCTGCCAAAGGATGCACGAACGCGATCTGCCGATCTACGATACCTTGGTATCTTTCGAACAATAAATTCCGGCAAGAAGAGTGCAAGCGCGCCGCACACGGCGTCAAAGCGCGCGCGGGCAGGACGGTGCGGCCGTGATCAGACTCCAGGCAGGGCATCCGTATATTTAGGCAATTCAGGTTTCGCCGAGACGGATACCTATACCAAAGAACAGTCCCGTACGCAGTTAGATTGACGACAGACATGCGAAAGCACGATGGTTTGAATTGACCGCTGCCGGTAAATTTGGGCCATGAAATCTCATCGAGGCGGCCGTTGCTCGCGCATCACTGACTCGTTTGGTTCTTCCCGGCAAGGAGTAGTGCGCAATGCTCGTTCAGGTCGCTCCGCTGACACGATTCGACCGTGTGCTGCTTTCACTTCTTGCATTTTTCTGTTTGAGCGAAACATCGTTGGAAATGGTCTTCTCTGATTCACAGGAAGACATCGCCGCGGTATTGCTTGCAAAGGCGACATGGATGGCGCTAATCGCGGGACCGTTTATGCAGCGTCGATATGCCGCCCGTTTACTCTCATATCTATGCGTCGTCAGCGCTATCGCAGTCGGGCTGTCTCTGCCGGATATGGCCAGCAAGGCGCCCTTCTTTTTTTCGATTCTGACGATTGACGTGCTGCTCAAATTTTCGATGTTCGTTCGGGTGGCGGTCTTCTCATCGCATCCCATCGACCCTTAGGATCGGCCGGGTACTTCGACGACAGCGATTTTCGAGGCGGTGCCTAGGGTGGCGCTACAAGTTGCAGGCGAACTGCCGACATCACCAATAGCGTCGCATCGAAGAAAGTGTATCCTTGCGCAACAATTTTCGTTGCAGCGGCGATGCATAAAAAAACAACTGTCTTGTGGGACGATGGCGAGCGTGTCTTGTGGAGAGGACCGTCCTCGGTGGTGGCCGGTCAGAGTGAGCTGTTCGTGCGGCTTGCCGCTGACCAGCCGATGCCCGCCAGCCTCGATCGGCTTGCCCACGAGTTCGGGCTGAAGGACGAGCTTGACAGTGCGTGGGCGGTACGGCCGCTAAGGCTGGTGCGCGAAGGCGGACATGCGTCGCTGGCATTCGAGGACCCAGACGGCGAGCCGCTCGCGCGTCTGCTCGGCGCACCCATGGAGATTGGCTATTTCCTGGAACTCGCCATTGGCATTGCCGCCGCGCTCGGCAAGCTTCACCAGCGCGGCCTGATCCATAAGGATCTGAAGCCCGCGCATATCCTCGTGCATTGCGCCGACGAACAGGCGCGGCTGACCGGATTCGGCCTGGCTTCGCGTCTGCCACGCGAGCGCCAGGCGCCTGAAGCTCCCGAAACCATCGCCGGAACGCTCGCCTACATGGCGCCCGAGCAGACCGGCCGGATGAACCGCTCGATCGATTCGCGCAGCGATCTGTATGCGCTCGGCGTCACGTTCTATCAGATGCTTACCGGCGTGTTGCCGTTTGCTGCCACGGACGCCATGGAATGGGTGCACTGCCATATCGCCAGAACGCCATCGGCACCCAACGCGCGGGTGGAAGCCATCCCCGCCGTCATCTCCCGCATCGTCATGAAGCTGCTCGCCAAGACCGCCGAGGAGCGCTACCAGACCGCTGCCGGTGTCGAGCATGATCTGCGACGTTGCCTCGCCGACTGGGAGCGTCAGCGCCAGATCGACGACTTTCCGCTGGACGAGCACGGCACCCCCGACCGGCTGATGATCCCCGAGAAGCTTTACGGACGTGAGCGCGAAGTCGATACCCTGGTCACCACGTTCGACCGGATTCTCGCCAATGGCGTGCCCGAGCTCGTGCTGGTTTCCGGTTATTCGGGCATCGGCAAATCGTCGGTGGTCAATGAACTGCACAAGATCCTCGTGCCGCCACGGGGATTGTTTGCGTCCGGCAAGTTCGACCAGTACAAGCGCGATATTC